>CAMTVI010000001.1:0-91498 GCA_947085165.1 uncultured Opitutaceae bacterium
AGATTCTGCAAGTTCTCTCGATTACCGCTTTGGAGAAAATACCTCTGCCAGAACTGTTTGCGAAATTTGATACAAGCAACGACAACCTTGATATTGGCATGCAGCTGGAAATCAACGGGTTCTGATCAGACAGCCGTGGGGTCGACGGGTTTCTGGTCACCGAGAAACGCGGCAACTTGAGGATGCCGCATTGTAAAATTCGAGCAATCGTTTGCTCATTTATGCCGAGATAGGCCACTCGGCCTGTAAGATTTCGCGCAAACCCTAGCTGATGCCTTCAGCAAACCATGGCTCAATGATGGCCGAGTGGGAATTGCAATCATCTATACATGAGCCGGTTGATTCGTTTTCGGCTGCCTTTCATGTTGGCAGCTAATCGTCTCGTCGAAATCAACCCGCGATTTAGTCGGTGGCTAATTCCTGGGCAGCAGCGCTTTCGCCTGTCATGCTTCAAAAGGTGGATCGCCCGCCGCCAAGAAACGGCCAACTCGCGCGCCAACTCACTTAGCTCAAGGGCGCGAATCATTCCGCAAGCCCCGATTGCCGGTAGAAATCGATGGAGATTCTCGGGCTCGGACCACGTTTCATCCATGCAGGTTATTTGAGTCAGTTCTATCGTTTAAGCAACAAGCCACTATCCTGAGATAGGAGCACCCTTGGGTTGCCAAGCTCTACAACGCGCAAAGGAATTATCTGGGCGTCTGCACGAACAATTGGCGATGGCTTCGCCATCGACCACAGACACGCCATATCGAAGTCGCGAATCTGGTGGAAAAAAGCCTCTCGAAACGTAGAACGACAAGATGCTGTCGCCGGTTGTTCATGTGCCGCACGATTCCAGAGAGATCCCGAGGGAGTATCGCGATCAGTTTGTTCTCAATGACTTTGACCTAGAGGCGGAACTCACCGCGATGACCGATGCCCACACTCACGAGATCTTCGCCCCTTTATCCAGCCCCGATCGAGTGCTTCGTTTTCCGGTTTCGCGGCTCTTGGTTGATCCCGAGCGTTTCGAGGACGATGCTCAGGAGCCGATGTCTAGTCGCGGAATGGGCGTGATCTACACAGGGTCCTCGCGACTGACGCCATTGCGCCGCCGCATTTCTGCAGAGGACCGCGAGGATTTGCTCGCTCGATTCTATCGCCCGCACCATGCCGAGTTCGCCAACTTGGTGGAACAGCTGCTTTCAGTGGAGGGCGAGGTCTTGATTATCGACGCCCACTCGTTTCCGGCGCTGCCCCGCGCCTACGAACTAGACCAATCTTCGGATCGACCCGAGATATGCCTGGGTATCGACGGCTTTCATACTCCTTCCGCGTTGCGGAAGACCTTTCAGGATTCTTTTGAGGCCGGGGGGTTCCGGGTCGCGATTGATCGGCCTTTTGCGGGTTCGATCGTGCCAATGAAATACTACCGCGACAACTGGTGCGTCCGTTCGATCATGGTCGAGATCAACCGCTCTTTATACATGGATGAAGCATCGGGCGCTCGCAGTAGACAGTTCGCCAGTGTTGCGGAGAGGGTGCGCGCCTGCGTCTCTCGGGCAGTCGTCACGTTCGACTCAGAATAATTATTCCCCTGCCGATTCGGCAACGCGGGCTACCCAATAGCTTGATTCGGATTCAGCCTATAGGTCAATTCGACCAGATAGCGCGCCGATGTGGGCCTCGAATGCCTAGAATGAACTTTAACTGGTTCTCAGAAACGGATCAGCTTGCCGGCAGAGAGCCCGACGGCTTTCCTGCACTAACGGGCCAACACACACACGACAGCGTCAACGACACCGACGCTGTTTTCTTCACTATTCTTAAAATGCCCGTTCTTGAAGCCCCTGCTTGCGCAAGCGCTTGCGATTCGCTGTCTATTGCATGTTCCCATGCCAAAGGATGACTCAACCTCAGGTATCCGCGACAACCACGCGCGTGGGAGCGTCGGCGACTTTCTCCGCCGGGAGCTCAAATCAGGGGCTGATTTGGACTTGGTCACGGCATACTTTACCGTCTTCGCCTACGACAAACTGCGCACCCAGTTGAACCAACTCGGGCGAATTCGTCTTCTTTTTGGCGAGGCCGCTTTCATCAAATCCATTGATCCCGAATTGAAGCAGGGTGCGGCGTTCGTGCTCAAGGATGATGGCCTCGCTCTTTCCGCCGGGCTCAATCAGCGCCACATCGCCCAGGCCTGCGCCGCTTGGATGCGGGATAAAGTCGAAATCCGCTCCGTCACCAAGTCCGGCTTCCTGCACGGCAAGATGTCGCACATCACCCGCGGCGAGGTCACCTCGGCCATCATGGGCAGCTCGAATTTCACCACGCGCGGCCTCGGCCTCTCTGCCACGAACAACAACGTGGAACTCAATCTCATCGTCGATGGCAACCGCGACCGCGCCGATCTCCACGCTTGGTTTGAGGAACTCTGGGACGACACCAGCCGCGTCGAGGATGTGAAGCAAACGGTCCTCGATTACCTCCTTCAGGTATACCAGGACCAGTCGCCTCAGTTCATCTACTACAAGACCCTTTTTGAGCTCTTCCGGCGATTCATTGAGGAAGGTGAGTCACTTGACGAGACGCTACGCCAAATCCGCCTTCCCGACACGGGCATCTGGAAGGCGCTTTACTCCTTCCAGCGCGACGGCGCTCGCTCCGCGATCAACAAGATCAAGCAATACAACGGCTGCATCCTCGCCGATAGCGTCGGCTTGGGCAAAACCTACACCGCGCTCGCGGTCATCAAATACTTCGAGCTGCGCAACGAGAAGGTCCTCGTCCTGTGCCCGAAGAAATTGAAGCGCAACTGGACAGTTTACCGCCAGCCCAGCACACTCAATCCCTTCGAGGCTGACCGCTTCCGCTTCGACGTGTTGCACCACACGGACCTCTCCCGAGAGGACGGTGATTCCAACGGCCTCGATCTGCGCAACCTCAATTGGGGCGCCTACGATCTCGTCGTCATCGACGAGTCCCATAATTTCCGGAACAACAAGCAGGCCACCCAGCGCCCCGGTGACACGAAGCCGCGCCGCAGCCGCTACCAACGGCTCATTGAGGACATCATCTCCTCGGGTGTCCGGACCAAGGTGCTCCTTCTCTCAGCCACACCGGTGAACAACCAGTTGGCCGACCTCCGGAACCAAATCTCGTTTATCGCAGGCGGAGACGTGGCACGGGATGCAGGTGCCGACCGCTCCTTCGAGACCAATCTTGGGGTCTACTCAGTGAAGGAAACAACGCGCGTCGCGCAGTCTCACTTCACCACATGGTCCAAGCGCCCGGCCAATCAGCGCAAGACCCGCGACCTCATCTCGGCAATCGGCGGCGATTTCTTCAAGTTGCTCGATGGGATCAGCCTCGCCCGCTCTCGCACGCAGATCAAAAATTACTATTCCGCGGAAATGAAGCGCCTTGGCGGATTCCCTGACCGCGCGACCCCCAAGGCACTGCACGCCCCGATCGACCTGAAGCAAAAGTTCCTCTCGTTCGAGCAACTCGACGGTGAGATCGATGCCCTCAAGCTAGCCCTCTACCACCCGAGTAGCTTCCTCCGCTCTGACCTGCCGGCCGATTTGAAGAAGGCCTATGAGGACAAAATCCTCGGAGGGTTCACCCAGGAAGGCCGTGAGGCTATCCTCATCGCGATGATGAAGATCAATTTCCTCAAGCGGCTCGAAAGTTCAGTGGACTCCTTCCGCCTCACCCTTGAACGCACAATCGCGAAGATCGACGGATTGGAGGCTCGCGTCGTCGCATTCGAGCAACACCAGAACGAGAATCCCGAGCTGGATTACGACTCGCTTACTCCGGACGAATTTGAGGATCCCGATTTCGATGGGGAGGAATTCACCATCGGCGGCCGTCGTCGCATCCATCTAGGCCACCTTGACCTGCCGCGCTGGCTGAAAGCTGTGCGCAATGACCGCACCCAGCTGCAATTCCTCCACGACAAAACGGCGACCGTGACGCCGGCGCGGGACGGCAAGCTGCAGGAAATCAAGGCCCTGATTGAGCACAAGGTCACCAACCCCACCACCAACCGCGACGGTAAGTTGATCCGGAAGGTTATTGTCTTCACGGCATTCGCCGACACCGCCCGCTACCTCCACAAGTGTCTCGCCGAGTGGGCACGCAAAGACCTGAAAATCCACACCGGCCTCGTCTGCGGCGATGGTGGCAATGCCGCCTCGCTGGGCCGCACGGAGTTCGACGACATCCTGACCAATTTCTCCCCCGTCTCCAAGCGCCGCACGGACCAAGCGGCCGCCTTCCCCAACCAACTCGAAGAAATCGATCTGCTGATAGCCACCGATTGTATTTCCGAAGGCCAAAATCTCCAGGACTGCGACCTGCTCGTGAATTACGACATTCACTGGAATCCGGTCCGCATCATCCAGCGCTTTGGCCGCATCGACCGCATCGGCTCGCGCAATAACCTGGTCCAACTCGTCAACTTCTGGCCGGTGGCCGACCTCGACCGCTACTTGAAGGTCAAGCTCCGCGTTGAAGCTCGCATGGCCTTGGTGGATCTTGCCGCCACCCAAACCGATAACCTCCTCGACACTTCCCAGCTTGAGGACCTCATCAAGGAAGACCTGCTCTTCCGAGACCGCCAACTCAAGCGCATGAAGGACGAGGTCCTCGACCTCGAGGAACTGGACGAGTCGGTCTCGCTCACCGATTTCTCCCTCGATGAGTTCCGGCAGGACCTGCTCAATTTCCTGCAGGCTCATAAGGACGAGTTGGAGCGCGCCCCATTGGGTCTCTACGCCGTGGTGCCGCCGGACTCCACCTATCCGATGGCCCAGCCCGGTGTGATCTATTGCCTGCGCCAAAAAACCGGCACCGATTCCCCCGCCTCGGCTCGGATCAATCCCCTCGCGCCCCACTACCTCGTCTATGTGCAGGCCAACGGCGAGGTCCGCCTCGCCTTCGTGCAGGCCAAGACCACGCTCAACTTGTTCCGGGCGCTCGCCCTCGGCAAGAACGAGCCCTATCAGGAACTTTGCCGCATCTTCGATCGGCAAACCGAACAGGGCGCCGACATGAGCGATTACACGCGGCTCATCGCCTCCGCCGTGGAATCCATCAGCGCCGGCTTCCAGCAGCGCATGGCCGAGAGCCTGCAGGGCAGCCGCTCCTTCGTCCTGCCGACGGAACACGAACAACCGAAAGGCGAAGATTCCTCGTTCGAGCTCGTTACTTGGCTCGTCCTATTCGACCCGGCGACGGGTATGCGGGCGCCCTAGCTCGATTCTCGCCCGACGACCACCGCTCTTCACTGACCGACCTTTTCCGCCGCCATGCCCTCCAACCCCGAGCTCCTGCAAAAGATCGAATCTGCTCTCGCGGCCTTCGGCTCCAAACCGTTGCTCGACGCGTCACTCGGCCTCTTCGACACCATCGGCTACCGGAGCGAACGCCGCATGAAGCTCCGTTCCTCCGACGCATCGGGGTTCCTCGGCTCCTTCGACCGCGGCAATACCCTCAACCGCGAGCGCGCCCTCGTCGCCGACTGGCAGCGCGTCGAGTTCCTCTTCCAGCTCACCGACGCCGAGGTGCAGTCCGTTGCCACGGGCACGGACGAACTGGCCTTCGAGAGCAAAGGCCAGTTCGACGGCGCGCAGATCAACAGCTTCCTCTTCCTCGCCCATGAGCTGAAGCCACGCGCCTACACGCGCACCGAGCTGGCCGGCATCACCCGCGCCATCAATCGCCTCTTCGACATGCCGGTGCTGATGGTCTTCAAGCACGGCGACACTGTCTCCATTGGAATAATACACCGCCGCCTCTCCAAGCGCGACCAGTCCAAGGATGTCCTCGAAAAGGTCACCCTCATCAAGGACATCGCTTTCGCTGATCCCGTCCGCGCCCACGTCGAAATCCTCCACGACTTCGCGCTCCCTCAGCTCTTCGCCGATTACGGGGTCCACAACTTCGTCGCCCTCCACGCCGCGTGGCAAAAACGCCTCGGCTCCTACGCCCTCTCCAACGACTTCTACCGCGAGATCGCCGACTGGTATTTCTGGGCGCACCATCAGGTCGAGGACGGCGCCATCCAACTTCCCCGTCACTGCGACACCGAGCAGGAAAAGTCCCTCTTCCTGATCCGCATGCTCACGCGCATCATTTTCTCCTGGTTCTTGGTGGAGAAGCGCCTGATCCCCACCGATCTGTTTCGCGAGCATTCCCTCAGGAAGCTGCTGAAAGACCTTTCGCCCAACGCACCGACCTACTACCGCGCCATCCTGCAGAACCTCTTCTTTGGCACGCTCAACATGCCGTCCGAGCAACGCGCCTTCCGCGAGAAGAAGAAGGAGGGCGAGCGCTACGACCAAAACTACGGCATCACCAATCTCTGGCGCTACGAGACCGCCTTCCAGAACCGCACCGACTGGGAAAGCATCGCCACCCGCATCCCCTTCCTCAACGGCGGCCTCTTCGACTGCCTCGACGACAAGTCCGGCAAGAAGAAGGACAACTTCATCCTCGACGGCTTTTCCGATCGCGACGACTTCGGCTGCCACCTGCCCAACGACCTCTTCTTCGGCCCCGAGCGCACGGTCGATCTCTCGAAAGACTACGGCGAGGAAGACAAGCGCACCGCCCGCTCGAAGCGCGCCAAGGTCCGCGGCCTCATCGAGATCCTCTCCCGCTATAAGTTTACCATCGAGGAAAACACCCCGCTGGAGGAGGAAATCGCCCTCGACCCCGAGCTGCTCGGCAAGGTCTTCGAGAACCTCCTTGCCTCCTACAACGAGGACACCAAGACCACCGCCCGCAAGGCCCTCGGCGCCTTCTACACCCCGCGAGAGATCGTCAGCTACATGGTGGACGAGGCCCTCAAGTCCTACCTCGCTACCCAGGTGCCCCGCTGCAAGGGCGCACTCGAAGACCTCTTCTCCAACAAGGCCACCCTCAAGGAAATCAAGTCCGACACGCGCGATGCCCTCATCGCCGCCATCGGCCGCGTCAAAATCCTCGACCCCGCCTGCGGCTCTGGCGCATTCCCCATGGGGGCGCTCCACCGCCTTGTCGATCTCCTCCAGAAACTCGATCCGAACAACGAATCCTGGAAACGCGACCGCCTCGCCGAGGCCCGCCGTTACCGCGAGTTGTTGCAGGAATCCGGCGCCTCCAAGGACGAACTCGCCGCCTGCGACGCCCGCATCGCCGAAATTGAAAAATCCTTCGACACCCGCTACCACGCCCTCGATTTCGCCCGAAAACTCTACCTAATCGAGAACTCCATCTACGGCGTCGATATCCAGCCCATCGCCACCCAGATCGCGAAACTCCGCTTCTTTATTTCGCTCGTCGTGGATCAAAAGGTGGAGCCCAAGGCCCCCAACCTCGGCGTCCGCCCGCTGCCCAATCTCGAGACCCGCCTCGTCTCCGCCGACAGCCTCACCCCGATTGAGAAAGCCGAGAGCGACCTTTTCTCAGGGGAGATCGACCAGCTCCGCGCCGAGCTCGCCGGCATCCGCCATGAGCACTTCAACGCCCGCAGCCCCGCCGCCAAACGCAAGTGGCGCGACGCCGACGCCGCCAAGCGCCAGGAGATCGCCGCCCTGCTCGAGCGCGAGCACGCCATTCCCCGCGATTCCGCCCGCAAACTCGCCGCCTGGGATCCCTACGATCAGAACGTATTCGCCCCCTTCTTCGACTCCGAGTGGATGTTTGGGCGCAACGAGGCGGAAGCCAACTTGACCGCCGAGGCCCGTAAGGAGGCCGTGGGTTTCGACATCGTCATCGGCAACCCGCCCTATGTCCGGCAGGAACAAATCAAGCACCTAAAGGAGCAACTCAAAAAACACTACGAATGCTTCACCGGCGCCGCCGATCTCTACGTCTATTTCTATGAGGCGGGCATCAACCTCCTGCGCTCAGGCGGCACCTTCAGCTTCATCACGTCCAACAAGTGGTTTCGGGCAGGGTATGGAGAGAAACTTCGCGGCTGGCTCACCCAGAAAACACGCATCCTCCAACTCATTGATTTTGGCGACGCACCTGTCTTCACGGCCATCGCTTACCCCTGTATCGTGATCGCGCAGCGCACCTCCACCCCGGTTGAGGCTGGAGCCAATGTCCGCACGTTTACGTGGGAGCTCGGCCCCGCCATCGAAACATTCGCCGAAGTCTTCGCGCGCAAGAGTTTCGCGATCGCCCAGCACGAATTGAAGCCCGACGGCTGGCGCCTCGAAACCGCAACCAATCTCCGCCTTCTCGACCGCTTGCGCAAAGCAGGCAAACCCCTCGGCGAATACGTTGACGGACGCCTCTATTACGGAATCAAGACCGGCCTTAACGAAGCCTTTGTCGTAGATCGCGCCACTCGCGACCGCCTCATCGCCGAGCATAAGTCGTCCGCCGAAGTCCTCAAACCCTTCCTCCGGGGCCGGGACGTGAAGCGCTGGCGCGTGGATTACTCCGACCAGTATCTGATCAAGATCGAATCCTCAGAGAACGTGCGGCATCCTTGGTCTGGGAAAGCAGAAAAAGAAGCGGAGCGCATCTTTGCAAAGACCTACCCCGCCATTCATGCGTTCTTCGGCTCAATGCGTGAAGCGCTCGTCAAGCGCTACGATCAAGGCCAATACTTTTGGGAGCTTCGCTCTTGCGCCTACTGGCAAGAATTTGAAAAGCCGAAGATTATCATACCAGCGATCCAGAACGAAGTTCACTATGCATCCGACATCGGGACATTTTATAGCAATGACAAGACGAGCATAGTTGTTCCGGATCGGGTGAATTTTGTTTTGGCCATCTTGAATTCATGGGTGTCTTGGTGGCTGACTCAGCAGTCATTTGCATCCAAGCAGGGCGGCTTTTTTGAGTTCAAGCCAATGTATGTTTCGCAGATTTCCATACCCTCCGCGTCCGATGCGCAGCAGACAACCATTGAAGGGATCGTTGACTATCTCGTCTGGCTGAACCGCCACCTCGCCGACCACTCCGAGACGGCCAGCACGCGGGACCCGTTGATGGTGGCGTATTGGGAGCAGGTGTTGAACGGGCTGGTGTATGAGCTGTATTTCCGGGAGGAGCTGCACGCCGCCGGCCTCCGCCTCTTCGACCTCGTCGCCACCGTCCGCTTCCCCGACCTCGCGAAGCTCCCCGAAAAAGACCGCCTCGCGAAGCTCCGCGCCAAGTTCGAGGAACTCCACGACGCCGACCACCCGCTGAAGGTCGCCCTCCAAAAACTCCAAACCCTCGAAACCATCCGCATTATCGAAGGCACCGAAAGCGGATCAGCAAAGAAACAATCGAAGCCGCTCGCATCGGCCACCCCGGCACCGGCAACCGACGACGATGACCCGCCCCCTTTCGCGTAGAGGCCGCGCGGATTACGGCCCCCGCGCAGGCCGAGGAGGATGAGGCCGACAACGAGCCCGCCCCACGGGCTTGCGATTCCTCGCCGCCACCCATCACCGAGACCGAGCGCAATGATGTGCTCTGCACCATTCGCCAGCTCTTCAGCGATGGCGCGACCCGCGACCGTGAGACCGCCCTGCGCGATCTTGCGCACACCCTCGGCTACGAGCGCCTCGGCCCGAAAATCCGCGAGATTCTCGACACTGATCTCCTCACCGCTGTCCGCCGCGGGATTCTGCAAAACGAGCGCGGCGAGCTCTCGATGCTTTGCCGCACCATTGGCGACTACGAGCGTGGTTTTCTTAAGGAACAGTTCCTCGCCTCTCTCAGGCGCACCTGGACCGACCGCGACGAAGCCATCCAAGCCCTTGCCCGCTGGCTCGGCTACGCCCGCACCGGCCCCGCCATCACCAAAACCGCCCGCTCCCTCATCAACGGCCTCCTCCGCGAATCCCGCCTCGAAACCGACGGCCCCAACATCCGCAAGCTATGAAACGCACCTCCAATGAAGAAGACCCCATCCCGGTTGGCCCGACACGCCACCGGAAAGATCTTGTAGCATGGGCCGAGAAAGGACCGTCGCGGATCAAGTCAATCGAGCTTTTCTGCGTGAAGCCCTTTTCGGCCCGCGGCATGAAATGCCTGTATGGGCGCGGCGACCACTACCCGATGTCCAATAGCAAGATCGTGCAACAAGTGTTTGGATTGGGTGAAAATGCCCGTCCGATGGTCTGCATGATGGACATGTGGCTGCGGAAAGATGGGTGTGTGTTTGCCCGCTTTTACACCCGCCGGAGACGGGTGGACAAATGGTGGTTCGAGGTGCGAGGGCTGAAGCTGCCCGCGGAATGGAAACGAGCGGATTTCCTGTCGGGCAAATGCGTCCCTGAGGCCCTCCGCGACCGCTACGAGGAATGGGTCAATTACTGTCTCTGTTATCCCGATGGTTAAAACAATCACAGTGAAGAGACGATCCAACAGGCCCGCAAAATCCGTCCTCCACCCGCACCAGCCATCCGGCAGTTACCGCGGGTTTTGGGGGAGACCGCGTTAAGAGTCCTCGACCCACCCCTAGAATTCCGTCCCGCGCCACGTTCAAACCCAAGTTACCACCAGCCAAACCACACCATGCCGCTTTACCACATGACCCCCGATGCCTTCCAGCCGCTCAGTCAGGCGTCATTCGCCAACCTGAAGGTGCGCGAGCGCGATGATCTCCAGCGATTGCTGCGCACCCAGATCGACGTGCTGGGTGACGATCTCTACGTGCTGACGGAGGAGTTTGGCGACTGGGATGAAAGCCGTCGCCGCATCGACCTGCTTGCCATGGATCGACAGGCGAACCTCGTCGTGATCGAACTGAAACGCACCCACGACGGCGGCCACATGGAGCCTCAGGCCATTCGCTACGCCAGCATGGTGTCCGCGATGACCTTTGAGCGGGCCGAGCAGATCCACGGTGAATTTCTGATCCGCATCGGCGAGCCTGCTGAGGAAGCCCGCACGCGGATGCTCACATTTCTGGGCTGGGAAGAACCCGACGAGGAAGCCTTCGCACCCGATGTCCGGATTGTCTTGGTGTCCGAAGATTTCGGCAAGGAACTCACCACCGCCGTGCTCTGGTTGCGCGAGCGGGAGATCGACATCCGTTGTGTTCGCCTGCGTCCCTACCAAGACGGCGATAAGCGGCTGATCGACGTGCAGCAGATTATCCCGCTGCCAGAGGCGAACGAATACCAGGTGCAACTCAGGAAGAAGGAACATGAGGGGCGCAAACATCGGGTGGAACGGCACGATCTCCGGTATCGCTTCTGGGAGGGATTGATCGCCGCTGCTCAGGCTCGGAAAACACGCCATGGCAACCTCAGTCCAGGCATCGCAAACTGGATCAGTGCCTCGTCGGGCATCCGTGGCCTAGGCCTCAACTACGTCATCGTCCAAGAATACGGCATCGCCGAACTTTACATCGACCGGGGCAATGCGGATGAGAACAAACACATCTTTGACCAACTTCATGCTCAAAAAGCCCAGTTTGAGGCGACATTCGGCGGCCCGCTCTCATGGGAGCGACTCGACAAGAAGCGTGCCTGCCGCATCAAACACGTGGTCGAAAGCGGCGGCTACCGCAGCCCGGAGTCCGAATGGCCGGCGATTCAATCAGAAATGCTGGACGCAATGACCAGGTTGGAAACCGCACTGAAGTCGAGTTTGGCGGCACTCGGCCTCTGAACATGGCAGAGCCACGCCTCCTATCACCGCCCACATCATTGAGGATCTGAAATGAGCACATCACTTTTTACCTGCCTTTCGGCCAACCGCATTGCCACCTGCATTAACAGTGCTCGTAAGCATGTTTGCTACGCCGCCCCAGGGATTCACGAGGGACCCGCTGAAGCGCTGACTGCCCTGAAGTCGGCAAAGCCGGGCATCTCCATCAATGTAAGCGTTGATTTCGACGAGCGCACGTTGCGGATGGGCTATGGTAGCCTGGCCGCCGTCGAAAAACTACGCGCAGCAGGCATCGAACCCGCGCACTCGCCCGGCTTTCGCAGCGCGGTCCTGATCGTGGACGATGAGGGCTGGGTGTTCACACCGACGGCCCTCTACCTGGAAACGGAGCCGCAGAGCGACGAGACGCCGAATGCCATCAGGCTCACCCCTGCGCAGGTCCGCGAGATTCTGCTCCGGCTGTCGCCCGCTGCCCGACAGGAGGCGTTGGCGGCGGCAGCCACGCCGGAGGAAGCCGCCCGCATCAAGGCCATCCCTCTCGAAGTCGGCGAGCTGGCGTTAAGCGAGGGGCATTTCAAGCAAGTCAAGGCGGCGATCGCGATCGCCCCGCCCGTAAAGTTCGATTTGGTGCGGCAGGTGCGCGTTTTCGAGCCTTACCTGCAGTATGTGGAGCTCTCTCTCTCCGGTGCGGCCGTCCAGAACCACCGCGTTCGCATCCCCAAGGAGCTTCAGAATCTGGGCGCTTCCAAAGATTTGGAAGGCAAGCTCAAGACCACGTTCGACCTCATCGAGAAAGGCAGCGCGATGTCGTCCAAGGCCCTCGAAGACGAACTGAATGAGATCCGGAAGAACTTCACGCCGTCGCTGGGGAAAGACCATGGCCGCGTGGTCTTGAAATCGGCCAAGCCGCATTTCACCAAGCGCATCACCGAGCTTCGCACCAAGCTGGAGGCACACCAGAAGAAGGTGGAAGCCGGGCTTCAGGCCAAGCTGGACGAATCCAAAAAGCAGGTGGTCGAATACTACCTGCCGCTGGCGAAGGCCAATCCGCCTGACGCGCTTTTGGGCAGTCTACTCAATCCGGGCACCGATGAAGCGGATATCCGTTCTTGGATAGAGGAGTTAATCGACAAGGTCTTTCCCTCCGCGGAATCCCTGATTAACAAAATGGTCCTCGGAGACCAATACAAGGACGTGACCTTCGAGACGTTGAATCGCCCCGACTTCCTCGACTCGGTGAAGGCCGCCTTCCCGCGGATCGATTGGGACAAGCCCTTCCGCGACTTTAAGGCCGCCGGCGAATCCACGGAGGATGCGGGCAAATGAATGCTGCGTTCGCGCACTGGGGGCAGATTCTGACCGGGCTGGTGTATGAGCGGTATTTCCCAGATGGGCCGCCCGCCACCGCCTCGCGACACGCTGCCCACGAAAAACCCCCGATTTCCCACACCGTCCGCATCATTGCAGGCAACGCATAACATGAAACCTTATCCGATCCCCACTCACCGTCTGCACGAGATTGTTCGCGCCCCAAAGTGCGTGCAATCTGGCCTGTCGCTTGATTATCAACAGAGGGGCACGAAAGGCAAAAAACTCGATGCCCGCTTGGAGTTGAAGGACGACGTTTTTGTGGACATGCGATTCTTTGTCCACTGCGGGGACCATGAGTGCCCTACCACCTATGAGTCCGGATTATGCGTCGGTGGCCCGCGGGTTCGCGGTATTGGATATTCTCCTGTGCGGCGGATGCGGAAATACAAGGAATACATCCCCAAGGGCTGGCACGAAAACGTGATTGATCCCAACCTGCCCGATACAGACGACAACGCCAATCGGCACATCCCACTACCACATTTCTCCCCCACGGACCTACAGGATTTTACGCGCCAATCCGCCGATAAGTGGCAGATTGATCTCGATTACGCGGAGAGTCTGCTATGATTGGCGACGCAACAAAATTCATCACAGAAACCCGCCAGCGCCTGACTGCTTTTTGGAGCGATGCGCTTCAGACTGAATGGGAGCGAGATCGTCTGTTCGTTGCCTATCCGCTGATGTTGCCGGACGGCGTTCAGCTCGTTTTTGAACTCAGGCCCATTACCGCAGCGGCGGCATTGCTGTCTGATGGCGGTCGTGTGCTCGGGCGGCTTGCCGCAGAAGGATTGAACGTAGAGGCAGGGGGCAGCGCTCAGTTGCTCGAAAAGCGGTTAGCGTTTTTCGGTATCGAACGGGACGGGTTTGAGCTGCGTCGCGCCGCTCGTTTGCCAGTGGACGCCGTCGAGGTGCAGTTGTTCGCCGAGGGCCTTTGCAGTATTGCCCAGCTCATCAATCGCAACGAGCCGGAGTCGGAGGAAGAAAACGTCGCCCGCAAGAGCGTTGAGCGGCTCTTGCATTTGCGCCAATTGAAACCGAAGCTCAACCACGCGCTGGAGGGGCGCCTCGAGAAAGCCATCCGCGTGAACTATTATCTGGAAGGACGCCGAGGACTGGCGATCGAAGTGGTGGATCGTCGAACCAATCTTCACGGTTACATGCAGCAATGGGGTTGGCGCTGGACCGACCTGCACGCCAAGCAGCCGGAGCTCATTCGCGCCATGATTTATGATCCCGACCGCCAGGATTGGGACGCAGCAGCACTAGAAATTGGGCGCTCGGTGTGCGAAGTGTTCTGCCCGTATCATGAAAGTGGCGAAGTGGGGCGGGCCATCGAAATGGCCTCCCTGGGTGAGCGATGACCCGCATGTCCTACCTGCCCTGCCCCTGCGGTAGTCCTGCTCTCATTGATTGATCCGGTGGCCCCAAGGATTGTCTCCCTCGAAACCAGACCATCTCAGACTATTAGGTATAATGGCGGCCAAACCGAGGCGTAAACTTGTGATCGCGGGAATCCGTTCGGGGTCTGCTGCTCACTTATTCTATGCGAGGCCCGACCTGGTAGGCTGCGAGTCCAGCCACTACTCGCCCCGCGATGGGGAATTTCATTCGCAGCTCTTCCATCGGCAGATGCCATGGTCGAATGATCTCGATGTTCCCGGCCGTGGGCCGCATCTCCACTTCCTCACCCGTCATTACGGTAAGCCGAACGATCTCCGGGTCGCCCCCATGGTTGATGACGCAATATGGCCCAGATTTGATTGGCGCCGCCGTGTCAATCAACGCCCAGTCGCCTGCACCTAGACGCGGCTCCGCGCAAGCTGCGGCAACTCTCATGCATTCGATGTTGTTGGGACGTGATGCCGGTGGGATGATTTTTTCGAGCTCCGCCCTCTGAATCGTCAACACGGGACGTTTAGAGGAGACTTCTTGAATAGTGACGTGAGCGGCGCAATCGGCGACCGCGACCATAAAATCCCGCAACTCTGTTGAACCGACGAGTCGCCTCCTTGCGATGTCGGCTGGCACCCCCGCAAGGGCCGCTGCCGCATCAATAACCTTCGTTTCGCCTTGGGACGCGAACTCCGGTGCCGACGGCTCATTCTTTTCATGCAAATCGCGTGTCCCAATTGCGGCTGCGAGCCATCCTAGGCTGACCGCGGCCGCCTCGGCAATTTTCACGAGAGCATCCCTCTGAGGCTCGGCGCCTCTCAGTAAATATCCCCGCAGGGTCGACTGCGGTATGCCCGCCGCATTCGCGAGGCCGATTTGGGTGCCCACTTTATTGATACAATACCGGAGCCTGCGCTTGAACTCTTCGTGGTCGGCCGCTCGGGCCCTCGTTCGGACTGGCATGGCCCAGTGAGTGCCCACATGCGCGTTTGCGCAAGCCCAACCGCGCTTTTTGCTTGCAAAGCGCAAGTGCGCTAATAAAGTAACCCAAGAGGGCGTTTCGGTCTGCCCTCTTGAACGGTTGGAGAACAGCCCCCGTGGCATCAAAATCGGATAAAACAGGACAATATTAGCCCAAAAACACCCACTTGGGTGCGCAAACGTCCTCTTGGGCCAGAAAATTCCGGCGGCACCCCCCACTATCTCTTACTCGCTAGTCCAACTCAGCCCTTAAATTTCGACCTCCACAGAATACCACCTCCCCGCCCCCCGTCTGGGCGCCCTAACTCCAGCACAACCATGATAACCCCATTCAATTTGGAATCCTATCGCGCTCAGGCCGTCGCCGCCCGTATGCCCGAGCACATATTGGGGTTCGTCGAGCACGCCATGGCAGAAAAGATAGCGCGAGAACCCGCGTCTCGATCTCATGCCACGCTTCTCGATAGCATCAAAATGCCAGGACGCCCCCCGCTGGGCAGTGCAATTGAGACCAAACAGGCGATACAGCTGGAATTCGATTCCGAGGTCGCGGGCTATCTTACACAGGTTGGTCTCACATTCGCCGTGGGCACGACCAAAGCAGGCGGCGACGCCGGCGGCATGCGCATGAGGGTTGATTTACTGGCGCTCCGCTTTCCTGAGCAGGCGGCGCAAGAGGGCCTACCGTTCGCTTTTTTCATCGACTGCAAGTCCGCCAAAGAACTGGAGTCAACGAACGGGATTGGCGGAATCTACACTAGAGATGAGAGCACCGGCCGATGGCGCCACCTCGCGGCTGAGCAGAAGGTGCGTGAACTCTGGGGTTTCGGCTACGAAGTTCGCGTCGAATTGGACTGCAATCAGGTTCTCGCAGAAAACATCGACTACGTCTGGGACTTCGCCGGCAGACGTAAGGCGACGATTCCAAGTGAGGCATTGGCCACACTGAGGTCCTTCGTGGCGGAAAACCCTGGCGTAACAATGCATGAAGCACAAACGACGCTCGGGCTTAGCCGAGATCAAATGCTTCAAGCGGTCGCGAATCGGGAAATCGAAGTCCGTTGGGAGGTAGAACTACTCCGCGATTCTCACCTCACGCATCTTTACGCGAACGCAGCAATTGCCGAGTTCTACGCAGCAACCGAACGGATGAAGAAAATCACCCAAGGATTCAACATCCCGCCAATGTTCATGGTGGGTGAGCGCCTAGTCATCGACGGTGCAGAAAGCGACATAGTGGACCTGCCGCGGCCGGAAGTCGTCAAGGTGCGCACGGAACTTGGGGAATTAAAGGCAATGCCGCGCAGTCATCTCCATGAACAATTTCGGCAAGGTCGACTGCGCTCGATCGGCATGCCCACGAAGGAGGAAAGCCGCCGCCGGGCATTCATCCGAAAACTCGAACCAGAGCAGATCGAACGCGCGCTTGTTAAACTGGGTGTCGTGGAATCTCGACTTCTAGGTAACGTGAAAAGGGCTCGCCCCGGCGAAGCTCCGCTCACCTCGACACACAGATTGTGGTTGGCGAAAGCTCGGCGCGGACTCGAGGAGTTCGGAGACCCCCTTTTCGGTCTTGTTGGCTGGGAATGCAACCGTGGCGACCGCAGTCCGCGACTCTGTGAGCGCGAAGAGCAGCTTATTGATCGACAGCTTAGGGACACGTATCTTTCCGCGCGAAAGAGCAAACAGGAAGCCTACACCATCTATAAGAAGGCGTGTGAAGAAGAGAAACTCTGCCCCGTCTCCTACAAGACATTCTTCAAGCGGCTGAAGAAGATTCCCGAGAAACTGCAGGCCCAGTTGCGTTCCGGCATCGGGGCGGCCAACGCCGCCGCTTCGCCGTCGATTGAAGCGCCGAGCCTCCCCGCTGTTCCGAAATTCTTCATGCACGCGGCGCACATCGACGAGAGTCCGTTTGACCTAGCCCTCATTGATCCCCGATTTGAAAAAAAGAAACACGTCCTCGGGACGGCCACTTTGGCCATCATGTTTGACACCTATTCGCGAACTGTGCTCGCGTTCGTGCTAACATTTGAGGCCCCAAGCTACGTCGCAACTACGCTCCCGTTGATCCGGAAGTGCATCCTTCGTTGGAAGCGATTACCGCGGTGGATCGTGACAGATAATGGACCCGCCTTTAAGCATGAATATGCTCGGGCGTTTGACGATTTAGATGCGGGTTTGACGTGGCGCCCGACATGGCGCGGTCGCAGCGGGGCGCAAATCGAACGATTTATTGGCATTACCCAGCAAGATGTCGCCCAACACCTGCCGGGATCGACAAAGATTTTATCTGATCTACATCGTGTGCCGCCCTCCCATCATCCGGAGAATCACGCTGCGTTGTTCCTTGCGTCGGCAACAGAAATTTTGGGGAGGTTCTTCGATGTAGAATATGACCGGCGCAAGCACTCTGCGCTGGCAGGTCAGAGCCCGCGTCAAGTTCGTGAAGCGAACCAAGCGCTCCATGGCAGCCGCGATCATGTTCAAATCGATCAAAACTCCCAGTTCGAGTTCCTGCTGCTTCCGCGACCCGGAAAACAGAAACAGAAGATTCAGAAACACAAAGGGGTTCAGGCTTTTGGGCTTTATTACTGGAGCGAACGCTTCGAGGGGCACCAAGGCGAGATGGTGGACGTTCGCTACGATCCTATAGATTTTACGAGAGTCTTCGTTTACCTCGATGGCCAGTGGATAGAGGCGGATCACCTGCCTTCACGCAATCTGCGCGTTCGCCTTACTGCTGTTCAGCTTTGCGTGGTTTCCATGATGGTTCGGCGTGATCGTCGCGAATTCCGTCGAGATGAAAAAGACCGCATCCAGAGTATTAACGTAATCTTAAAGGAGCTGCACGACGGCGTTGGTGACCCCATCGAAATGATGCGCATCAAGGAATCCGCCAAGGCCGCAATCGACCACTTTCCGCGCCTCACCATCAAGGCCACTTCGCCAACTACGTCAGTGAATATCGCTCCGGCGGGTCTGCCCCGTCGCAACCGCTGAATGCCCCATGGACAATGATAACCCCTTCCCGCGCACCGACGCGCTTTGGCCGAGTGCTTCAGGTTCGCCGCTGCATGGCCTTCGTATCGAGCACGAATACTATGGCGCCGTTAAAGATTGGGCGTGGGATAGAATCGAGTGCAACGACGAGCCGGTCGTCCTTGTAATTCTCGGAGGCACAGGAGCGGGGAAAACGACCCTGCGAGAGCAAATTCAGGAAGAAATCAGCGCGCGACTTGCGAGCGAGATTGCGGCGAGTCGATCCACAATCCCATACGTATTTGGCGAGACGGTGTTCAACCCGCGCGTTGGCGTCGATTGGACAGGACTGTTCAAGGCGTGGCTGAGCAGCGGCGGGGAAGTCCTCATCGACCGGAAAATCACCCCTGAAGGTTCGGAGAGACCGGGGACGCTACCAACACTGCACCGCGCCGTGATGCAAATGATGCGCTATCGAAAACCAGCGATAGCAATGGTGGACGAAGCTTCCGTTCTACTTGGAAAGCAATCCACTAAGGCATCCGCCACGCTAGAGACAAACGTCAACTATCTGAAGGGGATCTGCAACATTTCGCAGACGCACTTGGGGCTTTTCGGCGACTATAAACTTAGTGAGTTGATGCATGTCTCCGGACAGCTGAACCGCCGTATTCATTTTGCGCACCTTCCGCCCTACCCGGATCTTTGCGACGATTTCAGGAATGTGATCAGGGAATTCGAGCGATGCTTTGCGAAAGCCGGATACGAAGCCGCACTGAGTGGCCACGCAGATCTGTTGTTTCAAGGTTGTTGCGGGTGCGTCGGTCTCCTTCGCCGCTGGCTGATGGAAGCCCATATCCGCACGCGGAGAGGCCGCACGCCAATTACGAAAAATGTGCTCGTCGACACTGCATTTCCCGCCGCCATCCTCTCAATCTGGCGGAGTGAGTTCATTGAAGGCGCGACACGTGTGGCGTGGATGAGGTCGGCCGAACCCATTCAGGTGTTCGACCCTCGAGAATAAGATGGATGCACCAGCATTACCGTTTCGACACATGCTCTTACCGAAGGGGCTTGGCTTTCCTGATCGCACGGTTCTTTACTCGATTCCACCAATCGGGCAGGGCACCGCCTTCGTGGAGTCCCTCCGAAGCCTAGTGTGCCGCCTTGCGGGTGCTCATGGAGTCAGTCTTGTCGATCTATGGCGAGTAATCACGGCTCGCGGCAACGTGCAAAGAAATGCAAGATCCCCGACCGTCTCGCTCAAAGGCGAACGCGCCAAATCAATCGCCAACGAGATATCGTTTCTGACCGGTGTCGGTCCACTTGAACATACAACGTTTGAGCTGTTTGCAGAAAGAGCGAGAGTGACGATCAAGGTGCGAGACGACCGCGCGTGGTGTTCGCAATGTTGGTCGAGCGACCCAATCCCATACGATCGATTGATCTGGAATTTCAGTTGTGCAACGCGGTGCATGGTGCATGACGTTCCGCTACAATGCGAGTGCCCGCATTGCCACCGTCGACAAAGAGTATACGCCCCTCCTCGAGATTGCACCAAGTGCCGTTCGTGTGGCGGCCTCCTCACATCAATGGGCAAAAGAGGCACAGATCTTCGAGGCACAGATTACGACCTGTGGACGGCAAGTCAGCTGGCGGACATACTTCCGCACTTTGCGGCGCATCCCGCGGGCAAAGATTATTCGATCGAGAATTGGGCGACCTCCATAAAAATGCTTGGTGGCTTGAAGCAAGCCGCAAGTCTACTAGGAGTCTCTCGAGCTTCGCTGTGGGCGTGGCGCGCTGAAGACTTAAAACCGTCACTCGAACTAATGCTTAGGGCTTGTTGGGTCACCCACGCGTCGGTCATCGATTTTTGTTCAAAGCCATTCGTTCCTGCTGGCATTCGTCCCTATCTATCAAATCGGCCGCCACGAAACCGAGGGATAATTGAAGTGAAATCGGGAGATTACACGCGCGCACTCCGGGAGTTTTGCAAGCGCGACCGTTTCGGAGTTCCCACCAAAAAATATCTGCTGCGTGTTGTGGGCGGCTGCCCAAAGCATCCCCTTTTTGCGGAGCCGGTATTCTTTGCTGAGTATCAGCGCGAGCGAAGACTCCGCCGCCTGCTCCTGCGAAAGGCAACGATCTGGAGAACCGTGTGTGGGATACATCGCGCTTTTGTCGCGTGCGTTGCCGAGGGGGTTCTTCCCAGTAGCCCAAACACCACTGCTCGAGGGGCCCGTCTGCGCGCTAATTGGGCAAAAAACCATCTCCGAATACTGCGGTCAAAGCACGATGTCGGCATAACAATCACGGATCCCGCCAAGCGGGTCCCAGCATTAGTTGCGGAATACTGGAATCAAAGTGTCGAAATCTAAATAGAACCGGTTCCCGATGTGGGCCGATTTTTTACCGCGCTCGGCGCGGGTGCGGCGAAGCCTAACATATCGATGGCACTATAATTCTAGCCTCAACGGTTGGCAGTTAACTGCTGTCCTCGGGATATTGTAATCGTCCTCGGGGACACGGCCGATTTTTCTGAGCAATGTCTAAAATGGTGGAGGTGAGGGGAGTTGAACCCCTGTGCCCCGGGTCTTTATGCACAGCATCTACCTACATAGCGTCGGTTTGGATCTCGCCTCGGCAGGCGCGTAGACGCGCGCTCCTACTTTGGCCAGCCATGGTTGAAGATACGGCGGCGAGGTCATGACGGCCCTCACCGCTATTCCTGCTGTCGACGCTTCCATCCACCAGCAGGAGTCGTGGTGGAAACGTGACGGACATTAAGCCGCCATTAGCATTTCTTCGTTGTTGCCGTTTGTTTGTTTCGAAGGGGGATTTACGAGAGTCCTTCGGCTCTCGATAGGCAGCTGCGCACTCTAACCAAGGGTCGAATCCGGAACACCCCCAAAGTGAAAATTCCTCTGGGACTGCGATTCCCGACCTGAGTCGAGCGCAATCAAAGAACGTGAAGGCCCAACGTTGCCCGCCGGTCGCCCAAACGCAAGCGCGCGTAAATTGGCACGGGTTTCGGTTGTCGCTTTCCCCTTTGGGTAGGGGCGTGCCTCGTGCACGCCCGCGGGCGTGGGCAAGCCCCGCCCCTACAACAAGACAGAACCGCCTCTCTGCGTCTCCGCGTGAGCCTCCGTAAAATCCCGCCGACTTACACCGTGCAACCGCCGCGATCGCACACGGCTTGCGCGACTTTGCGGCGCATTTCCGTCGTGTTGAACGGCTGCCAACCGAGCAACTTGCGCGCTTCGGAGAGCTGGCTGATCACTTCCTTCGGCTCCACGCACACTTCGAGTAGGCGGCGCGCATGCGCCTCGAAACCCACGACGTAGTCGTTGACGTAGAGCAGGGCGAGGTCGGTGTGCGCGGTGGCGCTGCCGGCCTTGGCGCGGGCTTTCATCGCGCGAAGCACGCCGCTTTCGGCAAGGTAGAGATCGGCGATGATGTCGCTCAATGCCGCGAGCACTTCCTGTTCCTCGATGATCTTTTTGCCGAACTTGCGGCCAGCCGTGCCCGCGAAAAGGAAAACGAGCTTTTTGGCACTCGCGAGCGTGCCGAGCGCGTTCTTCAACGCGTCGCCGGAGTCGGACGGTCCGCGCAGGAACAGGCGCTTCACGGCGAGGCCGAGCGCGGTCTTCATCAACGGAAAAC
Source organism: uncultured Opitutaceae bacterium (assembly GCA_947085165.1). Lineage (GTDB taxonomy): Bacteria > Verrucomicrobiota > Verrucomicrobiia > Opitutales > Opitutaceae > Didemnitutus. The sequence goes on from CAMTVI010000001.1 coordinate 21,994, forward strand.
GGTCGCGCTGGTCGCGACGCATCAACGTCGCGGGAATAAAGAGCCGGTTGATTTCGTTGGTGCCTTCAAAGATGCGATTGATGCGCGAGTCGCGCAGCGCACGCGCCGGAGGAAACTCTTCCGTAAAACCAAAACCGCCGTGGATCTGAATGGCTTCGTCGGCCACTTCGAAACCGATTTCAGTGCAGCGGAATTTCAGCGCGGAGCACTCAATGGCAAATTCGTCGAGCGCGCGCGGAAAGTTGGGTTTCATCGAGTCCAGCATTTCGCCGTGCGCGAACACTTCGTCGATCAAGCCCGCAGTGCGATACGTGGCGCTTTCGGCGGCGTAAATTTTGCTAGCCATGCCGGCGAGTTTGTCCTGGATGAGTCCGAAGGAGCCGATGGGGCGACCGAATTGATGGCGCTCCATCGCATACTTGGCGGAGTGACGGATCTGGTCGCGCGCGGCGCCGACGACACCGGCGGCGAGACTGTAGCGGCCGAAATTCAGAATGTTGAACGCGATGTAAGCACCCTTCCCCACTTCGCCGAGCAGATTTTCAACAGGCACGGCCACGTCTTCGAGGACGAGGCGGCGCGTAGAGGAAGTCTTGATGCCGAGTTTGTGTTCTTCTGCGCCGGTCGAGACGCCGGGAAAATCCTTCTCCACGAGAAACGCGCTGACTTTCTCGCCATCGACTTTGGCGAAGACGGTGAAGAGATCGGCCCACGCGGCGTTGGTGATCCACATCTTCACGCCGTTGAGAAGGTAGTGTTTTCCGTCGGGGCTGAGCACGGCCTTCGTCTTCATGCCGAGCGCGTCGGAGCCGGAGCCCGCTTCGCTCAGGCAATACGCCGCCATCAACTCGCCGCTGGCGAGGCGCGGAAGGTATTTCGCTTTTTGCTCGGGCGTGCCGAAGTAAATCAACGGCTGCGAACCGATGCCCGAGTGCGCGCCACAGGTGATGCCGAAGCCGCCGAGACGCGAGAGTTGTTCGCTGACGCCGATCGACGCGCGCTTGTGCATGCCGAGGCCGCCGTGTTCCTCGGGGAATTCGATGGCGAGCAAGCCGAGTTCGCTGGCCTGCTTGAATAGTTTCACCGCAAGGCCTTCCTCCTGATGCTCGAGCGCTTCGAGGCGCGGAAGCACTTCCTTCTCCATGAAGCGCGCTGCTGTCTCGGACATTTGTTTTTCTTCGAGCGACAAATCCTCGCGCGTGAAGACGGTGGACGGATCGGTTTCTTCGAGAAGAAAATTTGCGCCGGTGAGGCGTTCGGGAAGTTTGGTGGTCGTTGACATGGGAGCAGGAGTTAAGGGTTACGGGCGGGTGGGTGCGTGAAAATCAAAGGCCGAGTCGTTCGGCGAGAACCTCGGCGACGTCGAGCACGCGGGCTTCGCTGCCGCAGGCGGCGACGCCATCGCTCATCATCGTGAGGCAAAACGGACAACCGACCGCGACGGTCTTCGCGCCGGTGGCGAGGGCTTCCTTGGCGCGCTCGGTGGAGACGCGTTGTTGCGGGTCCTCTTCCATCCACATGCGGCCGCCGCCCGCGCCGCAGCAGAGCGTTTTTTCTTCGCGCCGCGCCATCTCGACAATGTTGCCGCCGGTCGCGCCATCGCCCAGGGCGGTGCGCAACACTTCGCGCGGCGCGGCGTGAATGCCATTTACGCGCGCGAGGTAACACGGGTCGTGATACGTCAGCGGTTCGGCCGCCACTGCCGTGCCCGCGGGCATCTTCAACCGACCGTCGACGAGCAGGCTCTCGATGAACTGCGTGTGATGCTGCACTTCGAACTCGCCGCCGAACTGCGGGTAGTCCTTCAAGAAAACGTTCACGCAATGCGGGCAATGCGCGATGATGCGGCGCACCTTGTATTTTTGCAGCGTGGCGATGTTGGCGGTGGCAAGTTCCTGAAAAAGAAACTCGTCGCCGAGGCGCCGCGCGGAATCGCCGGTGCATTTTTCCTCGGTGCCGAGAATCGCGAAGTTCACGCCCGCGGCGTTGAGCAATTTCACCACGGCGCGCGCCACGCGTTGCGCACGGCGGTCGTAGGAGGCCGCGCAACCGATCCAGTAGAGCACCTCGAAGTTCGGGTTCTCTTTAACAGTGGGCGCTTGGTAAGTGGCGGGATTGGCAGTCATGAAAAGCGGGGTTAGGATTTCGCGGGCGGATTAAGCGCGTCGGTCCACGCGGCGCGCTCGTTGACGGGGAGGCCCCAGGGATTGGCGGCGGATTGCATGCGGCGCAACGCGGTCGCGGCGGCGCCGCTGAGTCCGCCTTCGCTGACGAGGTGGCGGCGCATATCGACGATGAGCGCGACTTGATCGATGCGCACAGGGCAGACTTCGACGCAGGCGTTGCAAGTGGTGCATGACCAGAGCGTTTCGGCCTTGATCGTTTCCTCGTGCAACGCGGGCGCTTTGCCTTCGGCGGCGGCACACGTTTTTTCCATCAACCCGCGCAAGTCCTGCACGACGGCTTTCGGTGAGAGCGGTTTGCCCATCAAAAAAGCGGGGCACGCATCTTCGCAGCGGCCGCATTCCATACACGCGTCGAGACTGAGAAGTTGTTGCTGCGTGAGGTGACGGATGTCGCTGACGCCGATGCGTTCAGTTGCCTCGACCTCCTCCATCGTTACGGGGCGCAATTGCCCGAGCGACGGCGCAGCGAGAAACAAGTTCATCGGGCCGGTGATGAAGTGCAGCAGACGCGTGAACGGAATCGACGCGATGAAACCAAACACGAGCAACGCGTGAATCCACCACACCGCGAAGTGCGCAGTGCGCGCGTCGGCGACGGTCAGGCCGGAAAAGAGTTTCGCGACGCCCAAGCCGACCGGCGAACACCACGCCGCGATGCCTTCCGGTTGTTGCCAGATAATCCGCAGGCCTTCGACGAGATAGCCGGTGATGCCGAGGGCGATGAACGACAGCAGCACATACCAATCGGTCGCGCGGTGGCCGACACTCGACGGCCGATTCGTGCGTCGCCACAGAAAGTAAGTGCAGCCTGCGATGAAAAACAGCCCGAAGACATCGAGCGTTAATTCGTAAATGACGTAGTAAGCGCCGCGGTGAAAAGTCAGTTCCGGCGAAATCATCGCCGCGAGGTGGTCGATTTCGAGCAACGTCGTGCCGAGGAGCAGCATCATGAAACCGGCGAACATCACGATGTGCGCCGAGCCCGCGAGGCCGCGACCGCGCACGCGTTGCTGACCGAGGCCTTCGATCACGACGCGTTTCGCGCCGGGTTTAAACTTCGCCCAACTCGCGCTGAGACCGCCGCGCAACGATTGGAGGAGATTGATCGGCTGTCCGACGCGCCACATCCGATAGCGAAGCCACACGCCGTAGGCGAACACCACCATCGAGAGCACCGCGATGACGTAGAACACCGCCTGCGACGAAGGCGGGATATTGCCGAAAGTCTCGCGGGTGGCGGTTTCCATGGTGAGCAGGCGGGGGTTACAGTTTCCCCATCATCTCCGGCACGGCTTCATAGACGTCGGCGACGAGGCCGTAATCGGCGACTTCGAAAATGGCGGCGTCGGGATCCTTGTTGATCGCGACGATCACCTTCGTGTCCTTCATGCCGGCCATGTGTTGGATGGCGCCGGAAATACCGAGCGCGATGTAGAGATCGGGCGCGACGACCTTGCCGGTCTGGCCGATTTGCAACGAATTCGGCGTGATGCCCGCGTCGACGAGTGCGCGCGACGAGCCGACGGCGGCGCCGAGTTTGTCGGCGAGACCACCGACGAGACGTTCGAAATCCTCGGCGTTCTTCAACGCGCGCCCACCGGAGACGACGATGCGTGCTTCGGTCGGGTCGGGACGTCCCGCGGCTTTGGTTTCACAGCTGTTGAACTCGATCAGCGCGGGCAATGCGGCCGCATCGACCGCGACCGCGGAAATCGGCGAGGCAGACCCGGTGGCGGCGGGCACATCGAACGCCGCGCTGCGCACCGTGAGAAATTTAATCGCGCCCGCGAGGCGCACGGTGGCAATGACGTTGCCCGCAAACATCACGCGGCGAAACGTGAGTCCCTCGGCATCACTTGCGACACCGACGACATCACTGGCCATGGCGGCGTCGAGCAATGCGGCGGCGCGGGGCAACACGTCTTTGCTAAATGTGGACGCGGCGGCCACGACGTGGTCGGCGCCGCGCTCTTTCGCAACTTGCGCGATGACGTGCGCGTAACGGTCGGCAAGTGGATGCTCCAACGCGGCATCGTCGGCCGTGAGCACAACAACCGCACCGTAGTTGGCGGCAGCGGCAGCGACTTCGGCGAGGCCAGCACCGAGCACGAGCACTTCAAACGTGCCGGAGTCAGACGCGGCGATGTCGCGCGCGCATGCGGCGGCGGCACCGGTGGCGAGCTTGAGCTGCCCTTGGGAATGTTCGGCAATAACGAGAATCTTGGACATGGGGCGGCGGGTTAGAGGACTTTGGCTTCTTGGCGGAGGCGCTGGATGAGCTCGTCCACGGTTTTGACTTTGATGCCGCCTTTGCGCGCGGGTGGCGTTTCGAGTTTCAGCACCGTGGTGCGTGACGTGGCGTCAACGCCAAGATCGGCGAGCGCGATTTCTTCGAGCGGCTTTTTCTTGGCCTTCATGATACCCGGGAGCGAAACGTAGCGCGGCTCGTTAAGGCGGAGATCGGCGGTCAACACGGCCGGCAGTGCCACCGTGACCGCTTCGATGCCCGCGTCGGTTTCGCGGCTGCACTTGAAGCGCTGATTACCGTCGAGCGGCTCGAGTTTGGAAATAAAAGTGGCCTGCGCGATGCCGAGCAACGCCGCGAGCATTTGCCCGGCTTGGTTGGAATCGTCGTCGATCGCTTGCTTACCCATGAACACCAGTTCGGGTTTCTCCTTTTGGTATAACGCGGCGAGCACCTTCGCGACCGCCAGCGAGTCGAGCGCGGCGGAGCTCTTGATCAACACGGCGCGATCCGCGCCCATGGCGAGGCCGGTGCGGAGTTGTTCGACGCATTCTTCGCCACCAATGGACACGGCGATGATTTCCACCGCGCCAAGTTTGTCGCGGAGGCGGAGCGCTTCTTCGAGCGCGATGGCGTCGAAGGGATTAACGGCGAACTTCACGCCGTCGTTATCAATGGCGGAGCCATCGGCGAGCAGACGGATGCGGGTGTCGGGATCGGGGACGCGTTTGAGGGGGACGAGAATTTTCATACGAGCGAGAACAACGAGAATTACAAAGGCGGGCGGACTTCAGCAAGCCGCATGGCCGATTCGCACCCGCGCACGCCGAGAAATTTTCGGTGCGCAGCCAGCGGCGCAGGAGCGATGAGATAAGCCATGGGGGGACGAGACAGAATGTGAGGGAACCGCTGCGCGAGGCAGTGGGCGACAACGCTCGACCAAGGGCAAACGCCACCGCAAAGAAACAGAAAAGCTGCGTCGCGATTGGCCGCAAGCGAAATTTCGCTAGCCAACAAGAAGACAATTTAAGCCAATAAGTTGTGCGAGCGCGGTTGGCGGATTTTTGGCCGCCCGTGGCCCGCGGCGAATTTCTCGCAAAAGCGGCGGGCACTACGGATTTACCGCAACGCGCAACGGCTCGGAAACCTTGCCGCGGTCATCACGGGCCGAGATGCGAAATTCGTAAAGACGGCCGCGCGGCAGGACGATTTCCACACTCCACTGTTGATCGTTCATGCGGCGGGCGATGGCGGGGACCGTTTGCAGTGGTTGATCGACGTCGTCGTATTGGCAGGTCGCCTCGATCGCTTCGATCACAGAGGCCCCAAACACGGCCACTTCCACCACGATGCGATAGCGCCATTGACCGTAGGGCTCGGCGCGGCTGGCGAGATAGCGCACATGCGGCACATCGGCAGCGGCGGCGTCAGTCGGGGCCGCGATCTTTGCCACGGTTGAGCCTGCTTGAATCGGGGCGCGGCGATGCACGGGCGATGGAACATGAACGCCCTCCACGGTGGTTGGCGTGACGTTGTAGACTAAATTGTAACCAGTCGCGAAGGCGGGCGTGTAGCCGAGCAAGTCGGTGCCGCCGTCGCCGTCGAAATCACCGGCGAGAAATACGCGTTGCTCCGGAAAATCGCTCCCGGCGGCTAGACGCGGCGCGACGGGGTTGCGCGCGATCCGGCGGTAGTCGGCGCCGTGGTAAATGCGCAGGCCGTTGCGCCCGCTGATGCCGATGTCGAGGCGTCCGTCGCGATTGAAATCGCCGACGCTGATCGATGCCGTGCCGAGACCAAGGCCGTATTCCAAACTGATCAAATCCCACGGATCCTCCCAACCGGCGCGCCCCGCGGAACCATAGACCACTCGCACGCGTTCGCCGTGTTCGGCGTCATTATCGGTGAAGATGAGGTCGTCGCGTCCATCGCGGTCGAGATCGGCGACAAGCAAGTCGCGGGCGAAGTCATCCTGTCCGCCGACTGGCCAAAGGAAGGGCTTGTTCACACCGCGCTGATTGAAATACATCCACGCGCCAGTGCTGCGTCCTTTGTGTTCGGTGGTGATCGCGAGATCGGTGAAACTATCGCCATCGAAATCGCCGGCCGCGATGCGCGTGATGCGGTCGAATCGCACTTGATACGGATCGCCGGCCTCTGTCACCCCGCTATGCGCGACACGGAGCAGTCGGAAAGTATCAAAGCCCTCAATAATCGCCACGCCACTCGCGAGCGCTCCGGTGAAAAACCGCCCCGTGGCTAATCCGCGCACCGGCGCAGTCGCGCGATACGCCTCAGCGGCCGGCAAAAAATTTCCTGCCGAGGTGCCGTAAAACACCTGCACCATCGGACCGCCGGAAACGATCAGGTCCGTCTCGCCGTTGTTGTCGAAATCCGTGGCGACCACGAATTCCGGCGCGAAACCCTCCAAGCTCGCGAGGTCGAGTTTGTCACCCGCCACAAAGCCCTGTTGCTCATCGCGCGCGTAGAGGACGACACCGTCTTCAATTGCAGCAAAACCGCGCACGCGGCCCGCCGAGTAAAGCAACGCCGTGCGCAACGGTGGACGCGAAGTCGGGATACCGGCTACGCCTTTGAAATTAAACTGCGGCAACGGCAACGCGGCGGTGCTGAATCTCACCGGTTCATCCGGATTGCTGCGCGGCAGTCGTTCGAGCCACGCTTCTGCGACCGTCGCGCCGCGTGCGGGACGCGGTAATTCCAAACCGCGCGGCAGCGGTTCCGGCAACGGCGTGACCGCGTCTTCTGTCGGCGTAGCGTCAGCGGGTGTCTCGGCCGATGCGACTTCGGTGGCTTCAGTCGCGTCAGATTCCGAGGCGCGAACCGGGCGGACACGCGAAAGCTCGACCCACTCGTCGTAGGTTTCGTCGGCACCCTCGTAAGCGACGAAGCAGCGCGTCGGCTCGACTTTGACAACGATAGCGCGGTGATTGAAACCGGATTTCTCGACCACGACGCGCAGCCCCGGTCGCCAGTCCACTGCCGCGAACGACGACACTGCGCCCAACGCGGCGATCATCACCCACCCTGTGTTTCGCAAAAAGGATCGAAGCGACATGCGCTTTTTTCTGGGAGAATCGCCTCCTCCGCGCGAATCAAATCTGTTTCGCTCCACTCTTCACATCGCGCCGGTCAATTCGTCGTAAGCCACGCTCAAGTTCGCCGGCAACCGGCTGTTTTGCGCCGCGTGGAAATCCGGCAGGACGTCCAAGTTTTGTCGCGTCACGATTTCGGCCTTCGATTTGCCTGCTTTGATGTCTGACTCCGCCTGCTCGATGAGCGCGGCGAGAAAATCGCGCATCACCAGCACGTCGGCGGTCGCGCCCGTCACGCCAAACGCCGGCTTGCCATGACCGAGCACAAAAATCGCGTCCGTCGGGTAGGTCTTGGCAATGGTTTCGAGCACGCCAATCCACGAGCGAAGGTGACAACCGCCGGCCTTGTCGGTGACGGGATAGAGGCGGTTGAACACCAGATCGCCCACGTGCACGACGTTGGCGCGCTCAAAATGCACCACGATGTCGCCGCCCGTGTGCGCAGGGCCAAAATAGCGCGCCGAAACGGTCTCGTCGCCGGCTTCCATTTTCCACGTTTCGGCAAACAAAGTCTCGGCCACGGTGGGCGCGGGCGCGTTCGGATTGCGCGCGGCCGCCGCGTGTTGCAATGCCGGCACCGCTTCGTGCGCGACGAGTTGCTTCGCGAATGGCCGCAGGGTCGCGTTGCCGCCGGTGTGATCGCCGTGGTGGTGCGTGTTGATCACGGCGTCGATCATCCGCTCGTTGCGCTCCGGCCATTCCTGCAAAAAACGCGCTGCCGGTTCAGCGAACTGCGTGTCCACGACCACGAGCGCCTCCGCGTTGGCCAGCCAGCCGATGGTGCCGCCGCGCGCGGTGAATGTCCCCACGCCCCGTCGCACGGGCGCGAATTGGACGTTCAATGGTGGCGGGGCCGCCGGAGTCGGCGCCGGCGCGGGCGTTTGGCCCAGTAAATTTCCCCGCGACAGCAAACTCAACGAAACGGCAGCCGTGCCCGTGACCAAAAAATTGCGGCGATTCATGGCGTGAAGCCTACCTGCGCGACGCGTCGCCGCCAGACCATTTCCGGAAATATCTGTAACCTTGGCGATTCACCGCGGTTCTCTCTTACACTGCCCGCCATGAACCTGCGCCATGCCTCCTGTTTCCACATCCCTCGAAATCCCTGTTCCTTCCGTCGCGAGTTGCGTTAACCTGCCGGACACCTTGGAAGCCACGGACCACGAACTCATGATCGCTGTGCGGGCGGGCGAAGTTGCCCGACTCGGCGATCTCTTCGAGCGCTACCAGCAGCGGCTCTATAGTTTTTTCCTGCGCATGACCAACCAGCCGACCACGAGCGAAGACCTCGTGCAGGTGGTCTTCTACCGCATTCTCAAATACCGCCACACCTACCGCGACGAAGGCAAATTCACCGCCTGGATCTACCACCTCGCCCGCAAAGTCGCCGCCGACCACTTCCGGAAAAACGCCCGCGTCCCCACGCCGGCGGACCCGACCGATTTGCACGCGCATCCCGATTCCGACCCCACGCCCGATCACCAAGCCACCAACGCCGACGATCTCCAACTCCTCCGCGTCGCCCTCACCCGCCTGCCCATCGAACACCGCGAAGTCCTCGTGCTCTCCCGCTTGCAAAACATCGAGCAAAAGGAAATCGCCCGCCTCCTCGATACCACCGTTGGCGCCGTCAAAGTCCGCGTCCACCGCGCCCTGAAAGAGCTGCGCGGCGTCTATTTCAAAATCCGCCGCGAATCCGCCGCCTAACCTCCACCAATCACCGCCATGAACTGCCAACGCGTCCAAGAACTCTTCGTCGATTACCAAGACGGCACCCTGCCGCTCGATGACGCCGCGTCGATGCGCGCCCACCTCGCCTCCTGCCCCACTTGCCAACGCGAGTGGTCCGCCCTCCAGGAACTCACGCGCAAACTCGACGAGCTTCCCGCCGAACAACCCAGTCCGCGCCTGCGCGAACAATTTTACGCCATGCTCGAGACGCACCAACGCGACCTCGACGCGCCCAGCCCGTTCGCCCTCGCCCGCAGTCGCCTCGATCGCTTCTTCGCCACGCTCCTCCCCGACCGCCCCGCACTCCAATTCGCCTTCACGCTCGCCTTGCTCGTCGTCGGCCTCTTCGCCGGCGCGCGCTTCCTCGCGCCTGGACCGCTCACCGCGCCCGCTGACGACACCGCGCGCACCGAACTCGCCGCACTCCGCGCCCAAGTCGACGGCATGGGCCGCCTCGTCACCTATTCATTGCTCCAACAAAAATCCACCAGCGAGCGTCTCCAGAGCGTTCTCGCGACGATGGATCTGCAGAATCCCGACCGCAAAGTCCTCAGCGATCTCGTCGGCGCGCTCGCCTTCGACCCGTCGCTCAACGTCCGTCTCTCCGCCGTCGAGGCCCTCGCGCTCCACACCGACGACGACCTCGTCCGCGCCGGGCTCCTCGCCGCCCTCCCCCGCGAAAGCGCGCCACTCGTCCAACTTGCCATGATCGAACTCCTCGCCAGCGCCCGCGAATACGGCGCCGCGCCGATCTTCGAGCAACTCAGTCGCGACGAAAACGCCGACAAAAACGTCCGCGACGCCGCCAAGCGCGCCCTCGCCACGTTGCGCACTCCCCTTCCCGCGGAAAACCAACCCACCAACGCTCAGTCTCCGGCTCCGGCTCGCGCCAAGACCGCCTGAGTTCTCCTCCAACTCCACTTAAACGATCATGAAAACCACTCCCGTCACCTTCCTCCGCGCCGCCCTTGGCGTGCTGCTCCTCGCGTTCGCCGCCGTCAGTCTCACCGCGGCCGACGACGCCTCACGCATCAGATTCAGCGACGCCACCAAGCCCGGCTTGCTCAAATTCACCCTCCCTTGGGCCGACGTCAAAATCACCGGCACCGACGGCGACGAAGTGATCGTGTCTTCCACCCTCGCGAAAAAACAAGCGAAGCGCCAAGCCGACCAAGACGGCTTCCGCCGCCTCGACGACGACGTCACCTTTGAACTCAACGAAAAGAACAACGTCGTTACGCTCTCCATCGCCGGTGAACACCACTGGTCGTCTCACGGCACCGAGTTCAACATCCAGGTGCCGCGCAACACCAACCTCACCGTCCGCACCCAAGCCGGCGGCAATATCTCGATCAAGAACATCGACGGCGACATCGACGTGAACGGCATGAATGGCGAAATTTCCCTCACCGACATCGGCAGCTCCGCCGTCGTGAACACGATGAACGGCGAAGTCGTCGCCACTTTCCGCCGCGCACCGACCAAGCCGATCTCCATCACTTCGATGAACGGCGAAATCGATCTGCGCCTGCCCGCCGACACGAAGGCCAACCTCCGCCTCCGCACCCACAACGGCAGCGTGCGCACCAACTTCGGCGAAGACACCCTCGTCACCAAGACCGTCGATCTCCGCGGCCCGTCCGATTCCAATTCACCCGAAGCCCAGGAAGTCGCCCTCGCCGTCCGCGAAGCCCTGCAAACCGCCCGCGAGGTCGTGCGCGAAGTCGTCCGCGAAGTATCGTCCGAGATCAACCGCGTCTCCGAGGAGATGGATCAGTCCGCGCCCGCCGCTCCGGCCGCGCCGCGCGTCACCGTCCGCGCCCCGCGCGCGCCGAAGTATCCGAGCCACGGCGGCAAATCCATCACCGGCGCCCTCAACGGCGGCGGAGTGGACATTTCGCTCTCGTCGATGAACGGGTCGATTACGCTGCGTAAAACCGACTGAGTTTCCGCGCCCTACGTTCGCGCCGAAGGCGCATTCAACCTTCCGCCGGTGGCCGCCCGCCACCGGCTTTTTTCGCCTTTCACGCGTCGCCTAGAGCGATTTATGAAGCGTCCGGCAGCTTGGCCTGCGCTTGATTCCAGAATTCCTGCAACGCGCGGAAGTCCTGTTCCTTCGTGCTGCTGTGGATCACGTAATCGTAACTGCTGCGCTCGGCCATTTCGAATTCCGCACTTTGCAACCGCCGCTCCAATTCCTCCGCGCTCACCGCACCGCGGCCTTGCAAGCGCTCGCGCAACACCTCCATCGAATCCGGCGCAACAAACATCGTGATGAGCCGTCCACGTAGATCGGGCATCGTTTCCGCGGCCGCGCGAATGCTGCGCACCCCTTGCACGTCGATATTCATCACCAATCCCGTGTGCGGCAACCGACCGAGCACGGCGGATTTCAACGTGCCGTAACGGTAGCGTTTGTGCACCCACGCCCATTCCAGAAAATCGCCCGCCGCGAGCTTCGTGTCGAATTCCGCATCGCTGAGAAAATGATAATCGCGGCCATCGACTTCGTTGGGTCGCGGCGGACGCGTCGTCGCGGTGACGACGCGCTCGAAACCCGGCACCTCGCGCACGAGGCGGTCGCAGAGCGTGCTTTTACCCACGCCCGCCGGTCCGGCGAGGATGAGGAGCACGTGCGAAGCGTCAGCCATGGCTCAATAAGTAAACGCTGCTACCGTCGTGACGAGCCCGTAAGCGAGCAACACCGCACCCGCCACGCGCGGTCGGTTGGGTTGGCGAAACAACCACTCGATCACATCGCGCAACCGATAAGGCGCCGCCGCGAGATAAAGTGCCGCGGTAATCGCCACATAAACGGCAGAGACCATCAGCAGGCGTTGGGGCAATTGCCATTCCATGTAAGCGGCTTGCAACATCGGCTCGGCGACGAGTAACGCGATGATACTCAGGCCGCGCACCGCGAGAAAATCGGGCGCGTAGATGAAAGCCAGCACTGCGAGCGCGCCGAAACCGAGCATCACGGGCAGCGGGCTTTGAAAGAAGATCAAGTCGGCCTCGCCGAGTCGCGAGATGCGCCAGAGAAACCCCAGTGCGCCCGCCCCGAAAAATAACCACGCCCCGCGCTGCGACCGCGGCAGCGCCTTCGCGGTGGAGCTCACCTTCACCCCGCCGCCAAAAAGCAGCGCACCGAGGAGAACGAGAAACAGACCACAGAGGAGAGTTGCGAGAAAGAGGGACATCAGGGGAGTGACTTGTGAAAAGTGACGAGTGAGAAGCAAGAGGAACAGACGGGAAAAGTCATGACAAGAATCAGCCGCACTTGTCACTCTTCACCTGCCACCGATCACTCCTCACTCGGCACTCCGTTCAATTCCAGTTCTCCGTAGAGCACGGCGGTGGAGGCGCGGTCGATGCGGACGGGGACGAGCTCGCCGATGAGGCGCTCCGTGGCGGCGAAATGCACGATGCGGTTGCCGCGCGTGCGGCCCATGTAGCTGAAACCTCGCTTGTCCGGCCCTTCGACGAGCACTTCCTGCACGGTGCCGAGCAGCGTCGCGTTGCGGCGGTCGGAGTTTTTCTGGAGAATCTGCAACAGGATGCGATTGCGCTCCTCCTTCACTTCGTCGGGCGTTTGGTCGGCCATGTCGGCGGCGGGTGTGCCGGAGCGGATCGAGTATTTGAAAATGTAGGCCATGTCGTAGTTGCAGGCCTCGAAGAGTTCGCGCGTTTGCTGAAACTCCTCGTCCGTTTCGCCGGGGAAACCGACGATGATGTCGGTGGAAAAATACATGTCGGGCCGCACGCGGCGCAGGTCGTCGACGATCTGCCGGTAACGCTCGCGGGTGTAGGGGCGGTTCATCGCGCGCAAGATGCGGTCGCTGCCCGATTGCAGCGGCAAATGCACGTATTCGCAGAGTTTCTCCAGCCGTCCGTAGGCTTGGATCAGGTCGTCCTTGAAGCCGCGCGGGTGCGGCGACGTGAAACGGATGCGTTGGATGCCGGAGATGGCGTTGACGCGTTCGAGCAGTTGCACGAACGGCGTGATGCCGTCGGTGTGCACGTAGTCGCGGCGGCCGTAACTCGTGACGATCTGACCGAGGAGCGTGATCTCGCGCACGCCGCGCGCGGCAAGTTCTTCGCATTCGCGCACAATCTCGTCCATCGGCCGCGAGCGTTCGTCACCGCGCGTCTTCGGCACGATGCAGAATGCGCAATCCATGTTGCACCCCTGTTGAATCGAAACGAACGCGGTGACCTGCCGGTCCTCCAGCACGTGTTCGCGAATGGTGTTTTGCGAGCCGGCTTCCTCGGCGATGTCGATGATCGTGCTCGCGAGCGGCGTGCCGGCGTCCCGTGCGGCGCGAAGATTGTCGAGGTAGTCGGGGACTTGGTGAAATTTCTGCGTGCCGACGATGAGATCGACGTCGGGCAGCGCATCGAGCAGTTCGGCGCCGCGGTTTTGCGCCATGCAACCGAGGATCCCGAGCACGAAGCGCGGGTTGCGCTTGCGCTGCGAGGCGACGTGCGCGGCTTTGCCGATCGCTTTCTGCTCGGCGGCATCGCGCACGCTACAGGTGTTGAGCAACATCACATCGCAGGCGTTTTCGTCATTGACCATGCGGTAGCCGCGGGCGCGGAGCATGGCCGCCACGGCCTCGCTGTCGCGCTCGTTCATTTGGCACCCGTAGGTCTTGATGAATACCCGGTTCATGTTCGCTGGAGGGGTCTAACTAGACGCCATGCCCCCACGGTCAACGCGGGAAACATCGCACCCGGTCGATCAACCCCGGCCAAATCGACCCATTGACTGGTATAACGTTTCCCCAATTCGCCTAATCCCGATAATCACAACGTGCCTAACTTTGTCTCACTTCGCCTCTTCGTGTTCAGCCTCTTGCTCGCCAACGTCGCATGGGCGCAGTCGAAGGGCAAACCCGCCGAACCGGAGCAGACCCTCTGGACAGGGAGTTGCCTGATCAACTCTCGATAATCCCAGCATTGAACAGAGTTCACAGGGTCGCGGGAGCGTATTTGCGCCACAACGCGAGTCCGAGGGCGCCGAGTCCGGCGAGCATTGCATAGGTCGAAGGCTCGGGAATAGCAGCGGCTACGCTGAAGTTGTCGAAATACATCGTGTCGGCCGCGTGTTCGACGCCGCCGGAAGTGGCGAAGAGAGTAAGAGAAATTCCGTTGGCAGGAGAGAAACCAAAGTAGCTGCTGGCGTAGTTCGAAGCGAGTGAATCGAATTGGGTTCCGTTGGTGCTGTAGGAACTGCTCAACGTTCCCGTGCCACTGTCCCAGCCGAGACGGAGAATCACGTTCGTGACCGCACCGGTCGTAAAAATGCCATCGGCCACCGTTCCCGCAAACCCAGCGATGTGCGCTCCCCCCAAGTTGCCCGTCCCCCCATGGGAACTAAAAATATCAGTCGATCCCGACGGCTGTCCGCCGCGAAGCATTATGCCAAAGAAGCCGCCTTCCTGTGGCTTGGCAAAAATACCGATCGAGGGCGTGCCATCGGAGCCGTTGTAATCCAAAGTTGCTGTAACAGTTGCGATCCAATCAAACCCGTGGGAAGTGTTTGGGCCCAGGAGCCAATCAGCGCTCCCGGATACGTTAAATGCACCATTAATGTTAATCAGCTGGGCGCGCCCGTTGGTTTGCGAAAGATTGCCGCTACTGGACCATTGAGAGCCATTAAAGGTTGGTCCGGCGGCGTTAAAATTATCCGAGCCCAGAAAAGTCTGGGCGTGAATCGTTACTAGCAACGATATGGCCGTGGCAAATACTAGTAGGAATTTGGATCTCATCATGAATTGGGGTTGGCGCGAGCAGACTGGCTTTCCTGGTTCCTGCAAGATATTCACTCTAGGGAAATTCCTGATTCTGCAGTCGCAAACTGCCCCTGCTCCGAAGAACAAGAAGCAATACCCGCAATCATTCGCTCCAGTTGACGGAATAGCGTTTTCCCAACCGCGATTTGATAGATACTCACGGTGTGCCAGTGAACGTTACCCTTCGCATCCTCTTGCTTTCATTGCTCCTCAGCGGAACCGCATGGGCGCAGACCAAGCGCAAGCCCGCCGAACCGGAGCCGACCCTCGATCTCGAGGCGCTCTACCAGCAGGGCAAGGCGCTCTTCGATAACTACGTGCCGGACGAAATCAAACGCGACTACCGCTTCCCGACGCGTGAGGAATTCAACTCTTTCGCCGCGCGCTTACAGGCGGCGCTGGAAGGCTCCGATCTCGCGGCCCTCGCGGAGTTCGCGCCGGAAGTGCGGGACGCCTTGCGGGCGTTGCCGTTTTTTCCCGGCTACGAGCACTACACCGACTGGCTCACGGAGCGGCTCGATTACGCGGAAGCGGCCGCGCTCGCGATTCGCCGTCCTGTTACTCCCCCTCCTGCGACCAAGAAGCCCGCGCCGAGTCGCCCGGTTACGCCCACCCCATCACCGACACAACCGCCGACCACTGCGCCGCGCCCGACCGTAGCCGCGCCCGTGATTCCGCATTACGATTTGTGGCTGGGGCGCGTGAAAACCCGCCCCGTGCCACCGCGTGCCGCGGCGCTCCTGCCGCGCGTGCGTCCGCCGTTCACCGCCGAGGGCATATCGGTCGCACTGGTGTGGATGGCCGAGGCGGAATCCACCTTCAACCCCGCTGCCGTCAGTCCAGTGGGCGCCAAAGGACTTTTTCAACTCATGCCCGCCACCGCGCGCGAACTCGGCCTGAGCACGACTTTGCCCGACGAGCGCGGCAATCCCGAAAAAAACGCCGGTGCGGCCGCCCTCTATTTGAAACAACTGCACGCGCGCTTCGGCGACTGGCCGTTGGCGATTGCCGCCTACAACGCCGGTCCCGGTCGCGTGCAACGCCTCCTCGCCTCGCGCAAAGGCAAAACTTTCGCCGACATCGCCGACCACCTGCCCTCGGAAACGCGCATGTATGTGCCAAAAGTGTTGGCGTTGCTCAGTGTGCGCGCTGGGGTCGAGCCCGGACAATTGCCGCCGCCGCGCCGTTGAGTTGCGCGCCGGCGCCAACCGACGCTCGGTTTCTGTTCGCCAGTCGCGACCGCCGCGATTTGCTGAATGGCGTCATGGGATTCCTCGATCGCTTTCTCGCCAAAAAATCTCCGGCCCAGCAGTCGGCCATGCCGGTTGCGGCGACGCCGACAACTCCCGTCGCCGCGCCCGCCGAACCGAAACCGTCCGTCGCGGGCGGCGTGTTGCCGCAACTCGCGGAAGCCCGCGCGCGTTTGCAGGCGCGGGATTTGCCCGGCGCGTTGGTGATTCATGAGGCGGTGCTGGCCAGCTCCGGCGGACGCCCCGATGTGCTACTGACGATTTCCGCCGACCTCGGCACGCACGGCCACGTCAAGGAACTCGTGGAATTGCTCGCGCCGCGTTACGACGCCGAGCGTCACGGTCCCGGCCCGGGCGTCAATTTGCTCCAAGCCTACCTCGCGCTGCGCCAGCCCGAACCCGCGCAACACCTGCTCGATTTGCTCTTTTCACTCGGCCGGCCCGAACTCGAAAATCGCCTGCTTGGTTTTTCAAGCGCCATTGCCGAAATCAGCGCGACCGAACACCTGCCGATCGACGAATCGATGCAAGAGGCGCACATCAGTCTCGTCAGCATCAGCAAACCGATCTGGTTCTACGGTCTCGAAAACCACGCCGGCGCGCTCCTGCCGACGGCGACCGGACGCGTGCGCCGCGTGGCGTTCGCGCAATGCGCGCAACTCGGCGAGACCAACGCGTTGGAGCGCGCTTCCACGCGAGAGGACACGCTCGGCCGCTTCACGCGTGGCCTCGCACTGTGGTTTGCCGAGTCGTTCAAATTTGGCGTCGGCTACGAACCGGTGGCGGGCATCGGCATCTTCGCACCAAAACATTACGCGATTTTCCCGGTCGACTGGACTCCCGAGAACATCCGCCAACTCGACGCCTCCACCGAGGGTGGACTCGACTATGTCGTCACGTCCTCGCTGCGCGCGCGCAACGCCGACTACGAACTGACGCTGAAAATCTGGGAAGTGCGCAAATTCCGTGAACTGAAAAGCTTTTCCACGCGCTGGACGCCGGCCGACGCCGACACCGTGCTGGCGGATTTTCAGCAGAAATTCCGCACTTACATGGAGTGGACAGCGTATCCCGCCGGGCAAGGTCTGGCCTTCGCCGTGCCCGCTTCGCCGTGGAGCTACATACAGGCACTCGGAGCGTCGCTCTCGTTGTTCCTCGGCGAAAAATCAATGCTGCCCGCCGAGCACATGCCGACGTCGCTCGCGCCGTTTCTCGACGCCGCCCGCGCCAACCCCGCAGATGCGCGCGCGCAACTTCTCTTGGTTTCAGCATTGATGCGTTGGCAGGCACGCGGACTCGAGGCCGATGCGGCGGCGTTGCAACACGCGCGCGAGTGGCTCGCAACCGACGCCGCGCGCGAAGCAGGCGTGGCGGAAGTGGCGGCGCAGTTGGAGTAGGCGGATTAATTGAACCACAGAGGCACGGAGGACACAGAGCCGGAGGCTTCGGGTTACCTGCGCGCACAGTTACTGCCGGTATTTCCTCTGTGCCCTCTGCGTCTCTGTGGTTTCCATCAAAACCACCGCCCTCAGCCCGAATTCACTTCGGGCGCGCAACGGCGAGTTGGCCGCAGCCGGCGGCGATGTCGATGCCGCGACGTTGGCGCACCGTGCTCGGCAAACGGTATTCCGCGAGCACCGCCTGGAACTGTTTCGCGGCGTCGCGCCCGGTCGGCTCGCCGGCGTAGCCGGCCGTCGGATTGAGCGGAATGAGATTCACCTGCGCGAGCTGGCCGCGCAGCAATTGGCCGACGGCATGCGCGGTTTCGACCGTGTCGTTTTTCCCTTCGATCAGCGTCCACTCGTAGAAAATCCGGCGCTGTTGCTTGGCAATGTAGTAACGGCACGCGTCCATCAGCTCATCGATCGGCCATTTTTTCGCCACCGGCACGAGCGTGGCGCGCTCGGCTTGCGTGGCCCCGTGGAGCGAAACGGCGAGGTGAAACGGCCGGGCTTCGTCGGCGAGGCGCACGATGCCCGGCACAACGCCAACCGTGCTCAACGTGATGCGTTTGGCTGCGAGCGCGAGGCCGTTGGGATCACGCAGAATTTCAATCGCCTGCATCACGGCGTCGTAGTTGTTCAACGGTTCTCCCATGCCCATCAGCACGAGATTGCGCAGTCGTTCGTGGCGGGCGTGCGGCGAGGCGGCTTCAGCCTGTGCCAGTGCCGCCGCATGATGCGTGCCGCGCAACACCGCGTCGACGTGCATCGCTTGCGCGACGATTTCACCCGCCGTGAGGTGGCGCATGAAGCCCATCTGGCCCGTCGCGCAAAACACGCAGCCCATCGCGCAGCCGACCTGACTGCTGATGCACGCCGTCACGCGCCCTGTGTAACGCATCAAGACCGTCTCGATCCGCGCCGCATCCGGCAGCGCGAGCAGGTATTTGCGCGTAAAACCATCACTACTGTGCGTCTCGTGCGCGGTGCCGAGGCGGCGAAATTGCAACTCGCTTTCCGCCTTCGCCCGGTAACGCGCGGGTAGTTCGTCCATCGCCGCCCACTCCTCGACGCCCGCCAGATAAACGTAGCTCCACAGCCTCGCCGCGTGCACCGGAGGAAAACCCCAACGCGAAGCCTGCGTGAGCAACTCATCGCGCGTCAGATCGTAGAAATTAATCGGTTCATTCTCCACAGGCCTGCGACGTTGAGTCCGTCGCCACTCCGCCGCAAGCCAGCGTCGCAAAACGCCCGTAACCGCATTACCCGCTCGCTCGGCGCTATTAGCTGATATGACAATTCAAACCGTTACTAGCATCCGTTTGCAAAACGTCCGGCGCTACCCACGCTCCCGTCCATGCCTCACAAGATAGTAATCGCTGGTGGAGCCGGATTTATCGGCTCGGCGCTGGCACGGCGATTTCGTGAGCGAGGCTATGAAGTGGTGGCGCTGACGAGAGGCGCGCCGCGGCGGCGTGGCGATGGCATCCGCGAAGTGCAGTGGACCGGCCGCCTCCCCGAAGATGGTTCCCGCGCACCGTGGATGGAGGAGTTGGAAGATGCCACCGCGTTGATCAATCTCGCGGGCGCTTCAATCAATTGCGTGCACAACGCGCGCAATCGCACGCGCATTCTCGATTCGCGCCTCAACACCACGCGCGCCCTCGGTGCCGCGGTGCGCTTTTGCGCCCAACCTCCGGGCGCGTGGGTGCAAGCGAGCGCTGTCGGCATCTACGGCAACACGACGAAGCCGTGCGACGAGTCGTCTGCGCTTGGTGACAATTTTCTCGCCGACGTCTGCCGCCAATGGGAGTCAGCAGCCACGGAGGAATGTCCGGGCAGTGTGCGCCAAGTGGTGTTGCGCATCGGCGTGACGCTCGGGCGTCGCGGTGGCGCGCATCCGAAGTTGGTGCAGTTGATGAAACTTTATCTCGGCGGCCAGGCGGGCGATGGCCGGCAGGGTATGAGTTGGATCTTCATCAATGATCTCGAAGAAATCTTTCTGCGCGCCGTCGAGGGCGGCGAGATGCGCGGCGTCTACAACGCCTGCGCGCCCGAACCGATTTCCAACGCGGAATTCATGCGCGTTCTGCGTCGCGTGCACGAGCGCGCGTGGCAGGTGCCCGCACCGGCATTCATGATCCGGTTGTTGGCGCCCGTGTTTTTCCGCACGGATCCGGGCCTGATCCTCGAAGGACAATTCGTGCGGCCCGCGCGCCTGCTGGCGGACGGTTTTCGCTTTCGCGCACCCACGACCGTGGCCGCGTTAACGGCACTGTCCGACTGATGCGGTTGCCGCGAGGCGATGGTTCCAAAACTCCGCTGTAGCTGCGAGCGCCAGCGAGCAGAGAATTGCTGCACTCCGCTCGCTGGCGCCCACGGCTACCGGAAAATCAAATCTGCTCACGCCCACCTGTCGCCGCGAGGGCGACGGCGGCACGCGTTAGGGGCGAGCGCACTAGCAGACTAGAGTGAATATTTGCTGCGCGTCGGTTCGCAGTCGTGCATGCCTTCGTAAGCGTGCACCGAACCGGCGCTATCAGCCCAGCGCGGCAAGTTGTTCGATTTTGCTCGCGCAAGGTTGACGATCTCGGACTGCGTCGCGGGATCGCGCGCGTCGAGCATGAGACGATTGAGCGCGGCGTAGGCGATATCTTCGGGCTTCACGTGCAGCGCGTCGGCAAGTCGCTCCACTGGGTTGATCTCGGCCGCATCGAGATGAATTTTGATCACAGACATAGAACCTCCTGGTTAAGTTGACCCGAGTGTAGTCCGCTGCGGCGGTCGCAACAAGGGCCAACACTCCGCATCAGTTGCCCAAGGCGCGCGCGTGGCGCGTTGCTTTTTCGCCCTCGGCCCGCCAACGTGGCGCGCATGCTCGAATGGGGTTCCAAGTTCCTGTTGGCGTTCATTCCGCTCTTTGTGGCGATCGATCCGATCGGCTTGGCGGCTATTTTTCTCGGGATGGGCCAGGATGTGCCGCGCGAACGCCGGCAAAAAATCGCCGATCAAGCGATCTGGACCGGCGGGTTGGTGGCGCTCGGATTTCTCTTTCTCGGCAAAACAATTTTTACCGCCATCGGCATTTCGGTGAGCGATTTCCAAATCGCGGGCGGTCTGATTCTGTTCATCCTTGCGGCGAAGGATTTGGTCTCGTCGGCCGCGGAGCCGGAGAAATTGCCCGACGATTTCGGCGTGGTGCCGCTCGGCATGCCGCTGATCGCCGGACCGGCCTCCATCACGACATTGCTCGTGCTGGCGCAGAATGAGAACGTCGGCCTGCTCGTCACGCTCGTGGCGTTGGCGGCCAATCTCGCGCTGGTCGTCCTCGCGCTGCATTATAGCGAGTGGCTCGGGCGGAAAATCGGGGCGACGGGCATGCGGGCGATTTCGAAAATTGTTTCCATGCTCCTCGCCGCCATCGCGATTTCAATGATTCGCCAAGGCTGGCGCTCATAACCGATGTCACGTCGCCCCGCCCTCACTGCCTTCCTACTCGCGACGCTGGCCTGCGGCACCGCGCGCGCGGCGACGTTGCAACAACTCGTTCATGACGCCGTGCAGGCGACGCGTGCGGAGTTTGCCGCACCGGAACTCAAGGCCGACCAACTCGCCGTCACCGTCATTGACTTGCGCGGCCCGACGCCGCTCCACGCCGATCACCGCGGCGACGCGCGCATTTATCCGGCGAGCGTCGTGAAACTCTACTACCTCGCCTATGCGCACCACTTGCTGGAACGCGGCGAACTCGCCGACTCGCCGGAACTGCAACGCGCGTTGCGCGACATGATCGTCGAGTCGAACAACGACGCCACCGCCACCGTCGTCGATTATATCACCGGCACCACTGCCGGCCCGGAATTGCCGCTCGCAGACCTCGCGCGGTGGCATGAGCAACGCATGGCGGTGACCCGTTGGTTTGCGGAGCGCGGTTACGCCAATGTCTACGCCGTGCGGAAGACGTGGGCCGAAGGACCCTACGGGCGCGAGAAACAGGACGCGGTCGTCAATCTGCCCGCGCGCAATTTTCTTTCGACCAACGACACCGCGCGATTGCTCCACGAGATCGCGGAGAAGCGCTGCATCACGCCGGAACGGTCCGCGCAAATGTTGGCCCTGCTCGCCCGCTCACCGCAGTCCACCGGCAACACCAGCAACGAAGAAGCGGAAGGCGTCGGCTTCACCGGACCGGCGCTGGCACCCGGCATGAAATTGTGGTCGAAGGCGGGCTGGATGAGCACGGCGCGCCACGACGCGGCCTTGATTGAACTGCCCGACGGCGGACGCGTCATCATCGTGACGTTTACTGAAGGCCGCGAACATTCCGGTAATCGCGCCATCATCGCCGCGGTCGCGCGCCGTGTGCTTGCTGGTTTGCGGTAAACACGGCTCGGCCAATTCGGTAACCACGAATTGACACGAAAGAACACCAATTCCGGCACAGACCAACTAGGGCATAAATCGCTGACTTGGTTTCACAAGTCGATCGCGCACCCGACCATCTCCGATCCGGTTTTTATTCGTGTTGGTTCGTGTCCATTCGTGGTTCTCGGAATGCCTCGAAATGGCTCAGCCTTCGAACGAGGTCAGCAAATCGACGTAAATCTTCGCGGACTGCACGAGATCGGTGACGCGGGCGCGCTCATCGACGGCGTGGAAATTCACGCCGCTCGGACCGTAGCCCAGTGTGGGAATTTTCAGATGCTGCGCGAAAAAATGCATGTCGTTGAACCCCGTGGCGACCGTCAGGCCCGCGCGGCGACGACGGACACGCGTGACGCTCGCTTGCACGGCGTGGAAGAACGGCGACTCAGGGTCGGTGTAACACGAAAAATTCTCCGACACCTTTTCGATCGTGATGCGGCATTGCGGAATCGCGGCGGCGGCGGCTTTCACGGCGGCGCGCAATTCGCGTTCGGCCTCGGCATGTTTTTCCGTGGCGAGCACGCGGCGGTCGATCGAGAAGGTCGCCAGCGCGGGCACGGTGTTGATCTTGCCGCCCTCGCCGGAGGCGAAGACGCCGCCGAGATTGATCGTGGGGCTGAGCACGCGTCCGTCGGGCGCGCGAAATTTCCGGCGCGCCAAAATCTTTTTGTAGGCGCTCAAGCCGAGCACGAGTTCGGCCATTTTTTCCAGCGCGTTGATCCCTTCCAGCGGCGTCGAACCGTGCGCCGCTTTGCCATGCACCGTGACGTTGAACCAGAGCACGCCGTTGTGGCCGCAACAGACGTGGTCGCGCTCGCCGCCCTCGCCGACGATAGCGTAGTCGGCGCGAAGTTTGCCGTGGCGCACGAGCCAATCGGCGCCGAGCACACTGTCGGTTTCTTCGTCAGCGGTGAACGAGACCTCCACATTGCAACGCGGCGTGACGCCAGTGCTGCGGAGCGCGCGCAGGGCGAACAAAATGCTGGCGATCGCGCCCTTCATGTCGGCGGTGCCGCGGCCGTAAACCCAACCCTTGTCCACCGTGCCGCTGAAGGCGTCGCCGTGTTTCCATTGGCCGGAGACGGGGACGACATCGTAGTGGGCGTTGAAATGGATGGTCTTCGCGGCGCCTGCATCCCAAAAGCCGACGACGTTGTAGCGCGGGTAATCGAGTTGCGTGGGCTGCACGCGGCGTTGCGCGGCGCGCGGGATTTCGAGGCGGCGCACGGTGAGGCCGAGGTCGCGCAACTCCTGCGCAAGGTGCTCCGTGATTTCGCCGTAGTTTTGTCCCGGTGGATTTACCGTGGGGCGCCGGACGAGCGTTTGCAGTAAAGCGACGAGGTCGCTCGCGTGTTGGTCGAGGTAGGCGGCCGGAGTCATGGCGAGTTGCGCTCAGTTAGGTGCTGACGGCGGGAATTTTGACGAGTAAATTCGCCCGCGCGCACTGATTGTCACCGTCTCACAACGAACCGAGCTTTGACAGACCGAGTTCCACTGGAACAACATCCCTGATTCGCGCCGCACCCCGATGCCCCGCCCTCCCGCTGCTTCTTCCCCTTCCTCCACGCCGCCACCCGAGGCCGATCTCGCGGTCGCTTGCGCCGCGCTGGGCGTGTTGCCCGAAGCGACAATCATCACGCGGGACAAATGGGAGAATGGCGGCGTGCGAATCGTGTTCGCCAACCCGCAATTTTCGATTCTGACCGGCTATACCAACAGCGAGGTAACGGGGCAAAATACCCGACTCCTCCACGGCCCAAAAACCGAAATGGTTCCCCTCCCCGCGGGCAAGGAAATAGAGTTGCTGGCCCACGGAGAAAATTGGCTGCACCGCAAAAATGGAGACGCCTTCTGCGGTGAGTGGCGTTTCCGTCCGTTGCAACCGGGCTATCTCGTCGGCGTGTTTCATGACATCACCGAGACGAAGCGCATCCGCGAAGCGATGATTCATTCGCAGAAGCTCGCTACCGTCGGGCAACTCACCGGTGGCGTCGCGCACGACCTCAACAACCTGCTTTCCATCATCAACGGTTATTGCGAAATCCTCGCGGGAAAACTGCCGCAAAATACCGCACCGCAAAAAGACCTGCGCGAAATCCATCGCGCGGGCACCAAGGCCACGCGCATCGCGCGGCAAATCCTCGAATTCAGCCGCCGCCAAGAAACCGAGGTGCGCGTGGTCAACCTCAACCTCCTCATCCGCGAGATTGCCGACATCCTCCGCCGCGTCATGGGCGAGAACGTCACGGTCGAATTACGCCTCGCCTCCGATCTCGGCAACGCGCGGATCGATCCCACGCAGTTTCAGCAGGTATTGCTCAATCTCTGCCTCAACGCGCGCGATGCGATGCCCCAGGGCGGCAAACTCAAGGTCCGCAGCTTCAACCGCAAACTCACCGGCAATGAGGGCACGCTCACCAGCGGCGACTATGTCGGATTCGAAGTCACCGATACCGGCAGCGGCATCGATGCCGCGACTCGCGCGCGGCTCTTCGAGTCGTTTTTTACTACGAAGTCGCACGGCACCGGCTTTGGTTTGGCGATGGCGCACCACATCGTTACCAGTGCCCAGGGCGCAATCAGCGTGCGCAGCGTCGTCGGCAGCGGCACGACATTCGAGATTCTCCTGCCCGAAACCGCCGAGCCCGCGCAGTTCATCAGCAGCGCCCTGCCGTCGCTGCACCGCACACACGGCAACGAAACGCTTTGGTTGATCGAAGCCGACGAAGTGCTCCGCAAAATGGTCGGTGGCATGCTCTCGGTGGACGGCTATCAAGTGCATAATTTTCCCGACGTCACCAGTGCGCTCATTGCGATCGGTGATAAACCGGCGCCCCAACTCGTGTTACTCGACTGCACGCCGCCCGACGCGCGCAAGTTGCTGCGCGAATTGCAAAAGCTCACGCCGCAACTGCTCGCGTTGACAATTGCCGCCGAACAACCCGACCCGACGCGCTTGGAAATCAACCCGCGGGTGCTGCGCCACCTGCCCAAGCCGTTTGCGCTGAGTTCACTGCTGCGCGCCGTTCGCACACTCCTCGATAGCGGCGGCAAGTAGCGGCGGCGTTTGTCGCCCAATAGGTGACAAACGAGAAAAGCGCGCGGTGCCACTCGCTCGCTTGCGCTTTTGCCCTCGTCGGACTTTCGTCTTCGCGCCGCTCCCATGAATCTGCACGTCCTGCCCGTTCGCACTGCTGGTGCCGCCGAAAACATGGCGGTCGATTTCCTGTTGTTGCAACGCTACCCGACGCCCGCCGCACCGCGTTTCCGGCACTACGATTGGCGCGGGCCGGCCTATACGTTCGGTTTCGGACAGAAAATTGCCTTCGTGCGGGAGAATCTCGCGACGGAGCTACCCTGCGATCTTTGCCGACGTCCGACCGGCGGCGGCATCGTCGACCACCGCGATGACTGGACTTATGCGCTGGTGTTGCCACGCGGCCATGCACTTTACGACGCCCGCGCCACGGCTTCCTACCGCGCCGTGCACGAATGTCTCGCTGAAACACTCGGCGCGCTCGGGCAACCGGCCGTTGTGAAGACCGCCTGCGAGCCGCCCGCCGATGGGGAAGTCTGCGCGGCGGGTCCGGGCGTGTGCTTTCAACGCGCGGAACTCTACGACGTCGTCAACACGGCCTCGGGTGCGAAGATCGCCGGTGCTGCCCAAAAACGCACGAAGCACGGTCTGTTGTTTCAAGGTTCGATCGAGAAACGCAGCGTCGGTGACGTTGCTTGGGACGAGTTTGGCCAAGGCTTCGTCGAGCGTTTGGCGCGAACGCTCGGCGTGGCGGCGGAAGAAACGCCGTGGCCGGATTTTCCCGAGCACGAAGTCGAAGGGATTATTGAACAGTATTCCGCGTCGGAGTGGTTGGCGTATCGCTGAGTAAATCGTGCGGTGGCGGCGCGGGCGGCTTTGACTCGGAGCGCGGTTTGGTTTCGCTGGCGGGCTCATGACCTTACCCCGTTTCGTCACTGTGTTACTCGCGTTGGCTTTGGCCACGCTGTCGTTTGCCTCTGAACGCCGTCCGCTCACGCCGCAGGATTTGTGGGCCATCAAACGTGTCGGCAGTCCCGCGCTCTCGCCCGACGGCCGCACGGTCGTTTTCACCGTGCAGGAATGGTCGATCGAGAAAAACAAGAGCACGACCAATCTCTGGCTCGCCGACGTCGCCAGCGGTGACGTGCGCCGTCTCACCACGGCGGCCGCGAGCGATGGCTCTCCCGTGTGGAGTCCCGACGGCCGCCGCCTCGCGTTCACCTCCAAGCGCGGCGACGACGAAAACGCCGCGCTCTACGTGATTCCCTTCGGCGGCGGCGAAGCGGAGAAAATCCTCGAATTGCCCTACGGCATCGCCGCGCCGCGCTGGTTGCCTGACGGCAAGCATGTCGTCGTCGGCACGCGCGTCATTCCCGAACTCGTCGGCCAGTGGGAAAAGGCCGATCTCGCCGCGATGAAGAAGGAAATCAAGCGCCGCAAAGATTCGAAGATGACCGCCAAGGTCACCGAGGATCGTCAGTATCGCTTCTTCGATCATTGGCTGACCGACAACCTCGCGCAACGCCTGCTCAAAGTGAATGTCGCGACGAAGGAATTCCGCGACCTCACGCCGCGCGCCGATCAGCTTTTCGGCGTCTCCAGCGGCAACGATTTCGAGATTTCGCCCGACGGCAGCCAGATCGCGTTGGTTTACAACTCCACCGCCCGCCCCTACCGCGAGCATCATAATCCCGACATCTACCTCGTGCCGACCGACGGCTCCGGTAACTGGAGAAACCTCACCACCGACAACACCGGTGCCGACGGCACTCCCGTCTTCTCGCCGGATGGCCGCTCGCTGCTTTTCACCCGCACGCCGCGCACGATCCACAACGGCGAATTCGCCAAACTCTGGCGCCATGACTTTGCCACCGGGCAAAACACTGCCGTCGCCGCCGGCGTCGATTACTCCCTCGGTGAGGTCAAGTTCGCCGCTGACGGCAACTCCCTCTGGGTCGTCGCCGAGGAGCGCGGCTACGTGCCCGTGTTTCGTCTCGGCCTCGATGGCACCGGCCTCACCGCCGTTTACGGCCAGGGCAGTTCATCGAACGTCGAAGTCGGTGCGGCGCACCTCGTCTTCGTCAACGACACCACGAGCCGCCCCGGCGAACTCTTTGTGCACGACCTCGCCAGCGGTGCGACGCGCCAGTTGACGCGGTTCAATGACGACTTCATGGCGCAAATCGACCTCGGGCAGGTCGAGAGTTACACGTTCACCGGTGCCGCCGGCGACGAAATCCACGGCTGGCTCGTGTTGCCCCCGGGCTACGACGCCACGAAGCAATACCCGCTCGTGCAACTCATGCACGGCGGCCCGCACACCATGGTCCGCGATTCGTGGAGTTATCGGTGGAACACGCACCTGTTCGCCGCGCCGGGCTACATCGTCACGTGGGTCAATCGCCATGGCTCGACCGGCTTCGGCGAAAAGTTTGCCATGAGCATCGTCAACGAGTGGGGCGACATGCCGTTCGAGGATATCATGAAGTCCACGGATTACCTGCTCGCGCGCTTCCCGAACATCGACCGCGAGCGCCTTGCCGCCGCCGGTGCGAGTTATGGCGGCTACATGGCCGCGTGGGTGCTCGGCCACACGGACCGTTTCAAGGCCATCATCAACCACGCCGGCGTGAACAGCTCCTACGCGCAATACGCCGCCGACGTGCCGCACGGTTTCCCGGAAGTCATGGGCGGCAAGCCGTGGGACAACCTCGAAGGCATGCAGCGCCAGAACCCGATGTTCTACGCCAAAAACTTCAAGACCCCGATGCTCGTCCTCCACGGCGAGCTCGACTACCGCGTCCCCTACGGCAACGGCCTCGAGCTCTACGGCGTCCTGCAGGCGCTCGGCGTCCCGTCGCGTCTCGTCGTGTTTCCGAACGAAAACCACTGGATTCTCACGCCGCAGAACGCGATCCACTGGCACTGGGAAATGCAAAGCTGGCTCAGCCGCTACATCGGCGGCACCCCGACGCTCACGAAGCCCGACTTCGACGCAAAAAAGGACTGATCGTTTCGCTCTGCGGAATTCTCAACACTCAACGCCGCTGCTCGTTTCACGACGAGTCGCGGCGTTTTTTATTCGCGGCGGGCCCAACTCCCCGAAACTTGTTTCAGCCTAATTGGTGTCGCCGCGAGCGCCAGTGGGTGGACGGTTGACCACTCGCTGGCGCTCGCAGCTACCAAAATCGGGAATCGTAATGCCGACATCATGCGTGGTTTGGTCAAATGACCCGCCGGATGCGGCAAGAAGATGTTACTTTCGCACCAGCGTCATCACGCATTCGAGGTGGCGCGTCTGCGGGAAAAGATCGAACGGTTGCACCGCGGTTAACGTGTAGCCCGCCGCCAGGAATTGCGTGAGGTCGCGCATTTGCGTGGCCGGATCGCACGAGACGTAAACCACCGCGCGCGGCCCAAACGCGAGGAGCTGTTGCAAAAACAACTCGTCGCAACCCTTGCGCGGCGGATCGATCACCACCGCCGTGTCCGTCGCGACGAAGCCGTCGCCGAGCCCGGCAAAAATCGTGGCCGCATCACCCGCGACGAACGTGGCGTTGGCAATGCCGTTGGCCGCGGCGTTTTCGCGCGCGAATTTGACGGACGTTTCGCTCACTTCCACGCCGCACACGCGCTCGAAGGCCGACGCACTGGCCAGCGCGAACAATCCGCTGCCGCAATACGCATCGACCAAACAGCGCGCGCCGCTCGCCGCCGCCTGCTCGCGCACGTAACTGGTGAACGCGGGCAGAATGAACGGGTTGTTCTGGAAAAAATCGCGGGCGAGAAACCGCAGGCGCAACTCGCCGACCTGTTCGTGAATCACCGCATCGTAGTCCGTCACCACGCCTTCCTGCGCGTGGCGGAGCAGCAGCGTCGCGCCGCGTTGATAGTAGCCCTCGGCGATGCGTTGCTGCGTCTTCGCGCGCACGGCCGTGAGTTTCTCGTTGATCGCGTCCGTCGCGATCGCGCAATGCGGCACATCGACGATGTCGAAGCGGGTGCCTTGCTTGAGAAATCCGATCGGGGGCGCGGGGGGCGCGGCATCCGGCGCGTCGTCGCGGTAACGCGGCAATTGGAAATGCGGCGTGATTTTCGAGCGGTAACCAAACTCCTGCGGCGAACCAATCACCGGCGAAACGGCAAACGTGACGCCCGCCATGTGTTGCAACAACTCTTCCACTTGTTGCCGCTTCCAGTGCAATTGAGCCGCGTAGTTGAGATGCTGGTATTGGCAGCCGCCGCACGCGCCAAAGAGCGCACAGCGTGGCGCGATGCGCTCGGGCGATGGCGTGAGAATCGCCAGCAGATCGGCTTCGGAGAAATTCTTGTGATTGCGATAAACGCGGGCGCGCACGCGTTCGCCCGGCAAAGTAAACGGCACCATCACCACCCAGCCGCCCGCGCGCGTCTCGGGCGCCGCGTCGACGCCAGCTTCAGCTGGCGCGTCGGGCAACACCACGCGTCCCAACCCGACGCCGCGATTGGTCAACGTCGCAATCTCAAGTTCGATCTCGGCGCGATAGGGAAAGGGATGGTCGTTGAACTTTTTATTTTTGCCCACGAAACACACCAAAGACACGAAACCGGTCAGAGGAAGCCAATTCCCGCACCCCGCCGGGCGCCACGCCGTCTCCCGGCACAACTTTGGTTTGGCACTTTGGGGTATTTCGTGTGTTTCGTGGTAGTCGTCCCATGGTTGAAAAAATCACCAGTCTGCAGAATCCCCGCGTGAAACAGCTCGTGCGCCTGCGCGAACGCCGCGAACGCGACACGAGCGGACTGTTTCTGATCGAGGGCTACCGCGAAGTCCGCCGCGCGCTCGAAAAGAGCATCAAGTT
The DNA here is from genome assembly GCA_947085165.1 of uncultured Opitutaceae bacterium. Classification (GTDB taxonomy): domain Bacteria; phylum Verrucomicrobiota; class Verrucomicrobiia; order Opitutales; family Opitutaceae; genus Didemnitutus. The sequence continues at coordinate 52,062 of CAMTVI010000001.1, forward strand.
GCAGGATTTGTATTTCTGCGCGGATTGGTTTCTCGGTGAAAACGAACGCGCGTTGATAGACCAAGCCGTCGCCGCCGGCGCGCAGTTGACCGAACTTTCCAAAGACGCCTTCGCCAAAGTCTCCTACCGCGACCGCCCCGATGGTTTGCTCGCGGTCGCGCCGCAATGGAAGCGCACGATTGAGGAACTCACGTTGAGTGCCGCGCCGCTTTTGCTCGTGGTCGAATCGATCGAGAAGCCAGGCAACCTCGGCACCATCTTGCGCAGTGCGGACGCGGCCGGTGCGGAAGCCGTCATCGTGTGCGATGCGGTTACCGATATTTTCAACCCGAACGTCGTGCGCTCATCCACCGGCGTGCTTTTTTCAGTGCCGATCGTCATCGCCGATTCCGCGACCGTGCACGCGTGGCTGCAGGCGCGCGGCGTGCAAATCGTGGCGACGACGCCGGACACGCCGCTCCTTTACACACAAGCCGACCTCCGCGGCCCGCTCGCCATCGTGATGGGCAGTGAACAGTATGGCTTGAGCGATTTCTGGTTGAAGAACAGCACCTCCTTGGTGCGCATCCCGATGGCGGGCCAGGCCGATTCGCTCAATGTCGCGATGGCGACGATCATCACGCTGTTCGAAGCCGTGCGGCAACGCACGACCTAGCCTTGCGCCGCCGCTCCGCGGGATTGCGCCGGGGCTGGCTTATTGCTCCAGTATGGCCGTGACTCCCGACCCCACGCCGTCTGTCTCCGAAGTGTTGGCCACCGATGCCGCGAGTGCGCAATTCACCGGCACTCCCGCCCACAGCGCGGGCAACACGCACTGCCTCAACTGCGCCACGCCACTCACCGGACCGTATTGCCACGCGTGCGGACAACACGATTTCGATATCAACCGGTCCTTCTGGCACACATTTCTGGAAGCGCTGGAGAACATCTTTCATTTCGACGGGAAGTTTTTTCGCAACATCATCACGTTGTTGTTCTCGCCCGGCCGGTTGACCGCGGATTTTTTGGCCGGACGCCGCGCGTCGCAGGTGCCGCCGTTCCGGCTCTATATTTTTACGGCATTCATTTTCTTCCTCCTGCTGCTCGCGGGCAATCGCGGCAAGGATGGCGCGCAATTTAGTCCCATTATCAATGACGCCGCCCCGGCGGGCCTCCGGAGCGGCGGACAGCCGGCGGCACTGGAAGAGGCTTTGACTGCGGTGCGCGATCCGGTCGCTGCGCAAAATATTCGCGACCAAATCGCCGCCAGACCGAAGAAGGCTGCGGCCAGTAAGCCCGCCGTGGTGGAGGAAAAATCCTCCTTTGAAACTTGGGCGGAGGATCAGGGCCAGCGCGCGATGAAACCGGAATTCCAACGCGAGATCGGCGCCCGTTTTCTCACCGCCGTGCCAAAGATGTTGCTGTTCTGCCTGCCCATCTTCGCGCTGCTCACCCGCTTCCTCTTTCGCAAATCCGGCAATGTCTTCCTCGAGCATCTCGTCATCGCGCTGCATTTCCACACGTTCATTTTTCTCTTCGTGCTGTTCCGCGACGGCTGGAGTTTTGTCCTCTCGTCCGTCGGTTTGCTGACCGTGCGGGGCGCTTTCTCATTCGTGTGCAACCTGTGGTTGTTTCTCTACCCGATCCTGCTGTTGCGTCGCCTGTTTGCGAATTCCTGGCGTCTGACGATCGCGAAGAGTGCGTTGCTCGGCTTGGGCTATGGACTGACCCTGCTAATCGGATTCTCCATCACGGCCCTGATCTTGTTGGTCGCGAGCTGAGCCAGCCGTCGTCGTGTCGCGGTCGCCGATTGACCCGCTGCCGCCGCGCGGTAGCGTCGCGGCATGATTTTCCACCGCTTTGTGGCGCCGTTGGCGCTCGGACTCGCGGCCGCTGTCGCCGCTATCGGCCAACCGGATCGTATCAACGGTCGCGCTTTCGCGACGCGCTCCGAAGTCATCGCGCAACACGGCATGGCCGCCACGTCGCACCCGCTCGCGACGCAAATCGCGCTCGATGTGCTCAAGGCCGGCGGCTCCGCCGTCGATGCCGCTATCGCCGCCAACGCCGCGCTCGGCCTGATGGAACCGACCGGCAACGGCATCGGCGGCGACTTGTTCGCCATTGTGTGGAGCGAGCGCGACCAGAAACTTTACGGCCTCAACGGCTCCGGACGTTCGCCGCTCGGGTTGAGCGCGGAACAACTGCGCGCCGATCTGCAAAAGCTCGGTCGCTCCACGATTCCGCCGCGCGGCCTGTTGCCCATTTCGGTTCCCGGCACGGTTGACGCGTGGTTCGAGTTGCACGCGAAGTTCGGCAAGCTGCCGATGCGCGACGTGCTCGCGCCGACCATCCGCTACGCGCGCGAGGGTTTTCCCGTCACGGAATACATCGGCCACTTGTGGGGGATCGGCGTGCGCAACGCGAAGAATGACAAATTGCCCGGTGCATTTCTCGCGACCTTCGCGCCCGGCGGCCAAGCACCGCGCAAGGGCGAACTCTTCCGCAATCCCGACCTCGCCAACACGCTGGCGCAACTCGGCGAAGGCGGCCGCGACGTCTTCTATCGCGGCGCGATTGCCGAGCAGATCGACGCTTTCATGCGCGAACACGGCGGCTACTTGCGCAAAGCTGATTTCGAGCACCACACTTCGACGTGGGTCGACCCCGTCTCGGTCAACTACCGCGGTTACGACGTCTTCGAGTTGCCGCCGAATGGTCAGGGCATCGCGGCGTTGCAGATGTTGAATATCCTCGAGGCCTACGACCTGAAAGCGATGGGCTACAACTCGCCGGAAGCGCTGCACGTGATGATCGAAGCGAAGAAACTTGCTTTCGAGGATCGCGCGAAGTTCTACGCGGACCCGGAATTTTCGAAGATTCCGTTGCGCGGGTTGCTTTCCAAGGAATACGCCGCCGCGCGCCGCGCGCTCATCGGCCAACGCGCCGGCCGCTCCTACGACGCGGGCAATCCGGCTTTGCAGGACGGCGACACGATCTACCTCACCACCGCCGACGCGGAGGGAAATCTCGTTTCGCTTATTCAGAGCAACTACCGCGGCATGGGCAGCGGCATCGTCGTGCCGGGGCTCGGCTTCGGATTTCAGGATCGCGGCGAGATGTTCACGATGCACGACCCCGCGCACGCCAATGCCTACGCGCCGGGCAAACGCCCGTTTCACACTATCATCCCCGCCTTCATCATGAAGGACGGCAAACCGTGGTTGTCCTTCGGTCTGATGGGCGGCGCAATGCAGCCGCAAGGCCACGTCCAAATCGTCTGCAACCTCATCGATTGGGGCATGAACGTGCAGGAAGCCGGCGACGCCGCACGTTGGCAGCACGAAGGCTCATCGGATTACGATAATCCACGCATGACCGACGGCGGTTACGTCGAAGTCGAGAGCGGCGTGCCCTACGATACCATTCGTGCGCTCCAGCAACGCGGCCACCAAGTCCGCCTCGGCAACGGTGGCTTCGGCGGTTATCAAGCGATCCAACGCGACCACACCAACCGCACCTTCATCGGCGCCAGCGAAAGCCGCAAAGACGGACACGCGGCCGGCTACTGAGCCGCGCCCATTCCGCAATTCAACGCCCGCGCGGACGCTCATTGTCCAGCTCGCGCGCGCCGACATCGCACCCGCCGCGCATTCCCCTATTCTACGTGAAAAAATCATCCGCCAAATCCACTGCCGCACCGGCCAACGCCGCCGAAACTCCATTGCCGCTCTTCAATTGGCTCAAACAACGCGGCGCCGGCGTCCTGCTGCACCCCACCGCACTGCCAGGCGATCAAGGTTGTGGCGTGTTCGATGCGCACGCGCTGCGCTTCCTCGATTATCTGCAAGCCGCCGGAGTGAAATATTGGCAAATCTGCCCACTCGGCCCGACGGGTTACGGTGATTCGCCATATCAATGCTTCTCCGCCTTCGCGGGTAATCCCTACCTGATCGACCTGCGCGCGCTCGTCACCGCCGGACTCCTCGCCGACGCCGACTTGGCGCCACTTGCCGCATTGGATCGTCACCGCGTCGATTACGAATTGCTCTACCAACTCAAGTTGCCGCTGCTGCAACGCGCCTTCGCGGCCTATCAAAAACAGCCGGCCGCGCTGCCTTACGGCGATTTCGCAGCGTTCAAACATGAACAGTCCAGTTGGCTCGACGCCTACGCGTATTTCCGCGCGCTGAAGGATCACTTCGACGGCAAAGCATGGACGGAATGGCCGCTGCGTGAACGCAACTACGCCACCGCGCTCAAATCGCCGTTGCGCGAGCAACTCGCCGCGCAAATCGACGAGCACGCCTTTGCGCAGTATCTGTTCTTTGGGCAATGGAACCTCCTGCGCACAGCCGCAAGCGAGCGCGGGGTCGAAATCATCGGTGATTTGCCGATCTTCGTCGCCCTCGATTCGTCCGATGCGTGGGCTGAGCCCGCGCTCTTCGAACTCGAGGCAAAAAGCCTGCAACCGCTCGCCGTCGCGGGCGTGCCGCCGGATTATTTTTCCGCTGACGGACAACTTTGGGGCAATCCGCTCTACCAGTGGGACGCGCATCGCGCCGACAACTATCGTTGGTGGATCGCGCGACTCCGCGCATCGTTCGAACTCTACGACATCGTGCGCATCGATCATTTCCGCGGCTTCGACACGTATTGGCGCATTCCCGTGCCGGCGGAAAATGCGCGCGTCGGCGAGTGGCGCAATGGCCCCGGCCTCGATTTGTTCCGCGCGTTTCGTCAGGCACTACCAGACGCGCGCATCATCGCCGAAGACCTCGGTGAACTCACCGAGTCCGTGCATGAACTGCGCAACAAAACAGGTCTGCCCGGTATGCTCGTGTTGCATTTCGCATGGGGCGACACCTCGGCCAACGGTTATCTGCCACATCACGCGACCCCGAACAGCGTCATCTACACCGGCACGCACGACAACGACACCACGCGTGGTTGGTATGGCACTGCGAGTGAGAAGGAACGCGATTTCGCGCGCCGTTATCTCCGTGTTTCCGGAGGAGAAATTGCGTGGGACTTCGTTCGCGCCGCCTACGGTAGCGCGTCGCGCCTCGCGGTGATTCCGCTGCAGGACATTTTCTCACTCGGCACCGAAGCACGTTTCAACACGCCCGGAAAACCTGATGGCAACTGGCAATGGCGTTTTGATGACGCGTTGCTCGAAAAACATTTTCACGACACCGCACCATATTTGCGCGAACTCGCGCAACTCTACGCGCGCTGAAAAACTTTCCCGCAAACAATCATACTCATTTTTTCGCGCACAAAACCACGTCATCGGAAATAGCAACTTCACAAAAATTATTTTCGTGCGTTATTCCACGTTTCCTCCTAAAAATTTTCTCATGGCCAAGAAACAAGCTGCAAAGAAAGCTGCGAAACCTGCAAAGGCCGCCGCTAAGAAGAAGAAGTAACCCCCACGGGTCACTCTTCAATCACCTACCGCCGGCTCTTCGGAGCCGGCGTTTTTTTTCGCCCCAGTTAATTCTTCCGCAGACATCGCGAAATGTTTTTTCCGCGTGAAATCCGCCGTTTTTCAGAGGAGAAATCAATTTCTGCGTGCGCGCGGATTTTTTCGCGCGAACTGCGCAGCGCAACTTTGACGCGCGTGTGCGCCGTAAAATTACTGCAATGCTTCCGGACGGAATTTTCGCCAGTAACGCGCGAGTCCACCAACGCTCATCGCGGCCGGATCAGCTTGTTCGTAGGTGTCGACCGCGTCGTCATCCAAGCCCGCCATTTTCAATTCCGCGCGCACTCTTTGCTCAAAAAGTGGAATTATTTTTTCTTCGGTCATCCCGATTTTCAGTTCTTCGGCGATCCATTCGGCCCAATCCAGCAAGCGTTCCGCGAGCTCATTTAGGCGTTTTGCGGGATGATCAAGTTCGCCGAAATGCGTGACGAACACGCGCGCGGGGCGCAGTTCCATTAAACGATTCAGCGACGCGAGCCATTGCTCCAAATTGATGTCGGGCGGCGGACACGGAGGCAGACAGGGGCCGCCGTTGATGCTCACGCCCATCACATCGCCGGCAAATAGCGTGCGTTCCGCCTCCACCCACCACGCGTGATGATGCCGCGCGTGTCCGGGCGTATCGAGTGCGCGCACGGCGACGCTACCGACGAGAATTTCTTCGTTGTCCGCCACGATGCGCAGGTGATCGGCACGCACGGCACGCATTTCACCCCACAATTTACCCATGTGTTCGCCAAAAATCTGCGTGGCACTCGCCAACAAGCGGGTCGGATCAGCCAAGTGCGGCGCTCCGAGCGGGTGAACGCAAATAGTGGAGCCGAATTCCTCCGCCCACCGCCATGCCGCGCCGGCGTGATCGAAGTGGATGTGCGTCAGGCAAACGTGACTGACGTCTTCGGGGCGCAATCCCGCGCGGCGCAGCGCGGCAACGGTTTCGTTGAAGACGGATTCCGGCCCGCAATCGAAGAGCGCGAGCGGACCGTCGCCCAAGACGCCGGTGCCGATGACTTGGGGCCGACCGAGATGGAGGCCGTCGAGGAAGCGAATCACTTGAGCGCAGCCCAGACGCGTTGCACGTCGTCGTGGTCTTCGAGTTCCTGGAGGAATTCGCCCACTTCGGCACGATGCGCGTCGTCCAAGTCGGGAAATTGCTTCGCGAGGTAGCCGATTTCCGCCGTGATGACGTTCCAGCCGTTTTGCTTCAGCCAACTCGAGACGTTGTGCACCTCGGTGCGCTCGGTGATGTAGCGCGCGCCGGCTGCACCTTCCGGCACGTCGTCATTCTGTTGGTGGGTCAATGCCTCGAAATCATTCGCGCCCGCTTCGATCGCGACCGCTTCCATGTCCACCTCCGGTGTGGCGGTGTGCGCTTCGACGAGTCCAACGTGGTCGAAGAGGAATTTGTTGCTGCCCGCCGTGCCGAGAACGCCCTTCTTGAACAGCACGCGAATCTCACTCGCGGTGCGGTTGTGATTGTCGGTGTAAACTTCGACGATGATCGCCACTTTGTGCGGCGCGTAGCCCTCGTAGACGATGTGGTCGAGATTGACCTTGTCGCCACCGGTGCCGGAGCCTTTGGCGATCGCGCGTTCGATCGCGTCGCGGGTGACGCCAGCTTTGCGCGCCTTTTCGAGCGCGGCGAAAAGTCGCGCATTGGATGCGGGGTCGCCGCCGCCAAGTTTCGCGGCCACGGTGATTTCTTTCACCAGTTTGCCGACAATTTGACCTTTCTTGAGGTTAACAATCGCGCGTTTCGCGTGCAGCCATTGACGTCCCATAAGGGGCGCAAGCTAGGCGGGCCGAACCTCACTCGGCAATGTCGAAACGACACGATTGCGCGGGCGCGGGCAACCTGCCTCACTCGCGTGTGGTTATGAAACGACTTTTCCTTCTCGTTGGTTTGGTTGCCGCGTTGTTCGCGGGTGGTTGCGCGCAACTGGATCGCACCGGCACGGCCAATCTTGCGGATTATCGGCGGGTGTTTGTCGAACAACGCCTCAACGACAACCTCGGTATCCACCGCGCACTGGTGGCCGAGTTGCGCCAACTCGGCTACGAAGCCGAAAGCGGACCGATGACGATGATGCCGGAGGAGACCGAACTCATTCTCACCTACGACGCGCGTGAGACGTGGGATTTTCGCCCCTATTTGATCGAGTTGAATGCGGCCGTGCGCCCCGCGAAGGACTACAATCGGATTCTGGTGACGTCGCGGTATTTTCGCCCCGGTGTGACTAAAAAATCGCCGGAGCAAATGGTGCACGAGCTGTTGAAATCCATGTTTGCGCCCGCGACCGCCAAAACAAAGCCCGCACGGGGTCGTGCGGGCTGAGGTGAACGCGTAGTTGCGTTGAGTGAGCGCGAGGTTCGCGTGCCGGGGTTAGTTGAGAAGCACGTTGACGATGGCGTTGCCGATACCAATGAGCGCAGCGCCCGAGATCAGGCCGGCGCAAATCGGTTCCATGCCCTCAACCCACACTTCATGCGCGCGCGTGCCGGGCGTGAGTTTTTGGCGGGCTTTCCACCAAAAGATCATCGCGCCGACCCACATCGCAAAGCAGGACGTGGGCGGCAACACGACGCCGAGGCCAACCGAGACGGCCGAAATCGGAAAGCGGCCTTTCGTGCGAATACGGAGCACTTCGAACACGAGTGCGGCAATGGCCGCGACGATCATCGAAATAATCGCCGACGCCGGCAGACTGTTGAGCCCGTTCGTGATCAAGTCCGCGACACCCTTCCATTGCATGGCCGAGGGCATGGGAAACGCTTCCGACACGATCGTCGTCGTGGAGCGCACGCCTTCCGCATTAGGCGGCAGGAAGAGCAGGAAGAACAGAGGCACACTCGCCAAGCCACCGGCAAAGATGCCGATGATGTGACCGATGGCTTGTTGGCGCGGCTTGGCACCAAGCATGTAGCCGGGCTTAATGTCGGAGAGCAGATTGGCGGCGTTCGACGCGATTTCCGCCGTCATACCGGCGGGAATGAGGTTGTTCGCCGGATTGGCCCGATCGATCGCGCCCATCGTGAACTGCGTGATCTTCGACAGTGAGCCGGTGGGCGTCCACGACGTGAGCGCCATGGAGTTGGTGCAAATCACCGTGAGCAGGAAAATCAGCGGCAGCGCAATAAACGACATCAACCACGGCACGCCGAAGAATTCGTGCGTCAACCATGCGCCGAGCACGCTAAAAATCGGCACGCCGACCCACGACATCCAGAGCGGCAATTCGATATGCGCGAGCACATCGTGGCTGTCGGGAACGGTTTCCTCTTTCTTGGCGAAAAACTTCTTAAAGCCGCCGATGAGCACGTCGGGCTTGCTGAACAAGCTCACCATGGAACCGACGACCATCATCGTAACGCCCCACCACAACGCCCATTGGTTAACGATTTCCGCGCGGGAAATCTTCACCAACACACCGGCGGGATTCAGGTATTCCTTAATGTCGCCGAGTTGAATCATCATCGGGGCGAGCACCACGAAGTTGATTACCGCGCCGAGAATACAACTCGTCGCCACGCGGATGCCCATCAGGCCGCCGACGCCGAGCATCGCCGCGTCGAGCGTGAGGCGCAGACCGAGTTGGCGCGTGTCGGTGCCGAGAATCTTCGGAATCCACCAGTGGTATTTGGCCGCCAGCGTGTAGTAATAGAAATCGACCGTCTCGTGGAAATACCACGGCTCGGTCATGCCCGCCCATTTATCCATCCGCAGAATCTTAAACTGGAGCAGTTTCATCCAGCCGTCGCTGGCGATGAATTGATAAATACCGGTGAACACGCCCACGACCGCGAGGAGCTTGGCCTTGAACATGCCGCCCTCGGCTTTGCCGGTGTAGAGTGCATCGAGCACGACACCTGCCGCGCGCCCCTCGGGGAACGGCAACTGGTCTTCGTTGATGAAGCGGCGCTTCATCGGAAACGCCAGTAACACACCGAGGATGGAAATCACCGTGTTCCAAATAATCATCTGCCACCACGGCACGATGTGCGTCGTCACGAGCATGTAGGCCGCGAGACTGGAGATCATCGGCATGATCATGTAACCCGCCGCCGTCGCGATAGACTGCGTGCAATTATTCTCGAGGATTGTGAAATCCTTAATGATGCCCGCGTTGGCCATCACGCGATACATGCCGAATGCGAGAATCACCGACGTGAGGCCGACGCCGATGCCGATGCCGGTCTTGCCTCCGATGTAGAGGGCGGTCGCCGCCAGCACACCACCGAGAAAAAATCCCGTGAGTGCCGACCGGAACGTCAACTGCGGCATGTCGCCGCGATAGACGTTTTCGAACCACCATTTGTCTTTTTCGGCGCGGGTCCACGTCCGCACCTGATCCTCTGAGAGCTGCTTGATTGCCATAGTGTCAGGGTAAGGTTGGCGACAGCGTGCAGAGTGCGTCTGCATTGGCGAGTGCGCACTTGTCATAAGCAAAGAAAGCCAATCCGCGCACACCACCTTCCCTGCTGACAGCACGCCGTCACTGCGCTCTGCTAAGCTGCGTCGATGAAAAACCGTTGTCCCTGGGCCGAGGCCAAAATCAATCACGACTACCACGACACTGAGTGGGGCGTGCCCTCGCATGATGATCGCCACTTGTTCGAAATGCTCATGCTCGAAGGCGCACAGGCCGGCCTGAGTTGGACCACCATCTTGCGCAAACGAGACCACTACCGACGCGTCTTCGCCAACTTCGATGTGGCCCAGGTCGCCCGCTTTACCGACGCCAAGCTCGCCACGCTACTCCTCGACCCCGGCATCGTGCGCAACCGCCTCAAGGTTCACTCCGCGCCGCGCAACGCCCGCGCCTTCCTCGCGGTGCAAACGGAATACGGCTCCTTCGACCGCTATCTTTGGCGTTTCGTCGGTGGCGCGCCGATCCAACATCGCTTCATCCGCCACGACGAAATCCCGACGCGCACGGCCGAATCCGACGCGCTGAGCAAAGACCTCAAACGGCGCGGCTTCAAATTCGTCGGCACCACGATTTGCTACGCCTTCATGCAAGCCACCGGCATGGTCAACGACCACCTTGTCACCTGCCCGCGACACCGCAGCTGCGCGCGCCTGCGCTGAGCGCACGGCGCAGCAACGGTGATTTCGCCATCGCACCAATCACCGCCCCACCCCAACCTGCCGCATGCTGCTCGCGGTCGCCATTTGGTTACTCGAAAACTCACCGCTCCTGCGCCGCCTGCTCTGGCGATGGTGGTATGGACGCCTCGCCCGACAATTCACGCAACGCGACTGGACGTTTATGAACTACGGCTATGCGCCCGACGACGGCGCGGCGGCGCTCGCGCTGGCCGACGACGACGAACCCGACCGCTTCTGCATCCAACTCTACGAGCAAACGGTTTCGCCGACGTCGCTCCGCGATTGTGAAGTGATCGAAGTCGGCTCCGGCCGCGGCGGCGGCGCCAGTTTCCTCGCCCGCACGCATCAACCGCGCAGTTACACCGGCATCGATTTCTCCGCCGACGCGGTCGCGCTCTGCCGTCAACGCCACGCCGCCGTGCGCGCACTTTCATTTCGCGTCGGCGACGCCGAACATCTGCCGCTCGCGGACGCATCGTGTGACATCGTCGTCAACGTCGAGAGCAGTCACTGTTACGGCGATCTCGCCCGCTTTTTTCGCGAAGCCGCGCGCGTGCTGCGTCCCGGTGGGTATTTTCTCTACACGGATTTCCGCACCGTGGCCGACATGGAAGCCGTTGCGGCGGCGCTCGACGCCGTGCCGACGTGGGAACGCGTAGAGCGCGTCGATATCACGGCGTGTGTGCTTGCGGCGTTGGCGGCCGATGATGTGCGCAAGCGCGCGTTGATTGACTCGCTGGTGCCGCCGCGTTTGCGCGGGCTGTTCGGCGAGTTCGCTGGATTAAGCGACGGCAAGATATACCAAGGTTTCCAGAACGGCGAGTTGACCTACCAACGCTTCGCCTATCGGCGGCGCTGACGCACCGCGCGCGGAGTTGTCTTGCGCGAAAAATTGGTTTCGCTCCGCGCATGGATTTGGCGTTCGTCCCCCTCCACGATTTCTCGCTCGCACGCTCGGCGGAAGTGTTGAACCACGGCTTCACCAATTACTTTGTGCCGATCCAACTCAGCCCCGCCGCACTCGTCGGCATGGCGCGCAGCGACAGCGTCGATCTCACGGTCAGTCGCATCGCGATGCACGACGGCGTGCCGCTGGGCGCGGCGTTGATCGCGCGGCGCGGCTGGACGTGTCGCTTGGCGAGCATGGCCATCACGCCGGAAGCGCGCGGCCGGGGCGTGGGACGCGCAGTCCTCGCCCACGTCATCGCCGAAGCGCAGACACGCGGTGACCGCACGATGGTGCTCGAAGTGATTGAGCAAAACGAACCCGCCGTGCGCCTCTACGAGAAAGCCGGTTTTCAACGTGTGCGGCGCTTGGTCGGGTTCGCGGGACAGCCGCCGGCACGCGGCGCGGACGAAGCGGCGGCGCCGGAGGAGATCGATGGTCGCGCATTTGCCCGCATCGTGGCGGAACACGGTTTGCCCGATCTACCGTGGCAATTGTCGGCCGAGACACTCGCGCACGCCACACCGCCTGCGCGCGCCTTCCGGCTCGGGCCGGCGGCCGCGTTGCTCACCGATCCCGCCGCTGAAACGATTTCGATTCGCGGACTGGTCACGGAATCGGCGTCGCGCGGGCGCGGGCACGCACTGGCGCTGTTGCACGCCCTGCAAGCGCGGTATCCGGGCAAGACGTGGCGCGCGTCGGCGATTTTTCCGGAAGAGATGAGTCGTTGCTTCCGCGACGCCGGGCTGGAGCGCACGGCGCTCAGTCAATGGCAGATGACGCTGCCGCTGGCTTAAACCGGAGCGTGTGCGCCGCCGCGCCGCTTTCCTTTTTCCACGATCTCGCTACGGTCGCGGCATGGCCTTCGCCAATTTGCTCAACTCCGCTCAGCGCCCACCCGGCCCGCCGCCCATCGCGAGCGTCGAGGTGCACCGCGCGCCGGAGCCACGCAATCCGCGGGTCGAGCGCTTCATTCTCGTCTGCTGGGGCTTGATCGCGCTCAAGCACGTGCTCGTGATTTGGGCCGTGGCGCATTACCACATGCCGTTTCACCAATTGCTGGTGAACGCACCGACGTGGCTCTTCGGCGTGATGGCGACCGGCGCGTATTTCGGCCGCCGCGAATGAGCAGCAATCGCGCTCAGGGCGCGGCGGGATAAACGGCGAACGCCTCGATTTCGATCAGCCAATCCGGGCTGACCAGACTGTGCACGCCGACGGTCGAGCGCGCGGTTTTCGCGGGGTTTTGCGCGTTGTTGAAAAATTCGCCGTAGGCTTTGAACCAACCCGGGTAGTCGGTCTTGTTGTCCTTCGCCGCGTCGGGCGTCAGGTAAACGCGGAGATAGACGACGTCTTTCAGCGTCAGACCTTTTTGCGCGAGCACGGCTTCGATGTTGCGCAGACAGCTGACCGCTTGCGCGTAGGTGTCGCCGTAGCGCTCGTAAACTGTGGCGCCGGCTTTGTTCACTTGCGTCGGCACGGTGCCGCTCGTCCAGAACGCGGCGCGGCCCGCCGGAATCGCCACGCCCGACGCGATGCTCCACGTCGCGTCGCCGGTGAATTCGATGTCGGTTGGAGCAGCCGACAAGGCGCCCGTGGTGAGCGAGAGCAGGAGGGAGAGGATTGTTTTTTTCATAAAAAGAGAAAGGGAAAGGAAAATTAAGGCGCGTGAGCGCGCGAATGGATGGCGGCGACGGCGGATTGCGCCGTCACAAACGCGCCCGCCTGCCAGCCCGTGAGCACTGACGCCCAGTCGCCGGCAAAGTAAAATGGTCCGTCGCCCGCGCGCAGCGTTTTCAACATGCGGTCGAAATCCGCGCCATTGCGCCACCACGCCCACGACATGCCGCTGTGGCGGATGCGATTCCACTCCACCGAAAAACTGTTTTCGAATTCCGCCGGATACTGCGGGTGAAGCAACGCGCCTTCCGCCAGCGCCCGCGCCTCGCGCTCGGCGTGCGGCACATCGAATTCCGCGTGCCGGTCACTGAAATGATAATAGCCGACCATCACGCCCGGTCCGGGCTTTCCAAAATCCTCAAATGGATAATAGAGCTGCGAGATCGGTTGATTCGTCACCGAGCGACCGCCAAAGATTTCGTCGTCCTCTTCCCAAAAGCGCCGTTTGAACTGCAGGCCGATTTTCCCCGCGCCATCGGGAATTGGCTGTCGCAGCGCCGCGAGCGTTTCCGTCGAAAAATCCGCGTCCAGCCCCGCGAGCAAACGCGGCGGCATCGCACAGATGCAATGATCCGCCTCCTTCGTCCATGCACCGCTCTCGGCCACGCCCGACACCACCACGCCGCCGGTTGCGGTGCGCCGGATTTCGCGCACTTCGGCACCGTAATCGATCATCCCCTCGAGTCGCTCGGCAAATGCGTGCGGCAAACGATCCATGCCACCGCTGATCGTGAGCATCGTGTCCTGTTGATGCAGTTCGCGCATCGCGAGGTCCGGTTGCGCAAACCCGGCTTTGATCAACGCTTCCAGTTCTAACGCCGGATTGGGTGCGCCGAACTCCGCCTGCGCGGCCGGCGACACCGCATAACCGAGCGGATGATCACGATAGTTCTCAAACTCCGACGTGTCCCCGGTGCGCGGATAATCCAGTTGCTCCGTGAGCCGTCCCTCGCCGCGCAGGTAGGCGATCAATTTCTCGCGATCCTCTGCCGTGAGCGGCGCATCGAGCGCGTCGCGCCGCGCGACTTTGGCGAGCAACTCGCTCGTGTGTCCACGCAAGTTGGTCGTGACTTCGCGCATCGTGCGCCGCGGTTGGCCGGTGCGGTGCACGAAGGCTGCCTGGTTGAAATTCGTGAACGGCACCAGCGGCAGACCAAACTCGCGGCAATAATCCAACGTCGTCGCGTGGTGATGCGGGATGCGCATCGGACCGAGATTGAGCGAATTGCCGTTTGTGAAACGACACACCTGCGTTTCGCCGCCGATCTCTGTTTCCGTCGCGCCCGCGCGCACGGTCCAGCAACGTCCGCCCGGTCGCGTGCGCGCTTCAATCACGCGCACGTGATAACCCAGTTTGCGCAACTCATACGCCGCGGCCAACCCTGCGACGCCTCCGCCGAGAATGAGCACGCGATTTCGTCCGTCGCTCGGCGCGCGGCCCCCGAGGCGAAAACCGCCGCGATCACGCGCCAGCAAATCCAGCGTCAGCAGCGAACCGACCAGCGCGGCACCGCTGACTTGTCCGATGCGTTCGAGAAATTGGCGCCGCGACAGCGCTGTTGAACGACCATGTGGGGTAGCACGGCGGGGTAGCATCCCGGTTTGATGCGGCAAAGCCCGCCGCGTGACAACTCGCGATTGACCACGCGCGGTAATTTGCGGTTTTCCGTCTGGCGTCACTGCGGTGCGTGCGCGAATCTCGCGGCAAATTTCCGCTATGACTTCTCCTTTGCGCAAACGCCTCCAAATCCTGCTGGCCGTGCTCAGCGTGTTGGCCGCTCTCGCCGTCATCGCGGCCGTCGTCGCCTACGTGTGGTTGCGCGGCAGTCTGCCTCAACTCGACGGACAGCGTGCGCTCATCGGTCTCTCCGCGCCGGTGCGTATCGAGCGCGACGCCCAGGGTGTGCCGCGCATCAGCGGCGCCACGCGGCGCGACGTCGCCCGCGCCACCGGTTTTCTCCATGGGCAGGAACGTTTCTTTCAAATGGATCTGTTGCGCCGTCGCGCCGCGGGCGAACTCGCCGAAATCTTCGGCGTCAACGCCCTCGAACTCGACAAACAGGCCCGGCTTCACCGGTTTCGCGCCAACGCCGCGATCGTCGTCGCTGCGCTACCGCCTGCGCATCGCGCCGTGCTCGATGCTTACGTAGCCGGCGTCAATGCCGGCCTGACCGCCCTCACGCGCCAACCGTGGGAATACTACGCGCTCCGCGTCGCGCCCGCGCTCTGGAGCGCCGAAGATAGCATTCTTTGCTCCTACGCCATGTGGTTCGATCTGCAGGATTCGCGGGCAAACTTCGAACTCTCGACCCGCGCGCTGCACGACGCGTTCGGTGGTGCGACTTCGGCGTTTTTCGCGCCGCGCGGCACCGAACACGACGCCGCGCTCGATGGCTCCGTGTTTCCCGCGCCGGAGTTGCCACCGTTGCGTTTCAACCCCGGCGAACCGACCACGATCTCCGCAGTCGCGGCGCTCGAAACAGAAGCCCTGTTACCCGGCAGCAATAGTTTCGCGGTGTCCGGCGCGCACACCGCGACCGGCGCCGCCATCCTCGCCAACGACCCGCATCTCGGCCTTAGCGTGCCCAACATTTGGTATCGCGCCGCGCTCGAATGGCGCGATGCCGACGGCGCGACGCACCTGGTCGTCGGTGGCGCATTGCCCGGCTCGCCCGCCATCATCATCGGTAGCAACCGTCACGTCGCGTGGGGGTTTACCAACGCTTACATCGATACCGTTGACGTCGTGATCGTCGAAACCTTCGTCGGCCTGCAATACCGCACGCCGAACGGTTGGCGCAACCTCGAGGAGCGCACCGACATCATCAAAGTAAAAGGCGCCGAGCCCGTGACGCTGATCACCAATTGGACCGAGTGGGGTCCGCTCATCGGCGACATGAAGGACGGCTACTCCTACGCGATGCGCTGGACCGCGCACGATCCCGCGGCCACGAATCTCGGCATTCTCGATTTCGAAACCGCCCGCTCGGTGGGCGAGGTGATGCGTCTCGTCCCGTCGGTAGGAATGCCCAACAACAATCTCCTCGCCGCGGACACCGCTGGTGCGATCGCGTGGACCGTCACCGGCGTCGTGCCGCAGCGCGTCGGTTTTGATGGACGCCTGCCCGCGTCGTGGGCCTACGGTGATCGCAAATGGGCGGGTGCACTCGCTCCGGCGGAAGTTCCCGCTGTGGTCAATCCTGCCGACGGCCTGCTCTGGACGGCCAACAATCGCATCATCGGCGGCGCGGATTACGCGAAACTCGGCGACAGTGGTTACGCCAACGGTTTTCGCGCCGGTGCGATTCGCGACGACTTGCGCGCGCTTGCCGCCAGCGGCCGCAAGATCAACGAAACCGATTTGCTCGGCGTGCAACTGGACGACCGCGGACGCTTCCTCGATCGCTGGCGCGAGTTGTTGCTGCGCGTCTTGAATGACGAAGCAGTGGTCAAGAAGAAGGAGCGCGGAGAATTGCGCACGTTTGCCGAGCAGTGGAACGGTCAGGCGGCGATCGATTCCGCGGGCTATCGCATTATTCGCGCTTTCCGCCAACACGTCGCGGAGCGCACGCTCGCGCCCTTTGTTGCGCGTCCGCAAATTCGTTTTGAGCGATTCAGTTTCGGACGCTTCATGACCGAGGATGCCGTGTGGCGACTGGTGAACGAGCAACCGGCGCGCCTGCTCAATCCCGACCATCGCTCGTGGGAATCGCTGCTGCTCGCGGCGGCGGACGATGTAATCGCGGACGCAGAGAAGGCCAATACGCCCCTGTCACGCTTCACGTGGGGCGCGCGCAACACGCTGCGTATGCAACACCCGATCAGCCGCTTGGTGCCGCGCTGGATTGGCGGTTGGTTCGACATGCCGGCGGACCCGTTGCCGGGCGACAGTAACGTCCCGCGCGTGCAATCGCCGACCTTCGGCGCATCGCATCGCTTCGTCGTCACGCCCGGCCGCGAAGCCGAGGGTATCTTTCACATGCCCGGCGGCCAAAGCGGGCATCCGCTCTCGCCGCATTATTCCGCCGGCCACGACGCCTGGGTGAAGGGCGAGCGCACGCCGCTGTTGCCCGGTCCCGTCACCCACACGCTCACGCTCTCCTCCGAAAAGTGAGCGCGGCGTGAATCGTTCTCGTTCCCGCGTCGAATTCCACTAACCTCACCGTCGCCATGCCGCTTCACGTTCTCGACCACCCACTCGCGCAACACGTGCTCACTCACTTGCGCGATAAAAAGACCAAGCCCGTCCTTTTCCGCACGCTCAGCTATCAGATTTCACTGCTCCTCGCGCTCGAGGCGACGCGCGATCTCAGCACGGTGGAAAAATCCATCGAAACACCGTTGGAACCAATGAAGAGCCGCGTGCTGGCGAAGCCGCTCGTGGTGGTGCCAATTTTGCGCGCCGGACTCGGTATGTTGCAGCCGTTTCACGATGTGTTTCCCGATGTCTCCGTCGGCTACGTCGGGCTCGAACGTGATCACGAGACCGCCATCGCACGCAGTTATTATTGCAAGCTCCCGCCGCTCACCAACGCCCGCGTGCTGGTGGTCGATCCAATGCTCGCCACCGGCGGCTCGGCGGCGCATGCGCTCACCTTGGTCAAGGAGCACGGTGCGACTGAAGTGAGTTTTGTGTGCATCGTCGCCTCGCCCGAAGGTGTCGCCGCGCTGCAAGCCGCGCATCCCGAAGTGCCGATCCACGCCGGTGCGCTCGACCGCGAGCTCAACGACCGCAAATACATCATGCCCGGCCTCGGCGATTTCGGCGACCGGCTCTACGGGACGTAAAGTAGGCACGGCGCGGCGCAAGAAGCACGCGCCTCTTCTCGCTCGCGCGCGGCGGCGACTTCGCGTGAGCTTTGCGACATGGAACTCGCCCAACTTTCCGCCCGCGCGCTGCAAATTCGCGCGGCCTTTGCGCAACAGGAACAGATGCAGTCAGGCCGTCCGTGGACACGCGAGGAAATCATGCAGGGCTTCGTCGGCGATGTCGGAGACCTGATGAAACTGGTCATGGCCAAGGCCGGCGTGCGCACCATCGCCGAGACCGATGCCAAACTCGCGCACGAACTCAGCGACTGCCTCTGGAGCGTGCTCGTGCTCGCCCAACTCTACGACGTGGACCTCGAAAAGGCGTTTCTCCAGACGATGGACGGCTTGGAAAAGAAACTCGCGCCGCCTCCGGCGCTGTAGTTTTCCGCCGACGATCCCCCGACGGCGGTGCGTCCGGTTGTATCCGTAGCGGGTGTTGCATTTTTTCGTGTGCTTTCCGCGATTTCGTGGGCAAACCTGTCCGCGCATGCAGATCGAACGTCCCGGACTCATCGTCGCTGACCGCTGGCAGGAATACCAACTGCTCGACTGCGGCGATGGCATGAAGCAGGAGCGCTGGGGCCCTTACACGCTCGTGCGGCCCGATCCGCAGATCATCTGGCCGAAATCCGGCGAGCGCGAGTGGCAGGACTGGGACGGCTTCTACCACCGCAGCGAGTCCGGCGGCGGCAAATGGGAGTATCGCTCCAAGTTGCCCGAACAATGGACGGTGCGTTACGGCGCGCTGACGTTTCGGATTCATCCAACGAGTTTCAAACACACCGGCCTCTTTCCAGAACAAGCGGTCAACTGGGATTGGTTCACCGCGCGCATCAAAGCCGCCCGCGCCGCCGGGCGCGAAGTCAGCGTGCTCAACCTTTTCGGTTACACGGGCGCCGCGTCGGTTGCCGCCGCCGCTGCCGGCGCGAACGTCTGTCACGTCGACGCCGCCGAAGGCATGGTGAAATGGTGCAAGGAAAACGCCGCGCTCTCCGGCCTCGCCGACGCGCCGGTGCGTTACATCGTCGATGATTGCCTCAAATTCGTGCGCCGCGAAATCAAGCGCGGCCGCCGTTACGACGCCATCATCATGGACCCGCCGACTTACGGGCGCGGCAGCACCGGCGAAATGTGGAAATTGGAAGACCACCTCTGGAGCCTGCTCAGCGAGTGCAAACAAGTGCTGAGCGACCGACCGGTGTTCTTCCTGATCAACGCCTACACCGCGCGCCTCTCCCCGTCGGTCGTCATTAATCTTCTCGACGGCTTGTTGCACGACGCCGGTGGCCGCATCCACGGCGGCGAAGTCGGCCTGCCGATTAAGCACGACGGCAAAATCCTGCCCTGCGGCATTTATGGCCGCTGGGAAGCCGTGTGAGCCAAATCTTTCTCGTTCTCCCTACCCGCTTCCGCTCAACTCTCTCTAATCATGAAAGTCATCACCGCTCCTGAAGCTCCCGCCGCCATCGGCCCGTATTCGCACGCAATTCACGCCGGCCCGTTCGTGTTTTGCTCCGGTCAGACGCCGCTCGATCCCGCCACCGGTAAACTCGTCGACGGCGACATCGACCCACAGACGCATCAGGTCTTCAAAAACGTGCGCGCGGTCCTCGCCGCCGCCGGACTCACTTTGCAAGACGTCGCTAAGTCCACGGTTTATCTGAAAGACATGGGTGATTTCCAAAAGATGAACGCGATCTACGAAGCCGCGTTTGCGCCGCACAAGCCCGCGCGCACCACGATTCAAGCCGGCAAGCTTCCGCTCGATTGCCGCGTGGAAATCGAAGTCATCGCCCACAAAGCCTAACGCGTGAAACGCGTCCTGTTCCTCTGTCTGGGGCTGGCGTTCGCTCCTTTCGCGCGCGCCACCGAGGCCGACGCTCCGATGACGGTGTTGCCGGGCGCCGAATCGTGGCGCTTGCGCGCGCTCGTGATCAGTCTGGAGAACGACAAGTTCTTCTCCGGCTCCGACCGCCACTACACGCAAGGCGCGCGGATCACCGCACTCTACGACGCCGGGGCGACCAGTTGGGCAACAGAAAAAGCACGCAAGGCGTTACGAATGTTCTCGGAAAAAATCACCGGCGACGAGGCGCGCCTCGCGGTATCATTCGGGCAAGACATGTTCACTCCAGAGGACATCCTCACGCCCGCGCTCATCCCCAACGACCGCCCCTACGCCGCGTGGACTTATCTCGCAGCGAGTTTCCACGTCATCGACGTCGCGCCAAATGACACCGGCGGCCAGACGCGCCAAAACAGCCTGATCGCCGAAGTCAGCCTCGGCATCGTCGGCCCGTCGGCGCAGGGCGAGATGCTCCAAAACGGCTGGCACGACGTCATCAACGTGCCGCGCGCCCAAGGTTGGGCTAATCAACTCCACGACGAGCCCGGCCTGAACTTCGCCTTCGAGTGGCGGCGGAAATTCTGGCACGAAAGCTGGATCGACGTCGTGCCGCGCGCCGCCCTCGTGCTCGGCAACGTGCACACGCACGTCAGCATCGGCACCACATTCCGCATCGGACCGAACCTGCCCGATGATTTCGGCCACGACCTCATACGTGCCGCGTCCGGCAATGTCGCCAAATCGAGCGGTTTTTCGACTTACTTGTTTGCCAGTGCCGACACGCGCGTGGTTGCCCGCAACATTTTTCTCGACGGCAATACGTGGCGCGACAGCCACTCGGTGCGCAAACGCCCGGTCGTGGCCGACCTCAATCTCGGCTTCGCGCTCAACTGGCCGCGCTTCCGCGTCATCTATACGCAGAATTACCGCTCAAAGGAATTCTACGGTCAGGGAAAACGCGACGTGTTCGGCTCCGTGTCTCTCATCACCCTCTTCTGAGCTGAGTCATTATGAATTACCGCATCGGCGTTGACGGCGGCGGCACCAAGACGGAACTCATCCTCGTCGATGCCGAAGGGCGGATCGTCGCCCAGCACGTCACCGGCGGTTGCAATCCCAGTCACCTCGGAATGGAGCGCGCGCGGGAAATCGTCAGCGCCGCACTCGATGCGCTGCTTGCCGCGGCACCGGCACCGTTTGCGAGCGACGCGCTGGTCTCCACGCATTTCTTCATGGCGGGTAGTCCGGCATTTTGGCGTGAGTTTGCGGCGTCGTTGACTGATTTCGGCCAAGTTAAAACTGCGCCCGACACGTGGCCCGTGCTGGAACTCGCCACAGAAGGCGCGCCCGGCCTCGCGCTGCATGCAGGCACGGGTTCGTTCATCGTCGCGCGTGACCTCGACGGCAAAATCCACTCGGCCGGCGGTCTCGGTTGGAAACTTGGCGATCCGGGCAGCGGATTCGATTTGGGCCGACGCGCCATCGCGCGCGCGTTGCTCGAGATGCAGGGCTGGGGCGAACCCTCCTCACTCTCGGCGGAATTACGCGCGCACACCGGACTGCAAGACGCGCCTGCCATCACGCGGTATTTTTATACGGAAGCCGATGCCAACGTGCAGATCGCGGCATTCGCGCCGCGCGTGCTTGCGGCAGCAGCGTCCGGCTGCCTGCCCGCGCAGACCATTGCGGTCGCTTCGCTCGGCGAACTCGTAACCCAGGCGCGGTTTCTCACCGCGAAGCTGTATCCCGCGCCCACCGCGCCAATCGCGTGCGGCCTCAGCGGCCCGATTCTTAACCACTCCGTTTCCATTTACGCGCTCAAGGCGATTGCGGAGACGAATAACTGGCCGGTGGAATTTCGCTTTCTCACTGCGCCGCCGATCGAGGGCGTGCACCGCTTGTTGCTGGCGGCGCGCTGAACTCGCGCCACACTGCCGGCATGTGGTGGATCTATGCACTCCTTTCGGCGGTGTTCGCCGCCCTCACCGCGATTCTCGCCAAAATCGGCGTGCGTGGAATCGACTCCAATGTCGCCACGGCCGTTCGCACCGGCATCGTGTTTGTCTTCGCGTGGGGAATTGTGGTCGCACAGGGCAACCTCGGCCTCGTCGCGCAATTGCCGCGGCCGACGTGGGTGTTCCTCGGTCTTTCCGGACTCGCGACCGGGATTTCGTGGCTGTTTTATTTCCGCGCGTTGCAACTCGGCACCGCCTCGCTCGTCAGTGCGGTCGATAAATCCAGTCTGGCGCTGACCATCGTGCTCGCCGTTCTGCTCCTCGGCGAAACGCTCACGCTGCGCACGGCGGCCGGCTGCGCGCTGATCGTCGGCGGCACCGCGCTGATCGTGTGGCCGACGACATGACTTCCGCCGAAACCACGCTCGCGCACCTGCCCGAAGCGCATTGGCGCGAGCGGCAACGCGTCCATGAGACTCGCGTGGCGGCGTGGGTCGATCCGCATCTGGCGCGCAAATCGCGTAGCGAGAAACATCCGGTGGAGGATTTTTTGTGGGAATACTACCGCTACCGCCCGAGTTGGTTGCGGCGCTGGCATCCGGGCCCAGATGTCGTGCTCGCAGGCGACACGGCGCGCGAATTTTTGCGCTGGCCCGAGTATCATGAGGTCGAGGGGGGCGTGGCGTTGAATCTCGCGGCGTTTGACGCCGGACGCGTCGACTCGTTGCGTTGGATGCAAACACTGCTGCGCGCCACAACGGAGCGCGCGCCGCAGTTTGCGTGTTACGGGTTGCATGAGTGGGCGATGGTTTACCGGCAAAGCCCGGAGGAAATCCGCCACGCCGCGTGGCCGCTGCGTTTTTCGCCGGAAGAAACCGCGCGCGTCGTCGAGTCGCAACCGATCCGGTGTTCACATTTCGACGCATTTCGTTTCTTCACCGCGGCCGCGCGGCCGCTCAATCGCCTGCAACCGGAACGCGCCGCGATGGCCGGTTTGGAACAGCGCGGTTGTCTGCACGCGAACATGGATCTCTACAAGTGGGCGTTCAAACTCGCGCCGTTCACGCCGAGCGAACTCACCGCCGACTGCTTCGCGCTCGCCCGCGACATCCGCGAAATCGACATGCGGGCGAGTCCGTATGATTTGCGCGCGCTCGGCTACGCGCCGATCGCCATCGAGACACCGGAAGGCCGCGCCGACTACGAGCAACACCAACGCGCCTTCGCCGCGCGGAGCGAACCGTTGCGCGCGCGTCTGCTTGCGCTAGTCGAGCGGCTGCTCGCTGCGTAACGCTTGCGGGTGCGTGAAAACATATCTTTCCTCATTCGATGCTCATTAGGGGAAGCATGGGAATACTTTTGGGCTTGCCGTTACCTTTGCTGCGCCATTCATCTGCACTCGGGCCAATTAAATGTGAACTACTATACTGTTTCGCCCCATGTAGGCTGCGGCCATTTATCTTCTGCTTATGTCCGCTGGTTCGCTAGTGGATTTTTTTGTTTTATCTGTGCTGCCAGTGGTAGTTTCGGCCAATCATTGACCGGTTCCGTCGCAGTCCAAAGTATAACTGGCCCAACCGAGGTAAGGGGAGCAGCCTACTACACTGCAAACAGCCAAGTAACGATCGTTAACAATACCGGAAGCGCCAGGACCCTTTTCGTCGTAACCGAAATCAGCATCCCAAATGGCGGGGGAACAACTGTCGTAAAAGCCCCGGTTACCGTTGAGGCGAACTCGACAAAGAACGTAGGTAATCAAAACGGAAAGAGCGTCTCGGTCGGCGAGCAGGGCAACAAGAACGTGACCGCCAAAACTAAGATTACAACGGACACCAACGATGATGTAACCGACTGGTTCCTCTTTAGCCCGCTAGCCATATTCGTATACTCAGACCCAACGCCGCCACCGGATGATTCGTATAACTAACCGGTCAATTCCCCGTTTCCACTCCAATCAATAAGACAATGAATACCAAAATTCCCTCCCTCACGTTTACTGCCCTTTTGCTACTCGCGGCCAGTGCCGCTTTCGGAGCGCAACTTCCTCCCGCAGCGCAACGCGTCGCTGACGCGGCCCTCGCCGCCGTTGCGAACGCGGAGCCCGGGCTCCATCTCGTCGTCGTTCAGGACGATGGCAATACCCCGCCTTTCGCACAGTCTGTGGCGACTGCGGAAATTGCTTCTGGTGAAACCAAAATCAACAAGGTTTCGTCGAACGAGCGGTCCCATCTCGAATTCACGGGACGCGCAGTCATTGATGCGAAGCGTCACGAGCTGATTCTCAATGCCGTCATCGACGCCAAAGTGGACTTCGGGAGCGCGCGGCAATTGAAACGCGCGACGGTCGGCGAGTTCGTCGTCGATCGGACCGAGTTCAAGCACACGCGCCTCAAGCAAGGGGAGCCGCACCTCTATCTCTTTAACCGAACCACGAGCACGGAGGAGTCGGCAGAGCCGGTTTCGGAATCGGCCGCGCTCGTGCTGGTTTGGAAGTAGTCGCTGTGCTTGATTTGCGATCTTTCCCGGTGAGGCAGTAGCCCACCGGGATTTTTTTTTCGGTGCTTTCGGCGCGGCAAGGCGGCTCACGCACCGAAGGGTTGCGTCGCGCGGGGCGACGCCTACGTTGAATTCACTATGGCTGAGCCGGGTTACATCATTCAGGAACGCACGCCGAAGAAACCCGCCTACCCGATTCGTGACGAATTGCGCGGCTACTTGCGGCGCTACCGGCGCGAGCGCGACTTGTCGGTGACCTACGAACGGATGCGCGGCTTTCACGAGGCGATCCCGCTGATCGATCGCGACGGGAAAAACACGCTGTGGGAGACGGTGGTATATCGCGCCGAGGAAATGGCATCGATCAACGACGCGTTGAAACGCATCTACGCCTTGCTGAAGGTCGATGGCGATTTCTCCGTGGTGGAGCATCTCTACATCGACCGCGTGGATTTCTGCAGCTTCGGCAACTCGATGCCTTTCCGCGTGCGCATCGTGAATGCTTACAACGAAAACCAGGACTACTTTTATGTGAAGAAGGCCGACGCCTCGCGGGTTTACGGACTGGAGCTGGAGCATTTGCTCTCGCCGAACCGGCTCAACTTCATGACGCACGGCAACACGCTGGTAGAGGAACACATCGCGGGCGTGCCGGGCGACGTGTTTATCGACAACTGGCTGAACGACCCCACGCTGCGCCCAATCCGCATCGCGAAGGAGTTGGTGAAGTTCAACGAGCGCTGCTTCATCCGCCTGCTCGGCGACATGCGCAGTTACAATTTCGTGGTTGTCATCACGCCGGACTTCGAAGGCGCGCAAGTGCGCATCCGCGCGATGGATTTCGACCAACAAAGCCACAACGGGCGGAAGAATTTCTATCTCCCGCAGTTTTTTAAGGACAACACGCCGTTGGTTGATTTTTGCCTCACGCACCTGCATGCCAAGACGGCCTACCAATACCAGCGCGAGGAACAGACCTTGATGTTGCAACGCGCCGAGTTGGCCAGCCAACGACTCAACGCCCTGCTCGAAGCGATGACGGTAGATCCGATCGCGCCACCGGAAAACGTGCACCAACTCCGCGAAGGACTCGCCGACCACTATGGCTCGAAGGATTTCCTCAGTTGCACGACGATGGGCCAGTTGGTGCACCAAAGTCTCGAGAAAACGCGCGCCCGCATCGAACACGAAAACCCCACCAGCGGCACCCCGCCGGTGTGAGGCAACGCGCCCGGGCCCTATACTTGGCATATCGGACGACCTCACGTAACGGTGCTTGCCGCACGCCCGAAAAGCAGGGAATAGTCGGCCTGGGCCGAATGTCTCAATTACCCCTGTGGTCCTCTTTCTCAAGAACCTCCTCTTTACCCTCATCGTGCCGGGCATGATTGTGGTCTGGCTGCCACTCAACTGGTTTGAACGAAACGTCGTCTGGCCAAAAAACCTGGGTGTCCAGCACTGGGTCGGGCTGATTTTTGCCGGGGCCGGACTCTTGGTTTATTTGTTGAGCATTTGGCAGTTGATGCGTCGCGGGCGCGGCACGCCGGCTCCGATCGATCCGCCAAAGAAATTAATTCAACGCGGTCCTTACGCCTGGGTGCGCAACCCGCTTTACCTCGCCGCGATCTCGGTCGTCGCAGGCGAGTCGATCTTCCTGCTTTCGTGGCACATCGCCGTCTATTGGATCGTTTTGGTGTGCTTTTTCCAACTCTACGTCGTCCTGCACGAGGAAAACGAATTGGATTATCGCTTCGGCGCGATGTATGGAGACTACAAGAATAGCGTTCCGCGCTGGCTCCCCCGGCCGCCGCGAAACACCGACAGATAGTCGGCTGCGCGCCAACCAACGACGCCTCGCGCTACTCGATTCGGCCTTCGTCGAATTCGATTAAATCCACGACGCTGACGATCTGCTCGACGCGATCGGCGCAACCCATGTTGGTCAGCGCTTCACGCAAAAAATCGCGGCCGCTCGGCGTCATGCCTTTTTGCACGTAGTTGCGATTCCATTCCGCCGGTCGCACGTCGGCGGGAAAGAGCGCGAGAAGTTGGCGATCGATTTCGGCGGTGTCCGCGCCGGCCTCCATCGCGTCGTGCACGATTTTTTCAACCGCGGCCGGCTCGATACCGAGGTGCAATGAGAGAAAGCGGTCCATGCCGCGTTTGTAATTCTTCGCGTAGCTCGGCGGCAGCGCGCCGTGCGTTTTCACGTAGCGGCACTTGGCGAGAAAGCGCGGCAGATGCAGCAGGCCAGTCGCGGCGTGCGGCAAATAGGCCGACGGCAAACAGGTGAGCACTTCACCGCTGGAACCGGGAATAGGTTTCGAGCCCATGGAAAAACAGGTGTGAGTTGCGTTAGAATTGTCCGTCGGGCTGATCGCCGAGCGGGCCGTCGCGGGGTTTGGCCGGTTTTTTGTGAGGTGCCCGCACGGTAGCGACGACTTTGAAGAGGTCGGCGCGGCGGTCGAGGCGCGGGGTCACGGTGCCGGTGCTGCGCGAATCGTGCAGTGTGTCCAAATCAAGATCGCAGATGAGCACGGTTTCCTCGTTCGAGTCGGATTCGGCGGCGATGCCGTCGCGGGCGAAATCGAAATCGGACGGCGTGAGCACGGCGGCTTGGCCGTATTGAATGTCCATGTTGGCGACGTCGGGCAAATTGCCGACGTTGCCCGCGAGTGCGACGTAGATTTGATTTTCGATGGCGCGGGCGGCGGCGCAGTAACGCACGCGGAGGTATCCCTGACGGTTGTCGGTGCAGAAGGGCACGAAGAGAATCTCCGCGCCGGCGTCGGCCAGCGTGCGGGCGGCTTCGGGAAATTCGACGTCGTAGCAAATGAGCACGCCGATACGCGCCTTCGGGGTGTCGATCACCTGCAGCGTGTCGCCACCCGTGATGCCCCACCATTTGCGTTCGTTCGGCGTGATGTGGAGTTTTGGTTGGGCGAAAATTTGCCCGTCGGGCAGGCAGATGTGACAGATGTTTTGCAACTCGTCGTCGACCATCGCCGGATGACTGCCGCCGATGATCGTGATGCCGTAACGCTGCGCGAGTTTCTGCAGGAGCTTGACCAGACGCGGCGTGTAGTCGGCCAACTGGCGCATGCCTTCGAGCGGCGTCTTGGCGTCGGTGGCGGAGAGCAATTGCACGCCGAACAGCTCGGGAAACATCACGAAATCGACTTCGTAGTCGGCGGCGACGTCGGTGAAGTAGGTCACTTGGCGCGCAAAATCGGCGAAGGATTGCACCTTGCGCATCTTGTATTGCACGCAAGCGAGACGAACTTTGCGGCGACCGTGCGGCACCGGTTGATAGTCGGGATTTAGCCACTCGATCAGGCTCGCCCAATTGTGACTGCGTGGATCGCGCAGATAATTCGGCATGACGCCGCGCAATTGGAAGCCGTGGAAAATTTGAAAGCTGAGCACGAGATCGCGCAAATCGCCCGCCGCGACGCGTTGCGCGTATTCGGCCGGCGACATGTTGGCGGCCTGATCCATGTAATTCCACAACCGCCCACCGGCGAGAATGCGGCGTTTGTTGAGGCGCCGACAGAGTTCGCGACGCGCTTCGTAAAGATGCGCCCCGACACCTGCACCGCGCGCGTCGGGATGCACATAGACATCCGCGCCGTAGAGCGTGTCCGCCTCCGGATCGTGATTGGTAAAGTAACCGCTGTCCGTGATGCCGCTCCACGTGTGATGTCGCAGGGGTTCCCGGCCCAGATCGACAATCAGCGAAGCGGCCGCGCCAACGATCTTGCCCTCTATTTCCGCCACAAATTGCCCCTCGGGAAACGTCCGCTGGTGACTGAGCAAATGCGCCTCGCTCCACACCACATTTTCCTCGGCCATCACGGGGTAGGCGGCCCGGTTCAGCGCCATCAAACGCGGGATATCGGCCTTGGTCGCCCGCCGCACTGAAACTTCGATTTTTTTCTTCGCCATATCCTGCATGTTAGCCGCTACACCCGCGGGTGGTCAATGGCAGCCCCTTGTTATTCTGTCAGTCACTCGCCCACCCAACCCCACCACTCCAGCGCGCGCGCGTGACACAGCGCGTCCTTGCCGCTGACGCCAAATCCCGCGAACGTGGGCAACCGCATGCAAAAGCTCTCCTTCGAAAAACGTCGCATCAAGTGCCTGCTGCTGGAGGGCATTCACGTGAAAGCCGGCGAAGCCTTCCACGAGGACGGCTACACCGCCACGCGCACGCTGCCCAAGTCGCTCGCGGGCGACGCGTTGAAAACCGCACTGAAGGATGTGCATTTTCTCGGCATCCGCTCCCGCACCGAGATCACCGAGGAAATCCTCGCCGCCGCGCCGAAACTCACCGCCATCGGTTGTTTTTGCATCGGCACCAATCAAGTGGATCTGCGCGCGGCGGCCTTGCGCGGCATCCCGGTGTTCAATGCCCCGTATTCCAACACGCGCAGCGTGGCCGAGCTAGTCGTCGGCGAAGCCATCATGCTGCTGCGCGGTATTCCTCATAAAAACGCGCTCGTGCACCGCGGCGGCTGGACGAAGAGCGCCGAAGGCAGCGTCGAAGTGCGCGGCAAGACGCTCGGCATCGTCGGCTACGGCCACATCGGCACGCAGGTCGGCATCCTCGCCGAACATCTTGGCATGCGCGTGGTTTTCTACGACATCGCCGGCAAACTTCCGCTCGGCAACGCGCGCCCTGTCTCGAAACTCAACGCCCTGCTCGCCGAGAGCGACGTCGTGACACTGCACATTCCCGAGACCTCCTCGACACGCAACCTCATCGGCCGCACCCAACTCGCCCACATGAAAAAGGGCGCGCATCTGATCAACGCCGCGCGCGGCACTGTCGTCGATATCGACGCGCTCGCTGACGCGCTTACCCGCGGTCACATCGGCGGCGCGGCCATCGACGTGTTTCCGGTCGAGCCCAAGGGCAACGACGAGGAATTTCACTCTCCGTTGCGCAAGTTCGACAACGTCATCCTCACGCCGCACATCGGCGGCTCGACCGTCGAGGCGCAGGAAAACATCGGCCTCGAAGTCGCCGAGAAACTGATTCGTTACTCGAACAACGGATCGACGGTGACCGCAGTTAACTTCCCCGAGGTCACGCTCCCGGAGCACGCCGGAACGGGCAAATGCCGCCTGTTGCACGTGCACCGCAACGTTCCCGGCGTGTTGGCACACATTAACGAAAAATTTGGCCGCCGCGGCGTGAACATCTCCGCGCAATACTTGCAGACCAACGAACACATCGGCTTTTGCGTGATGGATATCGATGCGTCCGCGAGCGAAGTCGCCATCGACGAACTGCAAACCGTCACCGGCACGATCCGCGCGCGGCTGCTGTTCTGAGTCGGCGAAGCGTTCGTGCTTTGCCGAGGTCGATGATTTCTACCGTGACGTTGCCCGTGTTGGTGGCGCGGCGAGCGCGCAACCTACCCCGCTAAATCATTCGCCACATTCGGTCTTGCGGGCACAAAAAAAGCCGGAGCGCGCAACGGCGACCGGCCTTCGAAAGTGAATTCGCGCGTGGGTTTCTTAGAAGAAGCGCACCGGCTTGGCCTGCATGCGCGCATGCTCTTCATCAGAGCACCCGGCATCGGTCGCGACGTCCGTCGCGACGGCATTGGGTTTTACCAGCTCGTTGGAAAGCATGTAGTTTTCAACTTCCTCGCCGGAAATATCGGCGAGCATGATGCCGTCGATTTCCACGCAGGGCGAAAGTGGCTGGCCCGACTTGCGGACCATTTCTTCGTAACTGGCGCGGTTGTTGATGATGTCGATGTCCTCAAAGGCGAGGCCATGCTTGCGCATGATGGCGCGCACGCCGTTGCTCCAGCCGCAGTGAGGTTTTAGGTAAGCTTTGATCTTCATGGATGATTCGTGGTGTATCGAGAGAGACTAACGAAGTCTTAACCTATTCGCACGGTTTTCTTCTTCAACTGCAAGTTTTGTCCCTTAGTGTGACCTCCGTGTCCGCCTCCCTGCCCGCCCTCACCCCGCAAATGGCCTCGGCTTTCGCGCGCCTCGCACTCGACAATGTGCGGCGGGAGTATCCGCGGGCGGAATTCAATCTGCTCAACTCGGCCGATGACGTGCGTGCGCCGCGCGACCTGCATCCGGCATTTTACGGCAGCTTTGATTGGCATTCCTGTGTCCACCAACACTGGATGATGGTGCGCTTGGTGCGGATTTTCCCGCAGTTGCCCGAGCGGCCCGCGATCGACCTCGTCCTGCGCGAAAATCTCACTGCAGAAAATCTTGCCGCGGAAACCGCATACATGGCCAGCCCCGGCCGTCCCGCCTTTCAACGTCCCTACGGCTGGGCGTGGGCGCTGAAATTAGAGCAGGAGTTGCGGTGCTACGACGCCGAGTTCGCCGCCGTGATGGGGCCGTTCGTCGCGGGAATTCGCGACGGTTTCATGCACTACTTTCGCTCGCTCACTTATCCGGTGCGGCATGGCGTGCACGCCAACACGGCGTTTGCGACGGCGTTTGCACTCAATTGGGCGCGCTCGGTCGGCGATCAGGAACTCAAGTTGCTCTGCACGAGCCGGGCTGCCGCGTGGTTTGGCCGCGATCGCGATTATCCTGCGCACCTCGAACCGTGCGGCGAAGATTTTTTCTCTCCCGCGCTGGTCGAAGCCGGTTTGATGGGCCGCATCTTGCCGCCCGTGGCCTTTGCGCAATGGTTCGCCCAGTTCCTGCCGCACATTGCGAAAGGCCAGCCAACGAGTCTCCTGCATCCGGCGTTGGTGAGTGATCCGGGCGACCCGAAAATCGGCCACCTCATCGGCTTGAATCTGAATCGCGCGTGGGTGTGGCACCGCCTCGGCGGACTCTTGCCCGCACAGGACGCTTTGCGTGAAGTCTGCGCCACGGCGTCGGCCGAACATTTCGCCGCCGCGATGCCGTTGTTGGACTCGCAAGATTTCACGCGCGCGCACTGGCTCGCGTCGTTTGCGGTGTATGCGTTGACCGAGTAAGTCGTTCATGAACTGGCAACTCGCCGCTACGGCGCTCATCGCGGGACTCACGCTTATCGGCGTGGCGATTGGGCGTTGGCCTGGACTGCGGATGAATCGCGCAACGCTCGCGTTCGTCGGCGCGACGTTGCTCATCGCGCTCGGTCTGATCCCGTTGGAAGAGGCGTATCGCGCAGTGGATTGGAACACGATCGCGCTCCTCTTCGGCCTCATGGTCATCAACGTCAACCTGCGCCTCGCGGGATTTTTTCACCTCGTGGCGACAGGGCTAATTCGACGGGCGCGCACGCCGCGACGCTTGCTGGCGTGGATCATCGTTTCGTCGGGCGTGCTGTCGGCGCTGTTTCTCAACGACACGATGGCGCTGATGATGACGCCGCTCGTGCTCGAACTGGTGCTCGCACTGCGGCGCAATCCCCTGCCCTACCTCGTCGCGCTCGTCACTGCGGCCAACGTCGGCTCCGTCGCCACCGTGATGGGCAATCCGCAAAACATGCTCGTCGCGATGGCGTCCGGCATCGGCTTCGTCGATTTTTTCGTCGCGCTCGCGCCGATCGCGGCCGCGGGCCTCGTCGTGATTTGGTGCGTGATCGTCGTCGTGTATCGCCGTGAATTTGCCCCCGTTGAGCTCATGGCACCAATCGCGCGCGCGCCGCGGATTTATCTGCCGCTGTTGCGCAAGAGTCTCGTCGCCACGGCACTGTTGTTGGTCGCGTTGATTGCGGGTGCGCCGATTCCCCTCGCCGCACTCGGCGGTGCTGCGCTGCTGTTGTTCACACGTAGGTTGAAACCGGAACGCGTGTTTCGCGAAATCGATTGGAGCCTGCTGGTGTTTTTTGCGGCGCTCTTCGTCGTCACTGGTGCGATCGAATCTTCCGGACTCGGCGCGCATCTTTTCGCGGTGTTGCGCCCGTGGACGGAGGGCGGCGCGGCATCACTGGCGGGCGTCTCGGTGGTGTTGAGCAATCTTGTCTCGAATGTGCCGGCGGTGATGTTGCTGCGTCCCGTCGTGCCGACGTTGCTCGACCCAACGGCGGCGTGGTTAACCGTAGCGATGGCGACGACGTTGGCGGGCAATCTCACCTTGCTCGGCTCGGTGGCGAATTTGATCGTCGCCGAAATTGCCCGTCGCCGCGGCGTGCCACTCAGCTTCAGCGAATACCTCAAAGCCGGCACGCCGATCGCGATTCTCACGCTGCTCCTCGGCATCTGGTGGTTGAGTGTCTGAGTGCGGGCATTTCCGGCGCGTGGATGCTTGCCGGATTCCAGTGCAAGTTCGTTCTCATCCTAAAATCAGGTGGTTTTTTCGCGACTACGCGCTTGCGCGCTTTCGCCACCGCCCGAAAAGTCTACTGACATAACGCTGTCATCGCTGTCGCGTAAGCTCCCCCTTCAATTCCACTCCCTTATTCCCATGTCCAAAGCCGATAAGTCCTCCAAAACCGAAACCAAAATGATCACCCCGGGTCGCGAGAAAAATATCGAACTCGCCGTCTCCTCCATCACGAAGCAGTTCGGCGAAGGCTCGATCATGCGCCTCGGCAGCAACACTCGCATGAACATCGAGACGCTGTCCACCGGCTCGCTCGCCATCGACATGATGCTCGGCGTGGGTGGTCTCCCCAAAGGCCGCATCATCGAAATCTACGGCCCGGAATCGTCCGGCAAAACGACGTTCTGCTTGAGTGTCATCGCCGAAGCACAGCGCCAGGGCGGGCTCGCGGCCTTCATCGACGTCGAGCACGCGCTCGACCCGAAGTATGCGCGTATCGTCGGTGTTAATTTGGACGACTTGCTCGTGTCGCAACCCGACTCCGGTGAAGACGCACTCAACATCATGGAGACACTGATTCGCTCCAACTCGATCGACGTTATCATTCTCGACTCCGTCGCCGCGCTCACCACGCGCGCCGAACTCGATGGCCAAATGGGCGATGCCACTGTCGGTGCGCAAGCGCGCCTGATGTCGCAAGCGATGCGTCGCCTCACCGCGGTCGTCAGCAAGACGAAATGCGTGTGTATTTTCACCAATCAGATTCGCGAAAAGATCGGCGTCATGTTCGGCAGCCCTGAAACGACCTCCGGTGGTCGCGCGTTGAAATTCTTCTGTTCCGTCCGCCTCGACATTCGCCGCAAGGACCAACTCAAGGCGCCGGACGGCCGCGTCATTGGCAATCGCACGAAGCTCAAAGCGGTGAAGAACAAAGTCGCACCGCCGTTCACCGAGTGCGAATTCGACATCATGTATAACGAAGGCATCTCCGCCACCGGCTCGCTCATCGATCTCGGCGTGGAACACAAGGTGCTCGAGAAGAAGGGCGCGTGGATTGCGTTCAACGGTGATCTCGTCGGCCAAGGTCGCGAAGCCGCCAAGGAAGCGCTTCGCCAAGACCCGAAGCTCGCCGCAAAGATCAAGGCTGCGCTACTCGAAAAAGTAAGCGTGAAAGGCGGCGAATCCGTCACCGGCGACACCACCGAGTAACCCGCACCCAGCGCACGCATCACCGCGCCAACCGTCCACAAGCCGCCGATTCCTTCGGCGGCTTTTTTGTCGCCCGCTGTTCGCGTCCGCGCGAAACTACGCGAAGAAAACTTCGCCATGCCCTCACGTTTCCCACTTCTCCGCTGCTGCACTTTCGGCTTCGCGTTCTTCGTCGGCGCGCTGCTTGCGAGTCCGCTCGTCGGCGCGGAAAAAATCGCGGCGCCCGTGTGGATCGGCACAGCGAAGGGTCCGGCGTGGAAAAACGTCGAGGAGCTGCGCGGCTACGCGGACCGCGGTGACACGGACGCGTGTTTCGAACTCGGTGATCGCTTGATAAACGGCGACGGCGTTGCCGCCAACGTGAAGGAAGCGCGCAATTACTTCGAGCGCGCGGCCAGTGCCGGACATCCGGATGCGTTGTTCCGTCTCGGTAAAATTTATCACGACGGTCTCGGCGTGGAGCGTAACCGCGCGCGCGGGTTTGATTTCTACACGCAAGCCGCGCAGCGCGGCGTGCCGGAAGCGATGCACAATGTCGGTGCGATGCTCGTAAGCGGTCGCGGCGTGAAACGCGATTACGTCGAAGGGCTCGCGTGGCTGATTGTCGCGACGAAACACGGCGCGGTATCGATGGCCGAACAACAAGTGCGCGAGCGCCTGAAGCGCCGGCCCGACGACCTCACCCGCGCCGAAGCCCGCGCGAAAGTGTTGCAGGGCGAAATGAAGAATCCCTCTGCGATTCCCGTGCCTGCCGCCGAGACGATGGCCGAGCGAATGGTGCCACCGCGCGCCCCGACATTAACGCCCGCCCCAAGCACCGCGCCGACGATCGACGTGCAAGCGCCGACCTTCGCCCCGCCGATGACCGTGCCACTCACACTCCCCGGTCCGCCTAAGAAATCCGAGTAAGCAGGCGCTATAGTAATTCGGAGAAGTGCATTTCGAGGGCTCGATTGATTTGTCCGCACCGGCTGATGCCGGATCGCGTAGTTTGCCAGAATAACTTGTGCTGATCGGCGAAAGAAAGGTGGAGAAACCCGGAATCGGCATTCTGCTTGTAGCGTTAGGAGCGATAGCCGACGCCCTGATTTGCCCGCGGCACCACTTCACTCAGCAGCGCCGGCTAGTCTACCGCGCTGACTCCACGCTCGTCCGCGGGTGTTGCAAGAGTAACGTCCGATTGTCCCCCGCCCTATGACTACCAAGCATCGGATTTACACGACGAGTTTTGCGAATGTTTACCCCTACTACGTCGCGAAGGCGGAGAAGAAGGGGCGCACAAAGGCGGAGGTGGACGCGATCATTTGCTGGCTGACGGGTTACACGCAGCGGAAGTTCGAAGGACAACTGAAGAAACAAAAGGACTTCGAAACCTTCTTCGGCGAAGCACCCAAACTGAATCCGGCCCGCGCGCTGATCAAAGGCGTCGTGTGCGGCGTGCGCGTGGAGGACATTGCCGATCCGTTGATGCGGGAGATTCGCTATCTGGATAAATTGATCGACGAATTGGCAAAGGGGAAAGCGATGGAGAAAATTCTGCGCGCGTGATTGCGCGCGCCGCGGCCCGACATTCGTTCGGCGCTCCGTCGGCGGGCGGGTCGCGGGCAAAATGCTTCGCGGTGGCGTTGGGCGCTTTTCTGGCTAGGATGCGCGCATGTGCGCCCAACTTGTTCGCGAGCAGTTCATCGCCGCACCGCTGGATGCGGTGTGGAAATTTTTCTCCACGCCGGAGAACTTGAACGAGCTCACCCCGCCATCGTTGCGCTTTCGCCGGTTGGGTCCTCCGGCGACGACGATGTATGCGGGGCAATTGATCGATTACCGCATCGCGCCGCTGCCGGGGCTGTGGCTGCGGTGGCGCACGGAAATCCGGCA
Source organism: uncultured Opitutaceae bacterium (assembly GCA_947085165.1). Taxonomy (GTDB): domain Bacteria; phylum Verrucomicrobiota; class Verrucomicrobiia; order Opitutales; family Opitutaceae; genus Didemnitutus. Next base: position 87,702 of record CAMTVI010000001.1, read on the forward strand.
CGTGCGCGAGGGCGCCTACTTTGTCGACGAGCAACGCGTCGGTCCCTACCGCTTTTGGTATCACGAACATCGCTTCGGGGTCGTGCCCGGTGGCGTGCAGATGACCGACCGCGTGACCTACGAGATCGGCTGGGGTCCGTTGGGCTGGCTGGCGGAACGACTATGGGTGCGGCGGCAGGTGGAGGGAATTTTTAACTACCGCGCGCGGCGGGTGGCGGAGTTGTTCCCAGCGAGCAGCGTGGCTTGAACCCGGCAATCCGCAGGATTTCCCTTTGCCTATGGCGGCGCGCTGGCTTTGCGTGGGGGGAATGGTTGGCTCTACAGACACAATTGCAGCTCTCGCGACGCCCGTCGGCACGGCGGCGATTGCGGTGGTGCGCCTGAGCGGGCCGGCCACGCGAGAGATCGGGCGAGCGATTTTCGGCGAACTCGCCCTACCCCGCGTTGCGCTGCATGGTGATTTTCGCTCGGTCGATGGCACGGTGCTCGACGATGTGCTGGCGACATTCTTCGCCGCGCCGAACTCCTACACGGGCGAAGACACGTTGGAAATCTCGTGTCACGGCAACCCCTTCATCGCACAAAAAATCCTGCGCGACCTGCTGCAGCGCGGTTGCCGCTCGGCGGAAGCCGGGGAATTTACCAAGCGCGCGTTTCTCAGCGGTCGGATTGATTTGAGTCAGGCCGAGGCCGTGATGGACCTCATCCACGCGCGCAGTGAGCGCGCGTTGGCGGCGGCAAATCAGCAATTGCGCGGCTCGCTCGGGAGGCGAATGGATGAACTTATCAAACTGTTAATCAATGCTTTGGCAATGGTTGAGGCCTACATTGATTTTCCCGAAGAAGACCTGCCACCGGAGGATCGCGGCGCGGCGGCGGACCTGTTGCGCCAACTCCGGACCGGCACGGCGGCGCTGTTGGCGACGGGCCATTACGGCGAGATGCTGCGCTCCGGCATTCGCACGATCATCGTCGGCGAGCCCAACGCGGGCAAAAGCAGTTTGCTCAATCGTCTGGTCGGCCACGATCGCGCGCTCGTCAGCGCCGAGCCCGGCACGACACGCGATTACTTGGAAGAAACGATTTCGGTCGGCGAACACGCGCTGCGGCTCATCGATACCGCCGGTTTCAACTCCGCCCCGACCGCGCTGGAGCAACGCGGCATGACGAAAGCGCTCGAACAGGCCGCCAACGCGGACCTTTTCCTCTGGGTGATCGACTCCACCGCTCCCCTGCCCGCGCTGCCGACCGAACTTGCGAAATTGCTCACGCCGCGCAACACGATCGCCGTGCTCAACAAGAGCGATCTCGCTCCCGACGCCGCGGCGCGCACCGAACTGCCCTCACTGCACCTCTCGGCGCTGACCGGCGATGGGTTTGACGAACTGCGCGCGACGTTGACGACGCTGGCGGATTCGTTCCGCACCGACGTCGGCGATGAGGTCATTGCCATCAATGCGCGTCACGCCGAGGCGCTCCGTCGCGCCACCGACGCCCTCGCCGCGGCGGAGCGCAAGCTCGCCACCGGTGAACCTACCGAGTTGCTGTCCAGTGACTTGCGAGATGCGCTGCATGCGTTCGGTGAGATTTCCGGCCGCGTGGACAATGAGCGGATCCTCGATGCTCTCTTCCTTTCGTTCTGTATCGGCAAATAAGTTCGACATCAAAATATAACGTGAGCGCGAGTTTTCCAGAGTATGATGTGATTGTTTGCGGCGCCGGACACGCCGGAGTCGAGGCGTGCCTGATCGCGGCGCGGCGCGGGGCGTCCACCCTCCTCCTCACCGGCAACATCGATACGATCGCCCAGATGAGTTGCAACCCGGCGATCGGCGGCCAGGCAAAAGGCCAGATCGTCCGCGAGATCGATGCGCTCGGTGGTGAAATGGCGATCAACACCGACGTCACGGGAATACAGTTCCGGTTGCTCAACGGCTCTAAGGGCCCCGCGGTGCAAGCGCCGCGCGCGCAATGTGATAAAAAGACCTATCAGTTTCGCCTGAAGCATACACTCGAGCTGCAGCCGAACCTACAAATCTTTCAGGCGACGGTCACGGGGCTTATTTTTGAAGCTGGGCGCGTCGTCGGTTGCCGCACTAATCTCGACATCGAGTTTCGCGGCAAGACAGTGATCATTACCACCGGCACCTTCCTGCGCGGCCTGATGCACGTCGGCCAAAACAAAAACGAAGGCGGCCGCCTCGGCGATTTTAGCGCGAAGACGCTCTCGGCGAGCTTGCTGGAGGCTGGCATCGAGCTGCAGCGCCTGAAAACCGGCACGCCGCCGCGAATTCTCGGCCGCAGCATCGACTTCAGCAAGCTGGAGGAACAGCGCGGCGACGCTGAGCCGACGCTCTTTGCCTTCCACGACACCCGCGGCGACGCGGATTTGTTCCACGTGGAACAGCGCGGCGAGCGGCGCCTCGGTTGGATGCCCGGCGAAGCACAGGTTTCCTGCTGGATTACCTACACGACGCCCGAATCGGCGCAGATCGTGCGGGATAATCTCCATTTATCGGCGATGTATTCCGGCGAGATTGTCGGCACCGGGCCGCGCTATTGCCCGAGCATTGAAGACAAGTTCGTCCGCTTCGTCGATAAACCGCGCCACATGCTCTATCTGGAGCCGGAAGGGCGTCACACCAACGAATATTACATTAATGGACTTTCCACGAGTCTGCCGTTCGATGTGCAGGTGAAGCTCGTGCGCAGCATTCCCGGCTTGGAACAGGCAACGCTGTTGCGACCGGCGTATGCCGTGGAATATGATTTCGCGCCGCCGCAACAACTCTTCCCGTCGCTGGAGTCGCGCAAGGTCGAAGGCCTCTTCCTCGCCGGCCAGATCAACGGCACGTCCGGCTACGAAGAAGCGGCCGCTCAAGGACTGATTGCCGGCATCAATGCGGTGCAAAAGGCGAGGGGAGAGGAACCGCTCGTTTTGGGTCGTCATGAAGCCTATATTGGTGTGCTGATCGACGACCTCGTGACCAAGGGAACGAACGAGCCCTACCGTATGTTTACCAGCCGCGCGGAGTATCGCTTGCTCCTAAATCACGGCAGCGCCGAACTACGCCTGCATGGTCACTCAGAAAATCTTAAGCTGTTGTCCTGCAATCGTTTGTTATTAATCAAACATAAGCTTGAACGAATCAATTACTGGACCGATTGGCTCGAAAAGAACCGCAGTGGCACCGGCCTGTGGGCGGACTTGATTCGGCGCAGCGACGAGGCTTTGGCGCTGCCAGCGGAGTTGGAGACGGAGACCGCTCCCGTCCGCGAGGAAGTGATTTATCGGGTGCGCTACCGCGGCTATTTGGAGCGCGAGTTGCGGCAGATTGAACGGCTCAAGGACAGCGACCGCATCAAGTTGCCGCTTGATCTCGATTACTTGCAAATTCCAGGCCTGCGCCACGAGAGCGCGCAGAAGCTCCAGCATTTCCGCCCAACCACGCTTGGGCAAGCCAGTCGCATCAGCGGCGTGAATCCCGCTGACATCAGCATTCTGATGATTCGGCTCGAATCGGCCCGTCGGCGCGCGCGTTCCGAGTAAAGCGGCCCCGGCCGGCAAGCGTCCGCCCCCTTGCGGCACAACCCAGATAAGTGGATGTCGAATCACCCATCTATCTGTGGTTAAAATGCTTGTCGTGCTAATCCAGTGTCACGGGCCGGGTAAAACCAGCCAGTTAGGGCCGGGTCAAAACCAGCCACGTTGAGAGGGTTGTTTACGTCGACGGTGAAGACGGCTTCGCCGGAGGGGTAATGAACCTACTCAAAGTGAGCATCCAACAGTCAATCAT
>CAMTVI010000002.1:0-235991 GCA_947085165.1 uncultured Opitutaceae bacterium
TATGAACTTCGATCGCTGCCCCAATCACCCGATTGGTGAGAGTCTCCAAATCATTCTGCACTTTTGTGTCCTTTGTGCCTCCGTGGTGAATCAAAGATTGGCGAGGATCGCATCGGTCATGGCTTCGACGCCGAAGGCACGGTCGTGTGGCTGTGGGCGGCGAAGAAATCGAGGAAGGACTGGCGGATTTCGGCGGAGGTCATTGGGCGAACGACAGAGGACGGAGGGGCGGGGGGCGAGAGCAAATTTGCGCACCGCCTTGGCTTGCGTTCAATCGGCCCGCTCGCACGCTGTTCTACGGGGGCGCTGATCGGACACGTGGCGCCCCAACCCCTCACCCCATGAATGCGCGGCTCCCGCCCAACGAATCCCAGCGGCTCGCAACCCTGCGCAGCTACGACATTCTCGACACGCCGCTGGAGCAGGCCTTCGACGATCTCACGCTGCTCGCCGCGCAGATCTGCCAGACGCCCATCGCCCTCGTTTCGCTCATCGACGAGAACCGCCAGTGGTTCAAATCCAAGGTCGGCCTCGACGCCACCGAGACCCCGCGCGACCTCGCTTTTTGCGCGCACGCGATTTTGCACGCGGACGAGGTGATGCAGGTGCGCGATGCGCGGCTCGACCCGCGTTTTGCCGACAACCCGCTCGTGACGGGTGCCCCGGACATCCGTTTTTACGCTGGCGCGCCGCTCATCGCTCCCGACGGCCACGCCTTGGGCACATTGTGCGTGATCGACCGCACCCCGCGCGAATTGAGTGCGGCGCAACTGGAGGCGTTGCGCGCCCTGAGCCGCCATGTCGTCAACCAGCTCGAACTGCGCCGCGCGCTCGCCGCGCACCGGCAGGCCGACGAAGAGGTGCAATCCGTGGCGGCCCGCGGAGCCGGGAAAAAATGGTCGCTCGAGAAACTCACCGTCGCGGCCTTCGTCGGGGCGGGCTTGGCGCTGCTGCTGGTCGGCGCGCTCGCCGTGCGCAGTCTCGTCACCTTCAAGGCCGACGCCGCTTTGGTCGCACACACACACCAGGTCATCAACGCCGCCGGCACGTTGCTGGGCGACCTCGTGGACGTGCAGACCGGCATGCGCGGCTACATCATCTCCGGCAATGAGCGCTACCTTGCGCCTTACCGGACCGGCGTCGCAGCGGTTGCCCGCGATTTCGAGCGGTTGAAACACCTCACCCTCGACAATCCCCGCCAGCAGGAGCGGATCGCCACGCTCCCGCCGCTGATCGAGCACCGGCTGGCGATCGCCGCGGCCAAGCTCGAGGCGCGCCGGACCAACGGCTTCGCGAAAGCGCAGGCGATCTTCCTCAGCGACGAGGGGCAGATCGTGTCCGAGGAGATTCGCACCGTGGTGGCGCAGATCGTAGCGGAAGAGCAGCAGCTCCTCGCCGAGCGCGACCGCGCAAGAAGCGCGAGCGGACGCCGAACCTTGGGCGTGCTCGTGGGGTTTGGGGTGCTGGTGGCGGTGTTCCTAGGACTGGCCGGCTGGCGCATCCGTCGCGAAATTTCCAAGCGAGGCGTGGCGCAGCTCCGCGTCAAACAGCTCAACACCGATCTGCGGCGGCGGGCCGTCGAGCTGGTCGAGGCGAAGGAGCGCGCCGAAGGCGCCGACCGGCTCAAGTCCGCCTTCCTTGCGACGATGTCGCACGAGCTGCGCACGCCGCTCAATTCCATCCTTGGCTTCACCGGCATCATTCTCCAGGGACTGGCCGGGCCGTTGAACCCGGAGCAGACGAAACAACTCGGCATGGTGCAGAACAGCGCGCGGCACCTGCTCGCGCTCATCAACGACATTCTCGACCTCTCGAAGATCGAGGCGGGCGAACTGAAGGTGGGTTGCGAGCCGTTTGATTTGCGCGCGTCCATCGAGAAGGCCGTCGGCATCGTGAAGCCGCTGGCGGAAAAGAAGGGGCTGGCCCTGCGCGTGGAAGTCGCGCCGGAGATCGGCGAGGCGGTGAGCGATGCCCGGCGCGTCGAGCAAATCCTGATCAACCTGCTGACCAACGCCATCAAGTTCTCCGAGCGCGGCGAGGTGACGCTGACCACAACCCTCAACTCTCAACCCTCAACTCTCAACTTTGCCATCAACGACACCGGCATGGGCATCAAGCCGGAAAACTTGGAGATCTTGTTCAAGCCCTTTCAGCAGATTGACACCGACCTCTCGCGGAATCACGAAGGCACGGGCCTCGGGCTGGCGATCTGCCGGAAGCTGGCGGAGTTGATGGGCGGCGAAATCCACGCCGCGAGTGAATGGGGCAAGGGCAGCACGTTCACCTTTACCCTGCCGCTGAAGAAATGAACCACGAGATAACACGACGCAGATTTGGACTGCGGTGGCAGAGCGCAGCGGCGACACCGCTTTCCCGCTGCGGCCGGAGAGTTTCCAAAGCGGCGTGGCGCTTCGCTTCCCGCCGCAGTCCAAAATAATCATGAAAGCTAAAATCCTCCTCATCGAAGACAACGAACAGAACCGCTACCTCGCCACGTTCCTGCTGGAGCAGAGCGGCCATACCGTCACCCATGCCGCCACCGGCCCCATCGGCCTCGACCTCGCCATGCGCGGCGGTTTCGACCTCATCCTGCTCGACATCCAGCTTCCGTGCATGGACGGCCACGCCGTCGCCCGCGCGCTGCGCGCCAACCCCGCGCTGGCCGCCGTGCCCATCGTCGCCGTCACCTCCTACGCGATGTCCGGAGACCGCGAGACGGTCATGGCGGCCGGTTGCAACGGCTACCTGGAGAAGCCCATCGACCCCGCAAACTTCGTCACGCAGGTCGAGGCCTTCCTGCGCCCGGCGGCCGAAGGAGCCATGCCGTGAAGCGCACTCATCCACGTTTCGATTCCGCGATGGTTTGGGGAGCGCACGCGTCCCGCGTGCTGGTTCGGGCGTCCCGCCCGAATCCTCCGATCCGCCCTCGGCGGGACGCCGAGGGCAGGGTCGGCGCTTGCGCCGGACCGCGGGGTGGCATCGGCTGTCGCATCCTTCTCCAACCCCGGCCCACCGCAAGCGGTGGCCCTACAAGAATCATCGAAAGGGCCACCCCATGATCCGCATCGTCATCGTCGATGACAAGGAGGAGAACCTCTACCTGCTGCGCGCCCTGCTGACGGGCCACGGCCACGAGGTGATCGAGGCGCGCCACGGGGCCGAGGCGCTGGTCAAGGCCCGCCAGTCGCCGCCCGAACTCATCATCTCCGACCTGCTCATGCCGGTGATGGACGGCTACACGCTCCTGCGCCACTGGAAGGCCGACGACCGGCTGAAGCAGATTCCCTTCATCGTCTACACCGCCACCTACACCGAGCCGCGGGATGAAAAGCTCGCGCTGGATCTGGGTGCGGACGCTTTCATCCTCAAGCCCGCCGAGCCCGAATCGTTTCTGGCGCGTCTCCGCGAAGTCCTGGCGAAATCCGAGTCGCACGAACCGACGCCAGCCCGCGCGCCCGAGGGCGAAGAAAGAGTGGTGCTCAAGGAATACAGCGAGGCGCTCGTGCGCAAGTTGGAGGAGAAGACCCTGCAACTGGAGCAGAAAAACCGCGAGTTGCAGGCGAACATCACCGAGTGCAAGCAGGTGGAGGCGGCGCTGCGCGAGAGCGAGGAGCGGCTTCGGGCAATTTTCGAGCAGGCCCCACTCGGCATTGCGGAAGGGCACATCGCGTCGGCGGATTACGTGCAGATAAATCAACGCTACGCCGACATCGTCGGCTACCCGATTGAAGAACTGAAAAAAATGACCTTCCGCGATATCACCCATCCGGAAGACTTGGATAAAGACCTGGAATTGTTTCTCCAGTTGAGTCAGGGAAAGTTGCGTTTCTACACGATTGAGAAACGCTATCTTCGCAAAGATAGAGCCGTGGTGTGGGTGAATATCACCGTTTCCGCAATCGCCCGCGAAGGCGGCGGCAAGCCGCAATACTGCATGGCCGTCATTGAGGACATCACGGAAAAGAAGCGCTTGGAGGCGCAACTGCGGCAGTCGCAGAAAATGGAGGCCATCGGGCAGCTCTCCGGTGGGATCGCGCATGATTTTAATAATATCCTGACCGTGATCAAGGGGCGGGTTTCCTTGTTGCAATCGACCCCCGATTTCACGGCCGAAGTCACGGAGTCAGTCGGCGAAATCGCCGATGCGGCCAATCGGGCGGCGGCGCTGACACGACAACTCCTCGCCTTCAGCCGTCGCCAAGTGATGCAACAGCAGGATCTTGATTTGCACGAATTGGTGCGCGGCATGTCGGTGTTGTTGCGCCGTTTGTTGGGCGAGCAGATCTCGGTGGGACTCGAATTTTCGGATACTCCGATTTGGACCCACGCGGATCGCGCGTTGTTGGAACAAGTGCTCCTCAATCTCGCCATCAATGCGCGCGATGCGATGCCGCAAGGCGGCCAACTCGAAATCAGCATTGCGTCACGCGACGTCACGGCCGACGAAGCGGCGCGCTGGACGCAAGCCACTGCCGGTCGGTTTGCCGTGCTCAGTGTGCGCGACACCGGCACCGGCATCGCGGCGGACGTGCTGCCGCACATTTTTGAACCGTTCTTCACTACGAAAGATGTGGGCGAAGGAACCGGACTCGGGCTCGCGACAGTTTACGGAATCGTGCAACAGCACAGTGGCGGCATCGAAGTGGAAAGCACGATCGGGTTCGGCACCGTATTTCACGTCTTCTTGCCTCTGGTGGAAGCGCCGATGCCGACTGAGAAACCGACGGAGGCCAAAGCACGCCCGGTCAGCGGCACTGAAACGATCCTCCTGGTAGAAGATGAATTGGCGGTGCAGCAAATCGCCCAATTGGTGCTGCAACGGCTAGGTTATCGGGTCTTAACCGCGGACGATGGACGGGCGGCCTTGGATGTATGGCGCAAACATCGGGACGCAATTCACCTGCTGTTGACGGATTTGGTGATGCCGGCCGGCATCTCGGGTCAGGAATTAGCCAAGCAACTCATCGCCGAAAAGCCCGCCCTCCGCATCATCTACACCTCGGGTTACAGTGCCAGTATTGCCGGCAAGGATTTCCAACTCGACGGCAAGGCCAATTTTCTCGGCAAGCCCTATGATCCATTGCAGTTGTCCGCCATGGTGCGCAAAACTTTGGATGCGAAACCGAATAAGCCTCCGTTCGTCTGACGTCAAAAATGCCCGCCGATGGAGCAGGACGGCAGGCGGCGCTTCGGGAAAAGGTTTGCCGCATTGGTCGCGTAGTTTAACCTGAAGTCGTGACGCGCTATCTCCGATTTTCGCCGTCCAGGCGGCATGCCTTCGCAACTCTCCGGTTTCCGAAATCTGACCAAACCAACCGCTGCGACGCCTGTTCCCCGTGGAATTGAAAATCGTTCTTCTTTCGGTCGTCCTCCAAGCGGCAGCGTTCGCCCTTTCGTTGCTGCTCGTCGTTCGGCAACCCCGACGACTGTGGACCTACCTGCTCGCCGGCGCACTCGGCATCATGTTTGCTCGGCGCATCACGTCGCTGTTCGCTATCCTCGCCGAGCAGAAGCTGGCGGATAGCGTAGCCGAGGCTTTTGCGGCAATCGTTTCCGTCCTGCTGATCGCCAGCTTATTTTTTCTGCAGCGCTGGCTCGCTGAGCCCAATATCGCGCCGGCCGCAAAAACAATTGGATTCACAGCCGATCCGGTGGTGCGGTTGCGCCGCCAGGCCATCTTATTGGCCTTGGCTGCGTTGCTCGGCACGGCTGTTCTGGCGGAATTCGCCTACCTTTCCAGTCGCGCAGCCCATTCGCGCCGTCTCGCGGAGTCGAATCTGAATTTCGCGCAAGTGCTGCGTGTCTCCATCGAAAATTCGCCTTCACCCGATGCAGCGCTGCGCACCCTCGAGCGTCGTTGGGGGGAAGTAACCAACGAGGAAAGGATTGATTTTCTCTGCGTGGTCGGAGCCGACGGGAGATTGCGGCTGAATACCAGTCGCCCTCAAAATGTCGGGCGGTATGTTGGTCGAAGTCGCCTGGCGGTGGAGCCGGGCGAGCCCGCGACGCTGCAAGACCTGTTGCAATCCAAACAAAGCTGGGCGGGCCGGAATCGGAGCTTCGAGGGAGTGCCGCAGATCGTGGCGTATGTCTATTCGGCGGATTTGAACGGGCTGCTCGCCGTGCATTTGCCCGCAGCAAAAGTGGACGGTGATTTGCGCGATGCGCTGCTGCCCTGGGGTGTGGGTTTTCTTTTTATCTTTTTCGGTGTTCTGCCCGGGTATTTCATTCTGCTCCATCGGGTCGCGCTGAAGCTCCAGCGGGAAACCGAGCGCGCCTTGCGCACCAAATCGGAGAGCGACGCTCGTTTCCGCGCGATTGTTGAGGCCGAACCCGCCTGCGTAAAATTGATCGGTCCCCAAGGCGAATTGCGGGAGGTTAATCCTGCCGGGTTGCGCATGATCGAAGTGGACTCGGTGGAAGCTTTGGCGAACAGCACCGCGCCTTCCTTGGTCGTGGCCGAAGACTTGCCCGCCTATCGCGCGTTTGTCGCGCGCATTTTCGCGGGGGAAAGCCGTCAACTCATCTACCGTTTGCAGGGCAAGCGAGGCACGGTGCGCTGGCTGGAAACCCACGCTACGCTGCTGCGCGACCCGAACGGAAAATCCGATTCGATGCTTTCCATCAGCATCGACATCACGGAGCGAAAGCAGGCGGAGATGCAGGCCGAAGCGATGCGCGGTCAACTCAACAAGGTATTCGAACGCGTGAATGACGCCGTCGTCGCGTTTGACCGGAACTGGTGCTACACTTACGCAAACGAAAAGGCGGGTAAACTTGTCGGGCGCGATCCCGCCCAATTGATCGGCCGCCATGTCTGGACTGAGTTTCCCGAGAACGAAGAACATCGGTTTCAGGTCGCATTTGAGCGCGCCATGGAGACGCAGCAATCTGAAGTCTTGGAAGCCTATCACGATATTCTTGGCCGTTGGTATTTGACCTATCTTTACCCCGGCCCGGACGGGCTCTCCGTCTACTTTCATGACGTCAGCGAGCGAAAAAAAGCTGAACTGGCCTTGCGCGCCAGCGAGTCGCGCTATCGTGCCCTCTTTGAGCAGGCCGCGGTTGGCGTCGGTGAAGTTGATACAAAGACTGGGCGCTTTCTGGCGTTGAATCAGCGCTACTGCAGCATTGCGGGGTATTCCGAGGAGGAAATGAAACAGCTCGATTTTCAATCGATCACGCATTCCACCGACCTGCCACTTGATCTCGAAAATATGCAGCGCTTGATCAACGGGGAGATTCGAGCGTTCAGCATGGAGAAGCGCTACAAGCGCAAGGACGGCAACTTGGTTTGGGTCATGCTGACCGTGTCGCCACTTTGGCAACCCGGAGAGGAACCGACCACTCATATGGCGGTGGTGGAGGACATCAACGAACGGAAACTCGCGGAAGAAACATTGCGGGAGAGCGTGGAGCGGCTGCGCTTGGCGGTGCAGGCATCAAGCGTCGGACTGTGGGACTGGGACCTAGTGTCGAATCGCGTCATTTACTCTCGCGAGTGGAAACGGCAGTTGGGCTACGAAGCGCACGAGATCAGCACTGATTTAAACGAATGGGAAAGCCGGGTGCATCCCGATGACCACCTCACGATGGGCAAACGATTGCGCCGTTACCTCACTCAACCGCACGGCGCACATGAACAGGAATACCGCATGCGCCACAAAGATGGTTCGTGGCGGTGGATCTATGCCCGCGGCGAAGTCTTTCACGACGCTGATGGCAATCCCGTGCGGATGATGGGTTGTCACATGGACATCACCGAGCGCAGGCAAATGCATAATCAATCACTGCGCACGCACCGGATGGAGGCGATCGGTTCCTTGTCCGCCGGCATCGCCCACGATTTGAACAATATCCTTTCGCCCGTTTTGATGGCGAGTGGCGTGCTGCGGACTCTCCCATTGGCACCTCCGGACCTCGAAATGGTGGCGATGATCGAAGGATCGGCGCGGCGCGGCGCGGCAATTATCCGTCAACTCCTCACCTTCAGTCGCGGCGTCGAAGGCGAACGGATTCCGGTGCAACTCCAGCATCTCATCACCGAAACGATCACGCTGATCGGACAAACATTTCCCCGGAACATCACCATTGTGGAGAATGCAGCTCGTGGTTTGCGCCCGGTTCTCGCCGATGCCACGCAACTGCAGCAGGTCTTGATGAATCTCTGCGTCAACGCGCGCGACGCGATGCCGTCAGGGGGCACCTTAACCGTCACTGCCAGTAACCTTACGTTACTCGATGCTGACGAATTACCGCATCTGGACGCCAAACCCGGGAACTACGTAGTTGTTTCGGTGCGCGACACTGGTTCCGGCATTCCTGCAGAGCTGCGCGAACGGATTTTTGAACCGTTTTACACCACCAAGGAACTCGGGAAAGGAACCGGTCTGGGACTTTCCACCGCCATGGGAATCGTGCGCAGCCACGGTGGGTTCTTCAGCGTGGACAGTGAGCAATCGCGCGGGACTACCTTCGGCGTTTACCTGCCGGCAGACGAGGGGGCGGTGCCGGCGACGGAAATCACCACTGACCACGGCGCGCGTGGTAATGGCGAAACCCTGTTGCTCGTGGACGATGAGGCATCGGTGCTCGCGACATTGCGCGTCGGGCTCGAGAAACACGGTTACCGCGTCGTTACGGCCCGCGATGGGCGGGAGGCGATGGCGCTATTCAACCTGCACCGCGAAAACATCAAACTCGTGATCACCGACCTCATGATGCCCGTGATGGACGGTGCGGAATTGGTGCGGGAAATCTACAAACTCGCTGGTAAAGTGCCAGTGATTGCCTCGAGCGGACTCGGAGACACGAGCGAATTCGACCGACAACACGAAGGGTTGATTACCGAGTTTTTGCCCAAGCCGTATGACTTTCCGACGCTGTGCAAAGCCATTCGCACGCACCTCGATAATGCCGCGACCTAGGATCGTCGCCGCGGGGTTGTGCAGATTGAATTTGCCCGCCCGCGTTCCCGCGCGCATCACCAAACCGTGAAGCTGCACGTCCTCCCATCCGGCCCGATTCAAACCATTGGCTATCTCCTGAGCGACGCCACGAGCGGCGAGGCCGTGCTGATTGATGCGCCAGAAGGCATCTTGGCAAAAATCACGCCGCTCTTGGCGAAGGAGAAATGCACCTTGCGCGAACTCTGGCTAACGCACGGCCACTGGGACCACACGCAAGACGCCGCGAAAATCAAGCGCACCACCGGTGCCGTCGTCCGCGCGCATCGTGCCGACCAAGCGTTGATCGAGACACCCGAAGTCATGAGCGAATTTCTCATGCCCGGCATCGTGCTCGAAGGCGTCGCGATCGACCACTACGTGGCGGGGGGCGATACGCTCTCGGCGCTCGGTGTTGATTTTGAAGTGCGCCACGTCCCCGGTCATTGCCCCGGCAATATTTTGTTCTATCAAGCCAACGGTGGAGTCGCATTTGTCGGCGACGCGTTGTTCAACGGTGGCATTGGTCGCTGGGACTTGCCCGGCGGTGATTTCCCGCAGTTGCAAGCTTCCATCCGCGAACAGATTTATTCTTTGCCCGACGACACCATTGTGCTGCCCGGCCACGGCCCGCGCACGACCGTCGGGGCGGAGAAAGCTTCCAACCCGTTTGTCCCCGCTTAAGCCATGTCCGACTCGCAACATCATTCGCCAATGCGTCGCGCGCTGGATGTAGCGCGGCAAGCCTGGGGCGATACTCATCCCAATCCGCTCGTCGGCGCCGTGCTCGTCGAGGAAGGGCGGATTGTTGCGGAAGGTTTTCACGCGCGGGCGGGCGAGGCTCACGCGGAAGTAAATGCGTTGCGCGCCCTCGGTCGCGCGCCACGTGTCGGCGCCACACTCTACGTCACCCTCGAACCATGTTGCACCCACGGCCGCACCCCGCCGTGCACAGCGGCGATTCTCGAAGCGGGTATTCGCCACGTCGTCGTCGGCGCGATCGATCCGAATCCCGCACACGCGGGCAAAGGTTTGGAACTACTTCGCGCCGCTGGAGTAGAAGTAACGGAAGGGGTGCTCGCCGCCGAGTGCGAGGATCTGAATCTTATTTTCAATCATTGGATGCGGCACGGCACGCCGCTGCTCGCGGCCAAATCGGGTGTCACGCTCGATGGAAAAGTCGCGACGCGCACCGGTGATTCCCAATGGATCACCGGACCACAAGCGCGCGCCAATGGTCACGTTTGGCGGCGCTATTTCCCGGCGATCGCCGTCGGTGCGGGGACGTTGCGGGATGACAATCCCCGACTCACGGCGCGGATTGAAAACACTGAGTGGTGCCCGGTGCGTTTCGTTTTCGATGGTCTGCTGCGCACCGTCGTCGATAAGGCGATGCCCAGCGTTTACACCGACGAGTTTCGGGAACGCACGATCGTGGTGACGACTCCACACGGCGGCCTCGGCTACGTGCGCAAGTTGAATGCCATGGGCGTGCAGACGTGGGTGCTGCCAAGTCAGTCGGGGCGCGTCAGTTTCGCTGATTTCCGCAAGCGTTGCGCAGTCGAGGCAATTCACGGCGTGTTTTTCGAAGGAGGAGCGCACTTGCTCGGCGAATTGCTGCAGGCGCGGGAGCTCGACTATTTGTTCACTTACCACGCTCCCGTGTTTTTTGCCGACGACAAGGCCAAGACTTTGCTGCGCGGTTTGCGCACCGAGAAATTGGAAAATGCAGTGCGGCTCTCCGGGGTGCGCCATGAAGTTCACGGAGATGACTCGTTGATGCGCGGCTTTGTAAATTATCCGGAGAAAATGTTTGTCGATGAGACGGCGTTTGGACGCCGCGGCCCCAACGAATGATTCTCCATCTCGCCTCCAGCAACGCGCACAAAGCGCAAGAGCTCCAGCGACTCGCCGACGTCTCGCCGGCCTGGCCGCAGCGCAAGTTGATCGTGCAGGCGGCGAACCACCTGCCTGAAGTTGACGAAGACACTGGGACTTTTGTGGGCAATGCGCGCAAAAAGGCCGCGGCGCTGCGAGCGTTGCTCCCGGTGGATTCGTGGATTCTCGCCGACGATAGCGGTGTCTGTGTCGATGCGCTCGATGGCGCACCGGGTGTGGAGTCGGCATATTTCGCTGGGCCGAAATGCGATCCTGCCGCCAACTTGGTCAAACTCGTCTCTGTCATGCGCGAGGTGCCCGACGGGCAGCGACGCGCGCACTTTCGGTGTGTGCTGCTGCTCCTCGGTCCGGGTGGACAAGAGCAAACCTTTGAAGGTCGCTGCGAAGGGGTGCTGCGTCGTGAGCCGCAGGGCCGGGGAGGCTTTGGTTACGATCCGATTTTTCAGCCTGACGGTTTCGACCGCACCTACGCCGAGCTGACGGCAGAGGAAAAAAATCGCATCAGTCACCGCGGGCGCGCATGGGTTGCGTTGGCCGATTGGCTGGCGCGCGAAACAGACGGCGGGGATTAAAATTTGCGTGGGCCCGTCACGACGCTTGCTTTCCGGCACCGACGTAGAGTGCAGCCACTTGGGCGCGGCGCGTGACGCCGAGTTTCTCAAAAATGCGCGCGAGGTAATTTTTCACCGTTTTCTCGGTTAGCGCCAAGGAATGGCCGATTTCCTTGTTGGTTTTTCCCGCCGCCACCAAGGCCACCACTTTCTGTTCTTGGGGAGAGAGCGACGCGAGGCGACTGCGCGCATCCGGCTCGGAGCTGTGGCGCACGAGGCGCACGACTTGATCAACCAACGACGGATCGATCACAGCATGTCCGGCTGCCACTTGCTCAATTGCCGCCGCGAGAGCTGCGCCATCATTTTCTTTCAGCAAGTAGCCTGCGGCACCGGCACCCAAAGCATCCTGCACATGACGTTCGTCGGATGAGGACGTCAAAATCAACACGCGCGAAGTTGACCCACCGTTCACGATGCTACGGCAGGCGGCGACGCCGGATTGATCGGGTAAACGCAAATCGAGCAACACAACTTGCGGACGCAATTGCTGCGCGAGCGCCACCGCTTCAGCGGCGGTGCCGCCTTCGCCGACAATGGAAATTTGCGCGAAATCTTCCAACGCGGCCCGCAAGCCGAGTCGAATGATCGGGCTGTCGTCCACGAGCACCACGCGGATCGGCGACGGTGTTGCGACGGGGTTCATCCCGGAGAATCAACGGGCAGGGTGAGGATCACGCGAGTGCCATTGTCCGTTGTGGATTCAATTTGCAGCTGCGCACCGAGTGCGGCGGCGCGCGCTTGCATGTTCGCAAGTCCGTGACTCGAGGCGCTGACTGATTTGGGTTCAAAGCCGACGCCATTGTCGGTGATAGCCAAAATCACGCAGCCCGCGTCGTGGGCGGCGTGCACGGTGATTTGCGATGCCTGGCCATGGCGCACGGCGTTGCTCACTGCTTCGCGCACGAGATTGATGATCTCGAGCGAAGACTCGGGCGGAATGAGGCCAAGTGCCGCCTCGTCAATCCTCGATACGAGGCGGCTTTCACCGGCGCCCTCGAGAGTCGTGAGCATTTGCGCCAGTCCGGCAGCCAACGATTCTTGTTGAGCGGCTAATGGCTCAAGCTCGCGCAAGTAGAGACGAACCTGCTGGTTCAACCGCCGGAGTTCACCGACGCAATGGTCGAAGCGCTCCAACGCGAGCGGTGGAGCGGTCAGTTTCTTGCGCGAGCTTTCCAGTGTCAGGCACACGGCGTAGAGGGTTTGACTGACATTGTCGTGGAGTTCGCGCCCCAGCTGAATCCGCTTTTCCAACGACCGCGCGAGGAGCGCGCGACTTGCGGCCAAATCTTCCTCCGCGCGCTCCCGAGCACTGTGGGCTGCGGTCAAAGCCACGCCGCGTTCCGCCGTTAAGCGGGCGATCTGTTCGACACTGAAGGCATCGGCTCGTCGCTGTTGTTGTTGGGGCGCAGCCGCGCTGAGAGCCGCATTACGCGTTGCCAAAGCGAGCAGGCCGAAGGGCATCGCCACCACGATGAGGCCGAACGCGATGATCACCGCAAACGCACGTTGTTGCGTGGCCTGCAAGCGCCCCAGAGCCGACGAACGCACCCGCGCTCGCAGCCACCAATTTGCGGATGCCGGGTGTGCGAGGATGACTTCATGCCAATCGCGCGCCAATGGCTCGACAGAACCCACGGGTGGTTCGCGTGACAATTCGACGGTTCCGCCGAGCAGTTCGCCGAGTTGCAATGCGTAAGCTTCATCCCATGCGGCTGGGTCGCGAGGCGCGAGAGCGAGAACTTGTGCGAGTAAAGTGCGCGTGGCGGTCGCTTGTTCAGTTCGCAAGACGACGGCTTGGCCTCGCCACCACCATTGCGACGCTGCGGCCAGGCTGGCGAAAAGCGCCAACAGCACCAATGACAGCAGCATAGCTCGCGCGAGTTGACTCATGATGACGCGGCCAACGTAAGCAGGTGCCTGTGACTAGTCCCTCAAAATCTTCGACAAACCAGTCCGGAGCGCTACTTTGACAGTTCTTTTCATGAAATCGTTCTACCTGACTACCGCCATTGATTACGTCAATGGGTCGCCGCATATCGGCCATGCCTATGAAAAGGTTTTGGCTGACGTCATCGCGCGGACCCATCGGATGCAGGGCGACGATGTCTATTTTCTGACCCGCACGGACGAGCACGGGCAAAAAATCCAACAAAGCGCGCGTGCGAAAGGCGTGCCGACCCAGGAGTTTGTTGACACGATTGCCGCGGAATTCGTGGAGCTCGCGCGCTTCCTCAATCTTTCCAACAACGACTTCATCCGCACCACCGAGCCGCGGCACAAGGAGGTCGTGCGCGATTGCCTCCAGCAGTTGTTCGATAAGGGCGAAATCTACCGCGCTGAATACAAAGGTTTCTACTCGGCGCGACAGGAGCAGTTCTTGCAGGAGAAAGATCGTCAAGCCGACGGCCGTTGGCCGGAAATCTATGGCGAGGTGATTGAGATCACGGAAAGCAACTATTTCTTCAAACTCCGCTCCTACCAACAGTGGCTCGTCGACCACATTACGGCGAACGAGGATTTTGTTTTCCCTGCGCACCGGCGTAAATCACTCCTCGAGTTTCTCAGCGAACCGCTGAACGACCTTTGCATTTCCCGCCCGAAAGACCGGCTGGAGTGGGGGATTCCGCTACCCTTCGATCCCGACTACGTCACCTACGTCTGGTTCGACGCGTTGCTCAATTATTTCTCCGCAGTGAAAGACCTCGGACGCTGGCCGGCGGATTTCAACATCATCGGCAAAGACATTCTGATTCCCGCACACGGCATCTACTGGCCGATCATGTTGCACGCGCTCGGCCTGCCGCCGCCAAAGACTTTGTTGGTGCACGGTTGGTGGTCGATCAACGGCGCCAAGATGTCGAAGAGCACGGGCAATTTCGTCGATCCCATCGCGTTCGGTAAACAGTGGAACGTCGACGCACTGCGCTATTTTCTCGTCCGCGAAATGGTGGTCGGCCAGGACGCCGATTTTTCGCAGGAACAATTTCTCGTCCGTTACAACAGCGAGCTGGCGAACAGTCTCGGCAATCTCGTCAATCGCACGCTGAACATGACCGCGCGTTTCTCCGCCGGCGTCGTGCCGCTGGCCGGACCGGCCGGTGAAGCCGAGAGCGAATTGCAGCAACTCTGGCCGACGACGCGGGATGAGTTCTTGAAGTTGTCCGACGGACTGCAGTTTCACACAGCACTTGAGCGCGCGATGCAATTTGTCACGGCGACCAACGCCTACATCGAGCGCACCGCGCCATGGAAACTCGCCAAGGACACTTCATCCGAAGGGCAGGCGCGACTGCACACGGCGCTCGCCACGATGGCGGAGGCGCTGCGCCTGGGCACGGCGTTGCTCTGGCCGGTGATGCCGACGGCCGTCGATAAGATTCGCGGCGGACTCGCGCAAGCGCCGCTGGCAACTTGGGATGGCGAACTGGTTTGGGGCGAACGGCTCGCAGGCGCCACGTTGGGCGCAGTTGAAATTCTGTTTCCGAAACCGGCACCGACCGAGAAGAAAGCCTAACGCCGCGCGGGCAACCGCCGATGAAGCATCTCGACGTCAATCCCACTGCCGATCCCACGCCGGATGCGTTGCGTGCTTTCCTCGGCAATTGCGCGGAACACGCGCGTCGCGTCGGTCGACCGCAGCTGGTGAGCATCAGCATGCGGGTGGAAAGCCTCGATCCGCTCGCGGTGTTGGAATCGATCTTCGAAGCCGACGAATTACACTGCTACATTGAACGTCCGAGTTCGGGATTCGCTGTTGCCGGTGCGGAAGCAGTGCTGGAATTCAACAGCGCCGGCACCGAACGATTCCGTGACGCCAAGGCATTCATTCAACGCACGCTCGACGACACGCTGGCCGTCGGACCGATCAACGAAGATTTGGCCGGCCCGTTGTTTTTCGTCAGCGCGGGCTTCTCGGCGGAATCAGCACCGAACGCCGCCTTTCCTGCGGTGCGCGTTTTTGTGCCGCGTTGGCAAGTGGCGCGCGTAGGAGATGGTTCCGTAGCCGTGGCGAATTTGCTTATCACGCCCGAACTACCGCTCGATTTGGTGACGGCCAAGGTCTGGAAAGCACACGCGAAGTTCCTGTCGTTCGACTACTCTGCGGCCCAAGGTCGCGAGCGTCCCTCGGCACCGCGCCGCGTGGAAGAAATTGGGGGCGCGGACCAATTTACGCAGGCGGTCCGGCAAGCGTTGGCGGAGATTGCGCGCGGGGATTACCGCAAAATCGTGCTGGCGCGCGCACTGCGACTGACGACGGCGGAGGAATTTCATCCGCTGGGAATTTTAAATCATCTGCGGCAACGCTACCCGGGATGCTACGCCTTCTCGCTCGCGAACGGACGCGGACAAAGCTTCATCGGCGCGTCCCCCGAGCGCTTGGTGCGAGTAGCCGGCGGTCGCATGCACACAGAAGCGCTGGCCGGTTCCGCGCCGCGCGGACAATCAGCCAGTGAAGACGCGGCGCTCGCGCGCGGTTTGTTGCAGAGCGAAAAAGATCTGCGCGAACATCGGCTCGTGCTCGATTCGATCGCGCGTCGCGTCGCTGATTTGGGCATCACTTTGGAACACGCGGCGCAACCGCGCTTGCTCGGACTCGCCAACGTGCAGCACTTGCACACGCCAATCAGCGCCAACTTGGCGGAAGGCACGCATATTCTCGATTTGGTGGAGCGCTTGCATCCTACGCCAGCCGTCGGCGGCACGCCGCGTGATGCCGCAGTCGCCGCCATCAGCCGTCTCGAACCGTTTCCCCGTGGACTCTACGCCGGCACGAGTGGCTGGGTGGATCATCGCGGAGGCGGCGAATTTTTTGTCGGTCTGCGCTCCGCACTGATCGACGGCACCACCGCGACGACGTATGCGGGAGCGGGCATTGTGGCCGGCTCCGACCCCGAGAAGGAATTTGCGGAAACCGAATTGAAATTCAAAGCTCTCATTGAAGCCCTGACCAACGCATGAGCGCCGCGCCTAACTTCGATTTTCGCAATACCAACGCCCTGTGGAGCAGTGTTTTCGTTGCCAGCTTGGCGCGCCTCGGACTGCGGCATGCGGTGATTTCGCCGGGTTCACGCTCAACGCCACTGACAATCCAATTTGCGCGTCATCCGGAGATCGATGCGATCCCCGTGCTCGACGAGCGTTCCGCCGCTTTCTTTGCGCTTGGGTTGGCGCGGCAAACGAATCGGCCGGTCGCGTTGCTGTGCACCAGCGGCACGGCGGGCGCCAATTATTTTCCGGCCGTGATTGAAGCGCAGGAGAGTGGGGTGCCGCTGCTCGTCATTACCGCGGATCGTCCGCCGGAAATGCGCGCGTGCCGTTCCGGACAGACCATCGATCAACAAAAGCTCTTCGGCGCGCACGTGAATTACTACCACGAGTTCGCGGTGCCGGAGGCGACGTTGGCCGCTTTGCGCTATGCGCGGCAAACGGTTGCTCACGCATGGGAGCGTTGCACGTTTCCTGTCGCTGGGCCGGTGCACCTGAACGCGCCGTTTCGCGATCCGTTGCCGCCAACCGATGATGGGATCGCGCCCAAACTAGCGGATAGTTTTCCGAGCGATTTTCTCGCGGCTATCGAGGCAACCCCGACGCCGCTCGCGCGAAACATCGCCGCGCCCACTTTGCGTGGTCGCGGGATAATCGTCGCGGGGCAGACGCGCACCAGTGACGCCGCTGCCTATGCGTGGAGCGTGGGACAACTCGCCCGCAAACTTGGTTGGCCCGTGCTGGCGGATGCGTTGTCGCCGTTGCGGAATTTCGCGCAGGTCGTGCCCGGACTAGTTACCAATTACGATTTGCTTGCGCGTGCAGCGGCAATGCGGACGACGCTGCAACCGGAGCTTGTGCTCTGTTTGCACGATTGGCCGACCAGCAAAGCACTGCGCCAGTGGATCCAGTCGGGCGATGTGCCAGTGACATTTGTGACGAATGGAGTGGAGAATCCCGACTCGCTGCACGCACGCACCACGGTGCTGCGCACGAGCGTTGCGGCCTTCGGTGCTGCTCTCGAAACCCAACCGGCAACGGCGGCGTGGTTGCGCATTTGGCAAGCCGCCCAGCAGCGCGTGCAACGGCTGCTGCGTCGCGAACTCAGTGCCGCCGCGATTGATTTTGAAGGACACGTCGCCGCGTTGTTACCGCTCGCCTCGCCGCGAGGAACGACGTTTCACTTTGCCAACAGCATGCCGGTGCGCGATGCGGAGTATTTTTGGCCTGCGAACAAGCGACAGCACCTCGTGCACTGCAATCGCGGTGCCAACGGCATCGACGGCACGCTCTCGACTGCGCTGGGTCTCGCGCAGGGCGGCGCGCCAGTAGTTCTCGTCACGGGCGACCTCGCGCTGTTGCACGACACCAACGGCTTTCTGATTACGAAGCAGTTTAAGGGGAGTTTGACCGTTGTGCTGATCAACAATGATGGCGGCGGGATTTTCGAACACTTGCCCGTGGCGAAGTTTGAGCCGCCGTTCGAAGAGTTTTTTGCGACGCCGCAATCAATTGATTTTCGCGCGCTCTGCGCGACCTACGGCGTGAAGCATGTCGCCGTCCGCAATCTGCAACACTTGGCGCAGTTGGTTAAAAAACTGCCCCAGCGCGGTGTGCGCGTGCTCGAGATGCGCACGAACCGCCAGCGTGACGCGGCATGGCGGCAGGCATGTTTTAGCCGCATTGCCGCACGACTCGCGTAACGGGCGCGTTGCTCAGAGCTGAATCGGCATGCCGACTTCGATGATTTGCATCGGCGGCAATTGGTAATAATCGCGCGCCTGACGCGCGTTGCGACTGAGGAAGCCGTAGAAATGTTTTTGCCATTCGAACATCTGCGCGTTGCCGCCGGTGATGATCATTTCGCGATTAAAATAGTAGGTGGCTTCGTGGAGCTTCACCGGCACGCCCGCATCGCGCACCCTCTCCATGAGTCCGGCAACATCCGGTGACTCCATGTAACCGTAGCGACCAATGACACGCCAGACTCCGTGTCCGATTTCATGAAACGAGAGTTGTTCGTCCGCGGGCACAAGTGGAACTTCTTCGGTGACGATGCTGAGGAGGACCACGGTCTCTTGGAGGACTTTGTTCGCCTTGAGGTGATGGAGCAACACGAGCGGTGTGCCGCTGGGATTGCCGGCCATGAAAACACCGGTGCCGCGCACACGCGTGATGTGTTCACTGGAGGCGATTCCGGTGAGTTCGGCGTCGGTGATTTCGTTGGCGTAGATGCGGCGGAAGATGGCGGTCTTGCCCAATTTCCAAGTGCTCATGATCGCCAGCAAACCGACGGCGATAATAATTGGGAGCCAGCCGCCGTCGGCAAACTTGTGCACATTGGCGGAGAAAAATGTGACGTCGATCGCGAGAAAGAAGGCGCACACCACCGTCGCCCGCCACAACGACCAACGCCACGCGCGTTGCATCACGACGAACAGAATCAGCGTGGTGACGATCATCGTCGCGGTGACGGCGATGCCGTAAGCGGCGGCGAGATTAGTCGACGATTTGAAGCCGTAGACTGTGGCGATGGAGCCGAGTGCGAGCGTGATGTTGACGAGCGGCAGATAGATTTGGCCGCGATGTTCCGCACTGGTGTGGTTGACGGTGAGGCGAGGAAAGTAACCGAGTTGAATTGCCTGTCGGATCAGGGAATAGGCTCCCGAAATGAGCGCTTGGCTCGCGATGACGGCCGCGACGATAGAAAGCGCGAGGAGGGCGAGTCGCATCGGCCCAGCCGGCGCGAGTTCGAGAAACGGATTTCCCACCGCGCCGCCGTGCGCGATGACGTTTGCGCCTTGGCCGAAGTAGTTGAGCGTGAGACCGGGCAACACGACGCCATACCACGCCACTTTAATCGCGCGTCGCCCGAAATGTCCCATGTCGGCGTAAAGCGCTTCGACGCCAGTGACCGCGAGCACGACGGAGCCGAGCAGCAGCGCGACTTGGCGCGGATGCGTGAACAACAGATCAAGTCCGACCAGTGGATTCAGCGCCTGAAACACCATCGGGGTTTTGGAAATGTGCCAGAGGCCCAAACCGCCCAGCACGAGGAACCACACCAACATGATGGGACCAAAAACGCGCCCGATGAGTTGGGTGCCGTGGTGTTGAAACGCGAAAAGTCCCGCGAGAATTACGCAGGCAATCGGCACGACGAAACCATCCACGTCGGGCCAGATGACTTTGAAGCCTTCACTCGCACTCAACACCGTGATCGCTGGCGTGATGATGGCTTCACCGCACAACATCGCCGCGCCCATCAAAACAATAATGGTGCCGACACTGAGCGTCGTCGAAGAGCCACGCTCAAGTTTGCTCAAGGACAACAGCGCAAAAATCCCGCCCTCGCCACGATTGTCCGCACGCAACACGAACCACGCATACTTCAGACCGACCACGAGCACGAGCGACCAGAACACCAGCGACAACACACCAAGGACCGCTTGCGCGTGTTCGCCCGGCGGCAGGTGATGCAGGCACTCGCGAATGGTGTAGAGCGGGCTGGTGCCGATGTCGCCAAAGACGACGCCCAATGCGCCGAGCGCGAGGCCCTTGTTGACGAATCCTCCTGAACCGTGACCGGTGGTCTGCATGAAGCGGCGGAGAATTGCCCAGAATCCATCGCCCTCCAAGCTGTTTTCTTACGGAACGGATAAACCGATTGACCCGACAAAATCTCGCGACCCGCTAAAACATTTGCGGCGCAGCGGTTTTCGTCTTCCGCTGGCCTATGCTTCCTGCCTGGAAATCTGCCAAAAACTACGAAGACATTCTCTATCACAAAGCCGACGGTATCGCGAAGATCACGCTGAACCGTCCCGAGAAGCGGAATGCATTCCGACCGCAGACCGTGGTTGAATTGCATGAAGCTCTCCTCGACGCGCGCGAGGATCAAACGATCGGCGTCGTGCTTTTGACCGGCGCGGGACCGGCGAAAGACGGCAAGTATGCGTTTTGCGCGGGCGGTGACCAAAACGTGCGCGGCCACGGCGGCTACATCGATGCCAAGGGCGTGCCGCGCCTCAATATCCTTGAAGTGCAAAAACTCATTCGGTCGATGCCGAAAGTGGTCATCGCGCTTGTCGCAGGTTATGCGATCGGAGGTGGCCATGTGCTGCACGTGATGTGCGATCTCACCATCGCGGCTGACAACGGCATCTTTGGCCAAGTAGGACCCAAGATGGGCAGCTTCGACGGCGGCTTCGGTTCCAGTTACCTCGCGCGCATGGTCGGCCAGAAAAAGGCGCGTGAAATTTGGTTCCTCTGTCGGCAATACAACGCGCAAGAAGCCCTCACGATGGGCTTGGTCAACAAAGTCGTGCCCGTCGCAGACCTAGAGGCGGAGGGCGTGGCGTGGGCCAAGGATATCCTGCAACGCAGTCCGTTGGCCATTCGTTGCCTCAAGGCGGCTTTCAACGCCGAGCTCGATGGCCAGAGTGGCATTCAGGAACTCGCGGGCAATGCGACCATGCTCTACTACATGACGGAGGAAGCGAAAGAGTTCATGACCGCGCAAAAAGAGAAACGGAAACCTAAGACCGAAAAGTTTCCCTGGTTGCCGTAACACTGGCGGAGTTGGTGTTCCGCGCGGCGCGGCTTTAACCGTGTCCAGTGGACTCGCCTTCGACTGCCCACACAACGAGCCAGCCGCTCTCGCGATCGACATAAACCAGCGGCGTCGCAGACCCGTCGGTTAACTCAACGAAATCGGCGCGCGCAAAACTTTCTCCAGCCAACGGCATTGCTTGGTTTTCCTGCGGTGGCGTGCGGCCCACGAGGAATGCGACCGCCAGTGCCGCTGCGACGGCGAGCGGCGCAGCGAACCACGTCCAGTTTGCTTTCCGCGTGGCACGCGCGACTGGTTGTCGTTGTTCGCGTAAGCGTGCTTGCAACAACCGCCACTCGCCCGCGGCGTCGGGGACCGGAACAGCCGCAACCTCGTCGCGAAACGCCTCCATCGTGCGATGCAGATCCACTTGCGCTTGGCGGCACGAGGCACACTCCACCAGGTGTTGCGCCAGCTCCCGCGCTTGCGATGCCGGTAATGCCGCATCGCGCTTGGCGGAAAGTAACGGAATGGCGATGCGGCATTTCATGCGGGGGGAGAAGTTAACGGTGAGTGTCAGTGCCCTTAGCGGCGGGAGCGAGGCCGATCATGGCGATCATCGCGGTCATTCCGACCATTGTGATTGTTGTGCCCGTGGGATGAATGGCCGCCGTGGCTGTTGTAGGCCACCCAGACGCGTTCGCGGCGATCCACGTAGTAACCGGGAACATAGACGCGCACAACGCGGCCGTGGCGGCGTTGCGTTTCCCAGCAGGCCGGCACCCACACGCGCACAACTCGCATTTCGTAGCCGCCGCCCGGTGCGCAATTTGTGTCGTGGCGATCGTAACCG
Organism: uncultured Opitutaceae bacterium; assembly: GCA_947085165.1. Lineage (GTDB taxonomy): Bacteria > Verrucomicrobiota > Verrucomicrobiia > Opitutales > Opitutaceae > Didemnitutus. Next base: position 21,850 of record CAMTVI010000002.1, read on the forward strand.
GCTTGGTAAACCACGTGCGTTTGGGTTTCGTAAACCGGCCGACTCTTCTGGATGGCGTTGCCGATGATAATGCCGCCAACCAATCCGCCGATCAGAGCGAGTTCTTTGTCGCCGGCGTGGGCCGACTTCGGCGTCACCGCCAAAGCGGCCACCGCGAGAATCAAGATTACTGAGATTTTGGTTTTCATGAGTTGTCCCTTGGTTTGGGTTTGTCCTTGGGACGCAGCTCACGGCGGGTTTATTCAAAATTGGCCAAAATTTCTGTTCGAGTCTCGCGCGCTCAACGTGCCACGAGGATGACAGCGTAGACTTCTCCTTCCGTCTTTCCGGTGCGCGGGCCACCGAGCACGGCAGGAACACCTGCGCGCAAAGTCAGACCGGTATTCATCAATATGCGACCTCCGGACGTCCAGCGGATGCGCACCGACAAAGGTTCATCGCCTGTCTCCACCTGCAGCTCGTGCCCTTGGCCGATGACGAGTTCCGAGGAACGGTTCTTATCCGTGCGCGCCAAATCGCTGCCTTGATACGTGTAGGACTTGAAGCGCAACACGCGGCGCAGCGTCACTTCGTAATTAGCGAGACGCGGATCGGTGGGGCCGCTGTCGTTGCTGGCGGTGATGAGCACGGCGTGGAGATTGGCCGCACGCGCGGCAGGCAGCGTGGCGAGCAAAGCGCCGAACGCGCAGAACAAGAGGAGGAGTGAACGGATTTTCATGGCGATTTTTTCAATTTTTGCGCCAACGAGCGGCGCGCATGGTAGAGGCGGGACATCACCGTGCCAATGGGCAAGCTGAGTCCGGCGGCGATTTCTTCATAGGAAAGTCCTTCCAACTCACGCAGGACGAGCACGGCGCGTTGCTTTGGCGGCAATTCATCGATGGCGGTCCGCACCCCGCGCGCGCGTTCGTCGGATTCGGTTTCATCGCGCGCCGTGTGGTCGGTGGAAGGCTCCGCCACCGACGGAAATTCCTCGGCGGCACTGCTGAAGGGCAAAAAGCGATCGAACCAACGCCGGCGCTTGCGCACCAAATCGAGCGAGCGGCGCACCGCAATCGGATGCACCCACGTCGTGAATTTCGAGTCGCCGCGAAACTTCGGGAGTTCCTGCCAAATTTTGAGCCATACTTCCTGTGCGACGTCTCTCGCGTCATGTTCATTCCTTAAAACGGCGTAGATGACTCGAAAGACCGGTTCGTAATGGAGCTGCATCAACTGCCCGAACGCGGCCTCGTCGCCCGCTTGCGCGCGGGCAAGCAAGGCGGCGGATTCAGCGGGCGAAAGTTCGGGTGCGCTCAAGTCGAGGGAGACAGTGGCAGGATCAAGCGGGTTCCGTCGCCACAAAACTTGCCTGCGCGGCCACGGGCAAATCGAGATGAATCAAACTGCGGTTCGCCGAAAATTTTAACCAGCCCCGGTGGCAAAACGGATACGCGGCACCCAGGGCAACGTGATTGGCCGCATTTTCGTCGAGTATCGGATGATGAAAAATCGCGCGCGCGCGATTCCACGGAGGCTCCGGCAAACCGACGGCACTGCCCAATACGGCAATTTCACCGAGTCGCGCCGCACCGTCGTCCGTGTCCAGCAACTGCTGCAAGTGCTCGTAATTGCGCGTGGCGGTGGCTCGGACGACGCGACCTTTGGCGAAGTGCAGATCGATGCCGTCGATCACTTCGCCGCCAAAATTCACCGGCCGTGACACACGAAGCGCGCCTTGCGCTGAGGAACGGTGCGGCAGCGTGAAGATTTCCTCCGTGGGTAAATTAACGACAAACGGCACGCCCCGACGTGCAAGCTGCTGCGCGGTGCACCAGCGATGACGCGGCGAAAGTTCGACGGTGAGGTCGGTGCCTTCGCCGACGTAGCGCACGCTGCGCACGCGCCGTTGGTTGAGGCGTTCGCTTTGAGCGGCGAGGGCTGACAAGTGGGCGCGCCAGAAAGCGAGCGGTGCCTCGCGCGATTCCACGCGAAGAGCGGCGAAGACGATTTTCCACAACGCAGACAATTGCTGTTCGTGCGGCAAGTCGCCGCAGGTCAACGCCGCCCAAGCAGGTGCCGGAGCGGGGGCCAGGCACCATTGTGTTTCGCCGCGAACGAGCCGCTGCACGACTGGACCGAAGTGCCGCCAATTGAGCTCATGCAGAGCCGCGACGGTGCTGGCAGCAATACCATGGAAAAGATTCGGCAGACTTCCGGTCAGACAGAGCAGCGCGCCACCGCTGTCGAGCTGACGCGTCATGATGCGCGTGTGGCCACGCACGAGTTTTTCAAAAGCGGCGCCGTCAGTGCTAACAGCCATTTGCCGAAGCTTCTCGGGCTCACTCCAAATTACAGAGACTTTTCCGCCGCCGGCGTCGCTCGCGGCTTGCGTGAGAGCGGCAACAAATTCGGCCGCGTCGCGCGCCACACCTTGTTGCTCGTAAGGCTCGGTGATCAACAACGTCTGCCCGCGCTGTAGATTGACGCCGATCCGAATGATCACTTCCGCGAGTGCGGCGAGTTTGCCGGAGAATTCGGACACCATGGCGTCATCTTCCAGAAGCGCACTGCGAGCGGAAGGGCAAAGTCACAAAAAAGCCGCCTCGGTGGAGGCGGCTGAAATTCGAGAGGAAGCGACTTACTTCGCGAGTGAAGCGCGCAGGTCTTCGAGTTGTCCGGCGGAGCCGAGCAGTTCGTTGCGACTGGCGATGAACTTCGCGTATTCCTCGATGAAAATCTTGCCCGGCGGACGGAAATCAAATTCGGCCGGCTTATCGCGGAAGAATTCGCGGTGCACGCGGGTCCAGACCAGACGACCGTCGGTATCGATGTTGATCTTGGTGACGCCGCGTTTGGCGGCGGGCAGATATTCGTTCACATCGACGCCCATCGAACCAGCGATGGTGCCGCCGGCGGCGTTGATGCGATCGACTTCTTCCTTGGGCACGCTGGAGCTGCCGTGCATGACCATGGGGAAGCCCGGCAAACGTGCCTTGATTTGATCGAGCACGTTGAAGTGAAGCGATTGCTTGCCCTTGAATTTGAACGCGCCGTGCGAGGTGCCGATGGCGCAGGCGAGTGAGTCGCAACCGGTGCGTTTCACGAATTCCTCGGCTTCTGCCGGATCGGTGAGACAGGCGTTGCCTTCATCGACTTGGATGTCCTCTTCGACGCCGCCGAGCATACCGAGTTCGGCTTCGACTGAAATGCCCTTGGCGTGGGCTGCGTCGACTACGCGCTTGGTGATGGCGATGTTCTCGTCAAAGGGATCGTGGGAGGCGTCGATCATCACCGAGCTGTAGAAGCCGGAATTGATGCAATCGTAGCAAGTTTCCTCGTCACCGTGGTCGAGATGGACCGCGAAGATGGCGTCCGGAAAAATCTCGTCGGCCGCGCGGATGATCGCCTCCAGCATGTGCTTGTCGGTGTATTTGCGCGCGCCTTTGGAAATCTGGATGATGAACGGCGCCTTCGACTGAATGCAGCCCTTGAACAGGCCCATTGCCTGCTCGGCATTGTTGATGTTGTAGGCGCCGACGGCGTATTTTCCGTAGGCGTGTTTGAAAAGCTGAGCGGTTGTGACGATCATAGAGAGGAATAAAAAATACCGCTGAGCGTCCAGATGGGACAAGCCAATTGTGCCCTATGCCGCGCGTGCGGCGTGCGCTCGGGCTCTACTTTCCACCCGGTGCATTGCGGCGAGGCCGCGCCTGATCACGCATGAGTTGACTGAGTTGCGCCTGCGCCAGTTGCTCCTGCTGAATCTGCTGTAATGTTTGAACCTGCGCCTGATTGAGCACCGTAGAAGCTTGTTGAATCGCTTGATCGGTGAGCGGGGCATTGTTGTTTCCGCGACGTTGGGTCCCACCAGTGGTGCCGCCGGTCGCCGCAGTGGGCGCGCTGGATGCAGCGAGCACCTGCACGAGTTGCTCCGACTGATAGCTCGTCAGCGGCGTGCTCGAATAACTCAGTCGCTGTTCCAATTGCCCGACGACGTTGCGCTGCGGTTGCGTCTGCTCGAACGCTTGGAGTTGCGAAAATTTGTTTTCGCCGATGAGCGAACGAATCTGTCCGTCAACTTCCCCTTGCGCTTGTTGAATCAACTTTTGGATTTCATCACGATTTTCCCGTCCCGTGAGTCCTTCGGAACGAGCGGCACCCACGACATCGCCAATGGCGGTGCGTTTTTCCACCATCAGCGTCTTGAGCTGTTCCAGTTGCGCGGGGGATAGATTGAGCTGCTTAAAAAGTGCGGCGTAACGTTGGTCGAGCGCGCCGCGTTGCTGCAGGGCAAGCAGGCGTTGTGCCTCGGGGTTATCGAGCAAGGCCAGCATCCGGCCGGCACCACCGCGCATGTCTGCACCCGGAATGCGGCTGGGATCGACCGTGACGGTGCCGTCGGCGTTTTGCTCCACCATCTCCGGCTCACCACCTTCGGCGTTTGCGGCGGAATTGGCCGTGACACGCGGTTGGCGCCGCTCGGCTTCCCACAATTTCTTGCGCAATTCGGTGCGTTCCTTCTCCAGCGCTTCAGTCGTTAAGCGAGCCGTGCGAAGCGCTTTCGTTTGTTGAAAGGCATAGAACACCGTGGTCGCGGTGCTCAAAGCGAGGATCACAATCAGGAGTCGGCCAAGGTTGCGCATAACGTGAAGACGCCGCGAACAGACCACGGTTTCACGCGACCGGCGAGGGGAATTGCGCGGACGAGCCGATTCGCAGGTCCGGCGGCGTCAATGCGTGGCAATCGGTGCGTGGCTCAGCGCGGCGGGAATTCAAACTCCGCCTTATCCTTCTTTTGTGAGAGAATCAGATAGGCGCTGAACTTGTTGCCACGCTTGGAGACGAAACCCTCGATCAGCTCCGACTTGCCGTCCGCGAGGAGCTTTTCGACCTGTTCGACCGGGATCGTCACTTCGCAGAGCTTCTTCGAGAGTTTGAAAACCTGGCGGTTATCCTGCGCAGGTTTGCGCACGTAATAGGCGTCGCCGACGGCTACCAACTCGCCGCCTTCATGAGCCTTGCTGGGCGCGATGGCTTTGGCTTTCGAGAGATCGGCTTTGGCGCGGGCCTTGCGTTCGATCGGCTTGCCGTCCTTGTCCACTTTCGGCGCGCGCGGGGGGAATTCCCAGGCGATACGCTCTTTTTCCATCTTGAGAAACGCGTCGAATGGGCGGCCCTTTTTCGAAATAAAACCCTGAATCAGGCCGGTTTTTCCGTTGGAAACGAGATCGATGGCCATCTCCTGCGTGATTGCTTTCTGACACATGATGCGCCCGACGCGGAAGGTCTGCTTCCAGCCTTCGCCGTCGCGCTCGCGCAAAATGTAACTGTTGCCGTTTTCGCAAAGATCGGCGCCCGTGGTCGGATTTGTCCAGACTGGCACCAAGGTGCCCAAATCGGCCTTGTCGCCGAAATCGAATTCCGTCTTCCACTTTCCCTTTTCCTCGTCCTTCACGAGCTTCAACAACGCCGAGAAACGATTGCGCGTCTTCGCGGAAATAAAACCGTCGAGCGGGCCGACCTTGCCGGTGGTCACCAGTTCGGCGACCTCGGTTTCTTCCATACGGCGACCGCCGATGATCTTGTAGACCATGAACTCGCCGTCCTGCGACTTGTAACCGCGCAACGTCTCGCGCAGTGGCAATCCATCCGTGGGCGACGGGATTTCCGTAATGCGCGCCACGGAGTCGTCCTCTTCGAAACCTTTGACCCGTTCGACGATGCCGCAGGTTTTCTTGACGATTTCAGCCATGAACTTCTCGCGGGAAAACTTCCCGTGTTCCATCTGCCGCAATTGGAATTCCCACTCGCCGGTCATCGCCGGGCTGGTGATTTCCTCGGCCTTCACCGCGTTGAGGAATTGGATCAGTTGCTCCGCTTTCGTCGTCGGCACCAACTCGCGCTGGTTGCGATCCATATACTTTTGGTAAATCAGCCCGTCGATCGTATCGGCACGCGTCGCCGGTGTGCCGAGACCGCGTTCCTTCATCGCGTCGGCGATTTCCTCATCACTAACCAATTTGCCCGCTGTTTCCATCGCGGAGAGCAACGTGGCTTCCGTGTAGCGTGGTGGTGGCTTGGTCGCTTCCTCGTGAAGATCGGTCGAGAGCGTGCGGGCTTGGTTCTTATCGGCTGCCGCGAGCGCGGGGAGGGCCTTCGAGTCCGGCGAATCGTCCTCGACGGTCTGTTTGCCGTAAACTTCGAGCCAGCCAGCCGATGTCAGCACTTTGCCTTCGGTCTTGAATTTGTGCGTCTTGACCACGCTGAGGCGCGTGGTGATGTCGAATTCCGCCGATGGGAAAAAGATCGCGACGAACCGGCGCGCGATCATGTCGAAAAGTTTCGCTTCGGCTTCATCGAGATTCTTCGCCTCGTGCGTCGTCGGGATGATCGCAAAGTGATCAGAGACCTGCGCGTTGTTGAAAATGCGCTTATTGAACTGCACCCAGCCCTGGTCGAGCGCCTTGCGGGCGTGCGGCGCGAGCGCACCACCGAGGTTGCCGAGCGTTTCGCGGACGACAGGGAGATAATCTTCCGGCAACGCCCGCGAGTCGGTGCGGGGGTAGGTGATCATCTTGTGCTTTTCGTAAAGTGCCTGCGCGATCTGCAACGTGCGCTTGGCGGAGAAGCCGTAGCGACCGTTGGCTTCGCGTTGCAGCGTCGTCAGGTCGTAAAGACGCGGCGCGATCTGCGAACTCGCCTTTTTCTCGTCCGAGACGCTCGCCAGCGGCTGGCCGGAACACGCGGCGACAATCGCCTCGGCGTCGGCCTTGTTCCACAAACGGTCGATCCGGTCGTGTTCGTCGTCGCTCTTCTTATAGTCAGGACGCTGGTAATTACCGACGTAGTTGCCTTTGTTGACTTCGAACGATGCCGTGACGCGCCAGTAGTCGCGTGATTGAAAATTCCGGATCTCCAACTCACGCGCGTAAACGATAGCGAGCGTCGGGGTCTGCACGCGGCCGACCGAGGCGACGTTGCCGGCGCGGGAACCGAACATGCGCTTGGTGATGGCACGGGTGCCGTTGATACCGATCAACCAATCCGATTCACTGCGGCAGCGCGCCGCGTCGGACAGGCCTTGCATCTCCACACCGTCACGCAGGTGCTTGAAGGCTTCGCGGATGCCCTCGTTGGTCATCGACGAGAGCCACAGGCGCTTCACCGGATGCTTGTTCTTCGCCAGTTGGCACAGGTAGGTGAAAATCAGCTCGCCTTCGCGGCCCGCGTCACAGGCGTTGATGACTTCCTTAATGTCCTTCCGCGCGATGAGTTTCTTGAGGAGAGCAAAGCGGTCTTTCGAATCGGCAATCGGCTTGAGTTCGAACTTCTCCGGCACGATGGGGAGAGTCTCCAAGCGCCAGAAGCCGTATTTCTTCTTATCAATATCCTCCGGCATCTGCAGTTCCACCACGTGGCCCACGGCCGACGAGATCACGTATTCGTCGTTTTCGTAGTGGTCGCCTTTTTTGGGAACTTTATCGAGGGCACGAGCAAGGTCGGCGGCAACCGATGGCTTCTCGGCGATGATGAGAGACTTCATGTGGTGGCGAGCGGTTACGCTTCAGCGCGTCCAATTTCAAGCACTACTTTTCGGCCCGAGACGCGCGCGCACGCTCGCGTGTGCGGGCGCACGACATGCGCACGCGAGGGAAACGACGGTGGAAAGCTCCCGCGAAATCTACAGCGGAAAAATCGCTCGGCGTGGCGGGCAACCAACGAACAATTTCTCAGAAAACCAACTCTGCCAGCGATACGTCGAGGGCCGCGAGCAGCTCTTTCATCGAGGCTTCGGACTCGTCGCCCATGTTGGAAATGCGGAACGCTTTGCCTTTCAATTTGCCGTAGCCACCATCGATAACGAAGCCGCGCGGTTTCAATTTTGCATTCAACGCCACAAGGTCGATCCCGCGCGCATTGGCGAAGCAGTTGAGCGTAATCGAGCCGAAACCCGTGCGCGGAAATAATGAAAAGCCGTGCCCTTCGCCCCAGGTGCGCACGAGTTGATTGAGCTGACGATGACGAGCGAAACGCGCGTCGAGTCCTTCGGCGGCGATGTCTTCGAGTTTCGATTGCAGCGCGTAGATCAGCGGAATGACCGGCGTGCTGGGCGTCATGCCGCCGACGTGGTTGCGCTCGAATTCCAGCAAATCAAAATAATAACCGCGCCCGCTGACCTTCTCGGCTCGCGCTAAGGCGCGCGGGGAAACCGCCACGACGGTGATACCGGGGGGCAGGGCGAGCGCTTTCTGCGAACCGGCGAGCACGATATCGAGACCGAGTTCATCTTGGTTGATCGGCACTGCACTGAACGAACTCACGGTATCGACGATACTGATCACATCGGGAAATTCCCGCAGCACGGCCGCCAACGCCGGGAGATCGCTCATGCAGCCGCAGGAAGTTTCGTTGTGAATGATCGTAACGGTGTCGTAGCCGCCTTTCGCGAGTTCGGCGCGCAACGCGTCGGGTTCGATCGGTTGACCCCATTCGACGCGGAGTTCGTTGGCTTCCAGTCCGCAACGCTGCGCGACATCGAGCCATTTGTCAGAAAACGCGCCGTTCATGCAGCAGAGCACTTTTTTTTGCGCGACGTTGCGCAACGCGCCTTCCATCACGCCCCACGCACTGCTCGTCGCGAGATAGACCGAGCCAGTCGTGCCAAACAGTGCCTGCAAGTGCGGCGTGAGGCTGCGGTAGAGTGCGATGAAATCACTGCTGCGGTGACCGATCATGGGACGCGTCATGGCACGCAGCGTTTTTTCGGAAACCGCAACAGGGCCGGGAATGAAAAGTTTGGGAGGCATAACGGGCGAAGCCGATGTTGCATGTTGCATCAGCGGCGGCTACCTGAACATAACCAATTGGCCTGTGCGCCCCGTCAAAGCCATTTCACGTCATGCTCCAACGCTGGATTCGCCAAAAAACCAACCAGTTTGAGCAGTTTGGTATCGAGGTTATCATGGGGAAGCGCGAGGACTTCGCGGCCCTGCTCTTTGGCGCGTTTTTGCAGGTGTGTTCGTATTTGTTCAGCGGCATCGCGCAACTGCGCCTCTGGCTTTATCGGAAACGCATCATGCACGACACGCCGCTCGGTTGCCTGGTGGTGGTCGTGGGCAACTTGACGGTCGGCGGCACCGGGAAGACGCCGGTGGTGGAAAAATTTGCCCGGGCACTCCAGGAACGCGGCCGCAAAGTCGCCATTCTCAGTCGCGGTTACAAAAGCAAGGCTCCGCCGATCTGGAAGCGTTGGTGGCATGATTTTACACATACCGAACCCGGTCCGCCGCGCGTCGTCAGTGATGGCGAACGCGTGTTGCTCGACTCCGAGATGGCCGGCGACGAGCCGTTCATGCTGGCGAAAAATTTGCCGGGCGTCGTCGTGCTGGTGGACAAGGACCGCGTCAAAGCCGGCGCCTACGCGATCAAGCGCTTCGGCTGCGACACGCTCGTGCTCGACGACGGTTTTCAATATTTGCCGTTGAAGGGGCGGCTCAACTTGTTGCTCGTCGATAAAACGAATCCGTTTGGCAACGGCTTCCTGCTGCCGCGCGGCATTCTGCGCGAACCGGTGAAGCACTTGAAGCGCGCGTCCTACGTCTTTCTCACGAAGTCAAACGGCCAACGTGACGAGGAGCTGGAGGCGCTGATTCGCCACTACAATCCCACGGCGGAAATCATCGAATGCGCCCACAAACCCAAGTATCTGCAACGCGTCGGCACCGGTGAACGTCAACCGTTCGAATTTTTGCGCGGGCGCCGCATCGCCGCGTTTTCGGGCATCGCCACACCGGAAAGTTTTGAGCGCTTCCTGCGTGACGGTGGTTCGCAACTGCTGCACGCGCGGCGCTTCCTCGATCACTATCGTTTCACGAGCGAAGATTTGCGCGAAATCTACACGGAGGCCCTCCGCGTCGGAGCAGAGTTTATCGTCACGACCGAGAAAGATGCGGTGCGACTGACGGCGGCGGAAGAATGTCCATTGCCGCTCTATTACTTGCGGCTCGAAATCGAAATTTTGCGCGGCGCGGCGGATTTCCGCGAAGCCGTCGGCAAGATTTGCTTCCCCCACGGATTACCCGCCAACGAACTGCTCGAAGCTGAGGAAGAGCGCGCGGCGACGGCTCCGGGAACCGCCGGTTGACGTTGGCGTCGCCAAGTCGCGGCTTTGGGATTGAAGCCGTTCAAGTCGACAGCGATAGCTTCTGCATGAGCGATCCTCGTTATGCAAAACTAGCCGATGTCCTCACCGGCTTCTCGATTGAACTCAAGAAGGGCGAGCGCGTCCTGATTGACGCCTACGACTGTCCCGACCTTTTCGTCGTCGCACTGATTCGCGCGGCGCGCGCCCGTGGCGCGATGCCCTACGTGAATCTCCAACGCTCGCGCATCACGCGCGAACTCCTCCGCGGCGCACTGACCGAGCAATATCAGGTGACCGCCGACGTCGAGTTGGCGCGCATGCAGAAGATGGATGCCTACATCGCGATTCGGGGTGCGGAAAATATTTTCGAAACCTCCGATGTGCCTGCCAGCCAAGTGCAGATGGTCACGAAAATCCTGAAACCGATTCAGGAATATCGCGTGAACAAAACGAAGTGGGTGCTCATCCGCTGGCCCACGCCGTCGATGGCGCAACAAGCCGGCTTGAGCACGGAAGCGTTCGAAGACTTTTTCTTCCGCGTCTGCACGTTCGACTATTCGCGCTACGCACCAGGCATGCGCGCGCTCACGACGTTGATGAACCGCTCGGACAGCGTGCAGATCAAGGGACCGGGCACGGACCTGCGTTTCTCGATCAAGGGCATTGGCGCTGTGCCCTGTGGCGGCGCGCGCAATATCCCTGATGGCGAAGTGTTTTCCTGCCCCGTTAAAGAGAGCGTGGAAGGCACGATCAGCTACAACGCGCCGACCGTTTACCTCGGCACCGCATTCGACAACATCAAGCTGACCTTCAAGGCCGGCAAGATTGTCGAGGCGACCTCCAACAACACGAAACGGCTCAACGAAATTCTCGATACCGACGCCGGCTCGCGCTACATCGGCGAATTCGCGATCGGCTTCAATCCGCACATTTTGCAACCGATGCGCGACATTCTTTTCGACGAGAAGATTGCCGGTTCGTTTCACTTCACGCCCGGTCAGGCCTACGAAATCGGCGGCAACGGCAACAAATCCGCGGTGCACTGGGACATGGTTTCGATTCAACGTCCCGAATACGGTGGCGGGGAAATTTGGTTCGATGGAAAACTCATTCGCAAGGATGGTATCTTCGTGCCGAAATCGCTGCAGAAGTTGAATCCCGCTGAACTGCTCAAAAAGGGCTAGGCTGATCGCATTCGATCATGGATTACACTACGCCAACTGCGCGTCCATTGCCGACCGATGATTCGCTCGGTGCTTTCGTGCAGTCGATGCCGAAAACGGAAACGCACCTGCACATTGAAGGCGCGTTGCCCTACGAATTGTTGCACGAACTTGATCCGCAACGCTGGCGCGCCCATCCGGCGTTTCGCGAGCGGAGCTATCGTTACGCGACGTTCCCGGATTTCGAAAAGCAACTTCTCGACAACGCGCTTCCTTGGTTCACCACCGCCGAGCGCTACTACGAAGCGGCGCGGGTAATCTTCGCGCGGCACGTCTCCCAGAATGTGCGTTACGTGGAAACGAGTTTTCATCTGCCGGTGGTGGATTTCATTCAAACGCCCGGCCCCGAAATCATCGCCGCCATTCGCGCGGCGGTGCCGGCCGGTTTGGAAGTGCGCATTTTCACCGGCATGCCGCGTGATATCTTCAGCAGTCCGCAGCGTCGGCTCGTCGAGGAACTGGCCAACTGGAACGACCTCGCCGGTCTCGATCTGCACGGCAACGAACCGATTCCCACCGATCCGGCGACCGCGGCGGTCTGGGCAAATTTCCGTGACGCCGGGCTGGTCACCAAGTGTCACGCTGGCGAATTCGACGGTGCGGCCCGTGTCCGCGAAGCGGTGGAGTTGCTCGGCGTGACGCGGATTCAGCACGGCGTGAGGGCGGTTGAGGATCCCGCGGTGCTGGCGCTGTGCGCGGAGCGCGGGGTGACCTTTGACATGTGTCCGATCAGCAACGTCGGGTTGAAAGTCGTGCCTTCGATGGCCGCGCATCCGTTGCGTCGTATCAGCGAGGCGGGAATCCGTTGCACGATCAGCACTGACGATCCGTTGTGCTTCGCCAATTCACTCAACGAGGAATACGTCGCGATTTCGCATGAGTTGGGATTCACGCGGCGCGAATTGGCGCAATTCGCCCGCAACGGTTTTGAGGTTGCGGACCTGTCGTTGGAGCAGAAACAGCCGTTCTTCGAGGAACTCGACGCGTTGATTGCCACTTAAACGGGCCCGGGATCAGCTCCGGCTTGCAGGCGACGTTTGCCCCCGCCACGTTCGGCGTCTTGGAAACTCAACCGACAACGACCTACGTGGTTCCTGAAGACGCCAAACGCGCCCGCGCCGACAAGGTGCTGGCCACCGCGTTTCCGGAGCATAGTCGCGTCGCCTTTCAACGCGCGTTAGAGGCCGGTCTCGTCCGCATCGGTGAGAAAGTGCTCAAGCAGAGCGATGAAGTGGTGGCGGGGCAGGTGATTGAATTTTCGTTGCCTGACACCAAGCCGCTCGCGTTGCGCGCGGTGAAGATTCCGGTGGAGGTCATCTTCGAAGACCGCCACATGATCGTCATCAACAAGCCCACGGGCATGGTGGTGCATCCCGGCGTTGGCACTGGTGAAGACACGGTCGTGCACGCGTTGTTGGCGCATTGCGCTGGGCAACTCAGCGGCATCGGCGGCGTCGAACGTCCGGGTATTGTTCACCGCATCGATAAGGAAACCACAGGACTGCTCGTGGTGGCGAAAAACGATATCGCCCACCGCGCGTTGTCCGACCAATTCGCGACGCGCACACTGGTAAAGGAATACCTCGCGCTCGTGAGTGGCGTGCCGAAGGGACTTTGCGGCACAATTGATCGCGGCATTGCGCGCCATCCGATCCATCGGCACCGCATGACGACGGGCGAGGGCGGCAAACCGGCGCGCACGGATTGGACCTTGGTGGAGAAATTTGGCGAAAAAGCGGCGCTGTTGCGCTGTCGGATTCACACCGGGCGCACGCATCAGATTCGCGTGCATCTGAAATCGATCGGGCACGTGCTGTTCGGCGACGCAGTGTATGGGTGGAAAGTAATTCCCGATTTTCCCACGCCACCACGCGTGATGTTACACGCCGAACACTTGATCATCGCTCATCCGAAAACACAAAAAGCGCTGGACTTGCGCGCACCGCTCCCGGCCGATTTCGCCAAGCAGTTGAAAGCGATGCGCAAAAAATTTCCTGCTTAAGCGCAGGTTAGGTGTCGAACTGCGAGAGCAACTCCGCCGCGAGACCGTAGCGCAGATTGTGAAACGAGTGGTGAAATTCGGTGAAGTTGCCCGCCTCCGCCACCGCGAGCAGCGTCGCGAGTGCCGTCGGAAAAACATCGGCGCGCGCGGGCGGTAGGCCCGGGACTTTGCGACGCTCGGCCAACGTCAACGGAGCTACTTTCTCCAGCAGCGCGCGCGCTTGGGTGAGTGTTACGCGCGATGGAGTCGCTTCGGCACGCACGCCAGTTTCCGCGCCAATCATCGCGCGCAACGTCGCCACGGTGCCACCGGTGGCGACGGCATTCCATTCTGGTAGATCGAAGCGAAATTGAGCCGCCATCAATTCACGGGTAACGTGAGCCGCCACGGCCGTCCCGTTGGCAGTCGAAAAGGGTGCGTCGGTGTCCGCGATAAATTTTTCGGTCAACCGCACGCAGCCCAATTGCAGGCTGACGGCCTGCGCAATTTCGCGTTGGCGAAACGCCAGACATTCCAAGCTGCCACCGCCGAGATCGAAGACGTAGAAATCCTGCAAATGCGCCAGGGCGGCATCGGCGGTTAAACCACGACCGATAGCCCGTGCTTCCACTTCACCGCTTAAAATTTTCACCGTGAGTCCGGTGGCCGCGTGAAGTTGGGCGCAGAAATCTGCGCCATTTGCCGCATCGCGCACCGCACTCGTGGCGACGATGGTGGTCGCGACCGGCGAGAAGGACTTCGCGGCTTGCTGAAGTTCGCGCACGGCCGCGAGGCCACGAGCGATGCCTGCATCGCTCAAGCGCGGGGCGGCTGCCCCAATTCCGGCGCTAATGCGCGCATCGAGCGAACGAGTGAGCAGAACCTCGAGTCCGCCAGCATCGGCGCGGCGGGCCACGAGAACTTTGATCGAGTTACTGCCGATATCGAGGACGGCGACCGCCGGGTTGGGCATAGCGCAATGGCCACAAAAACCAGCGTCGGGCGCAAAGGCAAAATGCGCACCGCGTGCGCACCAATTCGCTACGGCGTGAAATCCGGCGGCGCGATAAGCACGACGAATTCGCCCTTTTGACTCATCTTCACGAGACGCGTTTGCACTTCTCCAGCAAGGCCGACGAGAAAAGTTTCGTGGATTTTACTCACTTCCTTCGCCACGCAAATGACGCGATCGGGACCGAGCGTGTTGACGATTTCCGCGACGAATTTTTCGATGCGGTGGCAGCTTTCGTAGAGCGCGAGTGTGTAATCAAATGATCGGTGTTTTTCGAGGAAAGCGATACGGGCGGCTGACTTCGCGGGGAGAAAACCGACGAAAAGAAACCCGTTGGTCGGCAGGCCGGCGGCGGAGAGCACGGCGGTGAGCGCGCAAGCACCGGGCACGGGGATGACGGGCAAATTGCGGCGGCGACAGGCGCGCACGAGGCGAAAACCCGGATCACTGAGACCGGGCGTGCCTGCGTCGCTGACGACGGCGACCGAGCGACCGGCGGTGACTAGGTCGGCGAGTCGTTCCGCAGCCTCGGCTTCGTTGTGGTCGTGGTAAGGAACGAGGTCTTTGTGCAGCCCGAGGCGGTGTAACATGACGCCCGTGGTGCGCGTGTCTTCGCACGCGATCACATCGACGGCTGCGAGAATTGCGCGCGCACGCTCCGTGAGATCGGCGAGATTGCCAATCGGAGTCGCGACCACGTAAAGGTGGCCGGCGAGGGGCGTCAGGGAGTTGTTCTCGGCGGGAGCGGTCATGGCTGAGCCGCGCAGGGCGCCGGATTACTTACCCATGCCCGGGACGCGACCTTCCCAATCAGCGGGACGGCTCCACGGAATCGAGGAATCCTGTTGGGGAGTCGAGCAGCCGGCGAGGCCGCCGAGGAAGAGAGCGCCAAGGGCGGTGACGAGGATGATTTTTCGAAGCGAGCGCATGTTTAATTTCCTATTACGACAATATCACCGGCCTGCAACTGTCCATTCCGCAATTGCGGCAACACTTGGGCGATGGAGAAACGCTCGCGCACATCGCTGAGTTGCACGCGGGCGATTGAGGCGGTGCCGCGTTTAATGACGGCGAACTGCCCAACTGAGGCACCGTGTTCCGCACCATAGTCGACCACGACAAAGGCTTCCTGCGTGCCGACACGGACGAGGCGGTGGCCGGTTTGGCTCGGGGTGGTCAAGGCAATGGGCTCGGGAGTTGCGGCAACGGCGACTGGCTCAACGGGTTCAGCCAACGCGCGGGTGAGCATTTCCGTAAGTTGATTTTCCAGTGCCGAAATTCGGCCTTGGTAGAATTCCAATTCAGCCGCGAGTTCGGGATCGGGAGCAAGCAAGACGCCCGGTGCCGAACGGGCCGCCGCTTTGACACGATCCGCCGCTTTACGCGCTTCGTAGCGCATACCTTCGATCTCCGCCATCAACGCGACCTCACGTTGTTCGCGACTGGCGAGGGTAAATTTTGCGTTGGCCAACTCGCGATTGAGCAACGCGGATTTCGTTTCGTGCGCGGTGGCGCGCGATTTCGCCGAACCGAGTTGCACATCGAGCTCAGTGGCGCGGGCGGTGAGTTGTTCGTTGCGCGTGCGAACTTTTTCGAATTCGAAGCGTAACTCGGCCATTTGCCGTTCGAGCAGATTCGCACGATCTGTCGCCGCCGCGGCGGTGCGGTAGTAATTAACGGCGAGCAGAGCGGTCGCGCACGCGAGGAGCCCTAACGCAGCCGGCAGGAACCAGGGGCGAATTGTGACGCTCATTGCGTGCCGTGGGCGTAGGTGCTCGTGAACCACGGTTTGCCCGCTGATTTCACGACGCCACTGCCGGCGTTGGCCGCGAGGTGTTCGAGCACTTTGAAGGTGAGTTCGGTTGAAGCGGGCTCGCCGAGGTAGGCGGCCAGTTCTTCGGCGGTGAACGCGCGTCCCGGAGCGGCTTGCAGCGCGGACACTACGCGATTGCGGAGCGCGATGACGGCGGTGGCCGCTTTCTTGCCAGCTTCGACGCCGGGTTGGTGGTAGGCGTTGACGTTGATGAGCGAGGCGTAGAGGCCGACGACGCGTTCGTAGAGCGCGATCAACATGCCGAGCGTGCGCGGCGAAACATCGTTCACCGTGAGCGTGATCGAGTGGCGATCTTTTTCCGTCAACGCATCGCGCGTGCCGAGGAAGAAGCCTTGCAGGTAATCGCCGCTGGTGATGCCACCTTGCTCGACGACGAGCGCGGCCGTGTTGCGGTCTTTGAGGACTTCGATGAAGGTGACGAAGAAATTGTTCACGCCTTCGCGGAGTTGTTGGACGTAGGCGTGTTGGTCGGTGGAACCCTTGTTGCCATAGACGGCGAGGCCTTGATTCACGACATTGCCGGAGAGATCAAATTCCTTGCCGAGCGACTCCATCACGAGCTGTTGCAGGTAACGCGAGAAAAGCAGCAGACGATCCTTGTAGGGCAGCACGACCATGTCTTTCGCGCCGCGACCATCCGTGGCCCAATACCACATCAGCGCCATCAGCGCGGCGGGATTGTCGCGCAGTTTCGGTTTACGAGTAACGGCGTCCATCGCGGCGGCACCGGCGAGCATTTGGTCGATCTTGATGCCTTGAAGCGCGGCGGGCAACAAGCCGACGGCACTGAGTTCGGACGTGCGGCCGCCAACCCAATCCCACATCGGGAAACGCGCGAGCCAGTTTTCGCCTTTGGCGGTTTGCTCGAGCTTCGAGCCTTCGCCGGTCACGGCGACAAAGTGCTTCGGATAATTGAGTCCGGCTTGCTTGAATGCTTCCGCGGCTTCGAGCATGCCGTTGCGCGTCTCGACGGTGCCGCCGGATTTGGAAACGACGACGACGAGGGTGTTTTTCAAGCGCGAGCCAAGTTCCGCCAGCACGTAGTCCATGCCGTCCGGATCGGTGTTGTCGAAAAACGAAACGCGCATGCGATCACGACGACCAGTCGGGCGACCGAGCGCATGGTTGACCAATTGCGGACCGAGCGCGGAGCCGCCGATGCCGACAACCAGCACTTCCTTGAATTTGCCACCCGTAGGCGGGGCGATGCGGCCGGCATGAACGTCGGCGACGAAAGTCTTGATGGCGGCGATGGCGCTGGTGATCGTCTCGCGCAATTCTGGTGTCGGTGCGAGGTCGGCCGCGCGCAGCCAATAGTGGCCCACCATGCGGTTCTCGTCGGGGTTGGCGATGGCACCAGCCTCGAGCGCTTCCATGTCGCGAAACGCCTGTTGCAGGCGCGGTGCCATGGATTCGAGGAAATCATCAGGAAACGGCATGCGGCTGACATCGAGGCCGAAGCCGAGGCGCGCGTTGTGGTAATAGTGCGATTTGAAACGATCCCAGTTCATCAGCTAACAGGAGTAACGGCGAAGTGGGGAAGCGGCTAGCCGGAAAAACGTCATCTTTCGGGGTTGTCAGTTCACAGCCGAAACTCTCACTTGGGTGAAGCAATGGCCTTTAACCTCAAACGCGTGCTGAAAGTGCTGCTCTTCGCTTCGAACGGCGCTCTGTCGGCGAAAGATATTCAAACCACGCTCACGCGTTTTCACGAACAGGCGGCGAACCTGCCACTGGTCAATGCGCCAACGCCAGGGGATGGATCTCGCCGCGACGAAGTCCAATCCACCGATGCGGGTGTGGCCACGCCTTTGCCGGATACGACCGAGGTGATTGATGCAGGGATCGAAGACGCCGAACTCTATCAAGACGTGCCTTCGCTTGTAACGACGACCCAGATTCGCGAGTCGATGGAGACGATCGCACTCGAATTGCAGGCCGCAGACAGCGAAGTGGTGCTCGTGGAAGGTCACGGCGGCTGGCGACTCGTGACGCACCCGCGTTTCGCGCGATGGGTGCGTTTGCTGCGCAACGAGCCGCCACCGGTGCGTTTGACGCCGTCGGCGATCGAGACATTGGCCGTGATTTCTTACCGTCAACCAACGACGCGAGCGGAGATTGAACAAATTCGCGGCGTCTCCGCCGAGGCGGGTTTGAACAAGTTGCTCGAACGCGACCTCATTTACGTCGTCGGTCGCGCCGACTTGCCCGGTCGCCCGCTGCAATACGGCACAACGGACACTTTCTTGGAATTCGTAGGCATCAAATCACTCGATGAACTGCCCGCCTCCGATGTGTTGGCACCCCGACAGATTGACGCGTGGTTAAATGCAGCCAACCAACCTCGTGTTTCCAGTGACGCGGCGATGGGTCTCGACGAAACCGAGCCCGCTCAAATGACGCTCGATCAAACGCCCACGCCGGTCTTGTCGGAAGAAGCGAAGACCGCCGAGTAAGTGGCTTGGGGCGCTGTCAGTCGGGCTGGATGGGATGCATCGGATGATGCCGCACCGCGCGACCCATCCAGTCGGGGCCATAAAAAAGGCGCACCTTGCGGGTGCGCCGATAATTGATTCGCAGAGTCGACTTAGACGACGCTCACCTTGCGGTGGGCTTTGTCGAATTCGACGACGCCGTCGCGCAAAGCGAAGAGCGTCCAATCGCGACCAACGCCCACGCCCTTACCGGGGTGCGTTTTGGAGCCGCGTTGGCGGATGATGATGTTGCCAGCGATGATCTTCTCGCCGCCAAACATCTTCACGCCAAGTCGCTTGGAATGGCTATCGCGGCCGTTGCTGGATGTTCCCTGACCTTTCTTATGTGCCATTGTAGTAGTTCCTTATGCGGTGATCGATTCGATCTTGATGACCGAAAGTTCCTGGCGGTGGCCGCGCTTGCGCACGTAGCCCTTACGCTTCTTTTTCTTGTAGACGATGACCTTCTTACCGCGCTTGTTCTCAAGGACAGTAGCCTTGACCGAAGCGCCGGTAAGGAAGGGCGTGCCGACCTTGAAGTTTTCGCCTTCGCCGGCAGCGAGGACTTCAGTGATTTCGACCGTATTGCCGGCTTCGGTCTTGGGATAGCGG
The DNA here is from genome assembly GCA_947085165.1 of uncultured Opitutaceae bacterium. Lineage (GTDB taxonomy): Bacteria > Verrucomicrobiota > Verrucomicrobiia > Opitutales > Opitutaceae > Didemnitutus. The sequence continues at coordinate 41,112 of CAMTVI010000002.1, forward strand.
TTCACAATGAGGATATCCCCCTCAGTGACAGAGAACTGCTTACCCTGTGTTTTGATAGTGGCTTTCATAAATTCAAAGGGCCGAAATAAGGGGAGCGGGGTAGGGGTAAGCAAGGATTTATTTGCAACTCGTGATTTTCCGAGTGAAAAAATCCTTTCGCGCTGGGCAAGCGCAGCTTGCGACAACTGCATTCCTGACCCGAAACGACGCGCATGTCGCGCGTGATTTCCCCCGAGAGTTGGCGCAGCCGCGGAGTTGTTTGCGTGGCGAGGTCGCTGCCAGGCAAGGTTTTGGCGCAAACTGGCCCGGCAGGGCTCGAGGCGCGGGTTATCCTCGAAACGGAAGCCTACGTGGGCGTTCGGTGGGTGGCCAAACTCTAGCGATTCCAACTAACTGCCGCGGATCTGAGCAATCGTCCGGCAATCTTCTGACTATCGGCGCCGACTACGGTGTGACCGATTCGTGTTTGGCGAGGAGCAGTGACGCCGTGCCGAATTTCAACTTTAGCTGCATTTTCACCGGGAGGTTCGATCCGTCTTGAGCGATCCACACCTTGATTTCCCCGCCTCGCTTGAACAGTCCTTTGGGTTCTCCCTCCATTCGCGGCACGAGCACAAGAGTGCGGAATTTCCCCAGTGGCGTGCGCACGTCTTCGTAGCCTTCGGCAGTAAGAGTAAGCGGATAAAGATCGCTGGCAAAATGAACGAGGACGTCGCGCTTCTCACCGGGCAGCAGATTCCAATCGCGCGTTTGCACGAGCGCGCTGATGAGATCGAGCGGGGCACCGTCGGGAATCGCAAACTCACCACTGCGATGCGGACGACTACGGTCGACGTGTTTACCAACTTTCTTTTCGTAATCGAAAATTGTTTCGGAATCCGACGTGCGTTTCGGATCTTCACCGCTTTCCCGCACCGACAGCAAACGTCCGCTCGTTTGGTCGATCAACACTTCGGCGACATTGTCGAATGCGTAAACGCCTCGCACGAAGCCCTTCGACGACGTCGTCGTTGTCACTCGCATCACCGCAGCGTCATTGTCTCCGCGTTCCGTGCGCGCGTGGATCGTGATTTCACCGGCGCCGCCGAAAATCGCGAAGCCGACTTTGTAGGAGAATTTTTCGCCGTCGCGAAACGCGGTGTATGGCGCCGCGCCGGCCAGCGTGGCGCATCCGAGGAAGAAAATCAGGCAACGGGAAATCATAGTGTAACGGACAGGAAGATTGGGCACGGCGCTAAAGGGAAAGTTCCATTTGGTTTGCGCGGCCCACGGCCCACGCCTCTACGCCCCGCGCGCGCAGCGTGGTGGCAAATTCGCGTGCGAATCCGTGCATGGTAAAGACGCGCTTCGGCTGCACGCGCTCAACTAACTCCAGCAACTCCGAAAAATCCGCGTGATCCGAGAGCGGAAAAACTTCGTCGCACCCGTAGCGATACTTCGTTGCCGAATCGATGGCCCAACCCGTCACAGCGGCGGTGCGCTTCGGATTAATCCAGTCGAGCAGCGGCGCGCCGTGCGGACAAATCACAACATGCCCCGCGTGAGTGCGCGCATCAAATTCGGCGTGCGGAGGCATCGCTTCACCGAGTTCCCGATAGACGCGGGTGAGTTGCCAAGTTTTCGGATGCAACATTACCGGCAATCCCGCACCGCCAACGATCCGTAGCAACTCCTGTGACTTTCCGAGGGCGTAAGCGTAGAGCACCGGCGTCGCACCTGCCGCCAATGTCCGCTGGCAGAACGCGACGATGGCCGTCTCCGTTTCCTCAGTTGGTGGCATCACGTAGCGCGGCAGACCGAAGGTGGTTTCCATAACGAGCACGTCGGCCCGCACCGAAACGCACGGCTCCGCCGCCCGGCCCGCCTTCAATTTGAAATCTCCCGTGTAGAGCAATGTGCCGTAGTCCGCGTGCGCCAAGTGCACCATCGCTGAGCCTAAAATATGTCCTGCAGGCCACAGTGTCACCGTTGTATCTAGCGTCAGCTGTTCCACCACACCGAACGGCAATTCGCGCATAAGGCGCCGCCCACCGAGGCGTTCTCGCATCAAGCGGGCCGTCGGTGTCGTGCAGACGACTTCGCGGTGGCGGGCAATATGATCGCCATGCGCGTGTGTGACGATCGCCTGCGGCACGGAATGTTGCGCGTCGAGGTGCCAGCCAATTTGCGGCAGCCAAATTCCCTTCTGTTCGCGCACCTCCCAAGTCATCGCATCAGGGTAGGTCGCACCGCCGACGGGTCAAACGTCGCTCTCGGATTGGTCAAAATACTTCCGCTGCAAGAGACGCCACGCCGTAACGAAGAACGCCGTCAATGGCACCGCCAGCAGCATGCCGAGCACGCCATTGAACGCCGTGCCCCAGAAGAAAATCGCAAAAATAATCGCGACCGGATGCAGCCCAGTTTGCTCACCCATGATACGTGGCGTGAGGAGCCAACTCTCGATCAATTGCACGACAATAAAAACGCCCAAGACGATCGCCACGAGCGGCAATCCGCCTTGCGGTTGCAAAAGCGCGAGAGGCAACGCGACACTCAGACCGAGGATCGAACCGAGGTAGGGCACGATGTTGAGCAGCCCGATGATCAAACCCAGTGCCAAGCCGAAACGGAGCCCACCAATGCTGAAGCCAATCGCCAGCAGGACGCCCATGATCAGGCCGATCAGCAACTGCCCGCGAAAGAAGGCGACGAGAATTCCGAGAAATTCTCGCACGAGATAAACTAAGTCTGCGCGGTGTTCCTTCCGGAGAAAGGTAAGATAATTTTCCAGTTTTTGGGCGGGATCAGTGGCGGCCGAGAGCAGAAAAAAGAACAAATAGACGGGAATGATCGCGAGTGAGGCGATCACTCCAAAAAAGCCGAATAATCCCGCACCGGCCTGCTTTAGCGACGGCGCGAGGTGGCCGACCAAGTCTTGCGCTTGTTGCGCCAGGGAGTCGGCCGCACTCTTGACGTGGGGATTTTCCAAGTAACGTCGGGCGACTGCGAGCCACTCGGGGAAATGCCGTTCGCCCCAGCCCAGCGTTTTCTGCCACAGCACCGGCAGGTAGGCGACGAAGTCCACCACTTGGGAAATCACGGCTGGTGCGACGGCGAGAAAAATTCCCGCGGCACCCAGCAACACGATTCCGTAAAGCAAGATCACCGCGGCGAGGCGTCGACCGCGGAGCAGGCGTTCAAACAAAATAACGACCGGACGGAGGATGAGTGCGAGAATACCTGCGGTCGCGATCGGCCAAATCACGCTCGAAAATTGCGCCAAAAAACGCCCAACCAGAGATGCGCTAGCTGCGGTGAGTGCGAAAATTGCAACCACTGAGCCAAACCCAAGGGCCGTTCCCACCAGTCGGCGCTGAGTCGGAGTGAGCAGTGGGTGATCAGACGCGGGCATGTGGCTGACTCAGCGACCGTGGGTGCCACCTTCCGCTGATTCCGCGAGAGGGAACGGGGGTTGGGTTTCACCGCTGTGGTGGCGGAATAGCCAACGCGCGAGTGCGGGCAGCAGCAACAATGAGCCAAGCATGTTGAAAAGAAACATGAAGGCTAAGAGCACACCCATATCCGCTTGGAATTTAAGCGCCGAAAACGCCCAAGTTCCGACACCGATCGCGAGCGCGCTCCCGGTGAAAAACACCGAAGTGCCCATCGTGCTGAACGCGTAATAGAGCGACTCCTCAAAATATTCACCTTTGCGCAGCTTATCGAGCAAGGTGCTGAAAAGATAGATGCCGTAGTCGACGCCGATACCGACCCCGAGCGCGACGACGGGGAGCGTTGAAGTCTTGAGGCCAATCTCAAGGTGCACCATCAACGCGTAGCCGAGATAGGAGACGATCACTAAAGGCAGCACGATGCAGACCGTCGCTCTCCATGAGCGGAACGAGAGCAAACAAAGCGCGATCGTGGTCGCATAGACCCAGAGCACCATCGGGAACTGCGCCGCAGAAACGACTTCGTTCGTTGCGGCCATCACGCCAACATTTCCCGTCGCCAATTGGAATCGGGCCCTTTCGCTGCCGTGGGCGGCGCGGAAATCTTTTACCGCTGCCACCACTCGGATGATCGTTTCCGCCTTGTGGTCTTTCAGGTAAATCAAAACAGGGATGACGGAGCCATCGTTGTTGAGCAAACCGGTCGCTGTTTCCACCGGTGACACCGCTTGGGCGAGCATCTGTTGGTTGCGCGGAATCATCCGCCATTTCAAACTGCCTTCGTTCCAACCGGAGTTAATGTTCTTCGCCACTTCCGTGAGAGTGAGAATGGACTGAACGCCTTCCACGTTGCGCATGTGCCAGCCGAAACGATCGATCAGTGCCATGACGTCGTGCTCGATAACGCCGTTGGGCACCGTTTCTACCAAGACGGTGATAACATCGACTCCGATGCTGAATTTTTTGGTGATGACCGCAGTGTCGATGTTGTAACGTGATTCCTGGCGCAGTTCAGGCACGCCCGCGTGCAAGTCGCCGATGCGCACCTTGGGCGCCATGAAAATGCCGTAGGCAAAGAGCACGGCGGAGATGGCGATCACGATGACGGAGTTGCGGCGATTTGCTACTGAGACGAGTTTCTTCCAAAGTGGTTGTAGCGCAAAGCGGCGGATATTCAGGAGACGACGGAAATTCGGCGGCATCTTCGTATACGAGAGCAGCACCGGCAGCAGCAGCATGTTGGTGAAGATGACCAACCCAACACCGAGCGAGGCCGTAATCGCCAATTCCTGAATGATCGGCACTTTGACGAGATAGATCGTGATGAAGCCGACGGTGTCGGTGGTGATCGCCACCGAGCCGGGAATCAGCAACGAGCGAAAAGCACCGCGGGCGGCGGACACTTCGTTTTGTCCGATATTAAATTCGTAGCGGAACGCCCGGAGCATTTGCGTGGCGTGACTCATGCCGATCGCGAAAACGAGGAACGGCACCAAAATCGACAGAGGATCGATTCCGAAGCCCAAGACATTGAGCAGGCCCATCTGCCAAATGACCGCACACGTCGAGGTGATGAGCGGAATGATCGTGAGAATAATCGATTGCGAGAAATAGAACAAGAGCAGTGCCGTGACGATGAAGGACACACCGAAGAACAGGAGAACACCACGCGCGCCATCCGTGATATCGCCGATCACTTTTGCAAAACCGATAACGTGAATATCGAGGTGCTCATTGGAGAATTTTTGGCGCAAATTAACTTCGAGGGCATCAGCGACCTGCTTGTAGTTGAGACGCTGCTTGGTCGCAGGATCCACTTCGAGCAGTGATGCCACGATGATCGCACCGGAAAAATCGTTGGCAACCAACTGCCCCACGCGACCTGACTTGATGATGTTTTGCCGGACACGCTCCAGTCCATCAGGTGTCGGGACGAAGTCCGCCGGGATCACGTTGCTGCCAATCAAGCCTTCCTCGACGACTTCGATGTAGCGCACGTTCGGCGTATAGATCGAAGTTACCTGCGCGCGATCCACGCCCGGAATGTAGTAAGTTTCGTCGGTGGCTTCCTTCAGCGTTTTGAAAAACTCCGGCGTGAACATGTCCCCGTCTTTGGCGACGAGTGCGATCACGACGCGATTGGCCCCGCCAAATTGCTCCTGATACTTCTTGAAATTCTCGATGTATTCGTGGCCAACCGGCAGTTGCTTATTGAAGCTAGCATCGACAATCGTGCGGGCGGCGAAAAAGCCGAGGACCAGCGTAATGACGAGAAAGAGTCCGGCTACGAAAGTGCGGTAGCGGAAGAGCTGTGATTCAATCCAAGAAATCATAGGGATCAGGGCAAATTGAGTCGCACCGCGCCGGCTTCGCCAACGGCGATGAGGGCGTTGTTAGCCGAGGGGATTATCTCGGCGATGCTCGTATTGAAATCGTCGGGTTGCCAGTGCCGGAAACTCTTTCCGGAATCGCGGCTAAGAAAGAAATTTCCACCTTGGCCTGCGAGCACGATCGTTCCGTCCGGCAGCCGAATACCGGTGGAAATGAGCACCTTGACGGTGTTGCTGTGGTCATTCCACGAGGCCCCGTCGTCTTCGGTGGTGAGAATGTGTCCGCGCAAACCGGCGACAATCGCCGTATCTTGGTCAACCGGCACGACTGCAAAGAGGGAACCTTGGTAAGGAACATCGATTTGCCGCCACGTTTTACCCTGATCACGCGATTGGAGAAACGAACCGGCCTCACCAACCATGAAAGTCGCGCCGTCAGGTCCTGTGAGAATGCGATTGAGATGAAAATCAGCTTCACCGGGACGCCGTGCGGTCCACTTCTTACCGCCATCTTCGGTGACTAGAAATTTGCCATAGGCACCCACGACAATGCCGTGGGTGGCATCGTAGAAGTGCACATCTAGAAAGACTGTTTCCAAATCATTGCCTTCATCCTGCCGTTGCCACGAACGTCCACCATCAGTGGTGGCGAGGATGACGCCGTCGTGCCCCACGGCCCAGCCGTGTTGCTCATCGACAAAACTAACTCCGGTCAACATCGCTCGCGTGGGCGTGATACTTTGATGCCAAGTTTCGCCTTCGTCGCGCGAGATTACCACGTGCCCGCGATTTCCGACTGCCACGATGTTCTTTCCCGCGCGCGCGACGTCCAACAGGAGGGATTTAGCGGCGAGCGGAGCAGGTTCCGAGGATTCTTGCACGCTGGCGAAAACGAGAGTGGGGAGGGCGGCGAGCAAGCAGGCGCAGATCCGGGCGCGAGTGTCCGTTATACAACGGGAAAATTCTCCAACAGCCATGGGCAAAAACTATGGGGTTACTAACTGAGTGGGGAGGAAAAAAAGACGGCGGGCAAAAATGCCCGCCGTCTGGAATTGAGAGCGTTAGCGCATTTCGCCCGTTTAACGCACGCCTTCTTGGCGGAGGCGGGTGGGCGTGTAGTCCTGCGGAGTGCGCTTGAGGCCGAACTCATACATCTTGTTCTGGTTGTCCAGACCGATGGCGAGGTAGCGACCGGCAACGAGATCCGTGTGCACTTCAAGCGTGCTCCAGAAAGTCAGCGCATCGTAGTAATTGATGCAGTGCGCTTCGGAGACGCGCCAGAGTTGGCCACGGCCGTCGTATTGGTCAACTGACAGAATCTGCCAGCTGTCCTCGTCGACGTAGAACGTGCGACGCGAATAGACGTGGCTCGTGCCAGATTTCAAGTTGGCTTCGACCACCCACACGCGATGCAGTTCGTAACGCGTCTGGTCTTGGTTGATGTGCAGGGGCTTCAGAATGTCATCATTCTTCAGCGAATTGCTGTGCAGTTTGTAGGAATTGTATGGGACATACATTTCCTTCTTACCGACGAGCGTCCACTCATAGCGATCGGGCGCGCCGTTGAACATGTCAAACTGGTCTGACGTGCGCATACCGTCAGCGGCGGTGCCGGGATTATCGTATTCGATCGACGGCGCGAGACGCACACGGCGTTGGCCTGCATTGTAGAGCCAGGCGCGGCGCTTTTCCTTCACTTGGTCGAGTGTGTCGTGAACAAGCAGAATCGAGCCTGCGAGACGGGCTGGAGCCACCACGGCTTGCTTGAAGTAGATCAGCACGTTGTCCAAGGCGGATTCCGTGATGTCTTCACGCGCGTAGTTGAAGAGAAACTCGTCTTCAAATTCCACGAGGGTGTAGCTGCCGTTGCGTTGCGGTGCGGCTTGCGCGACACTGCGTTTGGCGGCAACGCCACGATAACGAGCGAGGTGATTCCAGATCACTTCGAGACCGTTTTGCGGAATCGGGAATGGAATACCACCGATGGAGCCAGCGATACCGTTACCGCCTTCGGTCAGGACTGCGGTCGTGGCGTTGGCCTTGGTCGCATCATAGATGCGCTGAGGGTTTGAGGCGGAGCGACGCGTCGGATAGACCGGCATCTGGTAGGTCGGGTAGGCCTTCAACAAGGCCATATGTCCGGCGCTCAGCATGCTGGCGTAGTTGTCGACGTTGGCGCCCGTAATCGTGAACGAAGCTGCATCAGCTGCGAACGGATCTGGGTGATGCATGCCCGGTGAGTAACCGGCGGGAGCTTGCGTAATGCCGCCATCCCAAGCTGGGATGGTTCCCGCAGCATTGCCTGCCTTTTCGCCACCAAGCGGCGTCAGGTCATTGCCGAGACGGGCTGCGTCAGCGGGAGAGAGGGCCGCAGTCGCTTGAAGGGCCAATGCCAACAGCGCCGAGCCGCCGAGAAGATTTCGAATTCCTGCTTTCATGTAGGAGTGGGGGTAAGGTTAGAACGAATACTTGAGTGTCGTGGAGACGTAGTCGCGGTCCGAGAGGAGATTGTAGCGACCCGCACCTGAGAAGGAGACGTAGCGGATTTCAAGAGCCCATTGGTTTTGGTAGGTGAAATCAGCGCCAAGCGTCAGGGTCTTGCGACCGCGGATGAAATTGCCTAGTGGCAATGGCGTGTTGCCATCGACGTCGTGGGCGAACGTCATGAGAGGAGACACATTAACGCCTTTGAAAGCGTTGTTGTAGTCAAGACGGCCAACCACTTGGTAGCCCCAAGAGAAGTTGCTCGCGAAAGCACTTTCCGGTTCCGAGAGAGGCAAGACACCACTCGTGTTGTTACCGGAGCTGTTCATCGCCGCGAGGCTGCCACCGACGAAGGTGCCAGTGCCGTCATAGCGGAGGACGCTTTGCGCCGGGAGATCTGCATTCACAAAACCGGCTTCGATCAACATCGTGGTTTGATCAGAACCGAGAATACCACGAGTGACTTTCGTCGCTGTCATTTGACCGGTCCACACTTTGTGGCGGCGATAGCCCTGGAGGTAAGTATTCAGCGGGAAGGTGCCGATTTGATTGGCGGCGAAGCGAGCGCTCAGCGGCGAGAGGGCGGCGAAGAGCAACTCGACGTCGTCAACCTGCAGCGGTTGATTGCTACGGTAGCTGACTTCACCTTGGACGGCGACGCCGCCGATGTTGGTGTTGAAGCTGGCGCCGAAGAGGTGAATGTCTTCCGGGAACTCGATCAGGTAGCGACCAGTGGTGGCGGCAACCAAGACTTCACGTTGGCCTACTTGGCCGGTAACCCCAGCAACAGTTGCGTAGAACGGTTGCACCGTAGGCGGCAACGCACTTGCTGGCACGCCAGTGAGTGTTGCGCCGATGAGTTGGGTGAGTGAGGCGGCGACATTAGCAGGACCAACAGCACCGGCCAAGCTGGCCATAAATGCTGCATTGCCTTGGAGGGCGGCGGCAGAATCAGACACAACCAGCGCGCTGTTGACCGGCGAGGTCGGCGTGCGGGCCGAAATCGTGGGCAGGCGGCTGTGGTAATTCATAAAATAGAAACCGAATTCGGTATCGTTGAGCTTGGACAGGTAACGGAAGTTGACGCCGTATTGGCCGGAGCTACCGGGTTCATTGTCTGGGCCGCGATTGATCGGGCCGAGGACGCCGTTGTCCGGCAATGCGCCGAAGCCGAGGTAAACCTTCGTGCCGCCCTTTGCGACGAAATCGTTCGTCGAGAAATAGGTGCCCGGAGGATCGACGCGAGTGCGCTCCCAATCGAGGAGGTAGAACGCTTCCATCGTCAGATTGTCGGTGAGGCCGAGCGATGTGGAAACCATGCTGATGGGCAGCAGGGCTTCTTTTAACTCAGAGCCTGGTGTGCGCAACTTCGCGACATCGACCGGATTGACGGAGTTGATGCCGTTCGGGATGAACGTGCTTTCACCCCAGCTCAGCAGTTGTTTACCGATACCAACGCGCGCCGGCATGTCGCCAAGCGTCGGCTTGAAATAAACGTAAGCGTCGAGCAATTCGGCGCCTTCGCCGACAAGCTTCTGGGCTTGCGGCCCGAGCTGGGTGCGCACGCGGGCACGATTTTTGTTTTCGATATCGGTGAAGTAGTAACCACGGATGAAAACACCCATATCCTTGTAATCCATCTGCAGGTCATGGTTGGCCTTGATGAGGAAGGACGCGATGCCTTCGCCGTAGTTCAAGTTGCCATCGTCAGCATTGCCGCTGCGTTGGAGACCGGGGACTCCGTTGAAACGGCTCGTGAGGCCGTAGTTGGTGGTTGAAGGATCATTGAGGCGATAAAGGCCGCCGACCGACAAAGTCGTGTCGAAGCTGCCTTTGATTTCGCCGAGTTCGAACACGAATGCCTGGGAAACAGGCAGGGCCACGATTGCGGCCAGAGCGGCGATCGCCTGCAGCTGCAGACGACGAAGCATAGGATTACTTGGGTTCATAGCGGTGTTATTACACTACAGCCTCACGTAGGAGGCGCTTGGGGGGGTTAGGTGCATACAAGCCACTCAAAAGGCTTAGTTGGTCGGGATGAATGGGTATTATTTGGCGCAAGTTCAAGTCTTAATCCTCGGACTAACAGGAGTTTGGTTTCGCCATTAGCGTTTTGACCCCCGCCGATTTTCCGCAACCGTGCTGAGATGGACGTAGTGCCTGACATTCACATCAAGGGCGCGAGGGAGCACAATCTCCGTAATTTGGAGCTGCGCATCCCTCGTGGTCGCCTCGTGGTTGTCACTGGGCCGAGCGGCTCCGGCAAGTCGTCACTCGCTTTCGATACGCTCTACGCCGAGGGCTACCGTAAATACATGGAGAGCCTCTCCGCGCAGGCTCGCCAAATTCTTGATCAACTCAAACGGCCCGACGTTGATTTCATTCACGGCCTCTCGCCCGTCCTCGCCATCGAGCAACGCACTGGCGGCGGCTCTCCGCGTTCGACCGTCGCCACCGTCACCGAAGTCGCCGATTACGCGCGACTCCTTTGGGCGTTGGGCGGCAAGCAATGTTGCCCGAAGGACGGCGGCCTCGTCGAAAAGCGCTCCCTCGACGACTGCGTCGCGCAACTTTTCCGCGATGCACCCGGTGAGCGCGCCGTGCTGCTCGCACCCTGGATGACAGCCAAACCGGCCGTGTTGCGCGAAGAGTTGCCGCGCTTGCGGCAGCGCGGTTTTCAACGCGTGCGGGTCGCCGGCGAAATCAAATCACTCGACGAACCGCGCCTGCTCGCCAACGGCACGGCCCCCGTCGTGGTCGAACTCGTCATCGACCGACTCGTGCTCAACGCCGACCAACGTAGCCGCGTCGCCGACTCGCTCGAACTCGCCTTTCGCGAAGGCTCGAATCGCGCGCTGGTGTTGGTGCAACGCAGCGCCGACGCGCCGTGGCGCGAAATTTCGCTGAGCCAGAGTCTCGCCTGCGGCATTTGCGGCGACGTGTTTGAACCGCTCACGCCGCGCCAGTTTTCCTTCAACAACAAAGAAGGCGCGTGCGCGGACTGCGGCGGTCTCGGCCGCCAACTGACATTCAGCGACGAGTTGGTGATTCCCGATCCGGAAAAATCCGTGCGCGAAGGCGCGATCAAACCGTGGCGCATCGGCGGAAAAAATCTCATCATCAAACACAACGCGTTGCTCAAACAACTGGCCGAGCAATTGCCGTTCGACGCCGATGTGCCGTGGAAAAAACTTCCTGCGGCCACGCGTCAGGCGATTTTGCACGGGGCGGGTGAGCGCGAGTTTCAATTCAAACTCCGCCGCATGCGCGAGCCAAAGGTGATGCCGTTTGCTGGGGTGATTGATGACTTAATGACGAGCTTCCGCGAAACCGACAGCGAAGGGTTTCGCGCGCGCCTCACCACTTACATGATCAGCGGAACTTGTCCCGGTTGCGCCGGCCGCCGACTCAACGCCCGCAGCGCGTCAGTGCGCGTCGGAGCGGGCGAGGGCGCGCTCGGTTTCGCGGAATTTTGCGCGCTCGACATCTCGACGGCAGGCGCGTTTGTGCGCGAACTGCGGCCTGCGTTGGCGGCGGTGAGTGCAGCAGAGGAAGTGCTGGCGGGCGTCGAGCAACGACTCCATTTCCTCGCCGAAACCGGCTTGGGCTACCTCACGCTCGAACGCGAATACAGCACGTTGAGCGGCGGCGAATCACAACGCGTGCGGCTTGCCACGCAACTCGGCATGGGCCTCGTCGGCGTTATCTACGTGCTGGATGAACCGAGCATCGGTCTCCACGCGCGCGACAACCAAAAATTGCTCGCGACGCTGCGCGACCTGCGCGATCGCGGGAATACCGTCGTCGTCGTCGAGCACGACGAAGACACCATGCGCCAAGCGGATCAACTGATCGAACTCGGACCGGGAGCGGGGCGCGAGGGAGGTGAGATTCTTTTTCAGGGCACGCCTGCGGAATGCATGAAATTGCCCGCTTCGGCTTCGCGCACCGGCGTTTACCTCGCCGGGAAAATGGGCGTGATGAAAGATGCCAAGACGCTCGTGCCCGACGGTCGCTGGCTCACCGTGCGTGGTGCGGCGGAGAACAATCTCAAGAATGTGGAGGCGACATTTCCGGTGGGCTTACTCACCTGTGTTACCGGTGTTTCGGGTTCGGGCAAAAGTTCGCTCGTCAACGACATCCTCGCCACCGCTGCCGCGCGTAAATTAAACGGCGCCAAAATGCTTCCCGGCAAACATCGCGGCCTCGCGGGGCTGGAGCATTTTGAAAAATCCGTGCAAGTGGATCAGGAGCCAATCGGGCGTAGCCCGCGTTCTAATCCCGCCACCTACGTTGGGTTGTTGGATTTGTTACGCGATCTTTTCGCTAAAGTGCCGCTCGCGAAGGTGCGCGGCTACAAGGCGAGCCGGTTTTCCTTCAATGTCCGTGGCGGTCGCTGTGAGCGTTGCCAAGGCGACGGACAAATCCGTCTCGACATGCAATTCATGGCGGATGCATTTGCGCCGTGTCCGAGTTGCGACGGACGACGTTTCAATCGCGAAACGCTCGAAGTTCGCTTTCACGGCCAGAACATTGCCGATGTGCTCGCGCTCACGGTGCGCGAAGCGATGGAACTTTTCCGCGCGATTCCGCGCATCGCCGAAAAACTCGGCACCCTCGAAGCCGTCGGGCTCGGCTACTTGCAACTCGGCCAATCCGCCACGACGCTGAGCGGGGGCGAGGCGCAGCGCCTGAAACTCTCGCTCGAACTCAGCAAACGCGAACAAGGTCGCACGCTCTACATTCTCGATGAGCCGACCACCGGCCTGCATTGGACCGATATTCAACGCCTGCTGGAATTGCTCTTCAAACTCCGTGACGCCGGCAACACCGTCGTCGTCATCGAGCACAATCTCGACGTGATCAACGTCGCCGATTGGATCATCGATCTCGGACCCGACGGTGGTCCCGCGGGAGGCGAAATTGTTTTCGCCGGCCCGCGCACGGAGCTAGTCAGCACACCGCGTTCGCACACGGGAACTGCACTGGCGAACTGGCGGCGCTGAGCATTGCCGCGGTGGCGCAAGCAGAAATCTGCAACTTGGGGGCCTCGTCCGGTGTGTTGGTAATATCCGGCCAACAACCACCAACCTCGAAATATCGCTCCCATGAAAAACCTCCTTCGCTCCACCGTCGCCGCTGCGACGCTCTCCCTCACTCTTGCTCTCGCCGCTCACGCGTCAGATGATGCCGGATACGTCGATATGGGCCAGTTGCTGCCCGCCAGCAAAGGCCAGTTCGTCGAAATCAACTTGTCGCCCGCGATGCTCAAATTCGCCGCCCGTGTGGCGAAACATCACGAGCCAGAAGCGGCCGAACTCCTCGGCGAGATCAAACGTATCCGTGTGAACGTCGTCTCGCTCGACGACTCCAACCGCGCGGAAAACATCGCGCAGATCGAAGCCGTCCGCGCCAAGCTCGAACAGCAGGGCTGGAGTCGCATGGTCACCGTGCGTGAAAATAATGGCGGCGATGACGTCGCGATTTTCAGTAAAATTCGCAGTGACGAAACGATTGACGGGCTTGTCGTCACCGTGATCGACCGCAAAGGCGAGGCCGTCTTCGTCAACATCGTCGGCAACATCAGCGCCGACAAGATCGGCGCTCTCGCCGAAAAATACGACATCGCACCGCTGCGCAAAGTGAAACTCCAAGTCAGCCAACGCTGAATTGGAAACCGCCACCACCGCACCAACTGGAGTCAGCCATGAACCAAACAATCCCAGTTCCTCCTGTTCGCCGTCGTCGTATCTGGCCTTGGGTGCTCGGCATTTGTCTGACTCCGTTTCTGGTCCTCGGGCTTGCTGCCGCGAGTTACCTCACGCTTGATCGCGACGCGGCCACGCTCCGCGGTCACGTGATGGCAGCCACCGGCACGCAATGGGACACCAAAGTGCAGCTCAGCATCGGTCGCGTCACACTCGGTGCCGTCCGCGCCGGATTGCACCTCGTCGATCACGAGAACATCGCCGATGCCCGACTCGCCTTGGCGGCAGTCAGTCATGCCAGCGTCGGTGTTTACGAACTCGCAGGTGCCACGCCGGAAATTTCCCGAACACAACTGTTGAAGGATACCGACGACGCCATGCGCAATCGCGGCTGGACTCGCGTCGTCAGCGTTGCCGAAAAGAACGAAACCGTGCTGATTTACGTCGAGGACAACAGCGGCACGAACGCGCCGCTCGAAATGTGTCTGGCCGTCGTAACCGATAAGGAACTGGTGGTCGTCTCCGCGCGAGTTTCTCCCGACGCGCTCGCCACGCTCGTCGAAAAGCACGCGGGTCCAAAGCTTCGTCAGGAACTGCGCCAGCACGCGCGGTTGTAAACGCTGCACCGTCTTGTGCCTCGAGCCCGCTTCGGCGGGCTTTTTTTTGCGGAGGAGTGCGCGTCGGTGCCGTCAAATTCCCTGAGCGATTGGATTGCCACTGCGGCGCGACAGGGGGAGAAAACAAGCGTGCTGCGGACGTTGCCCACCATTGTTCACCTCGATGCCGACGCATTTTTCGTGTCGTGCGAGCTGGCATTGAAGCCGGAGTTGCGCGGCACGAAGTGCGCCGTCGGAGGCCGCGAGCGGAGAATCATCTCCTCGGCGAGTTACGAAGCGCGGGCGTGCGGCGTTTATACACCGATGGCAACGAAACTGGCGCTGCAGGTTTGTCCCGATCTGATTCTCCTGCCGCATACCTCGGGCCTCTACGGCAAAGTTTCGCGGCAGATGTTTGATCTTTGCGAAACGCTCACGCCGTTGGTGCAACGCAAGTCGATCGACGAAGGTTATCTCGACATCGAACCGTGCAGATACGGCGGTGTCGCCGAAATCACGCAGCGAGTGCGAGCATTGCAAGAACGCATCACCGCCGAATTGGGGATCAACGCATCGTTCGGTGTCGCGACGAACAAGCTCGTCGCCGCCATCGCGAGCAAAGCGCGTAAACCGAAAGGCTTCACTGTCGTGCTTCCGGGAGACGAGGCCGCGTTTCTCGCCCCGCTGCCGATCAATGTGCTGCCCGGCATTGGCAAAATAACCGAGGAACGCGTGCGCGCGGCGGGCATCAACATCGTGGGTGATTTGTTCACGCGTAGTGAAGACGAATTAGAAGCACTCTTCGGCAGCAGTTGGGAGGACATGCTAACGATGGCACGTGGCGAGGATGATCGTGCGGTTGAGATCGAACACGACGACGCCAAGTCCTACTCCCAACAGGAGACCTTCGCGCGTGACATTCGTGATTTTGCCGCAATCGAACGCATCGCGAAACGCATGATCGACGAGTTGCTCAGCACGATTCGCGCTGACGGCAAGCGTGCGAAAACGTTGACGGTCAAAGTGCGTTACCCAGGCATGGAGAACAGCACGTGTGGACAAAGTTTGGCGACAGCGACGGATTTGGAAGCACCGTTTTATGCTTTAGTTGCGCCGTTGCTACGGGCGGCGTGGAAGCAGCGGCGGGCGCTGCGCTTGGTCTCGGTGCGATTTTCGGGAATTGAAGAGCAGCCTGCGCAATTGGAAATGTTTGGTGAAGCGACCGACAAGCGGCGACGACTCGCGGCAGTGCTTGATCAACTCAATCAGGGCAAACAACCCGCGGTGCAACGCGGTCATCAATTGCCACCGGCGCATTGAACGACGCTCAGGCAAGCGGAAGGAAATTCGAATCTCGGCTTGGTTCTGGCCGCGCTCGCGTGCATAGTGAGGGAATGTCACTTTCCGCAGTCGATACCCGCATCGTCGCCGCCAAAGACGCCGTGCTCTCCCAAACGAAAATGCTGCACGCCGAATTCGGCAAAGCACGCGTCGAAATCAAATACGACGGCACGCGCGTAACCAACGTCGATGTTGCGATCTCCGAGGCAATCCAAGCAACGATCACGGCCGCGTTTCCCGAAGATCAGTTCTTCAGCGAAGAATTGGCCGTGACCGCCGAGCCGATTCCAGTGACGTCGCGTTTTTGCTGGGTGCTTGATCCGATTGACGGCACCAATAACTACGCGAACGGCATCATCTACGTTTCGATCTCACTCGCGCTTTTGGAAAACGGCGTGCCGATCTACGGCGTCATTTACGACATGGCGCGCCGCGTGTTGATGCACGGCGGACCGGGGCGAGGTGTGTGGGACGACGGTCAACCGGCTCGGGCCAGCGATAGCGATCCGCACACACACAGTCTGATCGGATTTCATTCGCCGGTTGAAAAAAGCTACGCCGCCGAAGGCAAACGCCTGATCGAAAATTTCAAAATTCGCGGTCTCGGCAGCAGTGCGTTGCATTTGGCGTATGCGGCGGTCGGGCATTTGGAAGGCGTCGTCGAACACAACAATCGTATTTGGGATGTCGCTGCGGCGGCAGCCATGATCAACGAGGGTGGTGGGGAGATTCATTATCTCACGCCGGCACCGTTTCCGATGACCGCGTTTTGGCTCAAATCCCCGCGCGTCCAATACGTCGCGGGAAATCGCACGATGTGCGCGCGGTTGCACGAAGTCCTCGAGCGTTAAACTTGGTAGACTTTCAGTGGCTGCGGATCGAGCAGCTTGGCGTGCGGCAAACGTTCGGCTAGTCGAGCCATGAACCAATCGCGCGCCGGCTGGTCGCCGTGGGTGAGCACGATTGAGCGCGGTTCGCACTGCATCGCATAATCCATCAACTCATCACGGTCTGCGTGTCCGGAGAGTTCAAAACGTTCGATCCGGCAACGCACCTTGGACTTCACGTTGACGGTTTCGAAGAGAAATTCGTCGCCCTTGCGCACGGCCTGTAATTTGCCGCCGGGAGTATCGGGATCGCAGTAGCCGACGAAGCAAATAGCGTTATTCGCCCCGCCCAGCAGGCAGGAAGCCAACGTGTAGGACGGCGTCTTTTCCACCATCATTCCCGAGCTAACTACGTAGATTCCTTGCTCGTGCGGTTGCTTGCCAGGCACGAGGTCACGCGGAGATTTGCGCACGTGGAGATCCTTCAGAATCGTGCGCGTGAAGTGCACGAGATTTGTTTTCTTGGCAATCTCGTCGAAATAGTTGCACAGGTCGAGTCCGAGGCCCGTCGCGAAGATCGGTGCCTGAACTAGTTTGCCGAACTTCCGCGCATCGTGGAACAAGGCGAAGATTTCCTGCATGCGGCCGAGTGCGAAAACGGGAATCAGCACCGAGCCACCGTGGGCGATGGTGGTGTTGATTTGATCGATCAAGCGCATCACTTCGCTGGTGCGGTCTTGTCCGACCGGGCGCTCGGTGGCGCCGCGCGTAGTTTCCATCACCAGCGTATCAAAGTGCCCCTTGGGAAACTTCGCCGGCCCGAGAATCCGTTGCGTTTCGAAGAGCACATCGCCGGTGAAGAAAATGCGGCGGTGTTTGTGGACAATCTCCACGCCTGCTGCGCCGGCAACGTGTCCGGCTGGATGGAGCGTGAATTCGATTTCGTCGTGCTTGCCCGTGAATTTCTTAGGAATGCCAAACGGGTGAGCGTGCACGCGCGCCATGATGCGGTCGATTTCTTCGTGCGTGAAAAGCGGGTAATCCATCACGTTTTTCTCGGCGCGTTCCCGCACCATGACGTTGGCGGAATTGTGCAGCATGCGATCAATCAACATGCGGCTCGGCACGGACAACACGACCGGCGTGTTGGGGTGAGCCCGCATCAGCAGGGGCAGCGAACCGATGTGGTCGAGATGGCAATGCGTAATGATGATCAGGTCCAACTCGACACCTTCCAATGGTGTCAAATCCGGCGCGGCCTTGTTTCCCGCCGATTTCGGATTCAATCCGCTATCGATGACGAAGTGGAAATTGCCGAGTTGGCAGTAGAGCGAGTTGGCGCCGATGCCGCCGTCGCGATTGAGATCAATAATCTTCATTAACTTTAGCCAAGGAGGCGCAGCGGCGGTGAGAGCGCAAGGGAAAGCGCGTTCGTGCCCTCACGACTGCGGCGAAGGAATTTCGAGTGCATACTCGGGAATGCGCACAAAGATGCGCGCGCCTGCTTCATCGAGTCCGTGAAAGCTGCCATGCACCCGCGCATTGGTGCCGGTGAGGTGGTAGCTGTTGTAGGAAAAATGTTCGCCCGGCGCGAGGCGCGGCGACTGGCCGACAATCCCATCGCCTTCGATGACCAATTGCGTGCCGTCGGCGTGGAGCACGACCCATTTGCGACCGAGCAAAGTGACGATGCGGTCTGAGTCGTTGTGAATCGAAAGGTAGTAAATAAATGCGTGGGGACGGTCGGGAGGGAACTCGGCTCCGCCGCGTTGATAGACGAGGTTATCTAATTCAACTCGTAGACCAGGTAATTCCTGTGCGCTGGCGTTCATTGGCGGTTGTGAGTGCGCACGGCGTATGGCTGAATTCGTCCAGCGGAGAAATTTATGAAGCACATCGCTGAAGTTGCACGGGAAATTGGCATTGCCGAAGAGCATCTGCTGCTTTTGGGCCGAGACAAGGCGAAGGTTTCGCTGGCGGCACTTGATCCCGGAGCACCGCAAGGTCGCTTGATCTTGGTCTCGGCGATCACCCCAACGCCGGCAGGCGAGGGGAAGACAGTGACCTCCATCGGACTTGCCCAAGGCCTGCGCAAACTCGGACGACGTTCCGCGCTCGCGCTGCGTCAACCGTCGATGGGACCAGTCTTCGGACGCAAGGGCGGTGCGACTGGTGGTGGTCAAAGCACGGTGCAGCCCGCCGCGGATATCAATCTGCACTTCACTGGTGATTTTCACGCGATCACGTCCGCCCACAATTTGCTGGCGTCGATCATCGACAATCAACTGCACCAAAAACAGACCACGCTCCAACCGAGCCAAGTGCTGTGGAAGCGGGTCCTCGACGTCAACGATCGCGCTTTGCGTCACATCGTGCTCAATGCCGGAGCGAAATCCGGTGAACGTTCCAGCGGCTTCGATATCACGGCAGCGTCGGAAATCATGGCGATTCTGTGCCTCTCGGAATCGATGGACGATTTGCGCGCACGACTCGACCGCATCGTCGTGGGCTTCACGACGGAAGGTGTGCCGGTGCGTGCAGCGGAGTTTCGCACCACTGGGGCCATGCTCGCGTTGTTGCGTGATGCGTTAAAACCGAATCTGGTGCAAACCATCGAAGGCGTGCCGGCCTTCGTGCATGGTGGGCCGTTTGCCAACATCGCTCACGGTTGTAACTCGGTTCTCGCCACGCGTCTCGCACTGCAACACGCCGATTATGTCGTGACCGAGGCGGGTTTCGCCTTCGACCTCGGTGGCGAAAAGTTCATCGACATCAAGTGTCGGCAAAGCGGCTTGAGTCCGGACGCGATCGTCATCGTTGCCACCGTGCGCGCACTGAAGCTCCATGGCGGAGCTGCACTGACTGAGTTAACCGTGCCCAATTTGGCAGCGCTCGAATTGGGACTGGCGAACCTCGAAGCGCACGTAACTGCGGCCCGCAGTTTCGATCGGCCCGTGATTGTTGCGCTGAATCGTTTCCCGACTGACAGCGCCGAGGAGATCGTGCGGGTGCATGCGTTCTGTCACGCGCTCGGTGTGCGCTCGGCTAACTCAGAAGTGTTCGCCCGGGGTGGGGAGGGCGGCCGCGAACTGGCCGAAGCACTGTTGGCTGAGTTGCCGTTCAATCACCAATCCATTCCGCTCACCTATCCCGACGAAATGTCGGTGCGGTCTAAAATGGAAGCAGTCGCGCAACGCTTCTATGGCGCCGATGGCGTCGATCTCCTGCCGGAAGCGGAAGCAAAACTCGAATTGCTCGAACTGGCAGGCTTCGGAAAATTGCCCATCTGCATGGCGAAAACGCAGAACTCACTGTCCGACGACGCCACGAAATTCGGGCGACCGCGCGGATTCCGCATCACTGTGCGCGACTTCGAACTCGCGGCCGGTGCCGGTTTCATCGTGGCGCTCACCGGCCAAATGATGCGGATGCCCGCGTTGCCGAAAATTCCTGCTGCCGAACGCATAGATGTCGATGGCGACGGATTAGTGGTTGGTATCTCCGGCACCTGAGTTCGGCGAAATTGTCGTCTTTGGACCGCTCGGCGTGACGTAGGACGCGCGCCGTGGCTTTTCGCACTTGCCAGCGTTGCGCGGCGGTCGGCAAACAAGTGCATGGCAAAGTTCGCGCTTCTCTCCGTCAGTGACAAACAAGGCTTGGCGGAATTTGCCGCCGTCCTCGTTCGCCAGCACGGCTACACGTTGCTCTCGACAGGGGGCACGGCGAAGTTGCTGGCCGATTCAGGTCTGCCGGTGACCGAAGTCGGCGCGCACACTGGTTTCCCGGAAATCATGGAGGGACGCGTCAAGACGCTGCATCCGAAAATCCATGGCGGCTTGCTTTGTCGTCGCGACAAGCCCGAGCACCTCGCGCAGGCGGCGGCCAACCAAATCGAGTTAATCGATCTGGTGGTGGTGAATCTTTATCCGTTCGAGCAAACGGTGGCGCGTCCGCACGTGGAGTTTGAAGAGGCGATTGAAAACATCGACATCGGCGGGCCGTCGATGCTGCGCAGCGCGGCTAAAAATCACGCAAGCGTCACAGTGGTCTGCGATCCGGCCGACTACGCGGGCGTGTTGGCGGCGCTGGCCGATGAAGCCGCGCTAGCCGAGCTGCGTCGCAAGCTGGCACTCAAGGTTTTTCAACGCACCGCTAGCTACGACGCGGCGATTGCGCGCTATCTCGAACTCCAGCAAGCGGAGCCGGATCTCGATACGTTGAGTGGATTCCCTCCGACATTTTCGCTTTCACTGTCGAAGGCGCAGAGCTTGCGCTACGGCGAGAATCCGCACCAAAAAGCGGCGCTCTATGGCACGTTCCACGACCATTTCGAGCAACTGCAGGGTAAGGAACTCAGTTACAACAATCTCTTGGATATCACGTCGGCGACCTACCTGATTGGCGAATTCGAGAAACCGACAGTGGCGATTCTCAAGCACACGAATCCGTGCGGCGTCGCCAGTGACACGACTTTGCTCGGCGCGTGGGAGAAAGCCTACGCGACCGACCGGCAGGCGCCATTCGGGGGAATTATTGTCGTTAATCAAACGCTGGGGCTCGATGTCGCGGAGCAGATCAAGGACATCTTCACCGAAGTGATTATCGCGCCTCGTTTCAGCGATGAGGCACTCGCCATTTTTGCGAAGAAGAAAAATCTTCGCCTCATGATCGCCAAAGGCGGCATCGGCGCGGATGCATTACAGGAAGTGCGCTCCGTCATCGGCGGCGTCCTTGTGCAGGATCGCGATCGCACGCTCGGCAACGTGCGTGAGTTCAAGGTCGTCACGGAACGGCAGCCGACCGCGGAAGAGTGGGAAGCGATGCTTTTCGGCTGGAAAGTCGGCAAGCACGTGAAGTCGAATTCGATCGTTTATTGCCGAGGCGAACAAACGCTGGGCGTCGGGGCGGGGCAGATGGCACGGGTGGACAGTTCCCGCATCGCGGTGTGGAAAGCAGGCGAGGCCAAACTCGATTTGCATGGCTCCGTGGTGGCGAGTGAGGCGTTGTTCCCTTTTGCCGATGGTTTGCTGGCGGCGGCTGATGCGGGTGCGACGGCGGCGATCCAGCCCGGCGGCGCGATTCGCGACGAAGAGGTTATCAAAGCGGCGAATGAGCGCGGCATGGCGATGGTCTTCACTGCCAGCCGGCATTTCAAACATTAGGCCAAGTTGGCCTTGGCCCGCCGCGCCGACCTGCTTAGGGTAACGTCATGCAACGTTTCCTGTCGGCGATTCTGTTTCTCGCGACCCTCTTTCTTTCCGGTTGTTACACGGTGCCGGAAACCGGTCGGAGTTCGCTGATGATGGTGGGAGCTGACGAGGAAGCACGACTTGGCGCGACGGAATTTGCCAACATGCGCTCGACTCAACCCGTCTCGCGTGATCCGGCGGCCAATGCCCGCGTGCAGCGGATCGGTCGTCGCATCGCCAATGTCGTGGGCAGCGATTTGCCGTCGGCGCAGTGGGAATTTGTGGTTTTCGACGGTCCGACCACGGTGAACGCGTTTGTGTTACCCGGTGGGAAAGTCGGTGTTTATACGGGTTTGCTTAATTTGTGCGAAAATGACGCGGAAGTCGCCGCGGTTATCGGACATGAGATCGCTCACGTGACTGCCCGTCACGGCGCGGAGCGGATGTCGCAAAGTATGCTCGCTGGCATGCTGGCAGTCGGTGCCCAAGTCGCGTCGGAGAATAGTAGCAATCGCGACATGTGGCGGCTCGCCTATGGCGGGGCGGCAACATTGACGATTTTGGCGTATTCACGCTCGCACGAATCCGAGGCGGATTACATCGGCATTCGTTACGCGGCCAAAGCCGGTTATGATCCGCGGGCGGCGATTTCGTTTTGGCAAAAGATGGCGGCCGCCAATCCCCAGGCCGGTGGCAATGCGGGGAAAGTAAACACTTGGATTTCGACGCATCCATCCAACGCGCAACGCATCGCTGATCTGCAAGCCGCGATGCCGGCCGTGTTGCCACTTTATGAGGCCGCGAAGCCGCGCTTTCAATAGACAAGCGGCACAGCGATTCCTCTAGCGCGATTTGCGAAGTTCGGGCATGCTGACGGTATGTTCGACCCCATTGAGAAACTGAAAGAGTATGTGCGGCACGCCAGCGTGTCCGCTGATTCAAAATTCGCCGACGGCATGGTTGGTGCGCAGAATTTCCTGACGTCGCTGTTTAAGGAAATCGGCTTCACCGTGCAATCGGTGCCCACGGCGTTGCACCCCGTGATTGTCGCGAAACGCATTGGCGACAAGAGCTGGCCGCACGTGATTATTTACGGACACTACGATGTCCAACCGGCGGATCCGCTTCCGTTGTGGAAGACGCCGCCATTCGAGCCGACGATCAAAGGTGGCCGCATGTATGGTCGCGGGACGGCGGACAATAAAGGTCCGTTACTCGCGCACGTCACCGCCGTGGGCCAATTACTGGAGGAGAATCCTGATTTGCGGCTCAACATCACATTTGTCGTCGAAGGCGAAGAGGAAATCGGCAGCAAGAATTTTAAAAGCTTTCTCCGCAAAAACAAGAAGCTGCTCGATGGTGATTTTATCTTCATGTCCGACACCGGCATTCCGTCCCCTGACCAACTCGTGGTCACGGTCGGCTTGCGCGGTATGCTCGCCTTTGAAATTGAGATCACCGGACCGAAGTCTGATCTGCACTCCGGCATGAACGGTGGCGTGCTGATGAATCCGCTCCAAGCACTCGCGGAACTTTGCGCCACGCTGCATACGCCCGACGGTCGCGTGAACATCCCCGGTTTCTATAAGGACGTTGTCGAACCCGAAAAATGGGAACGGGAGCAACTCAAAAAGGCCGGGCTCAAGAAGGATGCTTACCAGAAATTTCTCGGCATCCCGAAATTTCACACCCCGCCGGGCTACAATCCGTTTGAAGCAATTCGCTTCCTGCCGACGTTGGAGTTTAACGGCTTTAGCGGCGGCTACCAAGGCGAGGGCACGAAGACCGTGATTCCGAGCAAAGCCAGCGCGAAGGTCACTTGTCGCCTCGTGCCCAATCAAACGCCGGAAAACGTCAAAGATGCCGTGTTCAATGCGATCAAGAAGCGCTGCCCGAAGGGTGTAACGCTGAAGATTCACGAACAACACGTCGCGACTCCGTATGTGGTGATTCCACCGGATCGCAGCAACACACCGAAGGATCAATCGCCCCGCTTGGCGGCTTGCTTCCGCGCGCTCGACGAAGCGGCACTCGAAGTTTGGGGCAAAGAGGCGCTCTATCTCCGCGAAGGCGGCAGTGTCGGACTCATCGCCGACATCAAGACTGTGCTCGGACTCGATGCCGTGATGATGGGCATGTTCCTGCCGCAAGATAACCTCCATGCGCCGAATGAGAGCTTCCATCTCGGCGTGATGAAGAAGGGCATTGCCACGAGTAAGCGCGTGCTGGCCAAACTCGCGGCGAGCTAACGCGAGCTTCACCATCGCACCTTAGCTTTCAAAAGCAGCGGCCACGTGTCGCTGTTTTTTTGTGCCGCTAAATTCGCGCGATAACGCGCCCACCGAGGGCGCCACATTTCCGCGAGCATGGCGCTACATTCGCCCAAACAAAAGGCCGCGGATTGCTCCGCGGCCTTGGTGTTAAATTCTTCGCCGGCTTATTTTTTCAGCACCACAAATTCGACGCGGCGATCTTTTGCCCAGATGGCGTCGCCACCAGATTGCGCAGCTTCCGTGGAGCCCTTGGAAAGAATTTCCAAACGCGCCGCCGAGATGCCGAGGGATTCGAGATACTTCTTCACGGCGGTCGCACGGCGATCACCGAGTCCGAGATTGTATTCCGACGTGCCACGCCAGTCGCAGCGGCCTTCGAGCAACATGCGCTTGTCGGGATTTTCGTTCAGCCACTTTACGGCGGCTTGAATCTTCGGGCGCTCATTGGCGGAAACCGCCGAGCGATCGAAATCGAAATAAACGGGCTCCATCAAACCACGAATAGTGAACTCGTCCTCGGTCGCGCCGGGAGGGAGATTGCGGCCTTCGAGGCCGGTGCCAGGAGCGGCGTCGCCAAACGGCAGAGCCACTTGGTCCGGGTTAATCGTGTCGCCCATCATCGTTTGATTCGGATCCGGGCGGACGGGTTTCTTGGAGCATGCCGATAGCAACAACACCGAAGCAGTGAGGGCGAGGCAAAGGAACTTCTGAAGATTCTTCATTGGAAAAGGGTCGGTCAATTACGCGAGATAACGAACAAAGGGGAAGCGGCGGGCAAGATAAAAGCCGATGGTTTTATGCCTAAACGCGGACATTGGAACGGTGATCGATGAGTCCAATCTCCAGCGCATAACGCGTCAGACTGGCGACGTCGTGTAGGTTGAGTTTGCGCATCAAATTCGTGCGGTGGTTATCCACCGTCTTGACGCTGATCCCGAGTTTCTGGGCAATTTCCTTCGTGCTGTGGCTTTCGGCCACGAGTTTCAGGATTTCACGTTCGCGGTCGGTTAAGAGATCGATGCCGGATGCTGGACTGTTGTTCGCCACGACATTGCGCAAAAGGGCAGCAACGCCGGGGCCGAAGTAGCTGCCGCCATTGGCGACGGTTTCGAGACCTTTCTTAAATTCACCGAGACCTGCGGTCTTCTCAACGAACCCGTGAGCGCCGGTTTCAAGCATTTCGCGCACGAGGGCAGGGCTTTCATAGCCGGAAAACACCAACACGCGGGTGTTCTTCAATTGTTTGGACACGCGGCGGAGGATATCGACACCACTCAAACCCGGAAGACGGGCATCGAGCACCAGAACGTCCGGTTTGAGCTCAAGGCACAGCGCGCAGGCTTCCTGACCGTCACCGCTTTCACCGACAATTTTGTAAGAGGGATCAATGCACAGTATTTCTGCGAGCATCTCGCGGATCGCCGTTTGGTCCTCTACGATTACGATGCGTTTAACTGGGTTGGAAGTAGACACGGTTTGGGAAAAGGGAAACGCCCTAGGCGTCACTAAGGCGAGGCTAGAGCAAGCCGAGGGAGGAACACAACCCGGATGTTTGTGCAAACGAGCCAATCTGAGGGAATTGGAGATGGTGGGTCGACCGGGATTCGAACCCGGAACCAACGACTTAAAAGGACGCTGCTCTACCATTGAGCTATCGACCCATCTCCTCAAAGAGCCGGAAGTTATTTTTTCAGTTGGCCGTCAAAGCAAGAATTATTTGGCATCATTTGCCAACGTTACCTAAGGTGAAGCCGAGTCGCGGCACTCCAGCGGCTCCATTTCATCTATCAAGAACACAATTCGTGGGAACAATCCATCCATTCGAGAATCAAAAGGAACCTGAGCATATGACTGCAAAGGCCCAAGAAGTTGCATTGGATCGATTGTTGGTAGAGCGTTTTAAAGGCGGCGAGGCCGCGGCGTTCGACCAATTGGTCACCCGTTACTGGGATCGCATCTATGGCATGGTAAACCAACTCCTGCGCAACCAGCAGGACGCCGAAGAGGTCACGCAAGACGCCTTCATTCGCGCCCACCGCGGCCTCGTCAATTTCCGCGGCGACTCCGCTTTTTCGACGTGGTTGTATCAGATCGCCACGAATCTCGCGCGGAACCGGTATTGGTATTGGTGGCGGCGCAAACGCGACAAATCCATCTCGTTTGATGCCCCGCTCGGTCCAGACAACGATGGCACGATTGCTGATCTCATTCCCTCGGAACAAGAGACGCCCGAAAACGCGACGGTGACGCAGGAGTTTGTCAATCGCGTGACGGAATGCATGGAGGAGCTTAACGAGAAGCACCGTGAAATCCTCATTCTGCGCAACGTGCAGAATCTGGCTTACGAAGAGATCGCCGAAATCCTCGGCATCAGCGTCGGCACTGTCAAAAGCCGCATCGCTCGCGCTCGCGAAAGTCTGCGGGAGAAACTAGGAGACGAATTTCAGCCATGAAGGACACACGCTTCACCGAACTGGTAAATCTGTATATCGACCGGCAAATTTCGCCGGACGAAGCCGCGGAGTTTGAACAAGAAATTCAAACCAATCCGCAGCGCCGTCAGATTTACCACCATTACTGTCAAATGCACCGCGCGACGAAACTCGTTTACGAGAGCTTTCGTGCCCATGTCGACGAAACTGAGCGGCCTGCTGCACGGCCTGTTGCGACGATTGCCCATTTGCACAATCGCCAAAACGCACGCCGCAGCCGCTGGCTCTATGCCGCAGGCAGTCTCGCCGCCGCCGCCTCTTTGGCGCTCGTCTTCAGCCGCGTGGATTTCGCGACTTCCGGAAATGTTGCTACCGCCCTGACTGAGGATGCGTCTCCAGCCGTAATCATCGCTAACGTGACACCAACCGCTGCAGCTGTGAGTGAAGCAACGCGATCGATGGAAATTCTGGCAGAACCGGTTTCCATTGAGCGCAATTACACGCCGATGCTCGCGTCACTCCGTCAGGACGAGTCTCGATTAAACAACTTCGGTGAAGCCAGCCAAATTCCAGTGCGCCTCGCTCTGTTTGACGACGGCGCATTCGAGGATCGGGTGCTGTTGCCAACTCGCACGTCGCCTTCGAATACGAATCGCCGGACGCGCCACCACACGGAATTGACCGCGTTTCAATTTCAACGCTAACCGCGCTGAACCAATAGCGCGATCTGCACGAGCCCGCTTTCGAGCGGGCTTTTTCTTTAGCCCAGTGCGCGTTTGATCAGTTTTTCGGTCGAGGCATCCGACCCAAGCGCCACCCATGCCTGGCGCACTGACTTGTCAGCGTCGGCGGCTTTGTAGCCGAGGGCGATGAGGGCCATCACGGCATCTCGCACCTTGTTTTCCTCGACGGCAGCGGCATTCCCGCCCGCAGGCGGCGTCAGTGACACGGCTGAACCAGTCACCTTGTCACGCAATTCAATCACGAGTCGCTCCGCCGTTTTTCGGCCAATACCGGGACATTTCGAGAGCAGCGCCACATCGCCTGCCGCGATGGCACCTTGCAGCACTGATAGCGACAACTTGCTCATCACGCTGATCGCGGTCTTCGGACCGATTCCCGATACTTTTTCAACGAGCAGCCGGAAAAAATCGCGCTCTTCGACCGACGCGAAGCCATACATTGTTTGCGAATCCTCGCGATAGACGACCAACGTGTGCAAACTTACCGACTTGCCCGCGTCGGGTAAACGCTCCGCCGTCGTCACTGGGATGTTAACTTCGTAGGCGAGGCCGCCGTTCTCGATGATCGCTTGGAGCGGCGTTGCCGCGAGGAGGACTCCCGTAATGCGCGTAATCATATCAAGACTTCAAGCCGAGCACGTCTTGCATGTCGTAGACGCCGGCGGGTTGGTTCACCACCCACAGCGCAGCGCGCAACGCGCCCCGCGCAAAGATTAATCGGTCACTGGCTTTGTGCGTCAGCTCAAGCCGCTCGCCCGGCCCGGCAAACAGCACCGTATGATCGCCAATCACGTCGCCCCCACGCAGCGCGTGCACGCCGATTTCACTAATGGTGCGTTCGCCGGTAATTCCTTCGCGGCCGTGACGTAGCGCGTCGCTCTGCAAGTTGCGTGCTTCCAACAGGAGTTCGAGCAACCGCGCCGCCGTGCCGCTCGGCGCATCTTTCTTGTGCTTGTGATGCATCTCCACCAATTCGACGTCGAAACTCGAGTCGAGCGCCTGCGCGGCGCGCGCGGTGAGCGCGAAGAGCAAGTTAACTCCCACTGAGAAATTTCCCGCCCAGACCGTCGGCACTTGCGCCGCCTTCACGAGCAACGCGGTGCGCGCTTCTGCCGAGTGACCGGTGGTGCCGATGACGACTGGTAATTTTCGCGCGATCGCCAAATCGAGTAGGGAACCAGTGGTCTCAGCGGTGCTGAAATCGATGACGACGTCACCTTGCGACAGCGCCGATGCCAGATCGTCGCCCAAGGAAACCGTTGCGCCGATGGTGAGACCGAGTTCGGTTGCCGCAGTTTGCACGGCTTGGCCCATGCGTCCGCTGGCTCCGAGAAGAATGAGGCGGGGCGATTTCACTTTTTTGCGGAAAATTCTTCCAATACTGCGCAGAGCGTCGCGCGATTGGCTGCCGTGAGCGGTCCGAGTGGCGCACGCACTTCATCCGAACCGATAATCTTGGCGCGAACCATCGCGGCCTTAACGGGACTCGGATTCGATTCGATGAAAATGGTTTTGAACACGGGGTAGAGACGGCGATGCAGCGCACGGGCGCGAACGTAATCACCAGTCATTGCGAAATTCACCATCTTAACTACTTCGCGTGGCACTAGATTGCTCGCGACACTAATGACGCCTTGCGCACCGACTGACATGAACGGCACCGTCAACGGATCATCACCGCTCAACACCGTGACCGATTTGCCGCAGGCCTGAATGATTTGGTCAACGCGGTCGACGCTGCCGCCGGCTTCCTTTACGTGGGCGACATGAGCGTATTTCGCGCGGAGGCGTTCGATTACGTTTACGCTGATTTCGACGCCGCACCGACCGGGTATCGAGTAGAGCACGATGGGCTTGTTGGTCGCCTCGGCCACCGCGGAGAAGTGCGCGAAGAGGCCTTCTTGCGTCGGGCGATTGTAGTAGGGAGCGACGACGAGCATGCCATCGACTTTCGCGTCATGAGCAGCGTGCGTCATTTCGACCGCCTTCTTGGTATCGTTGGAACCGGTGCCGGCGATGACCGGCACGCGACCGCGCGTGCGTTCGACGACGCAGCGAATTACTTCGAGTGCTTCGTCCGCACTGAGCGTGGGTGATTCACCGGTCGTGCCCACTGGCACCAAACCATTGATCCCGCATTTAATCTGCCAATCGACAAGGCGGCGCAGATCGTCGAACGCAACGACTCCGGCCTGAAAAGGCGTAACGAGGGCAGTGATTGTTCCGGTAAAGGGGCGGCTCGACTTCATGGAAAGTTGTCTCAACGATTAACGTGGCTGTTAGCAAAAGCACAGCTTCCCCGTCGGTTCACGCCAAAAATCCTTATGAGCGCATCAGTTCACACCGAGATAATGAACGATCTGTTGAAACTTGCCGTCGAGAGTGGCGCGAGCGACATCGTGATCAAATCGAACAAACCGGGCTATTTGCGCATCGGCGGCCGCCTCCGCGCGGTCGAGATGGACCCGATCACGAGCGAGCAGGTCAAAGGCTGGGTCACCGAGCACGTGCCGCCGGTCTTTCGGCCCAATTGGGAGCGAGACGGCCAGGTCGATTTTGCGTTCGCGGCTGACGGTGTCGGACGCTTTCGCGTCAACGGCTTTCACCAACGCGGCACCGCCAGCATCGTGCTACGCCACATCAAGAGCCGCCCACCAACCTTTGAAGATCTGCACATGGAGGCGGACGTTTTAATCAAACTCGCGCAAGCGAAGGACGGGATCTTGCTCATCTGCGGTGCGACCGGCTCGGGCAAAAGTTCCACCATGGCGGCGATGATGAACTGGATTAACCAAAATCTCGACAAGCACATCGTTACGATCGAAGACCCGATTGAATACACATTTTCGGACGAGAAATCCGTTTTTCAGCAACGCGAGATCGGCATCGACGTGCCGAGTTTCGGAATGGCGATCAAATCGGTTCTGCGGCAAAATCCCGATATCATTTTGATCGGCGAAATGCGGGACAAAGAAACTTTTGAAACCGCCATCTCCGCGGCTGAAACCGGTCACTTGGTTTTCTCAACGATGCACGCGGCAACGGTGGCGCAGTCGCTCACGCGTTTGTTTGAATTTTTCCCACCCGAACAAATCGCGCAAGCGCGGCGCCAGATCGCCGGTTCGCTGCGCGGCTTCGTCTGCCAAAAATTGGTTCCCGCGCTCGAAGGCGGCGGACGCTTCGCCGCGCACGAGATCATGGTCGCCGACGCGACGATTCGGAATCTCATTCTCGAGGGGCAAAATGACAAGATTCAGCAACTCCTCGATACAGGCGCCGACGGGATGTCGAAGTCCTTCAATAAGGATCTCTACACCCTCATCAAGGAAGGGAAAATCAGCAAAGCCGACGGGGTGCGCTTCTCTCCAAATCCCCAAGCCCTGGAGATGAATTTGAAGGGAATTTTCTTCAAATCGTAATGTGGCGAGCACGCGCAGTCTTGGCCATTTCGTTTGGCTTCGCCGGCGCAGCCTTTGGCGAAGAACCAGCGGCACCGTTGTCGGAATCGAAGGCGCTTCTGCAGGATTTGAAAAAAAAGCAATCCGCCGCTGAGACGGCCGCATCGGACGCGACGTTGACGCCCACCGTGCCCCAATTGACGTTTGGTCAATCGGGCGACTTGGTCGTGCCCCCGCAGCGCCCGCAGCACTCGGTGACCAAGGACGGAACCGGTCCGTCGCAGAATTGGTTGTTGGACGGATTCGATGCGCTGGAACGTAAACCGCAGGATTCGCGGCGTGGCGCACGTCGTGATGCTCGTGACGAACCTGAGCTGTCTGAGCTCAGTCCGGACGATCCGAATTATTTCGTGAAACTCTACGAACGCCAACGCGACGCTCGGTTGGTGCAGCAACGCGCGGCGGAAGCCGAGCAAACCGCCACCAGCGCAACTCCCAATGCCTTTGCACCGCTACTTCAATCGTGGCTCGCGGGGTCGCCGGTGCGCGACGCGTTGAGTGAGTTCGTGCCAATGGAATCGCGTGGGCGATCCGCCGCAACGACAGGGGAAAGCAATTTTACGGTGGAAACCAGTTCAACTCGCGAGACAAGCACTGCGACGGAGATTTCGCTCAGCCCTGACGCGCGCGGCGCCGAGGTATGGCAGGAAAAGCGCAATCCTTACGTCGATGCGCTGAATCCATCTTTAACGCCGCCCGCCAGCAGCACTGAGTCGCGTTCGGTCGCATTTGGCGAGTCACCCGCGAACCCATCGTCAGCACCCATTTTCAATCTACCGGCCCGCCCCGCAACCGAGTCGCCACGCCGTCCACCGTCGCCAATCCAAGAAGACAAAAAATACTTCCCGCAGTTGAAAAAGTTTTAGGGCTTGGTTTTTCGAGGTGGGGCAGGTTTAACCACCCCTTTCACGTATGTCACTTGCACTACTTTTTGCCGGGCAAGGTGCCCAGAAAGTTAGCATGGGCCGCTCTCTTTACGACGGCTCGGCTGCTGCACGCGCTCTTTATGAGGAAGCGAACAGCGTCCTGGGCTGGGACTTACGCAAAATTTGCTTCGACGGACCGGAGGCGGAATTGACGCAAACACGCGTCTGCCAACCAGCGTTGTTCGTGCATGGCCTAGCGGTGCTCGCCGTGTTGCAAGAGCGCGACAAGGTGCCGACGCCCAGTTTCGCTCTAGGATTGAGCTTGGGTGAAGTCACCGCACTGACTGCGGCTGGCGTGTTCGATTTTGCCACCGGTCTGCGGGTGGTTGCTGAGCGGGGCCGCCTGATGCAACTAGCCTGCGAAAAAAGCACCGGCGGGATGGCTGCGATCATCGGCGAAGAACGTGCACGAGTCGCGGAATTGTGCGCCGAGTTCGAAATCGAGGCCGCTAATTTCAACGCACCTGGGCAGATCATTGTTTCTGGCGAAAAAGTTCGCGTCGATGCACTCGTCGCGGCGGCCAAAGACCGTGGTTTGAAACGCGTGATGGCGCTGAATGTCGCAGGTGCTTACCACAGTCGCTTGATGGAACCCGCGCGCGTGGAGTTTGCACGTTACCTTGAGTCGGTGCCGTTCCAGCGGCCGACGATTCCTGTTTTCACGAACACCACCGGCAACGCCGTGAGGGAGCCCGACGAAATTCGCGCCGCGTTGGTTAAACAAGTCGTGTCATCGGTGCTGTGGGAAGATTGCATGCGCAGCGCAGTCGCGGCGGGCGCCACGGAGTTCTGGGAATGCGGTCCGGGCGGCGTGTTGGCCGGTCTGGCGCGTCGCACCGACAAAGCTTGGGTGGTAAAATCATTTGCCGAACTTTCCGAAATTCCCGCCTGAGATGCCCGAAATCCTGACCCGCAATTTTTGTATCATCGCCCACGTCGACCACGGTAAGACGACGTTGTCCGATCGCTTGTTGGAATACACCAACACCGTGGCGCAGCGCGTCATGACCGACCAACATTTGGACGCGATGGACCTCGAAAAAGAACGGGGCATCACGATCAAGATGCATCCGGTCGTGATGAATTATCCGGCCAAGGACGGCAAAATCTACAAGCTCCACCTCACCGACACGCCGGGACACGTTGATTTTTCCTACGAAGTGTCGCGTTCGCTCGCGGCCTGCGAAGGCGTGCTGCTGCTGATTGACGCGGCGCAAGGTGTCGAAGCGCAGACAGTCGCGAATGCGCACCTCGCATTTAACCAGAATCTGAAGGTGATTCCAGTGATCAATAAGATCGATTTGCCGAGCGCGAATCTCGATCTCTGCATCCGCCAACTCGAAGACATTCTCACGATTCCCGGCGAAGAAGCGATCCTCGCCAGCGGCAAGGCTGGCATCGGGATCGAGGAGATTTTAGAGGCTGTGGTGAGTCGCATTCCGCCGCCACGATGGACCGAATATCCGACGCTGCGCGCGCTGGTGTTTGACTCAAAATACGACGCGTATCGCGGGGTGATTTCCTACGCACGCGTGTTCTCCGGCACGATCAAAGCCGGCGAAATGATGATGCTGATGAGCACCGGTCAACGCGCCGAGGTGAAGGAAGTCGGCGTGTTTCGCCCCGGAATGGAGAAGGTCGATTTGCTCGGGCCGGGTGACGTCGGCTACGTCATCACCAACATCAAAAGCACGGACGAAATCAAAATTGGCGATACCATTACCCACGCCAACAAGCCGGCCGACGACATGTTGCCGGGCTACAAAGAGATTCATCCGATGGTGTATTGCGGATTGTATCCGCTCGAATCCAACGACTACGAAAAACTCAAAGTCGCACTCGGTAAATTGCGCCTCAACGACTCCGCGTTGATCTACCAAAGTGAAACGTCCGTCGCGCTCGGTTTTGGTTTTCGCTGTGGGTTCCTCGGCCTGTTGCACATGGAAGTCGTGCAAGAACGTATCCGTCGCGAATACGACGTAGACATCATTTCGACTTACCCGAGTGTGGTCTACAAAGTCACAGTTCACACCGGTGAGCAGACTGACGTCGATAATCCGGTGAATCTGCCCGATCCGTCTTCGATCACGGAAATCTCCGAACCGACCATCAAGGCATCGATCCACATTCCGAACGAATTCATGGGTGATATTCTCACGCTCGTGATTGAGAAACGCGGCTCCTGTGATCACACGGACACCTTGGACGGCAACCGCGTCATGCTCACGTGCACATTGCCGCTCAACGAAATCTTGGTCGATTTCAACGACCGCCTGAAGAGCATCACGCGCGGTTACGGCTCGATGGATTACGAGTTGGGCGAGTATCGGCCCTCGGATTTGGTGAAGATGGAAATTCTCGTTAACGGAGATCCGGTGGACGCGTTTGCCAGTATTGTTCACCGCAGCAAAGCGGAAGGCCAAGGTCGCACCATCTGTGAGAAACTCGCGGATATCATCCCGCCGCAAATGTTCAAAATCGCTGTGCAAGCGGCGATTGGCGGAAAGATTATCGCCCGCGACAATGTGCGCGAAATGCGCAAGGACGTGACCGCAAAGTGCTACGGCGGCGACATCTCGCGTAAGCGCAAACTCCTCGACAAGCAGAAGGAAGGTAAGAAAAAGATGAAACAGATCGGCAAAGTCTCGATTCCCCCGGACGCCTTTATCAAGGTTCTCAAAACCAACAGCTAACCCCGAACACTCGTGTTCAGCTTCCTGCTTTCCGAAGAAAAAAAGATGCGGCGCCACGCCGCCAACTGGCTCGAAGTGGCAGATCGCGTGCGCAAATTTCGCTGCGACCAATTGAGCGAAGCACAGAATCAGCAGCTCATCGCCGCCGCGGGCGATTTACAGCGCAAGCTCACCGAAAAGGCGGACGCCAGCCAGTTGAAGCTGACGATTGAAAAACTCGAAGACGTGCTGCGCGCTGTCGGCGGTCGCCTCTATCCGACGTCGTCGCTGGTGGAGAACGTCGAATTTTTCCTCGTCGCCGCGATCGTCATTCTCGGGCTGCGCGCGTATTTCGTCCAACCGTTTAAGATTCCAACGAACTCGATGTGGCCGAGTTATTACGGAATGACGCACGAAATTTTCACGCCGAACGAAGAACCGGGCTGGTTGGCGAAAACTGGTCGCTTCCTCGCGTTCGGCGCCACGCATTTTGTCGCAGAGGCTCCCGCGGACGGCGAAGTGCTGGTGCCGGTCATCTCGCGCGACATGCGTATCATCTACTCTCAGAAGAGCGGTCGCACACTCGGCATTTTTCCGACCCAACAGCGCGAATACCTTTTTATGGTCGGTGGCGAATTGACGCGCCTCACGGTGCCGGCGGATTTTGATTTCGAACGCGTGTTGGCCGAGCAATTTGGCGGGCCCAACGGCAACCTTGGCGAAGCACTGCAGCACCATTTACAGAACCTAGGACGCCAACCCGAATCATCGATGATGACCGTGACCGTCGGCAATCGCCGTCAGGATCAACGAGTATTCTGGATTCCGCTGGGGAAGTCGCTGCGCAAGGGCGATAAGATTGTATCCTTTGATATCCTGACTGGCGACCTGCTCTTCGTAGATCGTTTCACCTACAATTTTTTCCCGCCCAAGGTGGGGCAGGGCTTTGTCTTCAAGACTGGCAATATCGACGATTTACGCCGCGAGGAAGGCGACAAATATTTTATCAAACGACTCGTCGGATTACCCGGCGACAAACTTGAGATTCGTGCGCCGCAGTTTGTGCGCGATGGCGGCCAGACCGCGATTGAACCTGCCGGACAACTTTTCCGTAACGGCGCGCCGATCACCGGAGCCGACGCTTTTGCCGCCAATGCAGAAAAGCGCAGTGACTATCCTGGTTATGCCAGCCAAGGGCTTTTAGGAGTCGGCCGAGTTGCTGAAGTTCCCTTGGCGTCCTACATGGCACTTGGTGACAATTCACCGCGGAGCAAAGACAGCCGATACTGGGGTTACGTCCCGAACAAGGACGTCGTAGGCAAACCGCTGTTCATTTATTATCCGCTGACAAAGCGTTGGGGCGTAGCGCGATAAAATTAATTCGAGGATTAGTTTTTTGTGGTTCCCATTCCCGAACATTCCCGCACAATAAGCATTATGTCTCACATTAATTGGGACGGAAAACGTTTCCGACTAGTTTTTAACCTTCCCTGCTTCGTCCGCTAACATGCTGAGCAATCGCGTCGGTAACTCTCCTGCCGCCGTCTTCGATTAAGTAATGCCCGACTTCGTCTAGCAGGGTCGCGGAAGCTCTAGGCAGCAGTTTAGTCCAGCGTGCGAAATAGTGCCGGTTGAAACAAAAATCCTCACCGCCCCACAAGATCTTCACCTCGTGGTGCTGCAGCTTCGGCAAATTGGCTTCGATCAACTCCAGCGAGTGATCTGAGCCCGTTCCGTGTCCGCTCGGAATATCCTGCACGAAGCGATGCGTCGCGATCCGAGTAGTCCACGAATCATAAGGGAATAGAAATCCGCGCTTCACATCCATTGGCAGAGTCCGCGTTACGGACATCCACGTCGCCGGCCATGCAAACCCATTGAGCCCGCGCACCAGCAGTTCACCGATCAATGGCGCGCGACACAGCCGAATTCGCCACGGCACCTGCGTATCAGCAAATGCGGCGGTGTTCAGAATCACGACGCGTCCCAATCGCTCCGTTTGTGGCAACAGCGCCCCTAGCCCGATCGGCCCGCCCCAGTCGTGCACGATTAAGTGGATTCGCTTCAATTGCAGCGATTCGAGCAACGCTGTGAGATTGGCGATGTGATTCGGTAACGTGTAATCCCACTCCTGCGGTTTGTCGGAAAGTCCGCACCCCAAGTGATCCGGCGCGATGCAACGCATCGTCGGACTGATGGCGCGCACGACGTCGCGATAGAAAAACGACCACGTGGGATTTCCATGCACCATCACCACGGCTTCATCGCTGCGCGGCCCCTCATCGAGGTAGCTCATCTCCCCGTGGCCCGTTTCGAATCGCTTCGGCGTAAACGGATACAAGTGCTGCAACCACTCGGGCAATGTCGCTGGGTTCACCATTCGAGTCCGAGCATCATACTGTTAATTCCGCTGCCAATACCGAGGAGCGCTACTTTCTGGCCAGTCTTCACCGCGCCCTGCTCCACGGCCAAGGCCAGTGCCGTCGGTAGCGCGGCTGATCCGGTGTTTCCCAAGGTTTCGAACGTCGAAAAATCACGCGCCAGATCGAGTTGCAGCGTTTCGTAGAGTTTGCGTCGATGTGCTGCACCCACTTGGTGGCAGATGATGCGGTCGGCGGAAGTCCCGTTCCACTTGGTTGCTCCCTTGAAATCCTCCCAAGTGCGCCGCGCCACTTCGACGCCGGCGACGAGCAACTGCTCCGAGTCCGTTTGCATGTCCAATCCATCACCCGCGCTGTCGCCTTGGCAGAGTTCGCTAAAACGAGTCTCCGCCAACGCGGCGCCGGCGATCAAGCGATGCCGCTCCGCGCCCGCCGGCAATTCGTCCTCATGACAAATGATCGCCGCTACCGCTCCAGAACCGATCGTCAAGTTCGCGAAGAAGGGCTTGATTGCATTTCGACCAAGCGGCGCGCTCAGGAGATGTTGAATCGTCCGCTCCACCAATGGTCGCCCATTCTCGCCGGAAACGACCATGCCCGCGCGGACTTGCCCAGCGTCAATCATCGCACTGAGCATGGCGATGCCATTGAGAAAACCGAGGCACGCATTGGAGAGATCGAACACTTGCATTGCGCTACCGAGACCGAGCTTGTGGTGCACGAAGGACGCCGTTGCCGGCTCCAGCATATCGCGGCAAACCGCGCTGTGCATCAGCACTTGGAGCTGGTCGCGCCCAAACCGCGATTGCTCCAGCAATTTCCGTCCGGCCATGGCGCTCGCCTCAGAAGGCCGCGTGCCCGCGGGCCACATGCGTCGCTCGCGAATGCCGGACATCAATTCGAGGCGCCCTTCCGGCAAGCGTAACCGTTCGTAAAGCGGCGCGAGGCGCTGCTCGATTTGCGCAGACGTCCACACTTCGTCCGGCAGGACGGTTGCGATGGATTCGAGACACGCGTGGCGAAATTGCATCGCTTACTTCTCCGGCCGCATCGCGAGGCGGATAACGTCTTTATCAAAATAATTGCTCCCCAGTCCCGCGTCGACGACCAGCGTTGTGCCGTTGAGTCCGCTGCTGCGGTCGCTGAGTAGAAACAGCGCGACGTTCGCCACTTCTTGCGTATCGAGTGCGCGTTTGCGGAAGGTCAGTTTCTCCGCGAATAAATAGCTTTCGAGATATCCGGGAATGCCTGCCGACGCACTCGTCTTGAGCGGACCGGAGCCGAGCACGTTGACGCGGATCTGTGTATCACCGCTGAGTGACTTCGCGAGAAAGCGCGCGCAAGATTCGAGCGCCGCTTTGATCGGTCCCATGTAGCCGTAATTGTCCGGCGTCACTACCAGCGACGAAATCCCAATGGTGACCACCGATGCATTCGGCGCGAGGTGCGGTTTGAACGCGCGCGTTAACTCGACCAGTGAAAATGCCGAGATCGCCGTCGCCTGCAGAAAATCCGCGCGTTTCGTTTCGGCAAACGTCTTGAAGCCATCGCTGTAATTCGCGAACGCGATTGAGTGCACCAAACCATGCACGGGCGTCAGGCCGGCGGCGACGACTTGCGCAGCAAGTTGCTCGCACGCGCCTTCGACTTCGGCGTCACAGACAAAAACCGGACGATCCGCGAGTAACGCTTCAAGCGATTTTTTGCGCGCTTCTGAGCGCACGGCGTAAACAACCCGCGCGCCCTGCTCTTCCAGCGAGCGCGCGATCAACCACGCCACGCTCTTCTTGTTGGCAACGCCCTGGACGACGAAAGTCTTGCCGGAAAAGTTGAGGAAATCGGCCATGTTTAGGTCGTCACTTGCCCTTCCGGAGTTTTCCACGCGACGGCGAAATCGACGTTCAAGACGCGCTTGTCGCCATTCTTGACGTTGCCTGCCATGAGATAAAAGCCACCGGCGACTTCCTTGATCTTCACGTCGATCATTACCGTGTCGCCGGGATAAACCGGACTGCGGAAGCGCACATTTTCCACCTTCGCCAACAGCGGCACGCCACTCTGTGTCCCCTGCCCGGCGAATTTACTCGCAAGAAGTAACGCGCCGGTTTGGAAAACCGCTTCGCACAACAACACGCCGGGTGTGATCGGTGCGCCGGGATAATGGCCCTTGTAGAATTCTTCGTCAGCCCGCCAAGTGCGCCGCGCCACCAAAGTGTCGTCGGTGCGGGAGACAATCTCGTCGACGAAAAGAAACGGCGGACGATGCGGGATGAGTTGTTCGACTTCGTTCACGGGAGAAAAATTACGCGACGGATCGCTTCAGTGCAACGAGTGCTTTGTCGACTTGGTTGGCGACGATGACGCCGTAATTAATCGTGCCGAGCCAGCCCGACATGATGATGCCGACTGAACCGGCGTGATAAAGTCCGGGAAGTTCATTGGGCAAATCCATCGAGATTTTCAGTCCTTCGAACTTTGTGCCAAATGAAGTGCCGGCCCAGTGCTTCGTGTAATACTCCACGGTGCGCGGCGTGGCCGCTTCCTTCCAATCGATCTTGGCGCGCACGTCGGGGATGTAACGCTCCAAGCACGTGATCGATTCTTCGATCAATCGTTCTTTGTGCTGCGCGTATTCTTCGTCGCTGAGCTTCGCCCAATCCTCGTAAAGTCCATTGAGCGAAACCACGACCGTGTAACGATCTCCCGCCGGACGCGTGTCCGGATAATAGAGCGAAAACGTGCGGCTCGTCGTGTGGAGCGCGACCAGCGCCTCGCTTGAAAAATGAGTTTCGTCCGAGGTGAAAACCAAATCGCCGATGTGCGGCAACGTCTCCCCTTTGCGAATGCCGAGATAAACCTGGCAGGAACTGCTGTTCACCCGCACGGCTTTGGTTGCGGCGACAAACTCCGGACGAAAATTTTCTTCACCGCCCATGCGCAGGACGGTGTTCTTGATGTTTGAATTTGACAGCACCGCGCTGCACTTGATCGCGCGACCGTTGGCGATAACGCCAGTGACACGTTTCCTTCCGTCGATTTCCTCAGTCAGCACCTTTTCTACCAGCACGTGTTTGCGAATCTCAACGCCGTTGCGCTTCAACTCTTCCACCATGCGCTTAATCAGGACGTCAGTGCCACCTTGGAAGGTGTAAACGCCTTTGCTCATGAAGTTGGAGAAAACGATGCCAAACGTGATCGCGGGGTCGTCCATCGTCGAACCGTTGGCATAGGCAATCGGTTCCATCAGCAGGCGTTTCACATCGTCGCGGCCCGGGAAATAACGTTCGAACATCTCGCCCGTGGTCTCGGTGCTGTTGTCGTAAAAGTTCATCGCCCGTAAATCGGTGAAGAAGCGCTCCACGGTTTCCGCGGGAATTTTGAAGGTTTCGACGAGGTTGCGCGTGAAATCCTCGCGGTCGAACGTCGTGTCGATTTGGAACTGCGGATTGATGAACCGCACGCCTTTCAACTGCACAATCGCGTCGGCGATGTCCTTGCTCCAATACTTGCGGCACGACTTGATCATGCCCACCGGAAAGCCGTGCAGAGAAATGTCGAAGATATGTCCGCCCTTACGCGTGAACCACGTGGCGAGGCCGCCCAATTGGTAATGATGCTCTAGCAGCAGCACTTTGTGGCCGCATTTAGCCAGCACGTTCGCACCGGTCAGGCCGCCGAGGCCGCTGCCGATGACGATAACGTCATAATGGTCGTTGATTCCTTTGAGCCAGTCGTAGGCCATGAAGGTGGCCAACTAAGTGTCCGAGAAACCAAAGCGCAATCGGGAAAGTTAGCGGTTCGCCGAACCTTGCAGAATGTGGAAATTCGCCATCGAAATTCCGCTCAACATCGCGCCAACAATCCCGAGAAACCCCTGATCCGTGCCGCACAAATAGAGATTCGAGAGATGCGTGCGCCCGTCGCGCACTTTTTGCGGCGCACCGTAGATCGCACCGTTGAAGTGTCCGGTGAATTTTTTGACCGTGCGCGGCGTGAACATGTCCGTCGTGAGCAAGCTGGCGCTCAACGTTTCCTCAGTCACCGGCGGCATGAAACGGCGTGCGCTGCGTTGGATTTCGCCGAGCCAGTGGCGCTTTTGCGCTTGGTATTCCTCCTCCGGCAAGCCGGCCCAGCTCGCGTAATTGGCGAGACACGTGACGCGAAAAACGCCTTCCGGCAACGCGCCTGCGCCATACTCAAAGTTGTTCGGCAAACAAATGACGCCGCTGCGCAAATCGACGCGGTCGCGCGCGCTTGAGTAATCGAATCGCTCCGAGTCGTTAAAAAATACGATCGTATCGTCGCCCCAACCCCACGTTGCGGGCGCTTCCTTGAAGATCGAAATCGTTTCCGCAAACGACAGCACGCCCGTGTTCAGCATCGCCTCCTCGATTTTCGGCGGCTCGCACAGGCGCATGGTTTCGGGATAACCCGCGGAGGATATTACGTGATCGGCGGTAACTTCCGAGCCGTCATCGAGCTCGAGTCGCGCGGCACGGCCGCCTTCCTCGATCACGCGCGCCACGCCGCATTTCATCCGACGTTCGCCGCCGGCTTGGCGATATTTCTCGAGCAACACGCGAATTACGACACGCACGCCGTCCAAGGGGCGGGCGAAGCCTTCGAGAAAGAGCGCCTTAAACATGATCACGAACTGACCGAACTCCATGTCGCGCTCCTGCGCACTGCCGTAATACATCAGCGGGCAGAAAATCATGTCCGTCAGCAGCGGATCACGCAGGAAACGGCCCACTACGGCGCGAGCGGACTCCGGTTGCGCGTCGAGTGCGACATCGTTGTAGGTGCGCACCAAATCCACGAGTTTGCCCCACCCTTCTGCTTCGCCGGGAAATTGCCGCCGCACTTCGGCGTCGAGGACCGCGAAATCGTTGGTGAAGTTGAGTCCGCAATCGCGAAAGGCGATGCGC
Organism: uncultured Opitutaceae bacterium; assembly: GCA_947085165.1. Classification (GTDB taxonomy): domain Bacteria; phylum Verrucomicrobiota; class Verrucomicrobiia; order Opitutales; family Opitutaceae; genus Didemnitutus. Next base: position 82,834 of record CAMTVI010000002.1, read on the forward strand.
GAGCGCTTTTGTGGACACAGGGCGAACTCGTCGCGGGTGATGCGGAGTTGGCGCAACAGTTTGGTCAACGGCGTGCCTTTTACCTCGGGACCGACGAAATTTGTCATCGCGTGCAGCCCGACATCGAATTTGCGCCCGGCGATGCTGTAGAAGCTGTTGAGCCCGCCGGAAGCGTTGTGTCGCTCAAAAATGCACACGCGCTTGCCGAAATGGGCCAAGCGAATGCCAGCGGCCAAACCGGACATGCCGGCACCGATAATGGCTACGTCGTAATGGGAGGGTTTCATGCGCGGCGGCAGCACACTCCCTAGCCGGGTGTTCCCGGACTTAGTTCTTCGCGAGGAACTTCGGGGTCAGGTAATCCGCGCAGCTTTGCAATGAAGCGAGCTGCATGTAGTCGGCCTCTGGCACCTCAATGCCATGGCGCTTACGGAGTTCCATCACGATATCGAGAAAATCCATCGAATCCAACTGCAGTTGATCGCGCAGCCGAATTTCAGGTTTGATGTTACTCAAATCTTCGTCCGGAGCGATGTCGGAAATGATATCGATAACCAACTTTTTGCAGTCGTCTTTCGTCATGATGTGCGGAGGGTGAAACAGGCTAGGCTTTGAATCGCTTGATGATGAGAGTGGAATTGATTCCGAGCATACCAAAGGAGTTGTTCAGGATTGCGTCAACCCGTTTCACTGCCCGCGGCTGATTGAGGACGAGTCCGGGGATATCGCATTGCGGGTCAAGTTCATCCACATTTATCGACGGGTGCACCGTCAAATCGTCGAAGCTCGGCAAGTTGCCGGCCAATTCCAACGCGCCCGCCGCGCCCATCGTGTGTCCGATGAAGCCCTTGGTGTTGTTGATCGCGACCGGTTCGCTGCGGTCCTTGAACACATTCGCGAGCGCCTGGCATTCCTGGATGTCGCCTTGCGGCGTTGAGGTCGCGTGGGTGTTGACCAGATCGATGTCCTCGATGGTCATGCCGGCGTTCGCCAAAGCCTTGCGCACGCACTCGGCTTGGCGCTCGGGATTCGGCAACACGTAGTCGGTGGCGTCGGAGTTCACGCAATATCCGGCAATTTCTCCGTAAATTTTCGCGCCGCGCGCGAGTGCATCCTCGAGTCGCTCGAGCGTGTAAAGGCAGCCGCCTTCGGAAATGACGATGCCGTTGCGCGCCTTGTCGAAGGGGCGACTGGCCTTCGTCGGATCCGCGTGGGCGGCGAGCGCATTTTGGCTCTTGAATCCGGCAAAAATGCCGAAGGTCTGCGGGCTTTCACTCACGCCCCCAGCGATCGCGAAATCCACTTCGCCCAAGCGCAGCATCTGCGCCGCGTGAATCACGCCCATGTTACCGGCGGCGCAGGCCGCACCGATGGTGTAGGCTGGGCCAGTGATCCCGAGATTGAGCGAGACTTCCCCGGCGGCGTTGTTGGCAACCGTCCGCGGGTTGTGGTGGTGCGTCCAGAACTTCGTGTCGTAGTTGAACTGCGAGATGTTGAAGACTTCGTTCTCCGTCTCGACGTTGCCGTGTTCCGTGATGCCGATGTAAATACCCACGCGGCTGCGGTCGCGCGTTTCAATCGCCACCCCCGCATCGGCCAATGCCTCGCGGGCGCAGTAAACACTGATGCTGCCCGCGCGTGTGCCGATGCGCACGTCCTTCTTCTTCTGGTGCTTCAACGGATCAAAACTGCACATGCCCGCCGGCCAACGCCCCATGTAACGCACCTCGACCGTGGTGATGCCCGACACGCCCGCCAGCAAGTTGCGGCGGAACTCGGGTAAAGAGTTACCATTCGGGGCGGTGAGCCCCACCCCTGTGATGACGATGCGACTTAAATTCATGCGGCGGGCGGAAGGAGTAAAACGAATTGCCTAGCCAACCGAAATGCAAACTCAATACAAGTCTCCCATGAAAGTGCTCGTTGCCGGCGGAGCCGGATACATTGGCAGTCACTGCGTGCGACAACTCCTCGCCGCCGGCCACGAACCCATCGTGGTGGACAATCTCATCTTCGGTCACCGCGCCGCGGTTCCGGCCTTGGTCAAATTTTACGAGCACGATTTGGGCGATGCGGCTGCACTTTCGACCATTTTCGCCATGGAGCAGATCGACGTGGTGATGCACTTCGCCGCCTACGCCTACGTCGGCGAGTCCGTCACGAACCCACTCAAATACTACCGCAACAACTTCGCCGCGCCGCTCGTGTTGCTGGAGACGATGTTGCAGCACGGTGTGAAGAAATTCGTCTTCTCGTCCACCTGCGCAACCTTCGGCGTGCCGGCGCAATTGCCGATTGGCGAAGATACGCCGCAGACCCCGATCAATCCCTACGGCCAGACGAAACTGGACGTGGAAAATCTGCTCAAGTCGCTCGCGCACGCCCACGGTTTGAGCTTTGCGGCGTTCCGCTACTTCAACGCCGCCGGCGCGGCAGAAGACGGTTCCATCGGCGAAGATCACGATCCGGAAACGCATTTGATTCCGCTGGCGATCGGCGCAGCGCAAGGTTCGCGTCCGGCCTTGCAAATTTTCGGCACCGACTACCCCACGCCCGACGGCACGTGCCTGCGCGATTACGTGCACGTGGACGATTTAAGCCGCGCGCACATCACGGTATTTGAGAAACTGAACACTCCTGGAGCGCAATTGTTCTACAATCTCGGCACCGGCACGCCGACCTCGGTGCTCGAAGTGATCAAGGCGGTTGAAAAAGCCAGTGGACTCAAAGTGCCCGTGACCTTCGGCGACCGCCGCGCGGGCGACCCGCCCGCGCTTTACGCGAACGCCGCCAAGGCCAAGGCCGAACTCAACTGGACGCCGCAATTTCCCGGCATCGACGCCATTGTTGAAACAGCGTGGAAGTGGCACTCCGCACAACCGAACGGTTTCGGCGATCTCGCCAAGTCTTAATTGCTGCAAGGTGCCTGCATGGCATCTGCCGTCCCTCGCGTGCCAAGCTCTATTTCTTCGCGCGCTTTTTCGACGCACTCACGGGCGGCGCCGGCAATTTGTCGGCGAGCAATTTTTCCAGTTCGTCGCGCTCGCTCCCCGGATGCGCGTCCTTGAGCAACACGACGAGTCGCTCTACGAGTTGCGCCGGCGTTTCGCTCACGGAAGTCGTCGATGAATCGGGCTGCTCCGCCTCTTCGGCGACCTTGCGCACTTCCTCGGGCAAATCGCGCGGCAGGATCGCATCGCCCGTCGCGGCGACGGCGCTGCGGTAAACAACATTTTCCAGTTCGCGCACGTTGCCCGGCCAGCGATAGCTGGAGAGCAACGCGAGGGCTTCCGGTGAAACTTTGCGCACCTTGGTCTTCTTGTTCTTGAAAAGCCCTTGCAGGAAAAAATCCATGATTTGCGGCACGTCTTCCACGCGCCCGCGCAACGGCGGCAGTTTCACACGCACGACGTTGAGTCGGTAATATAGGTCTTCGCGGAATTTTTTCTCCTTCACGAGCACTTCGAGATTCTTGTTGGTCGCCGCGACGACGCGCACGTTGACCTTGATCGTTTCGCTGCCGCCGACGCGTTGAATTTCGCCTTCCTGCAACACGCGCAGAATTTTCGTCTGCGTGGTGGGCGTCATGTCACCGATCTCATCGAGAAAAATCGTGCCGCCGTCGCACACTTCGAATTTCCCCAAGCGTTGCGCTGTCGCACCGGTGAACGAGCCGCGTTCGTGTCCGAACAATTCGCTCTCGATTAAATTCTCGGGAATCGCCGCGCAATTGACCGCGATGAACGGCTTCGCGCTACGATGGCTGTGGCGGTGAATGCTGCGCGCCACGAGTTCTTTGCCCGTGCCGCTCTCGCCCGTGACCATGACGGACGCGTCGCTCGCGGCAAATTGCCCGATGGCCTTGAACACCTGTTGCATCGCCGACGACGTGCCGACGATGCCTTCCTTGTGCTCTTCGGAATTTAGCACCGGACGATATTCGTTGGCCGATTGCGTGTCGGCTTGCGTGCGCAATGCGCTTTCGACCATCGCGATCAACTTTGGTGGATCGAACGGCTTCACCATGTAATCGTAGGCGCCGTATTTCATCGCCTCGATTGCCGTCTGCGCCGTGCCGTAGGCGGTCATGAAAATCACGAGCTGGCGCGGATTCGCGGCGCGGATGTGTTGCAACGTCTCGATGCCGGTGATGCCGGTCATGCGGTTGTCCAACAACACCACATCCGGCGCCTGTTTTTTCACCGCGAGCACGCCTTCCTCGCCGCTCGGCGCTTCCTGCACGCGATACCGCTTCGAGCTCAACACGCGGTTGAGCGAGTAACGCACCTCGGCGTCATCATCGATGACGAGAATCGTCGGTGCTAAATTTTCGTCGGCCATAGAATTGTGTTAGCGCTTTCGCCTTGGATGGTTCTACTTACGCCCGATGCTGGGCTGGTCAATTAACTTGTTTCGTATCTTTGGCATACAACTCGCGGTCCACGCGAGTTTTCTGCTGTTGCTCGCCTACTTCGGTTTTCGCGGTTGGGAGGAAGCCGGTTGGCTCGGTGCGGGTTGGCGGGTGTTGTTGATCATTTTGTTTTTCGTCTGCGTCGTGTTGCACGAACTGGGCCATTCACTCACCGCAATGCGCTACGGCGTGCGCGTGCCACGCATCTTGCTCATGCCGATTGGTGGCATGGCGGAATTCGACCGCTTGCCGCGCCAGCCCGCCGCGGAACTGCTCATCACGGCGGCGGGACCGGCGGTGAATTTTGTCATCGCGGCGCTCTTGGTGCCAATTGTGTGGAGCTCATTTTGGTCCGAGCAGGGCGTCGCCGCTTACAGCGTGATGGATCTGCTCATCAATCTCACACTCGCGAATTTGGTGATGGGCATCTTCAATTTGCTCCCGGTTTTTCCCATGGACGGTGGCCGCATTTTGCGCGCGTTGCTGGCGATCAAGTTAACTTATTTGCGCGCCACTTACTGGGCCTCACTCACGGGCAAGATTTTCTCCGCCACGCTGGCCGGCATCGCGGCGTTCTATTTTGAAAACTACCTGATGGCGGTGTTGTTTGGTTTTATCTACTTCGCCGGCAACGCCGAGTATCGGCAGTTAGTAATCCGTGAACAGCAAGCAGCGTATTGGGCCGAGTGGATGCGCCGCTCAGCGGCCGCAGAAGCCAAGCCCGTCACGCCGATCGATGAGCCGCCGCTTCCGCCGCAGATCTATCACGGACGGAACTAGGCGCGCATCGGCTTTCCGTTTGCAGCGCATTAAGATTACGCAAGCGGGCACAAAAAAGTCCCCTTTTTCAAGGGGACCAAATGGTGGACTCGATCAGGATCGAACTGACGACCTCCTCAATGCCATTGAGGCGCTCTACCAACTGAGCTACGAGCCCGGAAATAACATCTGCGAAGGGCTTAAAAGTAAGTTTTGCGGAGCGAATGCAAGGACTTTTTGAAGTGACTCTTTGGCGACTCCCCTGCCGCACTAGTCCTCACGCATCCGGAAGGTCAGGCGCCAAGTGTCGCTCTTCTTGTCGGGTCGCGGGCCGGGCCACGTAATCCGCCGAAACGCTTCCACCACCGACGCATCGAACTCCGCGTTGCCCGATGAGCGGACGATGCGCACGTTGTCGATCTGGCCGTTGGCGGCGACGAAGAAGGAGACATCTGCACTGAGCAAATCGCCGAGTCCGTCCGGCTTGATCCGGTCGTGCGCTTCGCGGAGGCGGTTTTTCAACAACGCTTCGTAAACGCGCATTTCGTCGGCTTCCTCACGCGACAACGCCTTGCCCCCGCCACCACCTTTGCTAGCGGCAGAACCACCGGTGACGCCCTTGGTGATGCCCGCGACGTCAACGCGCGGCGTTTTGATCGGACGTTGTTTCGCGGGCTTCTGGGTTTCAGGGAGCGGATTCTTTTTCTTGAAATCGTCGTAGCTCACCTTCTTCGGTTCTACTTTCGGCACCGTTTTCTTCGGCTCCACTTTGGGCACGGTCTTTTTGGGTTCGGCTTTAGGTTTCTCCACGGGGCGCTCGGGCATGGGTTTTTCCACCGGTGGTGGCTCGACTGCTTGCGGCTCAGGATCGGGCGCGAGGGTGATCTTGGGAATCTCGAGTTTCAGCGCACTGTTGCCCTTGGCGGGGGCGTTGAGTTCGTTCGGCGCGGTCGAGGGACCGGCCACGAGTTCAAAAATGACCGGCGGCACGTCGATTGGGCGCGTAAAAAGAATCGTCAGCAGAAAAATCGCCGCCGCCAACGCCGCATGTAACATAAGCGACGCGAAAAAAGCACTGGGGGAATTGGCGCGCATCGCGCGTTACGGGCCGGTTTGCGTGTCGAAGGTGACTTTCGACAGGTTGTTTTGCTTCAACGCATCCATCACGGTGATGAATTGCTGCGCGGTGGCCTTCGCATCCATGCGGATGCGAAAAATCGGCGGCTTCGCTTCGGCGGCGTAAGTGGCAAGCATCGTGCGCAAGCGCGGCAACGGCACGCTGCGTCCACCGAGCATGCAAGTGCCGTCGGCTTTGATCGTGATCGTCTCGAATTTCGCGTCCGGATCGGGCTTGGCTTGCTGGCTTTTTGATTCCACGGGCAAGTTCACCGGAATCGTCTGCTCCTGTTGAATGAGCGGCGTGGCGATCATGAAAATGATCAACAACGTGAACGCCACGTCGATCAGGTTGGTGACGTTGAGGTCCGAGATCGGCAGCGACTGCCGGGGACGTTTGAAAGTGCGGGCCATGGCGCGGTTACTTGGTCATCTCGAGTTCGATGCGATCCGCCAGCAAGCTGGCGTAATTCTCGATCTCGGTGGTGAGCGTCTTGGTTTTGTTGAGCAGCGCGTTGTAGCCGACGACGGACGGAATCGCGACCACGAGACCGGCAATGGTCGTAAGCAACGCCGCCGACACGCCCGGCGCGAGCGTTTGGATACTGGCGGTTTGCATGACGGACACGGCACTGAAGGACTCCATCACGCCCCACACGGTTCCGAGCAAACCCATGAATGGCGCGACCGACACCATCGTGGCGAGCCACACCATGTTTTCCTCGTAACGGAGAATCTGCGCGGCGACGGCACGTGAGATCGCGTTCTCGGCGTGTTCGAGGCGCGCGCTGAGCAAGTCCTCGCCCTTCTCTTTACCGATGGCGGCGGCGCGCCAGTAGGACTCGACCGCGTCGGCAAACAAATCCGCGTAGGGAATGTGGCGCATGTTGCGAAACGACTCCGGCAGATCGAGCACCTTGCGCTCTTCGCGCAGACGGCGGTCGAATTGGTAGTTGAGGTGACGCAGTTTGTTCAACTCGGCGTTTTTGCCGAGCATGACCGACCACGCGAAGATGCTGAAAATAATCAGCACCACGACAATGACCTGACCGACAATGTCACTGTTTTGGAAAACCGTAATGACGTTCGCGGTTGCGAACAGAGGAGACGCCGTGGCGAGACTGAGCATGGCGCGAGTGTTGGCGTGAATGGGGAGCGCAATCAAGGGTTTCCTCCGCTGATGGGCCGCAATTCTGGTTGCCCAATCCGGTTGCGCTTAGTTTGGTCGGTTCGACGCTTCGTTTTATGGCAACCAAGACCAACCCGGCCGGCATTCTCATTTCCTTTGAAGGTTCGGAAGGCAGCGGCAAATCCACCCAAATCGCCCGCCTCGCCGAGCATTTGCAACGGATCGGGCGCGAGGTGCAGTCCACCCGCGAACCCGGTGGCACCGAGATCGGCGAACAGATTCGCAACATCATCGTGACGAATTCCAAGGGCGACGAGATGTGCCCGGAGACGGAATTGCTGCTCTTCACCGCCGCGCGCGCCCAGGTCGTCCGCCAGATCATCGCGCCGGCCCTGCAACGCGGCGCCGTCGTCCTCAGCGACCGCTACCTCGACTCGACGACCGTTTATCAAGGCATTGCCCGCAACCTCGCGCCCGACCCCGTCAACCAGATCAACGCATTCGCCGTCGGTGGCGTGATGCCGCATTTGACCATCGTCATCGACGTGCCGACCGAGGTCAGCCTCGCGCGCATCCGCCAACGCGCCTCCAGTCTCCCCGACCGCATGGAGCGCGAAACCATCGAGTTCTTCACCAAGGTCCGCCAAGGCTACCTGCGCATCGCCGAGCAATGGCCGGACCGCGTCTGTGTCGTCGACGGCACCCAAACTCCCGATGCCATCGAAGAGCAAATCTGGGAACTCGTCCGCGTTCGCCTCGCTATTTCCGCCAACTGATGCCTGCCGTTCCACACGCTCCGTGGCCAGACGCGCTCGCCGGCACTCCGGCGGTTTCGGTGATTGAACGCGCGATTAGCCGCCAGCGCCTCGCCAACAGCTTGCTGCTGCACGGTGAAAATCTCGGCACGCTCGCCACCATCGCGCACGGTATCGCCGACCGCCTGCTCAACGATCCGCGCAATCCCAGCCAGTATTTCCCACCGAAGGATCATCCTGATTTCTTCGCGCTGCGCCCCGCTGGCAAATCACGCCAAATTCTCGCGGAACCGACGCGAGACTTGATCGGCCAAATTCAGGTTTCGGCGCGCACCTCGTATCGCAAAGTCGCCGTCATCTACGAGGCCGACCGGATGAACGCCTCCTCGGCCAACATCTTTCTCAAGACGCTCGAAGAACCGCCCGCCAGCACCACGATTCTCCTGCTCACGACGCGCCCCTACTCGCTCCTCCCCACGATTCGCAGCCGGTGTCTGCATTTTCGTTTTACCGATTCGGGCAACGAAGCGCTCGCCGGCTGCGCTGACGACTTGCGCGCACTGTGGCGCGATTCGCTCGCGTTTTATCGCAAATGGCTCGGGCAAATCGTCGATGGCACACTCGAAAAACACGCCGTCGCCAACGTCGTGATGTCCGTCTACGGTCTAGTCACCCGTTTCAACGCCGTCCTCTCCGCCGCCACCGACCAAGCGTGGAAAATGCAGAAGGAAAAACTGCCGCCCGACCTCGACGACGACGAAGTGGACGCCATTCAAACCGGCATCACCAACGGCATTCGGATGAAGCTTTTCGTCGAACTCGAAACGCAGACGCGCGATTTCGCCCAAGCTCGGCTCGAGGAAGGTGACGAAGCCGCCCGCCGCTCACTGGTCGCTGCGATTGAGCAACTCGAACATTGCGTCGGCCTGCTCCGCTTGAATCTCAACGAAGCCGTCGCGCTGGAGAATTTCCTACTCTCGTCGCTGCGAATCTGGTCTAGGCGCTGAGCACCGCGCGCACGAACGCTTCGCGTGCATCCATGTGCGGGTTGTGACCTGACTCGGCGATCGTTTCGATTCGTGTTGCCGGAAAATGCTGCCGAATCGCCGCGTGGTCGTCCGCTTCGACGTAATTCGATTTCCCGCCCACGATGAACAACGTCGGCCCGTCGTAACGATCGCCCGCTTCCAGCGAGTTGCGCTCCAAGTCCGGCAGCGCCCCGGTCAACGCCGGCAGATTAATGCTCCACGCCCAGTCGCCCGATTCCGAGCGCGCGAGATTCGTCGTCAAAAATTTCCGCATCGCGAAATCCGTCACGCGCGCCTCGAAGCGCATCTCCGCCTCCTGCCGCGAGCGCAGGTCGTGCAAATTCAGTTCGTGCATCGCCATGAACTCCGCGCGATGCCCCCGCCATTGGTAGTCCTTCGGCGCGACATCCACCACCACGAGTCGCTCCACCCGCGCCGAGTGTCGACATGCCAGCAACATCGCCGTTTTCCCGCCCATGCTGTGACCGACAATCGTCGCCCGCGCCGCGTCGTGCGCATCCATCCAAACCACGACGTCTTCGACCATCGCGGCGACGCTCATTTCAGGATCATGCGGCGAACGGCCATGGTTGCGCGCGTCGAGCGCGATCACGTGGAAGTGTTCCGCCAAGTCGCGTCCGGTCGTCTGCCAGTTGCGCGACGAGCCCAACAGTCCGTGCAAGACGAGCATCAGCGGCTTGCCCGCGCCGCCGAGGTCAACTTCGTGTAACTTCACCACGCGTCCGACGAAGCGCACTTCATTCTCAGAGCCAAGCGGAAACTGTCTGGCCCCTCCGGTGATTTTCGGCGTGCCCTTCCGCCCGCAGTGGTGCAACTAGAGACGCCCTATGTCTGAAAAGCTCACGCCGCTGATGCAGCAGTATTTCGAGGTCAAACGCGGCCTGCCCGCGAATACCATGCTGCTGTTCCGTCTGGGCGACTTCTACGAAATGTTTTTCGAGGATGCCGAAGTCGGCTCCAAAATCCTAGGCATCACCCTGACGAAGCGCCAAGACTACCCGATGGCGGGCCTGCCGTATCATGCGGCGGACAACTACGTCGGCAAACTGCTCGCGGCGGGCAAAAAAGTTGCCATCTGCGACCAGGCCGAACCGGCCACCGCGGGCAAACTCGTGAAGCGTCAACTCACGCGCATCCTTTCGCCAGGGACGACGCTCGCTTCCCACCAACTCGACTCCGCGCGCAACCACTACCTGTGCGCGTTGGAACTGAACAAACACGGCTTGCACGCCGCGTGGCTCGATTTGTCCACTGGCGAATTCCGTGTCGCCACCGATGCGCGTCCGGAAAATCTCCTGCCCGTCCTCACCGCGCTTAATCCGGCCGAGCTCGTGCTGATCGAAGGTGACTTGGAAAAATGGCGCTCCGCACCGCATGAACAGCATACGACGCACCACGTCGCGGAGTTCTGCGCCGATCGCTTGATTTCGGAGTTGCCGGGTTATCATTTCGACACAGCCAGCGGCGCGAAGGCCGTGATGGACGCACTTGGCGTGCTCAACTTGCAAGGCTTCGGTCTGTCGCACACCCACGCTGCGCTCGGCGCGGCGGGCGCGCTCGTTTATTATGCAACGGAGAATCTCTGCGCCAAACCGGAGAATCTCCGCTCGTTGCAGGAATACCGCAGCGCGAACACGCTGCTGCTCGACCCGGCGACGTTGCGCAATCTGGAGATTTTCGCCTCGATTCGCGGCACGCGCGAGGCGTCGTTGCTTGGCGCGATGGACCGCACGGTTTCCGCCGCCGGCGCTCGCATGCTCGAACGCTGGCTCGCCGCACCGGCGCTTGACCTGCCGGAAATCCGTCGCCGCCAAACCGCTGTCGGTGAATTTGTCGGCCAGCCGAGCGATCTCGCCAATCTGCGCGAGTTGCTCAACCGCGTGCGTGACATTCCGCGCATTCTCAGTCGCCTGCAGAATCGCCTGCGTAATCCGCGCGAACTCGGCGGCGTGCGCGACACACTCGCGCAATTACCGCCGATGCTCGCCTGCCTCGATTTGCTCGATTCGCATCTCGTCGGTTCGCACGGCGGCGAAGTTTCGCGCATCCGCCACCGCATCACCGCCCTGCCCGCGCTCAGCGAGTTGCTCGCGCGCGGTCTCGCCGACGAATTGCCGAACGATTTAAAGGACGGAAATTACATCCGCCCGAGTTACGATGCCGAACTCGACCGGCTGCGCAGCCTCACGTCGGACAACAAAACGTGGCTCGCCGACCTCGAACAACAGGAACAGGAACGCACCGGCATCAAGAGCCTGAAGGTGCGTTACACGTCGGTCTTCGGCTACTACATTGAAATCACCAAGGCCAACCTGCACCTCGTGCCGGCGGATTACATTCGCAAGCAAACGACGGTGAACAGCGAACGCTACGTGACCGAGGATCTGAAGCAGAAGGAAAAGGAGATTTTCTCCGCTGAGGAAAAATCACTCGCGCGCGAACAGGAGCTTTTCGCCTACCTCACCGGAGCCGTGCTCGACGAATCGATGGCCTTGATGCGCACCGCCGACGCGCTCGCCGAACTCGACGTGCTCGCGGGTTGGGCCGTGCTCGCCCGCGAGTGGGATTATTGCTCTCCAACACTCGACGAAGGAGATTCTTTCACCATTACCGACGGTCGGCATCCCGTGGTTGAACAAATGATGAAGAAGGAGCGGCTCGGGCTCGCGGGCAGTTACAGTTTCGTGCCCAACGATTCATCGCTGTCGATCAGCGACGCGCAAATTCTGCTGCTCACCGGTCCGAACATGGCGGGCAAATCGACCTACATCCGCCAAGTCGCGTTGATCACGTTGATGGCGCAAGTGGGCTGCTGGGTTCCGGCCAAAGCATGCCGGCTTGGACTTGTTGATCGGATTTTCTCCCGCGTCGGTGCGAGCGACGATCTCGCGCGGGGCAACTCGACGTTTATGGTCGAGATGAACGAGACCGCCAACATTCTCAACAACGCCACGGACCGCTCGCTCATCATCCTCGACGAAATCGGCCGCGGCACCTCGACCTACGACGGACTCTCGATTGCGTGGGCGGTGGTGGAGCACTTGCATCGTTCACCCGACGGCGGGCCACGCACGTTGTTTGCGACGCACTACCAGGAGCTCACGCAGTTGGAAAAACACCTGCCGCGTCTGCGCAACTACTCGGTGGCGGTAAAGGAATGGAACGACGAAATTGTCTTCGTGCGCCGCGTCGTGGAAGGGGCGGCTGATCGCAGTTACGGCATCCAAGTGGCGCGCCTCGCCGGATTGCCGCTCGCCGTGATTGACCGCGCGAAGACGATTCTCGCCCAGCTTGAATCCGATGATGTGACCGTCGCCCTGCCCGCCACGCCGCTAGCGAAGCCGAAGAAGAAGATCACGGTGGTGCCGTCTGACGATTCACAGCTCAGTTTGCTGTGATGGAGTTGCAAGTCTGGAGGGCCCGCGGGCCGAAAACACTCGCGGCTCTCTCCCTGATCGCCACGCCGTCCTCGGGCAGCCGAAATGGATAGCAAATCAACGTCGGATAATCCGCGGCGTTCTCCCCCGTGCACCTGCCAGTGCTGGATAACGGCACCCGATCGATCATTGTCTTTCTCACCGTGTGCACGAAAGACCGCGCGCCCCTGCTGACCAACGCGGCCATGCATGGGATTTTGCTGAAGTCTTGGTCAGCGGCCACTCACTGGCGTGTGGGTCGCTACGCTGATGATTGGCCGTATCAGGGGGAGTTGAATTCGCCGGCCTGGCATAGATGACGTTTGCGGCCTGCGAGGCCGAGGGCCCTCCACATCGCCGGTGCGAAATTGTTTTGGAGGAAGCGCGCTACGAAACGTTCGCTGCTCTCTCCCGCTCAATATTTCTTGCGGAACTCCGGTGGCAGCGGCGCGGCGGCTTTGAAAGGGAAACTCTTGCCGGCGAACTCGTAATTAAAATTGGTTTCCAGCGAATGCAGAAACAGCCGGTCGAGTCCGGTTGATTTCGTGAAATTGCGATTGTGCCCGAAATCGCCGTAGGTCTGATCACCGACAATCGGCAAGTGACGCGTGGCGCACTGCACGCGCAATTGGTGACTCCGCCCCGTCTGCGGCTCTAGTCGAATGAGCGACGTCGAGAACGCGCCTTGCACATGCTGGAGAAACTGAAACTGCGTCGTCGCCGGTATGTTGCCCGCGCGGGCATTGCTGCGCACTTGTCCGCCCTTACGTTGGACCGCGAGGAGATCGCGCCACAATTGGAACTTGATCGACGGCTTACCGAATACGAGGGCGTTGTAAACTTTGCGAATTTTCTTCTTCGCGAACTGTTCGCGCACGGCGAGCGCGAGCGCTTCACTCGATGCGGCGAGAATGACGCCGGAGGTCGCGCCGTCCAAGCGATTCAAGAGCCACAGTCGGCGCTCTTCGCCCGCTTCGGTTTTCCAGTGAAAATGCTGACCCTCCTCCGAGTAGCGCGTCGTCAGGAGCGAGCGGCCTTCGTCGGCCCGCGAATTCGGGTGCGACAGGATGCCGGCGGGCTTGTTGAATGCCACCAGCCCGTTGGCGTCGCGCATCAGCAGCGTCACACCTTCGCCCAAGGGTAGTTCGTTCCAGAAAGTCTCGGTGGTCGGATTCACTTATTGGTAGTAGAAACTGAAGGTCATCGTCTGCGACCGACCGAGCACCGCAATCATTTGGTCCGTCCACTTCCGATACGGCTGGCGCACGGTAAGTGCATTCGTGCAGGCGTAGGCACCCGGTTTGCCGGCGGTCTCTTCGACTTCCGTCACGGACACTTCGCCTTGTGCGTTGAGTGTAAACGTTACGATCACATGCGAACCGCTCCTCGGGCTCACGCGACTTTCAGCAAGAATGCCCCACCAGGTCGCTTGCACGATCTCGACGAATTCCTGCATGTATTCGCCGTATTCGCTCCAGCGCGCGTCGATGCCGAGAATGCCGATGTTCGATGTGCCGGAGAGTCGATTGGCCAACACGTTGGGCCGGGCCTGCGTGAGGCGCGGGCGCGGTTTCGGCATCGGTCGCTCGGTCGCGGCGATTTCGGTCAAGCCTCCGGTTTCGCTGCGACCATCTTTAGCTCCTTCCTGAAATTGTTCAGCGCGGGTCGAAGGCGATTTGCTCTGCGAAACATTGCTGCCGACGCCGTCCTCGGAGAGGCCTTCAATTTTTTCCGATCCGGTGAGCGGAATTTGTTCAGCGCGTGCTTGCTGAGATTCCTGCGGTTGCAAACTCTCCAACATCTCCTGGGTCGCGGTCACCGCCGCACCTTCCTGCGGACGAGCGAAATCGCCGGAGACGATCGATGATGAATCACGGATATCTTCGCGGCCTTTCACGGACGGGCGGTTCTCCGCATCGATCTCGTCCGGCTTCTCGGCTTGGGCCGACTGCTGATTGCGGTTGGAAAAATTCGGTGTTTTGTCAGGCGTGTTTTCCGGCGCGTCGGGATTCGTTTCCACGAACTTGAACGGATCGCGCTCTTTCTCCGCCTCGGTCAACGGGTCCAATTCAAAATTGAAATCCTTGCCGCGATTCGCGGCGGCAATGGCGGCGAGTTCCGCGGGCGAACCAGTGCCATGCGTCACCGGAAAAAACGGTGCGAGACATAACAACAACACGTGAAAAAACACGGTGCACGCCAGTCCGATGCCGATCGAACGCGAGGTCTGATCGTCAAACCGGCCAAAAATCGGACGGGTCTGGGAGCGTGGTTGTTGTGGAGTAAGTGTCGGCACGTTTCAGGGCGAATTCAGCGCATCAGACCAGCCTGAGTCAAAAGTTGTTTCATTTCTTCCTGCGGCAGCCCGATAATATTTGTGAGCGACCCCGTGTAACCGGTCAAAATCAGCTCGCTGTGCTCCTGAATCGCATAGCCGCCGGCCTTGTCGAGCGTGTGCACGCGCCGCAGGTATTCCTCGATGGTGGCTTCGTCGAGTGCCTTAAAATTCACCATGCTCGCGACGCCCTGGTCGAGACGCAATCCGTCCGCACCGCGCCGAATCGCGAGGCCGGTGAAAACCGTGTGCGCGCGTCCGCTTAGGCGCCGCAACATCGCGCGTGCCTCAGCCGCATCACGCGGCTTGTTCAACACCGTTTCATCCACAAAGACCGTCGTGTCCGCGCCAATTACGGTCGCCTCCGGATGGCGTTCGCTGACCCAATCGGCTTTCAGTGCCGCGTTGTGCGCAACCATCTGCCGCGGATCGGCGTCGGGCGCTTCGTGTTCGACGACGTCGGCGGGAATCACAGCGAACGGCAGGCCAAACTCAGCCAGCAATTCGCGGCGACGAGGCGAGGCGGAGGCGAGGATGAGTCGTGACATGAAGCGGCGGACACTAGTAGCGAATTTGCCGACGGCTAGTCGGAAGCATACTTTGACGGAGAATTACTCCAAGTCCCTGCCCGTTACACACCTTCGGGTTGCAGTTCCGGGAAACCACCGCCACGTTCGCGGCGCATGCGGATCGGCCTAGCCCAAATCAACACCATCGTCGGCGACCTGAGCGGTAACCGGCAACGCATCCTCGATGCCTACGCGACCCTCGTTCGCCAAGGCGCCGAGATCGTCATTTTTCCGGAGTTGGTGGTCTGTGGCTACCCGCCGCGTGACTTGCTGTTTCGCAAACGCTTCCTCGCCGACGTCGCTGATGCGACCTCCGCACTCGCGGCGGCGATTGGCGACGTGCCGGCCTTTCTGGGATTTGCGGAGGCCAACTTCACCGGCAAAGGCCGCTCGGCCTACAACTCGGCGGCCTTTTGTCATCGCGGCAAAATCCTCCATGTCGCCCGCAAGTGCCTTCTGCCAACCTATGACGTGTTCGACGAGGATCGCTATTTCGAACCGGCGAGTGAACCCAGCTTCGTCGAATTCGGCGGACTCCGTCTCGGTATCACGATTTGCGAAGACCTTTGGGCGCACGACTTGGTCGAGACGCGCCGCCTTTACGATCTCGATCCGGTCAAGCAACTCGCCAACGCGCAGCTCGATCTACTCGTAAATCTCTCCGCGAGTCCCTGGCATTTGGACAAAAATAAATTGCGCCGCACCCTCGTCAGCGATGCGGCCAAAGCCTGCCATTGCCCCGTCGCTTACTGCAATTCCGTCGGCGGCAACGACGAACTGATTTTCGAAGGCCGCAGTGTCGTCAGTGATGCCAACGGGGAACTCATCGCCGGTCTCGCCGCGTTTCGCGAAGAGTTGCGCGTCGTCACGGTCCAACTCGCGAAGGAATCCTCCGCGACCGCGCCAAACACAGCCGTTGTTCCGACCGCTCCCGCCAACCACCCGACTTACGCCCAAGCCGAACTCGCCGACGTGTTTGATGCGCTTGTGCTCGGCGTGCGCGACTACGCGCACAAGACCGGTTTCAAGCAAGCGCTGCTCGGGTTGTCCGGCGGCATCGACTCCGCACTCGTTGCCGTCATTGCGGCCGAAGCGCTCGGAGCGGAAAACGTCATCGGCGTCAGTCTGCCGTCGGTGATTTCAAGTCAGCATTCCAAGGACGATGCCGCGGCCCTCGCGCAACGCTTGGGTATTCAGTTTCACACGTTGCCGATCGCCGAGGTCGTCACGGCCGCCGAAGGTGCCCTCGGGTCACTTTTCGCCGGACTCCCCCGCGACACTGCTGAGGAAAACATCCAAGCGCGCGCGCGCGGTTTGTTGCTCATGGCAATTTCGAACAAGTTCAACGCGCTCCTCCTCACCACAGGCAACAAGAGCGAACTCGCGGTCGGCTACTGCACGCTTTACGGCGACATGTGCGGCGGACTCGCGGTGATTTCCGATGTGTTTAAGACTCAGGTCTACGCGCTCTCGCGCTGGTTGAATCGCGAGCACGAAATCATTCCGCTCTCCACGCTGGAGAAGCCCCCAAGCGCGGAGTTGCGCCCCGATCAAACCGATCAGGACAGTCTGCCGCCCTACGACGTGCTCGATGCGTTGCTCAAAGGTTACATCGAAGAAAGTCTGTCGCGGGCGGATTTGGTCGCGCGCGGTTTCGACCCGGCGGTCGTCAATGACGTCGTGCGCAAGGTCGATCTCAACGAATACAAACGCAAACAAGCCGCACCCGGACTCAAAATCACGTCCCTCGCCTTCGGGGTCGGGCGGCGCATTCCCATCGTGCAGAAATACGTGAGCTAAATTTCGCAGCAGATGAGTGGCCCTGCAGTGCCACAGTCGCTAACCTCTCTTTCTTCCATGAGCATTTCCGAACAACTTTTCGCCCGCGCCCAACAACTGATTCCCGGCGGCGTTAACTCGCCCGTCCGTGCTTTTCGCTCAGTCGGCGGCGCGCCATTTTTCACCAAATCCGCCAGCGGCGCGAAACTGACGACGGCCGACGGACGCGAGTTGATCGACTTCGTTTGCACCTGGGGTCCGGCGATTCACGGTCACAATCACCCGCGCATCCGCGCCGCGATTGCCGCCGCCCTCGAGCGCGGCACGAGTTTCGGCACGCCGAATCCCTACGAAGTGGAAATGGCGGAGCTGATCGTGGATTTTTTCCCGTCGATTGAAAAAGTCCGCATGTGCAACAGCGGCACCGAAGCGACGATGTCGGCGATCCGCCTCGCGCGCGGTTTCACGCGGCGGGACAAGATCATCAAATTCGCGGGTTGCTATCACGGACACAGCGACTCGCTCTTGGTCAGCGCCGGCTCGGGCGCACTCACGCATGGCAATCCCGACAGTGCCGGCGTGCCGGCCTCGTTCGCTCGCGAAACGATCGTGCTGCCCTACAATGACCCTGCTGCGATCGACGCTGCATTCGAAGCGAATCCCGGCGCAATCTCCTGCGTGATTGTTGAACCCTACATCGGCAATGTCGGTTTTATCAAACCAGACGCCGGTTACTTGGCGCATCTTCGCCAAACGACCAAAGCGCACGGCGCGCTGCTCATTTTCGACGAAGTGATGACGGGCTTCCGCCTCGCCCGCGGTGGCGTGCAGGAGATCGAGAAAATCACGCCCGACCTCACCACCCTTGGCAAAATCATCGGCGGCGGACTCCCCGTCGGCGCGTTCGGTGGTCGCGCGGAAATCATGGATTACCTCGCGCCGCTCGGGCCGGTTTATCAAGCAGGCACATTGAGCGGCAATCCACTCGCGATGGCGGCCGGCATCGCGTCGTTGCGCATGCTCGACGAACTCAATCCCTACCTGAAACTTGATCGTCTCGGACGCCAAGTCGTAGATGCCGCGCAGATGGCGGCGCGCAAAAAAGGCATTCCCCTGCAATCGCCGCAGGTCGGCTCCATGTTCAGCTTATTTTTCACGCCCACGCCGGTGCGCGACATGCCCACGGCCCTAGCGTCGGACGCGAAATTGTTTGGAAGGTTTTTCCAGGCGTGCCTCGCCGGGGGTGTTTTCCTGCCGCCAAGTGCTTACGAAACGTGGTTCCTCAGCACGGCGCACGAGGGCGAAGATATTGCGCGGGCTTGCGAAGTCGTCAGTTCCGCCATTGAGTCACTCTAACAAACGGCGCTTTGTGCCGTTGTTGGAGTAATGATGAATTTCGTGCACCCAGTCCTCGCTCTGGTCACGGCCACGCTCTGCGGCGTGGCGGCGTTGGCGCAACCGGTGAACGCGCCGGTCCTCCCGCTGTCCGACCTGAAGCCGGGCATGGCGGGCGAAGTTTGGACAGTTTTCCGTGGCACGGAGTCGGAATCCTTCGCCGTGCAACTCACCGGGGTGGTGCACAACGCCCTCGGGCCGGGGAAGAGTTTGATTCTCTGCGAACTCACCGATCCGCGCGTGCAATCCATGGGCGCGGTCGCCGGCATGAGCGGCAGTCCACTCTACATCGACGGCAAGTTAGTCGGTGTGCTCTCGTATCAAATTCAACGTTTCGAAACCGTGCGCTACGCCGGCTTCACGCCCATCGCGGACATGTTCGAAATCAGCGAACTTCCCCACTCGCTGCCCGCACCAGCGTCGCCGTTGCCGATTCCGATCAAGAGCGAACGCACCGAGCGCCCGCGCGCGCAGTCTGTCGCGAGCGAAGAATTTACGCCGTTCGCTCCCGTGTTCGCGCTGGCCGGTGTTTCGCCGCAAGTCGCCGCCGTGATGGCTCCGCAATTGTCCGCGCTCGGCCTCACCACCGTTGCACTCGGCGGCAGTCTCGGCGTCGGCGCGAGCGATGCTGACGCAGCCCCGTTTCCGCAACTGCGGCCCGGCAGCGTCGTCGCGGCAGCGCTCGCAGTCGGTGATATCACCTTGGCGGCGAGTGGCACCGTGTCGCACGTCGATGGCAACCGCATCCTCGCTTTCGGGCATCCATTGATGACGCTTGGCGCGACGGAAGTGCCGATGGCCGAAGCGGAGATTGTGACTATTTTGCCGAGCAATCTCAGCTCGATGAAAGTGAGCAACACCGGTCGCGTGATCGGCGCGTTCAGTCAGGATCGACTCTCCGGCATCTACGGCGAGATCGGCCGGATGCCGCGCCTCGTGCCCATCGAAATCAGTCTGCCGGCGCGCCTCAACCGCCGCAGTCTCCAGTTCTCCGTGATCCAACACGAAATGTTGCTCCCCGCGATCGCCGCCACGGGCCTCACGCAGGCCGTGCTCGGCTCCAACGAGGCCGGACTCAAACGCGGTTTCCGCCTCACGACGACGGTGGACTACGCAGATCGCGCGCCGTTGCAATTCAGCCAACTCTATCCCGGTCCCCAGGGTTTCGCCCAAGGTGTCGCCGAAGTGATGGCGAGTTTGCAGCAATGGTTGTTCAATCCCTACGAGCGCACTTTCCCCGAGCGAATCCGCTTCGCCGTCGAAGAAACCCCGGACACGCCCGTCGGTTACGTCGAACAGCTGCAGGTGTCGCGCACGACAGCCGCGCCAGGCGAAACCATCACGATCTCCGTCAACTATCGCGGATTCCAGGCAGACCAATTTCACGAGACTTACTCGCTCGTGATTCCGCCGGAGTGGAACGGCAAGGATCTCGAAGTGGTGCTCGCGAGCGGGCCACAAATGGACGCTCTCACCGGCAAACCGCGCACGCTCACCGTGAATCAACTGCGCGATTTCGACGAGTATCTCGCCGTGCTTCGGCAAACGCGCGAAACCGACGGTCTCTATCTCGCCGTCGTGGAACGCGCCGCGTTGTTCACTGACAATCGCGTGCAAACCGTCGATCTGCCGGGCTCCTTCGAGCGCATCGCCCGCACGTCGGATGCGAGTCGCTACCAACGTCGCGATGCCGCCGTGCCGCTCTATGAACAGCACGTGTTGCCGGGGCGACTCTTCAACGCCCATCTGCGCCGCTCCCTCAAAATCGCGGACTAGACTCCGGCCTCAGTCGCGACTCCTTTTGCTCGTCCCACTGCTTTTCGAAATCATGCGCCTTCGCACTCACCTATCGCTGTTCTGCACGCTCACCGGATTGCTCGCCGCCGCGCCGCTCTCCAAGCAGTTGGAAATCGATTTCTTCCGCGAAGTGCCCGCGCGCAACTTGAAGGCCCTTTCCGTGCGCTCCGACGGACGCGTGCTGGCCGGTCCAACCCTCACCGAGCTGCCCGGCGCGATTCCGGCGGATCTGCTGTGGACCTTTGCCGCGACGACCGACCACCGCGCCTGGCTCGTGGGCACTGGGCCCGAGGGCAAAATCTTTCGCGTGAATACCCAAGTGCGCACCGATTACCAAGTCGAACTTGCGGCCGACCTCGATGCTACCCACGTGCTCGCACTTTGGTCGCACAGTGAAAATTCCTTTCTCGCCGGCACGTCTCCGCAGGGCACCGTCTCGCTGGTGCGCGATGGTAAGATCGTCGCGTCGGCTGCGCTGCCCGTGGATTCGATTTTCGATTTCGCTCCCGTCCTCGGCGACGCGAATGCCGTCCTCGTCGCCACTGGCAACCCCGGTCGCATCTACCGGATTGATCTTACCGCGTTTACAGCGGCCGGCGTTGCCAGCGAGAGATTGACTACGGCGGCGGAACTCGCCGCGCACGGCGTCAAACTCTTCGGCGAGATTCGGGATCGCAACGTGCGCCGACTCCTCGCGCTCGACGCGGACCGCGTCATCGCCGGTTCTGCGCCGCGCGGCAATGTCTACGCTTTCCCCGCGACCGGAGGATCGCCGCTGTTGTTACTGGAGAACAAGGAAGCCGAAGTCACCGACTTGCTCGCCGATGCGGAAGGCGGCTTTTACGCCGCACTTACGCTCACCAACGTCCCGGCTGAAACGCGCGTGAATCGCCCCGCCCCCGCGGCAAACGCACCTACGCCGAACACGCCGCCACCAACTGAAGTGGACACCGCCGATGTGGTGCGCGCAGAGCGTTTCCCGGGTCGCAGTCAACTCGCCTACTTCCCAACGCGCGGGTTGCCGGAGATTGTTGTTTCGCGCGCGAATACCGCCTTCTACCGACTGGCGTGGCACGAGGATTCTGCGACTCGTTTGATTCTCATCAGCGGCGGCGAACAGGGCGAAATGCTCGCCTATTCGCCGAGCGAACGTCGCAGCCTCAACCTCGGCGCACTCGGCTCAGCGCAGGCGAACGCCATTCTGCCCAGCCAACCCGGCGTGCGCGGACTTTTTCATGTGTTGCGCAACAATCCCGCCGGACTCTCGCAACTCAATTTCTACGACGGCACGGCTCGTTCTTTGGAAACCCGTCGCATCGATCTCGGTGTCGCCGCAGAACTTGGTCAATTGCGCTTCTCCAGCAATCCACCGGGCGACAGCGCAAAGTTGCAAGTCGCCGTGCGCACCAGTTTCGGCAGTGACGAAATGGAAGGGTGGACCCCGTGGACCAACCTGCAGTCGCTCGACGGGAGTTGGTCCGCGCCCGACCTGCGTGCCCGCTACGTGCAACTGCGCGTCACGTGCAGTGCCGCCGCGGATCGCGTGCCCGCACTCGATAAGGCCGTGCTGCATTACCTGCCACAGAATCGCCGCCCGCAACTGACCGACTTCCGCATCTTCTCGCCCAATCTTGGGATCATTCCAGTGCCCGAGGTGGTTGCGGCCACCGGCGCCACCACTCTCAGCCAACTTCTCACGCCGACGCCGCGCGAAAGCAAAGACGACAGCGCGAAACGTCGCACGGGCCTACTTTCCAGTCCGCTCGTTCCACAACCGGGCGCACAACTCGTCTACTGGCACCTCACCGATCCCGACGACGACAACCTTGTCGCCACTTTTTCAGTGCGTGCCGAAAACGCGACCGACTGGCTCGACCTCGCGATCGAGACAAGTGACCCCTTCGTGCAATTCGACATTTCCCACCTGCCGGAAGGTCGCTACATTACGCGCCTTGTCGCACGCGAAACAGCGCCGCGTCCGGTAGCACAACGCCTGAGTTACACCTTTGAAACGGATTCGCTGACGATTGATCGCACGCCGCCGGCAATCACCAATCCGACCATCACGCGCACTGATAGCTTTCTACGAGTTTCGCTCGAAGGATTTGACCGTCTCAGCCTGCTGAGCGGCGCGGAAGTGATTTTGAACAACGGCGCGCGGGTATCGCTGGAGCACCCACTTGACGGCATTCTTGATGGCCAACGCGAAACGTTTGTCGCCGAGTTTCCTGCGGCGCGCGCTCATGGTGCGACATCGGCGGAACTCTGGCTTTACGATGCGGCGGGCAACTCCCGCGCGCTCCGCGTGGCGTTGCCGTAATCGAAATTTGCGTCAGGCGCGCGGATGCGCCTTGGCGTAAATTTCCTTCAAACGCGCCACGCTCGTATGCGTGTAGATTTGCGTCGTCGCCAGACTCGCGTGACCGAGCAGTTCCTGCACTGCGCGCAAATCGGCGCCGGAGTTGAGCAAATGGGTCGCGTAGGAATGGCGCAACTTGTGCGGCGAGATATCCATCGGCAAATCGGCCAACGAGAGGTAACGCTTCACTAGCAATTGCACCGCACGCACGCCAAGTCGCGAGCCATCCGCGTTGATCAACACTGGTGACGCCTCCGACGTCTGCTTGGCGTAGCCGTCGCGAAATTTTCCGAGCACCGCCATCGCCACCGCACCGAGCGGACAAATGCGTTCCTTGCGACCTTTGCCGAGCACGCGCGCGCTGCCCGTGGCAATATCAATTGCACCGTAATTCAAACCGACCAACTCGCTCACGCGCAATCCTCCGCCGTAGAGGAGTTCCATCACCAACCGGTCGCGCCACGCGGTGAACGCATCGAGCGTATTGTTTTCGAGTAATAGTTGCGGGCCGCGCAGGAGTTTCGTGACTTGCGTTTCCGTGAGAAAAGCGGGCAACGCTTTTTCTAATTTCGGCAGCGGCACGCCCGTCAGCGGATTGCGGGTGAGTCGACCGAGCCGTTGCCAATAACGAAAAAATGCCCGCAGCCCCGACACGTGATTGTGCAACGTGCGCCGTCCGAAGCGGCGTTGACCTTCGATGACAAAATCCCGCATGTCGCGCGTCGTGAGAGCGGCGAAGTCCACTTTGCCTTGCTGAGCTTGCTGACGCCACGCGTAGAAATCTTCAAACGCCTGTCGATAGTTGCGCACCGTGTAAGCCGAGTAGCGCCGCTCTTTCGCGAGGAACGTGAGAAAGGGTTCGAGCCATTCCGTTCGGATCGTCGGCGGCACGCTATCGGCGGCGAGTTTCTGCGGCGGCTTCACGCGAGTGTTGGTGCAACGCGGTTAGCTGCTGGTCGGCTTTTCGGTGGCCGCGACGCGCGCTTCGACGGCCCGCATCACGCGGTCGCATTCCGCGCGCAAGGCGGCTTCCGGGTCGATGCCTTGCACGCGGCACGCGGCAGCCAACTCAAACAGCGCGCGCCCTGCGTGGTCGGCTGTAATTGTTTTAGCACGCTCAGTGATTGTGTCGGAGGCAACGATACCGTCGGCGGGCAAGTTGTCCTTGGTGATGCGCTTGGCGACGGCTTCAGCGAACATCAACGCAGGCAACCGCGGCGGCAGCGGTTTGAAAACTGTCGATTCGTTTGTGCCAGCCTCGGTTTTCTCGCGAGCTTTGACCTGCTCCCAGACTTCGATCACTTGCGCCGACGTATCGCACGACGCCGTGCCGAACACATGCGGGTGGCGGCGAATGAGTTTATCGTTAATCCCGCGCGCCACGTCGTCGAAATCAAACTCGCCGCGTTCGGCGGCGAGCTGCGCGTGAAACACGACTTGGATAAGCACGTCGCCGAGTTCCTCGCGCATATGCGGCAGGTCATTCCGGTCGATCGTGTCGAGCAATTCGCTGCATTCGTCGATCAGACAACGCGCGAGGGTTTGGTGGGTTTGCTCGCGGTCCCACGGACAGCCGTCGGGGGCGCGCAGGCGGGCCATGGTGCGGCGGAGATCTTCAATGGCGCTCATCGGCTTCCACTGTCAGCGGGAACCGTGCGGTGACAAGAAACTTGTGGGTTGAATTGCGCGCCGCTTCGCCAATTCTCACGCCCTTACCTACTAGGCATGGACAAACTCACCGAGATCATGGCGAACAAGCGGCGCGAAATCGCCGACCTCATCCGGCCCGTTTTCGAAGAAGAACTGGCCTCGCTACACGCGTCGTTGCCGCCGGTGCCCTCGTTTGCCAACGCGCTGCGCCATCCGGCGGGCAAGCTCGCGGTCATCGCCGAGATCAAACGTCGTTCACCTTCCGCCGGTGCAATTCGCGAAGGCGCCAGCGCCCTGGAGCAGGCGAAGCGCTACCACGCGGCGCAGGCGAGTGCGTTGTCGATTCTCACGGACGAACGCTATTTTGGCGGCCAACTGGCCGATCTCGAGGAAGTCACCGCGCATTTTCAAAGCACGGCGCAACCGCTGCCGTGTCTCCGCAAGGATTTCATGCTGCACCCCGTGCAAGTGCTCGAAGCGCGCGAGGCTGGCGCGAGTGCGATTCTCATTATCGTGCGGGCCTTGGACGATGCCGACATCGCTCTGCTGCATCGCTCCGCGCAGGCGGCCGGACTCGACGCATTATTCGAGATTCACAACGAGTCCGATTTGGAACGTGCCGTGGCTCACGGCGCAAAAATCATCGGCGTGAACAATCGCGATTTGGCGATTTTCAAAACCGATCTCAGTTTGTCCGAGCGTCTCATTCCGCAATTTCCCAAGGGCGTCATCGCCGTGAGCGAAAGCGGCATTCACACGGCTCGCGATTCCGCTCGAGTCCACGCCGCGGGCGCGCAGGCCATTCTCGTCGGCGAAGCGTTGATGCGTGCCGCCGACCCCGCGCAATTAATTCACGAATTCACCGTCGCATGAGCACTGCCCAATTCCCTCCCTCTCCCCGCGCCACCGTTGGCGGGTTTTTTTACCTGCCGCGCATGTTGGAAAAAATTCGCCTGCACGCGCGCGGTGAACTGCACTCGGATTACCACGCCAATCTCGGCTTGGGCATGGACGCGCGCCTGTGCCGGTTTCTCCAAGTCGATTACGCGGCGATCCAAGCCTTGGTCAACGCGGACCAATCCGACGAAGACGTGCTCGCGTGGTGCGAATCGCAAGGGCGGCGCCTCGTCGCCGAGGATGCCGTGGTGTGGAACGGCTTCGTCAGCAAACGCGGTTGGAACGACGAAGCATCGCTGCTGCTCGCCAAATACAAGGCAGACGCCGGTCTTGCCGAACGGGCCGACATCGTGACGTTCTTCGATTTGTTCGACGCCGAAGAAGGCCGGAGCTGACGCATGCCGCTCACTCCTTCAGCGACGCGGGACGTGCTCGCACAACTCGGTCACCAGCCGAAACGTTTTCTCGGGCAAAATTTCCTCATCGACGGCAACATTGTTCGCAAGTCACTCGAACTCGCCGAAGTCGCCGCCGGTGATGTCGTCGTCGAAGTCGGGCCGGGACTTGGCACACTCACTTCCGCGCTGCTCGAAGCGCAGGCGGAAGTCTGGGCGGTGGAGAAGGACGAGGTGCTGGCGGCCTATTTGCGCACGACGCTCGCGCCGAACTACCCCAGTTTGCACTTGCTCGAAGGTGACGCGATTGACGAACCCCTTGCCGCACTGCCTGCGGAGCAAAGTGCACAGTTCAAGATCGTCGCCAATTTGCCCTACGCTATTTCGACGCCGTGGATGGACGCGGTGCTCAGCGGTCCATTGCCGTTGCGGATGGTGCTGATGTTGCAACAGGAAGCCGCACAACGCTACGTCGCGGAACCGGGTTCGAAGCAATTCGGCGCGATTTCGATTTTCGTGCAGTCCGCATTTGTCGCCGACCGCGGACACAAAGTCGGTGCCGGCTGTTTTTATCCCGCGCCCGATATCGAGTCCTACTTGCTCAACCTCGCGCGTCGTTCCGCGCCGTTTCTTTTCTCGACGGCGACCAAGCTGCTGATCCGCGCCTGTTTTCAACAACGGCGCAAACAGATCGCGTCCCTCCTCCGGCACAAACTGCCCGACGGCGGCGCCGCGTGGCTGGAACGACTCCCCGCCGTCGGACTCGATGGGCGCGCCCGCCCCGAGGACATTCCGGTGGCGGTTTGGCAGCATTTGACCGCCTAACTGCCGCGCCGATGCTTGAAGTTTCTTTCTGAACCCGCACAGTTCCAAGTTTCCATGTTTCCGTTGCGCTTATTCCTCCTGCTGCTGCTGGTGCTCGGCGCGACAGTTTCCGGTGTGGGGCAGTCGACACCGGATCAAGGGCTTTACGGCAGCGTGGAAGATTCCGTCTACACCGCGCCCAGCGAGCGCTTCCGGATGAGGGTGCCGGTGCTCGGAGGATTGGGCGGCAAAATTTTCGATACGGAAAATGTGGTAACATTCAGCGACGACGTCAGCACCTACGTGAGCATTGCGTGTTTTCCGCTCGACCGCTCCAGCCGATGGGAACGCGACACCCGTGGCCTGCGCGATTTTCTGGCTTACTTCTTCGCCGTGCATGTCGCACCCAATTTCGAGGAGCGTTTCTCGGGCACAACCAACGAGGCGAGTGATTACTCCCCGGATTTTCGCGAAGGTTCGCTCTTCGTCTACACGTTGTTGCCGGGCGGTTCGGCATTTGATGCGCGGCGGAGCGGACTGGACTTGCCGATCGCGGAACCGCTCGTCGCGAAACGCGGTAATCTGCTCTTCGTCGCCAACGAGTGCATTTTCATTGTCAGTGCCGAACTCGCCGAACGCGTCACGCAACGCTCGGTTTTCCACAAAACTCCGCAAGAGGAGAATCTCCTGTTACGGAATCGCCTGATCGAGTTGGCCAATCATCTCCAAATTCCCGCGGCCGCTCCCGGCCGGCGCAATTAACTTTCTTAACCTCCCCATGAAAATTGTTCTCCTCCTCGCCCTTTCTATGTCTGCTGCATTGCCCGCTTCCGCTCAATTCGACCTCGTTACACCACAAGCTCCGGTGGCCACCAAGCGCCCGAAGGATGTGACCGTGCACGAAGACGTGCGGATCGACGATTATTTCTGGCTGCGCGAAAAGGAGAACCCTGAAGTCAGAACCTACCTCGAACAGGAGAACGCTTACACCGAATCCGTGTTGGCCCCGGCCAAGGAATTGCGCGCAAAACTGTTCGCGGAAATGCGCGGTCGCATCAAAGAAGACGACACCAGCGCGCCGATTCCCTACCTCGGCTGGCACTACTACACGCGCACCGTGAAGGATAAGCAGTATACGATCTACTGCCGCGCCACCGATGCGTCCGGCACCGGTGAGGAAGTCCTGCTCGACCTCAACGTCATGGGCGCGGACAAACCTTACATCGCGGTCGGGCATTATCGCGTGAGTGACGACGGCTCGCGCCTTGCCTACTCGATCGATTGGACCGGCTACCGCCAATACGAAGTCTTCGTGATGGATCTGGCGACGAAGCAGCTCATCGCGCAGGAAATTGGCAAGGTCTCCGACCTCGAATGGGGCCAAGGCAACGACGTCCTCTATTACGTCACTGAAAACGACTCGAAGCGTTCCGACAAACTGCACCGCTGGACGCTGAGCGCGGCACGGCACGAATTGCTCCACGAAGAGACGGATGAACTGTTTAACATCGACGTGGCGAAATCACGCGACGGCCAATGGCTGTTCAGCACGTCCGAGAGCAAGGTGACCACCGAAGTCATCGCGCTCGCGGCGCACGACGCGACGGGGAAGTTTCAAGTTCTGCGCCCGCGCGTGAACGAGGAGAAATACTATCCTGATTACCACGAAGGTTACTTCTATTTTGCCACCAACAATGAAGCGACGAACTACCGCATCGTGCGCGCGCCGGTGGCGCATCCGACTGCGTGGAAAGAAGTCGTGGCGCACAATCCCGCGGTGAAGATTGAAGGCATCGACGCCTTCGCTCGTTACCTCGTAATCGAAGAGCGCGAGAACGGCCTTCCGCACTTGCGCGCCTACGAATTTGCCACCGGCAAAACGGTGCGCCTCGAAATGCCCGATGCCGCCTACCAGGTTTCGCTCGCGAGCAATTGGCAATACGACACCGACGACATTCGCTTCAGTTACCAATCGATGGTGCGCCCTGCCAGCACCTACTCGACCAATCTCGTGACCGGCGCACGCACGCTGATCAAGCAACAGGACGTGCTTGGTGGTTTCGATTCAGCCAACTACCGCGCCGAACGCGTCTGGGCCGTTATGCGTGACGGCGTGAAAGTGCCGCTCTCCATCGTCTATCGAGCCGATATTGACCGCTCCAAAACTCAACCGTTCTGGCTCTACGGCTATGGCTCCTACGGCGTGAGCATGCCGATCACATTCAGTTCGAATCGCGTCAGTCTCCTCGACCGCGGTGTGGTTTTTGCCATCGCCCACATCCGCGGCGGCGGTGAACTCGGCGAAGAGTGGCGCCTGGCGGGTCGCATGGAAAAGAAGATGACCACTTTCAACGACTTCGTGGACACGGCCCAATGGCTGGTCAACGAGCGTTGGACGACGCCCGAGCAACTCGTCATCTCCGGTGGCAGCGCCGGCGGCCTGCTGATGGGCGCGGTTCTGAATCAACGACCCGATCTCTTCCAAGCCGCGCTCGTGGTCGTGCCGTTTGTCGATGTGCTCAACACGATGCTCGACGCGACGCTCCCGCTCACCACCGAGGAATACGTCGAGTGGGGCAATCCCAACATCAAGGAGGAATACTTCTGGATGCGCGCCTACAGTCCCTACGACAACATCCTGCCCGCGCATTACCCGAACGTGCTCGTGAATGTTTCTTTCTACGACAGCCAGGTGCCGTATTGGGAGGGCGCGAAGTATCTCGCGAAGTTGCGCGTTAACGAAACGAAGCGAGGCAACGCGCTCTTGCTCCGCACGACTTTCGGCGCAGGCCACGGTGGCGCCGCCGGCCGCTACGATGCGCTCAACGACGTCGCCCGCGATTACGCGTTCTTCCTCTCCTCGCTCGGCTTGGTCAAATAATCGACGTTTGCGCTCTCCCACTTCCCCCATGAAATTCGCCCTCCTCCTCGCAACCGCTGCGCTTGCAACAGTTGCGCACGCTCACGAATCCACCACCCCAACCATGAAAACTTACGGCCTCGTGATTCACGGCGGCGCTGGCGTGATTCAGCGCGACCAGATGTCTGCCGAACTTGAAGCGCAATACCGTGCCAAACTCGACGAAGCGTTGCAGGCCGGTTATGCCGTGCTCGAAAGTGGCGGCGCTGCTCTCGATGCGGTGATCGCCGCCGTGCGCGTGCTGGAAGATTCGCCCCTCTTCAACGCCGGCAAAGGCGCGGTGTTCAATGCCGACGGCATTTGTGAACTCGATGCGTCGATCATGAACGGTGCCACTCTCCAAGCCGGCGCGATCGCGGGCGTGCGCCGCGTGCGCAATCCACTGCAACTTGCGCGCGACGTCATGGAGCACTCACCACACGTCATGATGATCGGCGAAGGCGCCGAGCGCTTCGCCGCCTCGCGTGGCTACGAGTTTGTGGAGAACGAGTATTTCCACACCGATTTCCGCCGCCAACAACTGGAGCGCGCCAAGAAGAGAGAAACACGCGCGGATAAAGGCACTTCGTCAGTGCCGCTCGATTTGTCCTCACCGGGCGTGAGTGACGACGCGCTGCATTTCATCCGCGAGGAAAAATACGGCACCGTCGGCTGCGTCGCGCTCGACCAAGCGGGCAATCTCGCCGCGGGCACTTCGACCGGCGGCATGACGAACAAGAAATTCGGCCGCGTCGGCGATGTGCCGGTAATCGGTGCGGGCACCTACGCCAACAACGCCACGTGCGCGGTCAGCGCGACCGGTTGGGGTGAATATTTCATCCGCGCCACTGTCGCCCACGACATCTCCGCCCAGATGGAATATGCCGCCAAAGACCTCAACACAGCTGCCGCGGCCACGCTGGCCAAAGTCGCCAAACTCGGCGGCGACGGTGGCGTCATCGCGCTTGATCACGACGGCAACGTAGCGATGGATTTCAACTCCGCTGGCATGTATCGCGGCTACAAGTTCGTTGATCGCCCGGTCGTCATCGCGATCTACGGTGACGAACCGCGCCGTTAATCTTTGCCCGCCGCCCGTATGAACAAACCCGAATTGCTCGAGCAAATCATCGCGGTGCTGGCGGCCGAAGTGGACCTGTTTACACAGGCCGCTCTCGCCACGCACGCCGAAGCTACTGACGAAGAAAACAAGGCGGAGGACAAATACGACACCCGCGGTCTCGAAGCGTCCTACCTCGCTCACGGTCAATCGAAAGCCGCCGAAGAAGCCGCCCAGGCTCTCGCCCACTTCCGCTCGCTCACGGCGCGCAATTTCGCTCCGAACGAGCCGATCAGTCTCGGCGCACTCGTCGCTGTCGAAAGCGGTGGCAAGACTGCCTATTATTTCATCGGCCCCAAAGCGGGCGGCACGGAAGTGGAACACCAGGAGCAAGCCGTGATGGTCATCACGCCGCAATCTCCCCTCGGGCATCAACTCGTCGGCAAATTCGAAGGCGATGTGCTGAAGCTCTCGGTCGGCGGCCGCCAATCAGAGTCACGCGTCGCCCGCGTGGCGTAGTTTCGCCGTGAGTTGCGACGGCGGGTAAGTTGCGCCGCGCATCGGGTTTTCACTTGCTCGCTAGCGGTGCGAAGTTGGACTCGTGTATTTACTCCATGCCCGCTTCTCCGGAACTTCCCAACGCCGACCACGTCCTGCAACTCGCGACCGAGCTCAAACTCAAGGTCCATCAAGTCGCTGCCACGGCGCAGTTGCTCAAAGACGGAGCCACCGTTCCCTTCATTTCGCGTTACCGTAAGGAAGTGACCGGCGAACTCGACGAAGTGCAGGTGCTCGCGATTCGCGACCGCTTGGAACAACTCGCACAACTCGACGACCGCCGCGCCGCGATTCTCGCCTCGCTGATCGAGCGCAATCTCCTCACCGACGCGCTCCGGTCGGCCATTGGCGGCGCGGAAACACTCGCGCAGCTGGAGGACATTTACCTGCCGTTCCGTCCGAAGAAGCGCACGCGCGCCACGATCGCGCGCGAGAAAGGTCTCGAACCACTGGCGGAGTTGATCTGGGCGCAGGATCCGACCAGCGACATCGCCGCAGCCGCGGCGGCCTACGTCGGCCGTGAATTCACGCTCGATGACGGCAAGAACACCAAGGGCACGTTTGCCACCGCCGACGAAGCGCTGGCCGGCGCGCGCGATATTCTCGCCGAACGAATGACCGACGACGCGCCGATTCGCGATCGGCTGCGCACGCTTTTCCGCGAACAAGCCGTGATTTCCTCCAAAGTCATGTTCGGCAAGGAGGCGGAAGGCGCGAAGTTTAAGGATTATTTCGAATGGAGCGAACCGCTGGCAAAAGCGCCGTCGCACCGCATCCTTGCCATGCGTCGCGGTGAAAACGAGTCCTGCCTCATCATGCGCATCACTTTGCCCGACGAGCTCATCGGCCAGGCGATCGTCGAGCAGCATTTTGTGCGCGGCACGGGCGCGGCGGCAACGCAGGTGCGGCTTGCGGCGCAGGATGCGTTCAAGCGCTTACTCTCCCCCGCGATGGAAACGGAAATGCGGATGGATTCAAAGAAGCGCGCCGACGAAGCCGCCAACAAAATCTTTGGCGAAAACCTGCGCGAGTTGCTCCTCGCCCCTCCGCTCGGCCAGCGTGCCGTGCTCGCGATTGATCCGGGTTTTCGCACCGGTTGCAAAATCGTCCTGCTCGATCGTCAGGGCAAACTGCTGCACAACGACGTGGTTTTCCCCGACCGTTCGCCCGCGGAAGCCAAGGACAAGCTCAAGGGCTTCATCGAGTTCTTCAAAGTCGAGGCGATCGCCATCGGCAACGGCACCGGTGGTCGCGAGACCGAAGCCTTCGTGCGCCTGCTCGATTTGCCGGCGACGATTCCCGTGGTGATGGTCAACGAATCCGGCGCGTCGATCTACTCGGCCAGCGAAGTGGCGCGTGAAGAATTTCCCGACCACGATCTCACCGTGCGCGGCGCAGTCTCCATCGGCCGCCGTCTGATGGATCC
Organism: uncultured Opitutaceae bacterium; assembly: GCA_947085165.1. Classification (GTDB taxonomy): domain Bacteria; phylum Verrucomicrobiota; class Verrucomicrobiia; order Opitutales; family Opitutaceae; genus Didemnitutus. The sequence goes on from CAMTVI010000002.1 coordinate 115,392, forward strand.
GCTCGCGGAGTTGGTGAAGCTGGATCCGAAATCGATTGGGGTCGGCCAATACCAACACGACATCGATCAACTCGCGTTGAAGCGTTCACTCGATGACCGTGTCGTTTCGTGCGTGAACGCTGTCGGCGTGGAAGTGAACACCGCATCGAAGCAGTTGCTCAGTTACGTTTCCGGACTCAACTCCGCCACCGCTGCGGCGATTGTAGCGCGGCGCGATGAAAAAGGGCCGTTCAAATCACGCGCCGACCTGCTGCAAGTGCCGCGGCTCGGCCCCAAGGCGTTCGAGCAAGCGGCTGGCTTCTTGCGAATTCGCGACGCGGCAAATCCACTCGATCACAGCGCGGTGCATCCGGAGCGCTACACCCTCGTCGAGAAAGTGGCGCAGGACCTTGGCGCGACCGTCGCCGACCTGATGCGCGAAGAAGGACTGCGCAAACGGATCAAACTCGAACAATACGTCACGACCGACGTCGGTCTGCCGACGTTGCGCGATATCATGGCGGAACTCGCCAAACCCGGCCGCGATCCGCGCCAAAAATTCGAGGCATTCAGTTTTCAGGAAGGCGTCAACAAGCCCGAGGATTTGAAGCCGGGCATGAAACTCCCCGGCATCGTAACGAACGTGACGGCATTCGGTGCGTTCGTGGATATCGGTGTTCACCAGGATGGTCTCGTGCACGTTTCGCAATTGGCGGACAACTTCGTCAAGGATCCTGCCGAGGTCGTGAAGCCGCAGCAAAAAGTCACGGTGACCGTCGTGGAAATCGACCTGCCGCGGAAACGCATTGCGCTCTCCATGCGCGCCAATCCGCAACTCGGACCGCGCACGCCTTTGGGTGCCCCCGGCAGTCGCGGCAATGAACGTCCGGGCAATCGTCCCAGTGCGCCGGCCTCTCCGCGTGCGCCGCAGACGGTTAACGGAGATTGGTTCACCGCTGCGCTCAACAAAAAGAAGTAACCGCAACGCGCGCTTGTGTCTGCGCGGCCCACCGCCAATTTCGCGTCATGCCCACCGCCGAACTACTGATTGAGAAACTCGTTGCCGGAGACGGAGCCGCGCCCAGGAAAGGCGAGCTCGTCACCGTGCATTACACTGGCTGGCTGACCAACGGCCAGAAATTCGACAGCTCCGTTGATCGCGATGAACCGTTTCAATTTTTGCTCGGCGCGCGTCAGGTGATCGGCGGTTGGGATCAAGGCGTCGCGACCATGCGTATTGGCGATAAGGTCAAACTCACCATTCCGCCGCATCTCGGATACGGCGCACGCGGTTATCCAGGCGCGATTCCGCCGAACGCGACCCTCGTGTTCGAGGTCGAATTGCTCGCCATCGGTTAACCCCGCGTTCTGCCCTGATGGCGGCGGCTGCTTGCCGTCGTCGTTGCGCCGTGCCTGAGACTTCCGCTCCTCCTCTCGCGCCGCTGCCCCCTGGCAGTAGTGCTGATGTAGTCCTCGATCGCTTTCTCGCGGCGATGGCGGAACGCGGGCTCACGCTTTATCCGGAGCAGGAGGAAGCGATTCTCGCGTTGTTCGATGGGCAAAACGTCGTGCTCAACACGCCGACCGGCTCCGGCAAATCGCTCGTCGCCGCCGCGCTGCATTTCAAGGCGCTCTGCGCTGGAGAGCGCTCGGTTTACACGTGTCCGATCAAGGCGTTGGTCAACGAGAAGTTTCTCAGTCTCTGCCGCGATTTCGGACCGGAACACGTCGGCATGATGACGGGCGACGCGTCGGTCAATCCGCAGGCGCTCATCTTGTGCTGCACCGCGGAGATTCTCGCCAATATCGCTCTCACGCGCGGCGAACACGCGCAGGTCGACGCGGTGATCATGGACGAGTTTCATTACTACTCGGACGCCGAACGCGGCTACGCGTGGCAGGTGCCGCTGCTGACGCTCCCGCAGTCACGTTTCCTCCTCATGTCGGCCACGCTGGGTTCAACGGAGTTTTTTGAACGCGAGATGACGAAACTCACCGGTGCGCCGTCGGTCACGGTGCGAAGTGATCGCCGCCCGGTGCCGTTGAGTTTCGAGTATTCGGAAACTCCCCTGCCCGAGCGACTCGGCGATTTGTTACTAGCGCAGCGGGCGCCGATTTACCTCGTGCATTTCACGCAGCGCGCCGCCGCCGAAGCCGCGCAGGCGTTGATGAGTCTCAACGTCTGCACGAAGGAGGAGAAGGCCACGCTGGCGACCGCGTTGGAGCGCGTGAAATTCAACAGTCCTTACGGTCGCGAGATGAAGCGCTGGTTGCGCCACGGCATCGGCGTGCATCACGCGGGTCTGTTGCCGAAATACCGCATTCTCGTCGAAGGACTCGCGCAGAAAGGGCTGCTCAAATTGATCTGCGGCACTGACACACTCGGTGTCGGGATCAACGTGCCGATTCGCACCGTGGTCTTCACGCAGTTGTGGAAATACGACGGGCAAAAATCCGCCGTGCTCAGTGTGCGCGATTTCCGTCAAGTGGCGGGTCGCGCCGGACGCGCCGGTTACGACGCGCAGGGTTACGTCATCGTGCAAGCGCCGGAGCACGTCATCGAAAACAAGCGCGCCGAAGCCAAAGCCGCGGCTGATCCGTCAAAGAAAAAGAAACTCGTCAAACAACAAGCGCCCGAAGGCACCGTGAGCTGGGACGCGCGCACTTTTGAGAAGTTGATGACGGCCCCACCGGAGGAACTCGTGTCGCGCTTCCACCTCTCGCACGGCATGCTGTTGCTCATGCTCAGTCGCGACGCCGACGGTTGTCGCGCACTGCAGCGGTTGATCCGCGATTGCCATGAGACGCCGGGCAAGAAAAACGCGTTGCGACGGCGCGGCTGGCAACTGTTTCGCGCGCTGCTCGAGCGCAAGATTGTGGAAATCATTCCGCGCACCGCTAGCGGTCGTTGTTTGCGCGTGAACGTCGAGTTACAGGACGATTTTTCGCTCCACCAAGCGCTCTCACTCTACCTCATTGATACGCTGCCGCTGCTCGACCGCGAGAGTCCCGACTATCCGTTTGATGTGCTCACGCTCTGCGAAGCGATTGTGGAGGACCCGGATCAGATTCTGCGCCGCCAGGTGGACAAACTGAAAACCGCCAAACTGCAGGAGTTGAAAGCTGCCGGCGTGCCCTACGACGAGCGCATGGCGAAACTGGAGGAAATCACGGAACATCCGAAACCGTTGCGCGAGTTTCTCTACGAGTCGTTCAACACTTTCGCCGCCGGACATCCGTGGATCGAGCAGGAGAACGTGCGCCCGAAGTCAATCGCGCGCGAGATGTTTGAGCGCTACCTCAGTTTCGCCGATTACATCCGCGAATACGGACTCGAACGCAGCGAAGGACTGCTGCTGCGCCACCTCATGCAGACCTACAAGGTGCTGTCGCAAACCGTGCCGGAGAGCGCCAAGTCGGAGGCAGTCGTCGAAATGGAGGACTACTTCCGCGAGTTGATCCGCGCCATTGACTCCAGCTTGCTGGAGGAATGGGAGCGCATGCGAAATCCCGAGTTTGTTGCCGCGGAAACGGCGGACAAACCCGCTCGACCAACGACCTTCGACATCACGCGCGACACCGCCGCGTTCCAGCGACTCGTGCGCACCGCGATCCTCGGATTCTTGCAAGATGTCGCCGCGCGCGATTGGGAAGCTGCGGTTGCGAGACTCGCCGATCCAGTCGCTGGCGAAGGCACGCTGGAAGCGGCGCGCGTGGCCGAAGCCCGCCGTATCGAACGCACCTTTGAACCCTACTTTGCGGAGCGCACGCGCTTTCGTCTCGATCCGGCCGGGCGCGCGGCGCACCACACGCATTTTCTCGAGGAGGAAACTGACACGGACGGCGGCAAACAGTGGCCGATTGTGCAGGTGTTGGTGGACGCCGAGGAACTCAACGACTGGGAAGCAACGTTCACCCTCTCGTTGGTGGAGTCACGCGCGACGAACGCGCCCGTGCTGCGCTTCGGCGCGGTGCATGTGATCGGCGCGTAAGTGTCGCGGCGGCGATGCCGCGACAAACTCAGCTGCCCGACTTCGGTGCGGCCGATTTCGCCGCCACCGTTTCGGGTTTATCCGCGACGTAAATCATGTAGGCGGCGCGCTTGGCATTTTCGTGTAACTTCGCCGGCACGGCTTGCACGATCAATCCGGCTTTCACGAGGCGGACTTGAATGGCGGGATCTGGCGCGGCGGACCACACAGTCGCGCGGCCACCGGGCTTGAGGGCACGCGCAATGAGCCGCATGCCGCCCGGACTGTAGAGGTCGTGATTTTCGGCGGCGACCATCGCCGTCGTGCCATTGTCGATATCGAGCACAATGGCGTCGTAGGGCGCATGCGCGGAACGCTCGATAAGTGCGAGCACGTCGCCTTCGATAATTTTCACGCGCGGATCGGCGAGCGACGCGCCGTTAAGACCGGCCATGAACGTGCGATTCCATTCGACGATCTCGGGGAAAAGTTCGGCGACGTGCACGGTGGCGTCGCGCCCGACGGTTTGCAGCACGCTCTTGAGCGTGAAGCCGAGTCCGAGTCCGCCGATGAGAATTTTCGCCGCGGGTTTCGTGGCGGCGCGGGCACAACCGAGTGAGCCAAGCTTCAGCTCCGAGGTCGAAACGGCGGAGTGCATCAGTTGCTGACCGTTGACGCGGATGCAGAAGTTGCCGTCGTGCTCGACCAGCGTCATGCGCGCTCCGTTGGGCGTCTTGGTTTCGGCGAGCGTGATATTCGGCTTCATGTGCGGACTACCGTGAGCGGCTCGCGCGTGCGGAGCAAGCATCGCCGCGCAACGTGTTGCCCAGCGGCGGGGAATCTCGCGCTCCCACTACTCCCCGTTTTCAGGCAGTGGGGTTTTTAAGTAGTTCTGACGCCGTGTGCCGCTGCGACCGCGTGGAGCCGCGCGCGTCTCGGGCTCGCTGTAGGCACGGCGTCGGTAGCCACCACGATTCGGATCCGCCGCGCACTTGAGTTGGTAATCCTGCATGCGCTGAAACACTTCGAGGAGTTGCTCGGGTTGCGGGTAGTGGTCGAGCTGCGAGCGCTCCAAGTTGAGTAACAACTCGTGCACGGCTTCGAGTGTCGAGAGACAGCCTTCCTGCGGTTGCTGCTTGATCACATAGCGGCTCTTGGTCGTCGGCGTGAACATGATGCGCGGCAACGCCTGCAAGTTGGGACTCAACCGTAGCATCTTGCGTGCACCGGCCCAGGTCGCATCGAGGAGAAAGACGACGAGTTGCCGCCCCGCGAGATCGGCCGGAGCAAGTTCTCCTTGCGAGAGATTGCGCGCCGCCACGCCGGGATAGAGCAGCACCGGAAAATTCGCTGGATCGGCAATCAACTCCGCCACCACTTCGTCGTCGGTAAAATTCATCCCCATGTGCAGTTCGCTGTTGGCGAGGCAAAGCCGCGTGAGGCGCCCCGTGCCCGCCTTCTCCTGTTTGAATTCCTTCGGGTGCATCAGGAAGACGAACCGCGTGCGCGTCTCCATCGCGTGCAGCGTCGGACACCAACAAAGCGTTGTTGGCCAGAAGCAGCGGTAACACATTTCACGACTCACGCTTTGACCCAACACGGCCCGGCCCGCCTTGCGAAGTGCAAAATGTCCGTCGCCGCGCCCCGTCCCGCCCTCGCCTATCAGCCCAACTTAAGGAGAACTGCCCCAAAGTATCACGGTAGCATCTGAGCAACAGACGCTCGGCAATTGCTTTTGACCGCGCTCACTCGCCCCGCTTTGGTCAGGGCCAACCTAACTTATTTTTCCAACCTTATGTCCGCCCAGCCCACCATTATCTACACGAAGACCGACGAAGCCCCTGCTCTCGCCACCTATTCCTTGCTGCCGATCGTGCAGGCCTTCACCAAGCACGCCGGGATCGCGGTGGAGATGCGCGACATTTCGCTCGCGGGCCGCATTCTCGCGTTGTTTCCCGAATTCCTGACCGAAGCGCAGCGCACACCGGACGCCCTGACCGAACTCGGCGCGATGACGCTCACACCCGAGGCCAACATCATCAAGTTGCCCAACATCAGCGCGTCCGTGCCGCAATTGCAGGCCGCCATCACCGAATTGCAGGGCAAAGGCTACCAGCTCCCCGATTATCCGGAAGCGCCGAAGACTGACGCGGAGAAGGACATCAAGACACGCTACGACAAAGTTAAAGGCAGCGCGGTCAACCCGGTGTTGCGCGAAGGTAATTCCGACCGTCGTGCCCCGAAGGCCGTGAAGGATTACGCCAAGAAACACCCGCACTCGATGGGCAAATGGTCCGCCGCTTCGAAGACCTCCGTCGCCACGATGGGCAAGGACGATTTCTTCTCCAACGAGCAATCCATCACCATTCCGCAAGCGATGGACGTGAAGATCGAGTTCGTTGCCGCCGAGGGCACGGTGACCGTTCTCAAGGAAAAGACGGCCCTCAAGGAAGGCGAAATTCTCGACGCGACCGTCATGCGCCGCGCCGCACTGCTGACGTTCCTCGACGCCCAAGTGGCCCGCGCCAAGGCCGACGGCGTGCTCTTCTCGCTCCATCTCAAGGCCACGATGATGAAGGTCTCCGATCCGGTCATCTTCGGTCACGGCGTCAGTGTTTTCTTCCGCGATTTGCTCACCAAGCACGCCGCCACTCTCGCTCCCCTCGGCATCGATTTGAACAACGGCTTCGGCGATCTCGTCGCCAAGATTCAAAAACTTCCCGCAGCGCAGAAAGCCGCCATCGAAGCTGACATCGCCACCGCGTTCGCCAACGGCCCCGCCATTGCGATGGTGAATTCCGACAAGGGCATCACCAATCTCCACGTGCCGAGCGACGTCATCATCGACGCTTCAATGCCCGCGATGATCCGCACCTCCGGCCAGATGTGGAACGCGCAAGGCAAGGGCCAGGACACGCTCTGCGTCATCCCGGACAGCAGCTACGCCGGGGTTTACCAAGCGGTCATTGAATTCTGCAAAAAGCACGGCGCATTCAATCCACAGACGATGGGCTCCGTTCCCAACGTCGGCCTCATGGCCCAAGCCGCCGAAGAATACGGCTCGCACAACAAGACGTTCGTCATGCCGGCCAAGGGCACCGTGCGCATTGTGACCGCCACCGGCTCGACCGTGCTCGAACACGACGTTGACGCCGGCGACATCTGGCGCGCGTGCCAGACCAAAGATGCCCCGATTCGCGACTGGGTGAAACTCGCGGTCCGCCGCGCCCGCCTTAGCAACACGCCCGCTGTCTTCTGGCTCGATGCGAACCGCGCCCACGACGCGCAGATTATCGCCAAAGTCGAAAAGTATCTCGCCGATGAAGAGACGACCGGCCTCGACCTGCGCACGCTCGCGCCCGCCGCCGCTTGCGCTCACACGCTCGAACGTCTCAAGGCAGGCCTCGATACGATTTCCGTCACCGGCAACGTGCTCCGCGATTACCTCACTGACCTTTTCCCAATTCTCGAAGTCGGCACGTCGGCCAAAATGCTCTCGATTGTTCCGCTCATGAAAGGCGGCGGACTTTTTGAAACTGGCGCGGGCGGCTCGGCACCGAAGCACGTTGAACAACTCGTGGGCGAAAATTTCCTGCGGTGGGATTCGCTCGGAGAATTCTTTGCGCTGGCAGCATCGTTCGAACACCTCGGTGAAACCACCAAGAATCCCAAAGCTAAAATTCTCGCAGACACGCTCGACGCTGCGACCGGCAAATTCCTCGAAAACGATAAATCCCCTGCGCGTAAAGTCGGCGCCGGCATCGACAATCGCGGCAGCCATTTCTACTTGGCGCTCTATTGGGCCGAGGCCCTCGCGGCGCAATTCGCCGATCTCGACCTGAAGACCGTCTTCACGCCGATCGCCGCGAAACTCACCGAAGCCGAAGCGCAGATCGTCAAGGAAATGGTCGCCGTCCAAGGCAAGCCCGCGGACATCGGCGGCTATTACCAACCGGATGATGCCAAGGCCGACGCGATCATGCGCCCCAGCCCGACGCTCAACGCGATCCTCGCGGCGATCTAAGCATTCGTTGTCAGTTCGCACGTTCGCTGCGCCCACCTTCCAGCCCGCCGACTTTACCTCGCCGTTGCACGCTGTTTATCGTGCGAAACTCGGAGCGCAAATGACGTAGACCGAGATGGGGCGTTCGGCGTTCTATGAGGAGATCGCTTCGCCATGCACGACGTTGAAGGTCGCCACGGGTGAGCAACAGCGCTTCGCCAATTTGTTACTCGAGATCGGTGTGGTTAAACCACCCGTTGCTTAGCGGACGTTGGCCGACGCGCTCGAGGCTACTTTGCACTCGAGGCTGCCCATAGATTGAGCGCTCCATCGTGCGCGTAGCGATCGATGGTGGCGAGTTCTTCGGTCGTGAATGCGCGATTCGCGAGCGCGCCGACGCAGTCGTCGAGTTGCTCAACCTTGCTCGCGCCGATCAGCGCGGTGGTCATCGCCGGATGCCGCAGCACCCACGCAATTGCCATTTGCGCGAGCGTTTGCCCGCGCGCTTGCGCGACGCCGTTGAGCGCGCGAATGTTGCTCAAGTTTTGTTCCGAAATATGATCAGGCTTCAGGGTCGTGTTGGTCTTGGCGCGGCTGTCTGTCGGCACGCCCGCGAAATATTTATTGGTCAACAGACCCTGCGCGAGCGGCGAGAAAGCAATGCAACCGATGCCTTCGGCCGCTAGTGTGTCGAGCAGGCCGTCTTTCTCCACCCAACGATTCAGCATCGAGTAGCTGGGCTGGTGAATCAGGCAGCGGTGACCGAACTCACGCAGCAGCGCCGCTGCTTCTTTCGTGCGCAGACTATTGTAAGAAGAGATGCCGACATAGAGCGCCTTGCCGGAGCGCAACGCCTGATCGAGTGCACCCATCGTTTCCTCCAAGGGCGTGTCGGGATCGAAACGGTGCGAATAGAAAATATCGACGTAGTCTAAACCGAGGCGTTGCAGGCTTTGGTCGAGACTCGCCAATAAGTATTTCCGACTGCCAAACGCGCCATAAGGACCGGGCCACATCAAGTAACCGGCCTTGGTGGAGATGATCAATTCGTCGCGCAGTCCGGCAAAATCCGTGCGCAAAATTTCGCCGAAGTTGCGCTCGGCCGAGCCGGGCGGCGGGCCGTAGTTGTTCGCCAGATCAAAATGAGTGATGCCGAGATCGAAAGCGCGACGGCACAGCGCGCGGGCGTTCTCGGTCGGTGCGTCGCCGCCAAAATTGTGCCACAAGCCGAGTGAGATGGCGGGTAATTTCAGTCCGCTCCGACCACACCGGTTATAGGTCATCGAATCGTAGCGCGTCGGAGAAGGAACGTAGCTCATGGCTGTCATCTAACCAACGTTTCGGCTCCGCCAACAAGCCCCATTCTCCGCAAAGCGCGGCATGCCGAGCCGGCCGCAGCCATTTCGACGGTGGCTTTTCATCTGCTGTTTCGCTAGGCTCACTTCATGAAGCTACCATTCAAAATTTCCTGCGCGTTCGCCGCTCTCCTGTTGCTCAGCAGTTGCGGAAAACAAGAATCGACCACGACTGCCGCGGCGCAACCTGCACCAGCACCAAGTCCCGCAGCAGTTGCGACGGCTCCCGCTCCGGCGCCAGCAGCGCTCGTCGCGTCGACGCCGACGCCAAGTGCCGCCGTCAAGCAGATGCTCGCCCTCGTCACCGAGAAAGCGGGGAGCGAACTAAGCGGCATGAGCACCGCGGCGCTGGCCGAAGTGCTTCCCTTGCCACCGGCAGTGGAGAAGATGCGCGCGCCATTGGCAGCGGCCGGACAAAGTGGATTGCTGCAACAGCTCTCCGGAAAGCTCGCGACGACGGCCGGTAGCGTTCTGCAAGCGACGCCCGCGCTGTTGCGCGAAACCGTCGCCGGCTTGGATGTTGCCGAAGCAGTTGCCGCCGTTCGCGGCAGCGATGATTCGCTGACCCGATTTGTGCAAACCCGGGCGCGCGGCGCGCTCGTGGCCAAGTTGACACCGCTTGTCGCACAGGCGGCCACAGCCGCCGGGGCGACCGATACCTTGGCGCAAATCACAAGCGCGTTGGAAGGACCGGCCCAGAGCTCCGGCCTGATGTCCTCCGTGCAATCCTTCACCGGCGTGGCCGTTCCGACGGCCAAACTTGACCTCAACGCCTACGTGACGGAAGTGGTCGTCGGCAAAGTCTTTGACGTGCTCGGTGAGCAGGAACGCAAGCTGCGCGCCGATCCAAACAGCCAGGTCGCGCAACTTATGCGCTCACTGCTCGAGCGCACCGGAAACTGAACGCCGGATCGCCGGCAACCGTGTAAACTTTGTTGCAGATCGCGTCCGGCCTGTAACCGCTTTGCCGCGCGAATTTTCGGGAAAGTCCACGCCGCAGCGGAGGCGGCGAATTCAGTTTTGTTGCATAACTCCGCCTTGTCATGCGCGGGCGTCAGTTTCAGCCCTCTCGCATGCGATTGCAAAAATGGCGGAGCCGAACGATGGCGTGGACTTTGCTCGCACTGACGGGCGCATCGGCGAGCGTCGCGCACGCCACCGACACGTGGACGCCGGGTCCGGGCTGGGCGTTGGTGTGGGGCGACGAGTTCAGCGGCACCTCGGTGGACACGACCAAGTGGGCCTACGACATCGGCCAGGGCTCCGGCGGTTGGGGAAACAATGAGCTGCAATACTACACGCACGAGGCCGCCACGGTGGAGAACGACGAGTTGGTGATCTCCGCCGTCAAGCATCCCAACGGCACCTACACCTCGGCACGCCTGAAAACCCAGGGCAAACATTCGTGGACCTACGGAAAGATCGCAGCACGCATGCGCCTGCCGAAGGGCCAAGGCATGTGGCCGGCATTCTGGATGCTCGGCGACAACATCACCACGGTCGGCTGGCCCCGCTCCGGCGAAATCGACATCATGGAAATGATCGGCGGCGGCGAAGACCGGGACGACTCGTTTCACGGCACGTTGCACTGGGATGCCTTTGGCAATCACGCCTCCTACGGTCCGGGCCGCTGGGAGTTGCCCGATCCGCAGATTTTCAACGACGCCTACCACGTCTTCGAAATCGAGTGGACGACGACAGACATCATCTGGCGCATCAACGGCACCGAGCACGGCCGCGCGAGCATCAACACAGCGCTCTGGCCAACGATGACGGCGTTTCACAATCCGTTTTTCATCATCCTCAATCTCGCCGTCGGCGGCAACTGGCCGGGCTACCCGAATGTTTCCACCGTGTTCCCGCAAACGATGCGCGTGGATTGGGTGCGCGTCTATCAGGTGGCCCCACCGCCCAGCTACGATACGTGGCTCGCCGCGCAGAGCATCACGTCCGGCTTGACCGCCAAAACAGCCGATGCGGACGGCGACGGCCTGTCGAATCTCCTTGAATACGCGCTGGGCACCGATCCAAAACTGGCCGCCGCCGCGCAAGAGCCGCGCACCGGAGAAAAAATTAATGTGGGCGGCGAGGACTACCCCACGATCACGTTCACGCAGAATCTCAACGCGCCGGACGTAACGCTCTCCGTCGAGGTTTCCATCTCCCTGCCCTTCGGTCCGAATCTCGGCAGCACGGAAACCGCCTCGGTCGATCTCGGCAACGGCATCGCACGCAAAACGCATCGCTCGAACATTAGTCTGCAACAACAGCCGGTGCAGTTTCTCCGCGTGCGCGCCGAATCGCCCTGAACGGCGGCAGGGGCGTCGTGGGACGGGCGGAGGCTTGCAATGCAAAGCTCGAACGCGAGCATGCGCGTGATGTCCCACGACGCCCTCCACTTCACCGCCCGCCGCTCGCGCTGGCTGGCTCGCCTCGTGGTCGTGACGCGGATTCTGCTGGCGATCGGCTTCGTGCCCACCGGACTGGTGAAGCTGCTCGGTCGGCGGTTCACGGAGATTCCCGCGAGTGAAGGCCCGATCTGGAGCTTTTTTGAAGCGATGTATCAGACGGGGGCTTATTGGCAGTTTCTCGGTGCGGCGCGGCTTGGCGCCGGCGTGCTGCTCCTCGTTCCCCGCACGGCGGCGCTGGGGGCGCTCTGTTTTCTGCCGATCATGCTCAATATTTTTGTGCTCACCTTGGCGCTCGAGTTTACCGGCACACCACTCGTCACCGGGCTCATGCTTCTGGCCGTCGTGTTTCTCCTGTTGTGGGATTTTCCACTTTGGAAGGGATTCTTCAGCGCGGCACCGGCCGTCATTCCACCCAAGTTGGCTAATCCGGCGTGGCGTGAGTTGGAACGCGCCTTACTCACTGCCGGCACAGCAGCGGGCTTGATCGTCTTCTCAGTCTTGCGCGGCTTGTTACCATCCGGATTCGTTTTGCCCGCCCTTGCCGTTGGGGCCACCGCCGCATTGGCGCTCGGTTCGGTTTGGTTGCTGCAAGACCGGCGAGACGCACCAACCATCGACCCCGCCGTCTAACTCATGTTTTCCCCCGCGCTCGAACGCCTACGCCAGCAGCTCTACGCCGACACCACCAGCGGCATGGCGCAGCGGTTGCGCGGCGTCACCGAGCCGGCCGCGATGCTCACGGCGATTCGCTGGGGATTGGAGAAACTCGAACAGACCTACGCCGAAACCCCGGCCAAGGAACTGGCCAAGGTCGCGTGCTGTGCCGGTTGCGGCGTGTGCTGCAGTGTGCCGGTGGACGTGCAGGCGCACGAAGTGTTCTACACCGCGGAGTTCATCCAACTGAATTTTGCGCCCGCGGAACTGGCGGGTGTCATCGAGCGCACGGCAGCGCGCCGCGCGACCGTCGCCGGCCTCGACGAAACCGCACGCTACCAACTCATGCAGCCGTGCCCGCTGCTGAACGCCGAAGGCAGTTGCACTGTTTACGAGGGCCGGCCGGAAATCTGCCGCTCACACCACTCCACCAACGCCGAGATTTGCGCCGCGCACGTGGCGGATCCCGACGTCGATCCGAGCCCCGATTACATTCCGGTGCTTCGCGCACGGATGTTTGCGGTGATGCTCGGCATGGACGCGGCGATGGAAGCGGCGGGCTACGATGACCGCGCCTACGATTTCGGCGCCGCGCTGCACGAAGCGCTTACGAACAGCCTTTGCCGCGTGTTGTGGCTGCGCAAGCAGCCCGCGTTTCCCGATGCGTGTCTCGCGTTTCCGCATTCGGCAACGGAGACGTAGCCCCGGCTCTTTCGCGCGGTCGAACCGCACTCAGCTCTGGCAGGTTTCGTCCATGATCCGGATCATGGCGTCTTCGACCGATTGCGCGGTCGCTGCCGCGCCCGGGGCATTGAACATCTGCAACATCGCCGTGGGTTTCATCGTCGCGAGGATCGTGCGCCCGTCTTCTTCGTAGATGGCGATGCGGCACGGCAACGCGGTTGCGATCTCGATCTCCTGGTTGAGCACCACTTGCGCGTGGCTGGGATTGCAGATCTCGATCACGCGACACTCACGATGAAACGGCACTCCTTTGCTTTCCATCTTCTCGCGCAGATTGTGGGTGGCTTGCACCCCAAACTTGTGGGCGGTGGAAATCTCCGGCAGGCGCCGGCAGACGGTTTCGAGTGAATGAGTCGTGGAGCGAGTAATCAGAAGGTCGTTGGGCATGTGGAAAACGTTGAGAGTTCCCGCACAGTGTAGTCGCAGGCTGTGTTGGGCGCAATCCTTTGTCCGGTGCGCTGAGTGACTTCTTGCGGTTTGGTCAGCTTCCGGCAGCGTCGCTGCACCCCATCTATGAACACCAGCACTGCGGCAGTCACGGGAAGCGCGCCGGATCCGAAGGCACCCATTCCCCGCCAGATTTCCTACATCATCGGCAACGAGGGTTGCGAGCGCTTCAGTTTCTACGGAATGCGCAACATCCTGACAGTGTTTTTAGTGTCGTCGCTGCTGATGCATTTGCCCGAGGCGGATCGCGCGAGCGGAGCGAAGGACGTGTTTCATACGTTCGTCATTGGCGTCTATTTCTTTCCGCTGCTCGGCGGCTGGCTGGCCGACCGGTTTTTTGGCAAATACAACGTCATCTTCTGGCTGAGTTTGCTCTATTGCGTCGGCCATCTGTGTCTCGCGGTGTTCGAGAACAATCGCGCGGGATTCTACACCGGACTCGGACTGATCGCGCTCGGCTCGGGCGGCATCAAGCCGTGCGTCTCCGCCTTCGTCGGCGACCAGTTTGACCAAACCAACAAGCACCGCGCCAAGGTCGTGTTCGATGCCTTTTACTGGATCATCAACTTCGGTTCGTTTTTCGCGTCGCTGCTGATGCCGATCTTCCTGCGCAGTTACGGCGCGGCGGTGGCGTTTGGCATTCCCGGCGCGCTGATGTTCATTGCGACGATCATTCTCTGGGCCGGTCGCAAACACTACGTGATGGTGCCGCCGTCGCCGCCCAATCCCGATTCGTTCCTGCGCGTCTCGCTCACCGCGCTCCGCTCCGGAACGCCCGGCATGGTGCTCGCATTGGTCGGCATTGCCGCGGGTCTCATCGCTTTTGCCTTCATCCCGACAATCGGTTTCGTAATCGCGTTTTGCGCGGCACTCGTGGCAGTGATCACCTTCGGCGGTCTTGGTGTCTGGTGGCAACTGGATGCCGCGCGCAGTCATCATCCGGCGGAAGCCGTGGAAGGAGTTCGCTCCGTGCTGCGTGTGCTCGTGCTTTTCGCGCTCGTGACACCCTTCTGGTCACTCTTCGACCAAAAGGCTTCCACGTGGGTGTTGCAGGCGAATGAAATGTCGAAGCCGTCGTGGTTCCAATCTTCGCAGATGCAGGCGCTCAACCCGCTGCTCGTGATGATTCTGATTCCGTTCAACAACCTCGTCCTCTACCCGACTCTGCGCCGCTATATCGGGATCGAGATGACGGCCCTGCGTCGCATGACAGCCGGTATCGTTTTTTCGGCACTGTCGTGGGTGGTAGTGGGCTGCATGCAAGTGGTGCTCGATGGCGGGCAGACGTTTTCAATCGTCTGGCAGATTCTGCCCTACGCGTTGCTTACGCTCGGCGAAGTGCTCGTATCAGCCACCGGTCTCGAATTCGCTTACAGTCAGGCGCCACAGTCGATGAAGGGCGCGCTGATGAGTTTCTGGCTACTCTCGGTGACGGTGGGCAATCTGTGGGTGCTGGTCGTCAACGCTGGCGTGAAAAACGCCGTCGTGACCGAGTTTATCGCCTCCACCGGTTTCGGCCTCACGGCGTTTCAGATGTTCTTCTTTGCCGGATTCGCCTTTGCGGCCGCGCTAGTTTTTGGACTCTGCGCGCGCAGCTACCGCGTCGTGGACCACTACCGCAAAGCGTGAGGAGCACGACTCCGCGGACCTTGGTCCAGTAGTCGCGCCGCCACGAATGTGCGCGGCGCGCTTGCACTGCGCCCGCCGCCCGGCACGCTCGCAAACTCGCCAACGCCTCCATGTCGCGCCTGAACTTCACTCTCGCCCACACTGCCTCCGGCTCCAAAGCCCGCGCGGCGAGCTTCACCACGCTGCACGGCGCCGTGCAGACGCCGATTTTCATGCCCGTGGGCACGCAAGCCACGGTGAAGAGCATGACGGCGCCCACGCTCAAATCCACGGGGGCAAACGTGCTGCTCGCGAACACCTATCATTTGCTCCTGCGGCCCGGTCCGGAGGTGTTTAAAAAGTTCGGCGGCATCCACAATTTCATGCAGTGGGACGGCCCCGTGTTAACCGATTCAGGCGGCTTTCAAATTTTTTCGCTGCCCAACGAGCGCGCGATGAACGAGGACGGAGCCCACTTTAAGAGCTACGTTGACGGACGCGTTTATCTCCTCTCGCCCGAGACGAGCATCGGCATGCAAAAAGACATCGGAAGCGACATCATGATGGTGCTCGACCAATGTATTCCGTCCACCGCGCCGCGCGATCAAGCCGAAGCCGCGATGCATCTCACGCATCGTTGGGCCGAGCGCTCGCTGCGGGCCCGCGGTGATTCGCCGCAGGCATTGTTCGGCATCGTGCAAGGTGCGTGTCATCGCGATTTGCGGATCAAGAGCGCCGCGTTTCTGCGCAAACTCGAATTCGACGGTCTCGCGATCGGCGGCCTCGCGGTCGGTGAAACTCACGACGAGCGTTACACTTTCACCGATCTTGCCACCGATCATCTGCCGACAAATTTACCGCGCTACCTCATGGGCGTCGGCACACCGATTGATATTTTGGAAGCCGTGCATCGCGGCGTGGACATGTTTGATTGCATCATCCCGTCGCAACTCGCGCAGCGCGGCGTCGCGTTTACGTCGCAAGGAAAATTCATGTTGCGACGCGGCGTCTACAAACTCGACGACACCGCCCTCGATGCCGATTGCAGCTGCTCGACCTGCCAAACCTATTCGCGCGCCTACATTCACCATCTCGTCAAAGCCGACGAAAATCTCGGGTGGCATCTGCTCAGCGTGCACAATTTCACGTTCTACCATCGGCTGATGGCGGAGATGCGCGCCAGTATTCTGCGCGATGAGTTCACCGCCTACTACGCGCGGCGAAAACCGGAATTGCTGCGCACGGATGAGGTGAATCCTGCGCGTCCGACCAAGCCGGTGCGCAAGCGCGGTCCGGCCCGGCTCGGGGATTACGAAGTCCACCGCTCGCCGCAGGGCTTCAATAGCATTCGCCAAGTCAGCTCGGGCGAAGTGATGCATTCCGTGAATCCGCCTGAAGTCGAAGCGCAGCTTCTCTACATTGAGCAATCCGCGCTCGCCTCACGTCTTGCCGCGGGCGGCGACGACGAACTCGTGATCTGGGACGTCGGTCTCGGCGCCGCATCGAATGCGATGGCGGTCCTGCAATGCTTCGATGCGCAACTCGCGGCTGCGTCCGATCCGTCGACGGTTCGCGCAGTGCGGCTGGTCAGTTTCGAACGTGACCTCGATCCACTCAAACTCGCCGCGCGGGAAGCGGCGCAATTTCCACATCTACGTCACGGCGCGCCGCATTCGTTGCTGCGCGATCTCGGGTGGGCGCACCCGTCCGGGCGGTTGCGTTGGGAACTACACGTCGGTGATTTTCTCGATTTTCTGCCCGACGCCATCGCGCCCGATCTAATTTTCTACGATCCGTTTTCCGCCAAAACCGATACGCCGCTGTGGACGCTTGAAACTTTCACGCGCATTGCCGCGCAAACTCGCGGCAAGTCGGCTGAGCTCTACACTTACTCGGCAGCAACCAGCGCGCGCGTCGCTTTGCTCGCGGCGGGTTTTTTCGTCGCGGAAGGTATTGGCACCGGACCGAAAGCGACGACCACCACGGCCTTCACGAGCGCCGCCGCTCTTGCGCAACATCCCCGGAAACCACGCGCGCTTGGGGCCGAGTGGTTGAGCCGGTGGCGGCGCAGCGAGGCGCAGTTCCCCAAGCATTTGCCGGAGGATCAACGCGCGGAGTTTGCCGCTCGCATCAGCGGACATCCACAATTTGCCGGATGCCGCGTGCTGCCGGAAACGACGGTTGATTAGTTTTTGCCGGGCGAGAGTCGTTTGAAGAAATCGCCGGCCTTGTCGCCGATTGCATCCTGAATTTTTTCAGTGGCCTTCTCTTTGATCGCCTCGGTGCCCGCTTGCACGGCGAGTTTACGGAGCGCGGAGGAGTCGACCTTGACGCGCGGATTGCTCAGGGAACCACTCAGTGTGATCGGCAAGACAAACTGCGAAAGCTTGGTCGCGCGTCCGCCGACGTTGAGGCTCGTGTTGCGCAAGGTCGCTTCCAGCGGAAACTCGATGCGTCCGTCGGCAATAAAATATTGGCCACTGCCGGCAAGATCGATGGTGCCGCCCTTGAGCACAGCGCTGCCGGAAGTATTGATGCGCTGCATCACATCGTCCACCGACAGATTGCGGTAGTGAAACGTGAGTTGATTTGCGCCCGGCGTAGCGCCGAGTCCGGCCAACGTGGCGTGAAACTGCAAACGGTCGCTCGCGCTCGTCAGGTGCAGTTCCGGCGCTTTGTCCAGCAAAGCCGGTTGCGTGGAGAGATGACGCGCGGTGAGCTGCAACAACTCACCGGGCAATTGCGCAACTTTGACATCCGCGGCGGTCAACTCCGTCACCGTGAAGGTCGGGGCGCCGGTGATGAGATGCGTCGCCTTGACGCTCGCGTAGCCGTGTTGAGCGGCGAAGCGGCGCAAGCGGGCTTCCAAGGTTTCGACCTTGGGCTCGGTGGTAGTGCCGGTGGTGGAGTCAGGACCGGAAAGTTGATCCAACCATCGTTGCACTTGGCTCAAGCGCTCGCGCCAGACCTGGGCGTTTTGCAAATAGTCATCCATCGACTGGCTGTCGCCCGAGTCTTTGGCCACGGGTGCAGCTTGAGTTGGTGCCGTGCGGCGACCGGGCACGCGGCGCGCTTCACCACTGGTGGCACCGACGACGACGACGCGGTCGAGTTGCAAACGTTTGCGGAGCAAATCGCGACTGCTGAGGTCCGCTTCGACGCGCGTCGCGCGGAAGAGATCGTTGCCTAGCGCATTTGGATCGCTGATCGCCAAGCCGGTGAGCGTCACGCGACCGGCGCGCAAATCAACTTCGGCACGGTCGAGATCAACGGTCGCGCCATTCGCTTGCTCGAGTCCACTGCGGAGTTGCGCGGTCAGGATCGACGACGCGACAAATTGATACGCGATGGTGATCAGCAAGAGACTGAGCACAACCACCACGACGCCGAGCACGCGGAACGGGTTGCCCACTTTGGATTGCGCCGCGAGCGCTGCGTAGTCCGGTTTCTTCATCCCGCCACCTGCCAAGAGAAACGTGCCGACGCGCGCCCACGGCGATTGCAACAGCGCGTGCATCCGCGGCGAGTTGTGATCAAGCGCCGCCATTTTCTGGCGGAACGACGTCACTGCCAGCACCAGCGCAGCGCCCATACCGAGACCAAGCACCACTCCCAAGAGGAGTCCGCCGGTGACGACATAGGATTCGAAACCGAAGAGCGCGAAGACGGGCGCGTTGATCAATTGGCGAAAGATCGGCTCGGTCGGTCCATCAAGCAGCAGGCGACCAAGCGCGAAAGCGGCGGGCAGCAGCACGAGCGAGAGCAATTTCGCCACGACGCCCACCGTGGCGGCGAGAAAGAGATTCGCATTGAGCACGAGCAGCGCAAACGTGAGCAGCGCAATGAGACCGGGCGCGTCACCGAAACGGGGCATGAAACCGAGGCACGCACCGAGCAAGCTGCCGACGAGAATTTGAAAGGGAGTAGCCTTGCCGCGAAGGAGTCGGCCGAATTTGCGGATGATTAACATAGGAAGAGTGGATTAAATGACTGAGGGTTCTCCCTCAGGATGCAGGATCGGCTACGGACTGGCCAGAGCGAATCTTTCTACGCCCCACACCCAACCCAATCGCGGGTTGTCGAGAAAGACGCTAACAGGAATCGCTCGCCCGTGGGGCGAAATCCCTTGTCTAGCTTCGCCGGTCACGGGAGCATTTCGTTTCGAACCAATTTACCATGGCTACCAATAATATTGCAGGACTGGTGGGAGGCGCAGTGGTGATCTTTGTTTTGATCCTCGCTGGTTCCTCTGCCACCTACGTCGTCGAACCGGGACACCGCGGTGTCGAAGTTATGCTTGGGCGAGTTTCGCCCGGCTTTAAACCCGAAGGTTTCGGTTTCAAACTACCCTTCGTCACCACGATTGCACCGCAAGTCATCCGTCAACAAACGGCCAAGATGGTCGCCGATTGTTATTCGTCCGATTTGCAACAGGTGAAGATCGACGTGCGCGTGCTCTACCGCGTGCCGGAAAGTTCGGTCGTCTCCATATTCCGCGATTACCGCGGCAATCCTTTTGAAACGCTGATCAAACCACGCGTGGCCGAAGCACTCAACGAAATCACGGCCCGTCGCTCGGCCGAACTCATCGTGCAAAAGCGCGAGGAAGTGAAGAGCCAGGCACTCGAAAGCGCGCGCCGCAAAATCGGCGACGTGCTCGTGATCGAGGACATCGTGCTCGAAGACATCAATCTCACCAAGGCGCTCGAAAACGCCATCGAAGCGAAGATGGTGCAGGAACAAGAAGCGGCCCGCGCTCGCTTCGCGCAACAACAGGCCGCGACCGAAGCCAGCACCGTTGTGATCAAGGCCAAGGGCGAAGCTGAATCGATTATTCTTCGCGGCAAAGCGCTGCAGGAAAATCCGAGCGTCCTCGAATTGCAGATCATTGAACGCTGGGACGGCGTCACGCCACTCGTGGTCGGCCCCGGCGCCACCGGCGCCAATATGATGCTCCCACTCGGCGATTTCACCACCGGCGGCAAGCCGATGAACAAGGAGAATTCTAAATGAACCCACGTAATGTTGGCGGTTCCCGCGACGGTGAACTCGATCCGCGCGTCGTGAAACGGATGCTCGGCTTCGCGATTCTCGTTTTTGCGGTCATCGTGCTCGGATCGGCGGCGACCTACGTCGTGCAACCCGGCACACGCGGCGTCGCGGTGACGCTCGGCACCGTGTCGCCCGAATTCAAACCGGAAGGCTTCGGGTTCCGACAGCCCTTCCTCACCCACATCCAACCGATTTCCGTGCGGCAACAAACCCGCCCGATGCCCGCCGAGTGCTACTCGTCGGATTTGCAGCAGGTGAAGATGGAAGTGCATGTGCTCTACCGCGTGCCGGAACATTCCGTGGTGAAAATCTTCCAGGAATACGCCGGCGAACCGTTCGACAACTTGATCGCGCCACGCGTGCAAGAGGCTTTGAAAGAAGTCGCCGCCACGCAAAGCGCCGAACAAATCGTCAAGCGCCGTGAGGAAATCAAAACCCGCGCACTCGAACTCGCTCGCAAGAAAATCGGCGCGGACTTCCTCATCGTCGCCGATCTCGTGATTTTCAATCTCGCGCTTTCGCCGGAATTGGAAACCGCCATTGAAATGAAGATGGTGCAGGAGCAGGAAGCCGAGAAAGCGAAATTCACCCAGCTGAAAGCGCAGATCGAAGCCGACACGGCGATCATCCGCGCCAAAGGCGAAGCGGAAGCCATTCAAGTGCGCGGCACTGCTTTGCGCGCCAATCCCGACTTCATCAAATTGCAGATTCTGCAAAATTGGAACGGGCGCTCCCCGCTCGTCGTCGGCGGTGGCGAAAGCAACATCATGCTCTCGCTCGAAGAGTTGAATCAACGCGCCGCCGGCAACACGCCGCGCGCCGGTCGTGCCACTCCTCAACCAACGAAGCCCCGATGACTCCCCGCGTTCGCGCTGGCTTGCAGTTGCTCGTGCTGCTGATCGTCGGCGGCCTGCTCATGATGATCTTCCCTTCCACGTTGCGCTTCGTGGAAGGGGCGGCCCGCGAACTGCGCTATTTATGGTGGTTGATCCTCCTCGTCGCCTTGGCGGTGTGGTTGATTTGGGGCGCGGGCCGAAAGCCCAAACCACCGCACTAAGTCGTCTCCAGCAGGCGGTGAGAATTTCCACACGAGTCTTGTCACCGGCCTCTGGCGGGTTTTGGCTCGTGCATTCATTATGATTCAACTCATTCGACGCTACTCACGTTCACTCACTCTCCTCGCAGGCTGTTCTGCCCTGCTTGGAGCAATGTTGTTCATCTCCGCTTGTGGCAAAAAAGAAGAGCCGGTCGCCGCGGGGCCGCAGATTAAGACTGACGACCAACGGGTCAGTTACGGCATCGGTTACAACATCGGCTCCAATCTCGCCAAGCAACGCGGGTTGACGGTGGACAAGGAAGCGTTCGCTGCCGGTATCGCGGATTCGCTCGCTGGCGATAAACCGCGCATCGACGAGAAAGTGATTCAAGCCGCGTTTGCCGCGATGGAATCACGCGTGGGTGAAGTTAACGCCAAGCTCGCCACCGCCAATCTCGCCGCGGGTCAGGCCTATCTCGCGAAAAACAAAACAAAAAAAGGCGTCACGACCACCGCCTCGGGCCTGCAATACGAGGTCGTCAAAGCCGGCAAAGGCAAGAAGCCGAAGACGACCGACAAGGTCGAAGTGCACTATCACGGCACGTTGATCGACGGCACGGTGTTCGACAGCTCGGTCGAGCGCGGCCAGACGATCGAGTTTCCGGTGACCGGCGTCATCAAAGGCTGGACGGAAGCGCTGCAATTGATGCCCGTCGGCTCGAAGTGGAAACTTACCATTCCCGCCGATCTCGCCTATGGCCCGGCCGACCGCGGCAAAATCTCCCCGAACTCCGCGCTGATCTTCGACGTCGAGTTGATCGCGATTAAGTAACCTGCGTCAAATTCAACTTCCTTTGCAAAACGGGTTCCGCACGGAACCCGTTTTTTTCTGCGCTCACTCGATCGCCGGCGCTGGACCGCGCCGGATCGGCGCTGCGACCACTTCGACGTAAACTTCGGTCATCCCTTGCTCCGCGATCGTGTCGATGGCGCGACCGACATCTTTGAGCTGAGTGCGCACGGCGTTGGGCTCGTTGACACCGACCTTGCAGTTGAAAATCCAGCCATCAAATCCCTCGCCGGGCGGGCGGCGGCGCGCGCGGCGCACCGAGCTGTTGACTGTTTGGCGAATCTTGTCGCGCACCCGGGCGTCATCGCGGCCAGCAACTTGAAGCGGGAAAGTCTTTTTCATTAACCGCAGACCCTTTGGTGCCGCGCCGTGCAAATCAACGAGAATAGTCGTCCTCCCCGCTGCACTTCAGGCTCGCCGCGCCTTAATTGGGTGCCGAAGCTCGCTGGCTAAAATCATGTCAACGACTCCCAATCTCCGCACCTACGCCGAATTTTATATCCGTGGCCTCACCGAAGGCTTCATCACCGCGGCGGAAGTCATCAAGTGGGCTGACGAAGTGATCGTCGCGGAGGCGAAGACAGAAGACTGGATGCTCGATATTTCGACGAGCGGCGAGGACGACCGCATGGGCGTGTTGCACCACCTTCATGCCGTCAGGGGCGAAGTGGACGAGGCAGCATTGGCGGTGTTGTTGGCGACGAAGCGCTAATCGTTGGCGTCTGGCCGGCGGCGCGGAGCCCCGTGCGCGGAATCTGGCACCGCCTGTCGCAACAAAATTTGCGCAGCGGGCAACCTGCTTGCGGCCAACACCTAAGCCGAGGAATCGCGCAATTTCCGGCTCGCCGATAAGCTGACCGAATCGGCGTATTCCCGCGCCGATTGCTTATCTCTTTATTGTTCCGCGGCTAGTAAAGCCGGAAGCTCTCAACCGGTTGTGGAAAGGGTCGATGAGGGTAATTACTCACATGAACATCATGACCTTTCGCCGTTCGCTCAGACTGACGGGGTGCTTCGTTTGCGCCGGACTTGGCAGCCTGTTCTTTGGACTCACCGTCACCGCCGCCGACACCGGTCACGCCGTTGACACCGTCACGGTTCTTCCGCTCGCCGACTGCATCGACTCCGCCATGCGGCAAAATCGCAGGCGGCCCGCTTCGCAATTCGCCGTCGCCATCGCGGAGGCGCAACACCGCCAGGCGCTCTCGGGCTACTGGCCGCATGTGACGTTGAAAGCCGCCTATTCGCGAATGGACGAAGCACCCAACTTCATTTTTCCCGCCGGCTACATGGGTGTGCCGCCTCAAGCGATCACCGTTCCTGAAGGCACCGCCATCATCAACGTGCCCGCCGGCGTTTTCGGTCCTACGGCGATGCAGTTGCCCGTCACCACGCCGGCGCAAACCATCACCACCGCGGGCCAGCTGTTCCCGATTCCCGCCCAGGACATCAAACTGATGGATCCGGAATCTGTTTACGGCTCCATCAATGCCACGTGGCTGTTGTTCGACGGCGGCATGCGCAAAGGCTACCGTGAGCAAGCTTCGGGTCTGATCGCGATGATGAAGGCCGATGCCCGCCGCACCGACCTCGAAATCGTCGATACCGTAAAGCGCTACTATTACGGCGCCGTGCTTGCGGAGCAACTCCACCAGGTCGGCACCAATACCCTTGCCCGGATGGAGGCGACGCTCAGCCTCACCGAATCGCTCTACAAGGAAGGTTCCGGCCGCGTCCAAAAAATCGACTACCTCGATAACAAGATCATGGTCGAAACGCTTCGCGCGATGGTGTTCTCGCTCGCCAAGAACGAAGCCATGGCGCGCGCCGCGCTCGCCAACGCTATCGGGCTCCCGTGGCAGGCCAGCATCCGTCCGGCCGACCGCGAACTGCCCGCCGCCAGTTTCTCCGCCGAACTCGGGAGCCTGGTCGGCTCCGCTTACCAGTTTAATCCGGATTGGACCTCCGTCGAAGCCGGCTTGCGCGCCCTCGAAGGCGCGGTGACGACCGCCCGCAGCGCTCACGCTCCGAAGATCGCCCTGACCGGAGAATTGCACCGCTGGCACAACAACTTCGACTCCGGCACCGCCACCGCCCGCAACAAAGCCGGTTACACGGTCGCCTTGGGCGTGGAGCTGCCGATCTTCGACGGTTTCCTTACCCGCCACAAAGTCGCCGAAGCCCGCGCCCGCGTCGCCAAACTCAAGGAAGAACAGTTCCTGCTCAAGGACGGCATCGGCCTCCAGATCAAGGATGTCTTTCTCGGACTCCACGCGGCGCAACAATCCCAAGCCGCGACCCAGACCGCACTCGAGGCCTCGCAGGAAAACCGCGACCTCACCACGCGCGCCTACCAGAACGATCTTGTCGAAACCGAGAAGATGGTGCGGGCGCAACTCGTCGAAGCCCTGATGTCGGCGCAACACCTCAAGTCACGCTACGACCTCGTGGTGCTGCAATCGCGCCTGGCACTGCTGGTGGGCAGCGATCTCACTGCCCGCATGCAAGCTCCATGACGGGAGTCGGCGCAGTCCTGCGGTATTGGAGCGGCGCGGGGCCGGCCCTGGCGCCAGCCGCGCGTTTGGCGTTTCTGATTGCGGTTGTCTCCGTCGGACTGCTGCGGCCGACACCGGCTTTTTCGCAGACTTCCGAGCCGGCGAAAACCGCCGGATTCAGCCTGGCGATCTCGGCGCAACTTTTCGCGGACGTCAACGAGTCCGACGCACGGGCCGCGCTCAAGGTGTGGTTGAAACACATGAGTGACGATCGCGGCATTGCCGGTGATCCTACGGTGCTCGTGATGAGCGACCCGGCCGGTTTCATCGCCGCATATGAAAGCGGGCGCATTGAAGGGGCGACGCTTCCCACGGTCGAG
This sequence comes from uncultured Opitutaceae bacterium, assembly GCA_947085165.1. GTDB lineage: Bacteria > Verrucomicrobiota > Verrucomicrobiia > Opitutales > Opitutaceae > Didemnitutus. The sequence goes on from CAMTVI010000002.1 coordinate 140,377, forward strand.
CTCTGGCACGTCCGGAAAGCCGTCCCCCTCGTGCCGACAGTCATTCTCGGCCGGATCGGCGCGACCATTCATCAGGAGTTACTGCTGATTGTTCATCGCGACGAGCCCTTCACTCGCCTCGAGGAACTCAAAGGACGGCAATTATTGGTGTCGGGCGGTTCCCGCGGTTCGCTGCCTGAAATTTGGATTGAATACGAGCTGCTCAAATTAGGTCACGGCACGAACGCCGGGTTCTGGAGCAGGGTCGTGCCTTCCGGAAAACTGACGAAGGTGGCTTATCCCGTGTTTTTCAAACAAGCGGACGCCTGCATTATCTCCGCCGAGGGCTACCGCACACTCTGCGAGCTGAATCCCCAAATGGAGCGGCAACTCAAGGTGATTGCGAAATCGCCACCGCTGGTGCCGGCGCCCTTCTGTTTTTTTGGAAATACCACATCCCCGTATGTCAAACGCGTCATCGCCAACGTTCCTTACCTCAACTCTGTTCCCACCGGCCGGCAGGCGCTTGCCCTTTTTCAAACGACCGAGCTGGTCGTCAGTCCGATTTCGGAACTCGATGAAACCTTCCGTCTGATTGATCAACATCAGGCCCTCCTACTGGCCGTCACCAATTCAGGAAACGGGGATGCGCGATGAACTCCTCCCTTCGCCAACCTCGGGTCTGCTTTCATCGCCTGTTCCGGTGCGGCTGCGTGCTTGCGAGGAGGGCGCTCGCGTTCGGCGGCTTTGCCCTGACGCTGACCGCCACGACCAGCGAGGACCAACCGTCGCTCCGAGTCGGATTCTCCGCGCAACAGTTTCTCGACGTAAATGAGAACGACGCCCGGGCCGCCCTCAAGATCTGGGCCAGCGCGATGGGAAACGATCGCGGCATCCCCGTCCACCCCTTCATTGCGATTTTCAAGAGCGTAGAGGAAATTCAAGACGCCTTACTCAACAACGAAGTCGATTGCGTGGGCCTGACCACCGTCGAACTCTGGAAAGTGCGGCAGAAAGTTTCCGTCTGGCCGACGGTTGTCTTTGGCCACACCGACGCAGGGATCGACACGGAGTTTGTCCTGCTGGTGCATCGCGATTCGCCCATCCAGCAACTCGCCGATCTGCACGGACAAAGCCTCCTCGTGCATGGCAACGTCCATGAAGAGTTCGCCTTGATCTGGCTCGAAACGGAGTTGCTGGAGGCGAAGCTCGGACGCGCCAGCGCGTTTTGGGGCAAGGTTGCCTCTGTCCCCAAGTTATCCCGGACCGTTCTGCCCGTCTTCTTCAAACAGACCGACGCGTGCCTGGTGACGCGCGAAAGCTTCCGCACGATGAGTGAATTGAATCCGCAGGTTGGCCGCCAGCTGCGCATCATCGCTACTTCGCCCCCGGTCATCACGGTGCCGTTTGTGTTCCGATCCGTCTCGGAATCTCCGCTTCGCGAACAGCTGCTGGCCGAGGTCGGCAGCATCTCAGAAACCACGATGGGGCGGCAAACGCTCGCACTCTTTCACACCAACGCGCTGATCGCCCACTCGATCGACGAACTCGAACCCTCCTTCGCGATTCTCGATCGCCATCAACACCTCCTCTCCTCGCCGGACGCTCCGGCGACGAGAATCGACCCACGCACGCCGCCACCGCGCGATGCACTGATTGCGAAATGAACCGAATCAGCGAACTCCTCCTTCCGGGTGCCGAAAGCGTGAGCCGTGTTCTTTCGCGGTGGCACCGCCTATCGTTGCTCTTCGTGGTCGCGCTCCTCGCAGGCCGTTTGGCTGCTGGCTCGGCTACCGACCTGCGTGAAACGGTGATGAATATCGGCCTTTCGCCCGCCTCTTTTTCCAACGTTAATCAGAACGACGCCGTCGTCGCTTGGAACGTGGCGTTGGAAAGGTTGGGCAAACAAAAGGGCTACAAGTTGCGCTCCATCACCGCCATTTTCGAGCATGCGGCCGAATTCGAGGCGGCGCTCGTGAGCGGTAAGCTCAATATGGCGATCATCGACACGTGGCAATTCCTCGAACTGGAACACCACACTGCGCTGCAGCCCATCTTCGTGCCGATTATCAACAACGAAGTGGGGCGGCGCTTCGTCGTGGTCGTGCGCCGCGGCAGCGGAATTCGCACGCTAAGTGAGTTGCGCGGCAAATCCGTCGCGTGGCTGCAGTCCTCCAAGACCAACGCCTGCCTGCGCTGGATCGAATCTCTGCTGCCCGCCGACTCCAACTTGCCCATGCACCCGACTCCGGGCGATTGGGAAGTCGTCGTTAAACCCACCGGGGCAATCCTCTCTGTCTTTTTTGGGCAGAAAACTGCGTGCGTCGTGGATGAAAACAGCTTCGCCCTCATGCGGGAACTCAACCCCCAAGTTGACCAGCAACTCGAGGTGCTGGCCACCTCGGAGCGATTTGTCGACGTCATCATCTGCCTGACCACCACCGCGTGGGAAGTGGAAGCGGCGCGCATCGATGTGATCAGCTCTCTCAGCGAACTCGGCACCGATGCCGCCGGCCGCCAGATTCTCGCGCTCTTCAAGATTTCCGGAGTGGCCACGTTCCAACCCCATCATCTGGAGACGATCCGCATCCTCCGCCAAGCGCAGGTGATTTCACCGGCGAAGCAGCCGAACAAGGAACTACATCCGTGAAACTTCCTCGCCTCAACATCGCCCTGCGCACCGCCCTGCTCTCTTGGACGGTCACTCTCGCCACCTTATTGGTGTTCGTCATGGTCATTCTGCCGTGGCAAGAGCAGACCTTTCTCCGCAATCTGGACTCCAAGGCCCACGGCGTCTCGATTTCCCTGCAGGGCGTCGCGGCCGGCGCAGCCGTCAACGAAGATTACAGCAGCGTCGTCGATCACGCCCGCGAGATGATCACGGGCGATCCGACAATCGCCTACCTCATCATCACCAAGAACGACGGCTTCTCCCTGATCCACGACCGCAGTGGCTGGCACTCGGAAACCAATGCCGCCCCCGAGTGGCGTCCAGCGGTTCGGCAAGCCTTCAGTCGGATTCATTTCAATCCGCATCTGAAAGTGCGCGCATTCACCCACTCGCAGCCGTTCGACTATTCCGGAATTGAGTGGGGCTGGATCCACGTCGGGCTTTCGCTCGACAGCTACGATCAAAGTGTTGCCCAACTCTACCAACTAGCAATCGGTCTCGGCCTGGCGTGCGCCATCCTCAGCCTGGTGGCCTCCATTCTTTATGCCCGACGCTTGGTCCAGCCTGTGCTCAACCTCCGTGAAACAGTCCAACGCGTCGCCCACGGTGACTTAAGCGCGCGCGCCAGCGAAGACCGCACCGACGAACTCGGCCAGCTTGCCGCGTCCGTCAATGCCATGACCGCTGCGCTCCTGCGTCGTGACGAGATCCTCGGCAGCGTGCAGTTCGCCGCGCAGCGGTTTCTCGGCACAACCACGTGGGAATCCGTAATCGATCAAGTGCTAGAGCAGATTGGACGATCAGCCGATGTCAGTCGGGCCTACATGTTCGCGATGCGACAAGCGCCGGACCAGACGCTCCTCGCCGACTATCGCGCCGAGTGGGTCGCCGAAGGAATTAAGCCCGAACTAACTAACCCCGAACTAACTGGGGCACCATTTCTCGAACTAGGTTTCGTGCGTTGGGCCGAGACGTTTCATCGCCACGAAATGATCGCAGGTATCGTGCAGGAGTTTCCCGTCTGCGAGCATCCTCTCCTGCTCTCCCAACAAATCAAATCGATCATCGTCGCCCCAGTAATGGTAAACGATGTTTGGTGGGGCTTCATCGGTCTCGATGACTGCCGCCAGGAACGCCTTTGGTCGGCCGCCGAACGCGACAGTCTGCAAGCGCTCGCCGACATCATCGGTGCCGCCATCGCCCGCCAGGAAGCGCAACAGGCCTTGCTCGAAGCCAAGGCTACCTTGGAACAGCGAGTCTTGGAACGCACCGCCGCCTTGCGTCGAGAAATCGTTGAACGGCGCGAAGCCGAGCATGCGCTCTCCCGTTCGCTTTCAGTCATTAACGCGACCCTCGAATCGACTTTGGACGGCATTATGGTGCTCGGACGCGACGGCAAGGTGAAGCATTTCAACCGCCGCTTCACCGACATGTGGCGCATCACGCCCGAGTTCCTCACCACGGCGAATGAAAACCGACTGCTGACCTACGTCTCCGCCCAACTGAAGGATCCGCGCGGTTTCCTGCGTGAAGCTCTTCGGCTGCATGCCGATCCCAGCCGCGAGAGTTTCGACATTGTTGAGTTCAAGGACGGGCGCATCTACGAACGATTCACCCGTCCCCAGTTTGCCGACGGCGTCAGTGCGGGCCGCGTGTGGTCCTACCGCGATGTCACCGAACGAAAGCGCGCCGAGGCCGAAATCGCCTACGAGCGCGACCTGTTGCAAACGCTCTTGGACAGTTTGCCGGACACGCTCTACTTCAAGGATGCCGATTCCCGCTTTGTGCGGATCAGCCGCTCAAAAGCCGTGCGCGCTTTGCCATCGCTCCGCGCGCGCTACCGCGCACTGCATCCCGATGAAGCGAGTTGCCCGTTCCCGGCACATCTAGAGTCTCCCGACGCACTGCGCAGTTGGCTCGTCGGGAAAACCGATTTCGATGTCCTTTCTGCGGAAGAAGCCGCCCAACGGCGCGATGAGGAACTTGCTATTCTGCGAACCGGCGAACCGTTGAACGGCAAGATCGAGTTCACGCAATCCGAGTTCGGTGAACGCACCTGGTTGCTCGTGATCAAAATGCCCTGGCGCGACGAGGAAGGAAATATCGTCGGCACCTACGGCGTCTCGAAAGACATCACCGAACTCAAGGAAGCCGAGGAAAAGGTGAACGCGATTCACCAAGAATTACTTCTCACCTCCCGCCAAGCCGGCATGGCGGAAGTGGCCACCGGGGTGCTCCACAACGTCGGCAATGTGCTCAACAGCATCAATGTCTCCGCCACGCTGGTGCGCGACAAGCTGCACGCTTCCGAGATCAAATCCCTCGTGCGCGTCGCTGACTTGTTAAAGGCCCAGGAAGGTAGTCTCGCGGAGTTTCTGCTGCAGCATCCGAAAGGACAACTCGTGCCGAAGTTTATCATCCAACTCGGTGAGCATCTGGCGAACGAACATAGTGTTCTCCTGCACGAGCACGAGCAACTCGCCCGCAACGTCGAGCACATCAAGGAAATCGTCTCGATGCAGCAGAACTATGCGCGAGTTTCCGGCGTCTTGGAAACGGTCAATCTGTCCGAACTACTCAACGATGCGTTACAGATCAACTCTGCGGGCTTGGTGCGCCACCGCATCGACGTGGAACGGGATTTCGCCGACTTGCCGCCTCTCGTTGCTGATCGCCATCGCGTAATGCAAATTCTCGTCAATCTCGTGCACAACGCGAAGTATGCGCTCGACGACTCCGCGCAATCCCATCGTCGCCTGACCTTGCGCATTCGCCACGCTGGCGAGAATCGCGTCGAAGTCATCGTCGCAGACAACGGCATCGGTATCTCGCAAGAGAACCTCACCCGCATTTTTTCCCACGGCTTCACCACCCGCAAAACCGGACACGGTTTCGGTCTGCACAGTGGAGCAATTGCCGCGCGCGAAATGGGCGGCTCGCTGCAAGCGTTCAGTGACGGCGTCGGTTGCGGTGCCACTTTCGTGCTCGAGCTCCCCATCAACCCTCAACCGGAACGCGCATGATTTCTGCTCCCAACGAACCCAGTCGGCGGATTCTGGTGATTGATGACAATCCGTCGATTCACGAAGATTTCCGCAAGATTCTGGCGGAAAACAGTGTCGAGTTGCAGGCCTTCACGGGCACGAAAGCACTGCTCTTCGACGAAGCTCCCGCGTCCACCGCGTTGCCCATTTTCGACATCAGCTCCGCTCTGCAGGGCGCGGAAGGATTGGAGATGGTCGATGCGGCCCACGCAGCCGGGCAACCGTTTGCCCTCGCGTTCGTCGATGTGCGGATGCCGCCGGGCTGGGATGGCATTGAGACCGTCATGCGCATCTGGCAGCGGCATCCCGAGTTGCAGGTCGTCATCTGCACGGCCTACTCGGATTATTCTTGGGGCGACATGATTCGCCGTCTCGGCCCGTCGTCCAACATGGTCGTGCTCAAGAAGCCGTTCGACAACATCGAGGTGCTCCAGCTCGCGCACGCCCTCACCACCAAGTGGATTCTCAACCAGCAAGTGCAGGAGCAGATTCGCGAGCTCGACGCCCGCGTTGCGCAGCGCACCGCGCAACTCAATGCCTCCCATCAACGTCTCGAACAGGAGGTCGCCGAGCGGCGCCAAATCGCGCAAGCGCTCGCGCTTTCCGAGGAGCGTTTCGTCAAGGCCTTCAACGCCAATCCAGTCCCTCTCGCGATTCAGGCCCTGACCACAGGCACGTTCAGCAATGCCAATCCTAGTTTCGAACAACTGAGCGGATACCGTCGCGACGAGTTGCTCGGACACCAAGCGGAGCAACTCCGACTCTGGCCGGGGGACGCCCAGCATGAGAAGCTGCGGCACTCACTCGCCGACGGTGCGACGCTCCGTCATGCCGCGGCGCAACTTGCAGCACGCGACGGCACCCTGCACGACGTGCTGCTCTCAACCGAACGCATCGAACTTGCCGACGGGCCGCATCTGCTGATCGCGTTTCAAGATATCACCGAGCAACTCCTCCTCGAAGAACAGTTGCGCCAAGCGCAGAAGATGGAGGCCGTCGGACAATTGGCCGCCGGCATCGCGCATGATTTCAACAACATGTTGACCGTCATCCAAGGGAACGCGTCGATGTTGCACTCCGATTGCGCCGTGCACTCTCCCGACTTGCCTCTCCTTGACGGCATACTTGCGGCCGCAGCGCGCAGCGCCAAACTCGTCCGCCAATTACTCACTTTCAGTCAGAAGCAAACGCTCGAGATTCGACCCGTGCGCCCGATTGATATTGTGGGCCCACTCGCGACGATGCTTCCGCCGATGATCGGCGAACAGATTCACCTTATCACCACGGTTGCCCCGGGGTTGCCCCGCGTGCCGGTCGATCTCGGCATGATGGAACAGATGCTGGTAAACTTCGCCGTCAATGCTCGCGACGCCATGCCCCACGGAGGTTCGTTCACGATTGCGGCCAGCGCGTGTTGCCTGAACGAGGATGATTGCCGCAACAATCCGCTGACGCGCCCCGGCCACTATTTGAAATTCAGCGTGAGTGACACCGGCACGGGAATTCCGGCCGAAGTCCTGCCGCGCATCTTCGAACCATTCTTTACCACCAAACCCGTTGGTGAAGGCACCGGACTCGGACTTGCGACCGTGTATGCCATCGTCCGCCAACATCAGGGCTGGCTCGACGTCGCGAGCGAACTGGGATGCGGCACCACTTTCCACGTCTATCTCCCGCTTTGCTGTCCCGCCGAGACGGCAAAGTTTGATGAAACGCAGTCCGCAGAAACCCAACACCCCCGCGGTTCCGCGCATATTTTTCTCGTGGAAGATGAAGAAATTGTCCGTCTCTGCGTCGCCCATGTGCTTGAATCGCACGGTTACACCGTGACGACCGCCACCGATGGACACGACGCTTTGCGCATTTGGGAGCGGGACAAGGATAAGTTCCAACTTCTGCTGACCGACATCGTCATGCCCGAAGGCATGAACGGTCTGGAACTTGGACGTCAACTGCAGCGAGACCGACCCGCGCTGAAAATAATTTACTCCAGCGGTTACAGTCCCGATCTCGTTGCCCAACGATCTCCGCAGTTGGACGCGCACAACTTTCTCCCGAAACCCTATCAAGCCGGCACGCTGTTGCGAGTCGTGAGCCAAGCCCTCGCGTAATTCGCACGTCGCGTGTTGGGCACGCGACTCACCGTGCCGATGCTTGGCACCGCCGGACAAATGATTTTGCTGGGGACCTATGGCCAAATCACCCGTCACGATCTACACTTACGCCCGCTGCAGCACTTGTCGCGACGCCACCGCGTGGTTGCGGCAGCACCACATCGAATTTATCGAAAGACCGATCCGCGAAACGCCACCCTCGCCGACCGAGTTACGGCGCATGTTGGGTTATTATGACGGCAAGCTCCGCCCGCTCTTCAATTCCTCCGGTCTCGATTACCGCGCACTCGGCCTTAGCTCCAAGGTCGCGAACCTGAGTTTTAACGACGCCTGCCAGCTCTTCACCCAAAACGGAAATCTCGTGAAGCGGCCCTTTCTCCTCGCGGCGACTTTTGGACTCGTCGGTTTTAAACCAGAACGATGGCGGGAAGCCTTTGGCGCCTAGACCTCGATCGCTCCTGCTAGGCTCAAGCGCCGCAGCACTTCTTGTATTTCTTACCCGAACCACAAGGGCACGGATCGTTCCGTCCTGCTTTGTTCGCATTCACAATCGGCGCCGGCCCTTGGCGCAGTGTCTTGGTGAAAATCCAGCGACCATCAACCAATTCGAATTCGGATTTTTCCTGCAGGATGCCGCGTTGCTCACCTTCGGTGAAGTGCGCGGAAAACTCCACGTGCGACACACCGGGACGCACATTCGGTTCGTGTTGATGAATTTCAAGTTTCACCCACTTGGAACTGCTCGGTTGGATCTCCGCTCGCTCCGTTTCGGGCAACTGGGCCGTCGGCAAATAAGTCCAGTCGAGGTAACGCTCGTCGTTGAGCACGTGCGCCGTGTAGCGCGAGCGCATCAGCGCTTCGGCGTCCGGCGCGGGCTTGCTACGCGTGATGAGCGGCTCGCAGCACTGGGCGAAAGTCTTGCCGCTCCCACAGGGACACGGCGAACTGGCGGAAACGACTGCGGAATGATCAAGAGGTGAAGTCACACTGCAGCGTAGAGGAATTGTTTTGCGCAAAGCGAGACGTCAAAATTGGCGCAGCATTTTGCTGCAACGAGTGATCACTGTTTCAACTTCGCGCAGAACCGCGCCAACCGTTCGACGCCCTGACGAATTACCTCATCCGAAGTCGCATAGCTCAGACGCAAGTAGCCTCCGAGTCCGAACGCTGAACCGGGCACCGCCGCCACCTTCTCTTCTTCGAGCAGCCGCGTGCAAAACTCCACATCATCGATGCCGAAGCTGGAAATATTCGGAAATACGTAAAACGCGCCACCGGGCATCAGGCACGTGATACCGGGGATTCTATTCAATTCCGCGTGCAGAAATTTCCGACGGCGATCAAAGGCGGTCTTCATCTCGGCAACGGCGGCCTTGGCTTTCTCCTTCTCTTGGAGCGCGGCCAGTGCACCGAATTGCGCGAAGGTGGTCGCGTTGGACGACATCTGGCTTTGCAACTCCGCACACGCTTTCGCGATGGCCAGCGGAGCGACGAGCGTGCCGAGACGCCAACCAGTCATCGAATACGTCTTGGAGAAACCAGCGACAGTGATGGTGCGTTGCGCGATCGCGTCACCCAACGTCGCAAAGCACACCGGCTCGCCGCCGTCATAAATCAATTTCTCATACATCTCGTCGGAGAGCACATAGAGATTGTGCCGCACGCAGACATCGGCGAGTGCCTGCAGCTCCGCGCGGGTGTAGATCGAGCCCGTCGGATTCGACGGACTGCAGAGCACGAGCAATTTCGACTTTGGCGTGATCGCGGCCTCGAGTTGCGCCGGCGTCAGTTTGAATGCCGAGCGATCATCGCACGCGACGAAGACGGGAATGCCGCCCGCCAGCTTCACCATCTCCGGGTAACTCACCCAATAGGGCGTCGGCACGATGACTTCGTCACCGGGATTCACCGTCGCCATAATGCCGAGATAGCACGAAAATTTGCCGCCCGGCGACACCACGACCTGCGCCGGCTTGACCGCCAAACCGTAATCCGCGCCGTAACGCGCCGCGATCGCGACGCGTAATGGCTCGATGCCGGGCGTGGGCGCATACTTCGTCTGCCCCGCCTGTAACGCGGCAATCGCGGCCTCTTTAATAAATGCCGGCGTGTCGAAGTCCGGCTCACCCGACGCAAAGATACAGACATCTTCACCGGCGGCTTTCATCGCCTTGGCTTTGCCATCGATCGCCAACGTGGGCGATGGGGCGACGTTCTGGGCCCAAACAGAGAGAGGATGCGGTTGACTCATACGTGCGGCGACTAAAGGCACGGCCCTCAATCATGGCAAGTCCCGCGCTCTTCACCGCCGCGGCATCGTCCGAGTGAAACGACCGTGATGTCTGTCATATCCCGGCGAGGGTAAAGCGATTCGCTCAGCCGCGGCGTGAGGGATTTTTGCGCAATGAATTTTTATGACCGCGCGACTTGGCAATGCCGACGGCCGACTTCTTGGTCTTCACAGCGACAAGCTTCTCGGCTTTGGTTTTCTCCGGCTTGGCTTTTGGGGACGTCGGTTTCTTCCGCGGTGCTACGGCGGTGGGGCGCTTCGTCCGCTTTTGCGGCTTCGTGCGCGCTGGTCGTTCCGGCGCATTCGGCAACTCGATCGAGGGAATCGCGAGCGTCGCCGCGTCGCCCATCTCTAATTCCAGTTGCGGCAAAAACGCTTCAATGGCACCGCGCACCAATTGATTGACGCTCGTGTGTTTTGCGCGCGACACGCGCTTCAATTCGCGTCGCACCGCTTGTGGCAAACGCACCGATGTCAACACGTGCGCTGGGCGGACGACGACCGCATTGGTGAAATCGTAACTCTCCACCGCACGCCGGATTAATTCACTGACCGACTTGATTCGTCCTTCACGCACCGGCTCGGAAATGCGATCGAGAAACTCAACTTCGAGTTGAATTGCAAAGGGTCTGTTATCGTCGCGTGGTGCTTCGTTCATCAGTGCGAGTCACTAGCAATCGGGCAAAGCGCTCAGTCAAGTCGCGAAGCGAGCCGCGCTGTGTGAGCTTACTCACTCAAAGCCGTTCAATCTTCTCCTGCGGCACCAGCGGTGACGCTTCGCCAAAGTGTTCGGCTGAAAATAGCGACGCCGGCCAGGCCATGTCCAACGCCACCGCCGTGGCCGAAAAGCGCGTCTTGTCCCGCGTCTGCGTATTGCGCAAATCGATCGATTTCACCAACCACTGTTCGCCCGATTTTTTGAGATCGAGCACCGTGACAGTTTTGAGGGACTTGCCCGCACCATCGAGCCACTCGGCTTGCGTCAGCGCATTAAATTGAGTGTCGAGATACACGCGCACCGCTGCCGGCACCAACGCCCCCTCGCCCGCCGGAGCGGTCAACGGTTGCGGCGGATAGAGCAAGTAAGCGTGCGCGGGCCGGCCACGCACATTAGCCACGCCTTCATAAACAAAATCGGTCCACCGCAAAAACGGCATCTGCAAATCAAACAGCGTGAGATCCGTCTGCTCCAACGGCGCAAGTAATTGCGCGTCAGCGACCGGCGTCGCTCTCGATTGCGCATTGGGGTCGTTCCATTTCCACGCCGTGGCGTTCTCGCCATTCTCCAACAGGTAAGTCACTTCGCGCGCCGCAGCACCGGACAAACCATTGACCGTGCGCAGGCGCGTCAGCGGCCCTTGGCGACCTTGCCGGCCAAACAGCTCGCCCGCGAGCAACCGCTCCGGACCACGCCGCGGCAGCACGCGTAATTCGAACTGCAGCCAATAGTCGCCTTGGATGCCGACGTTGCGAAAAGAGTGCAGCACTCGCGCGCCTTCCACTTGGTCGGGCGATTTCTCCAGAAACTTCGGCTGCGGTCGCTCGGCGGTCCAACCAAGCACAGGCAAGAGTGCGACCAGTCCCAAAAACAAAACCCGGCGCACCGGGTTTTGAAATTGCTTAAGGCGTTTTGGACTCACTTTGAGGAGTCGCCGGAGCCGTCACGGTCGGCAGCTTGCTATCGGCATCTTCTTGATGTTTCGATTGATAGATGTGCGCCAAATAAAGACCGAAACTGATGATAAAGAAGAGAATAGCCGCATTAATCGTAGCTTTCGTCAACACGTTGCCAGTCTCGGCACCGAAGGTCGATTCCATCCCGCCGCTACCAAGCGCAGCGACGGCGCCGTCGGACTTGGCCTTCTGCATCAAGACAACCAGCACGAGAAACAGAGAAACGAAGGCGAGGATGAAGGTGAAAATATTAATCAGCAGATTCATAAAGCGGTCGAACCAAGGTCGTCAGACCCCCGTTGTCAACCAAAGTTCTCTCACACTTTCGGGTCGCGCACAGGCGCGATTTCGCAACCGCTGGCCGGCACCGTGATTCGCGGCCAGCGCGTGTTCACTTCTGCGGTCGATCATAGAAAATCCGAATCGCCGCTTTCTGCTGCGGATCGTTGAGCAACTGTGTCGCCCGTTGCAGCGCCCGCTTCGTGCTCATGGTAAGATTGGCCTCGGTCGGGAAGATGTTTTCTTGGCCGATGTGCTTCACCGCACCGCTGTCGCGCAACACGCGCTCCACTTCTTCGGTGATGCCGCTGATGAGCAGTTTCCGTCCGCTGCCTTGCAGGTAGTCGTTCAGTTCGATAAGCGCCATGACCGTCGTCGCGTCGAGGTGCCGCGCGTTCTTCATCCGGAGAATGAACACCTTGATATCGCCGTCCTCTGCTAGCGACCGGACTTGCGAATGAAACAAATCCGCCGCGCCGAAAAATAATTCCCCTTCGACATGGATGATCGAAATTTGCTGGTGGCTGCGCTGCGCTTTGTCCTCCACCTGCGCTAGACTACCACTGTCGTCGAACGCGTATTCGACCAACGTCGGCTTGGACGCCTTGCGCAAAAATAATGCGAGCGAGGTCCCTACTCCGACGTAGATCGCCGCATCCAGTTTCAACAGCAACGCCGCTGATAATGTCACCCAGAAGACAATCGCATCCGCCCGCGTCGCGCGGCGGGCGATAAAAATCTGTTCGCGCGGCAGCATGCGCCAGCCCACGCGCAACAGCACCGCCGCAATTGCCGGCACCGGCAAAAAATTGATCAGCGGCGAAACAAAAAACAATGCGAGCAACACGAAGCCGCTGCTCGCCAGCGCCGCGACTTGCGTGCGCGCGCCATTCTGAAAATTCATGCCACTACGTGCAAACGACGCCGACCCGGGCATGGCGCCAAAGAAACTGTTCGCGATGTTCGCCGCGCCCATCGAAACCAGTTCCTGATTCGCGTCGATGCGTTGGCCCGAACGCGTCGCCAGCGTCTTCGAAATCGAAATCGCTTCCAGCATACCCAGCAACGCTAGCGCAAACGCCGCACTGAGAAACGCCGGCACCACGGTCACATCGGTCGCGCCCAGCGGCATGCCGACAAACGACGGAATCGCCGCCGACAGCGCGCCTTCATCGGCAATCGTGCGAATGCCCAGGGTGGGCAAATGCAGTAACTTCGTCAGCGCCGCCACAAGCACGAGTCCGACAAATTCCGCTGGCACGCGCGGCCAGAAACGTTCGAGCGCGTGAAACACCAGCAAGGTCAACAGACCCATCGCCGCACTGAACGGCAGGAAATTGCCGTGAATCACCTGCACGCTCGCGTCGATCAAGCCGCGAAAGAGTCCGGAACTCCGCTCCAAATCGAGCACGCCGACCAGATAAGGCAATTGTCCCGCAATCAGCAGCACCGCAATCGCCGTGCCGTAACCGATCACCACCGATCGCGAAATAAATTGGGTGAGATCACCCATTTGCGCGAGCCCCGCGCCGAGTTGGATCACGCCAATCAGCAAGGCCAACAGCAGCGCGATCTGGGTCGGCTCCAACGCCAAACCGGAGAACGAATAAATCGTCGCGGCTAAAATCAGACTGAGCGAATTCGTCGGTCCGAAGACGACGTGGTGCGACGAGGTGAACAACGCCGCGACAAATCCACCGACGATCACCGACATCACCACCATCAGCGGCGGCAAGCCCGCGATCAACGCGAAGCCAATTGCCTGCGGAATCGAAACCATCGCCACCGTCGCCGCGGCCGTGAGATCAAAACGCCAGTTCTCCCGCGGATAACGTCGAATCTCCTGCCAGATCGGCAGGCGTTCCATCAACCATTGTTGGGCGGCGACACGATGTTGCCGCAGCGGACTGGGGTCGGGTGCTGAATCTTTATCCGCCACTACTTGCGTGGGCTCACAACGACACGCCGAGTTTTTCCAAGACGCGCGAGAGGTCTTCGTTGCCGTGGTATTCGATGATGATGCGGCCGCGTTTCGCCGAGTGGCGCAGCGCCACGCGCGCCCCGAGGTGCGAGGTCAGACGTTTCTCGATATCGGTGAGCGCCGTCGCTTCCGTCGCCGGCATCCGGCGTTTTTGGCCGGGCTTGGCTGTGCGGCGGTGCTGCACAATTTCTTCCAGCGCGCGCACGCTCAGTCCGCTTTCGACGGCGCGGCGCGCCAACACGAGACGTTCGGCGCTGTTCTCAATCCCGAGCAACACTTTCGCGTGACCCGTGCTCAACATGCCCTTGCTCACGTAGCCTTGAATCTCCGCTTCGAGCGAAAGCAGGCGCAGCGAGTTCGCCACCGTGGCGCGGCCCTTGCCGACGCGTTGCGCAACCGCGTCCTGCGTCAGATCGAAATCCCGAATCAAACTCGCGTAACCGTGCGACTCTTCGATCGGGTTGAGATCGGAGCGTTGCAAATTCTCGATCATCGCCAGCGACGCGGACGACGCATCCGTCGCCACCATCACGCGTGCCGGAATCGCCTTGAGCTTGAGCTGTTGGAAAGCGCGCCACCGGCGTTCGCCCGCGATCAGTTGAAATTTTTCGCCGACCGCGCGCACCACAATGGGCTGCAGCAATCCTTCGGCGCGAATGCTGTCCACCAAATCGGTGAGAAGCTGCGGATCGATTTCCTTGCGCGGCTGGTAGGGATTCGGCTCGATGAGGTGCATCGGCACTTCGCGATAACCGGGCAGACCGTCCGTTGTCGGAGCCGTGCCGGTCGCAGTGGGAGCGGCGGTAGCCGACGTCTTGGTCTTGGACGTGCCGCTGGCGATCAAAGCGCCGAGGCCGCGTCCGAGGCGGGATTGGGGTGGTTTTGCCATGTTACTTCGCTTGAGGAATGAAAAGTGTCTGGCCCACGCGGAGGCGCGTGGGGTCGGTGATTTTGTTGGCGTTCACGATATCGGAGACGCTCGAATTATGTTTGTGCGCAATGCCTGAGAGCGTGTCGCCGCTCTGCACGGTGTAGTTGACGCCCTGCTTCGGAAAATCTTCGCGAAACTGCGTTTGCACCGCCGGTCGGGTAGCCTGTCCCTTGGCGAGCGCATCGAGTGCGGAGTTGGTTTGCTTGCCCAAGCGTTCCATCTGCGCCGCCACTTGTTGCAGCACGTCGCGCTTTTGTTCGCCGAGGGCGGACTGCATCGTGCGGTTCACATCGGCGATGGCTTTGTTCAATTGCTCAACGGTGACGTAGCTCTGGTTGGTCTTGGCCTGGAGGCTCGAATTTTCACGGTTGAGTTGCTCGACGGTTAACGACAACTCACCGACGCGTTGCGTCAGCATGCGGACATCCTCGCGCATACTCGCGAGTTCGAAAGCGACATTGCCGCCCGATTGCGCCGAAGCGACAAGACCGCTACCCAACAAGCTCCCCATCAAAATCCAAATTCGCATAGCGGCAGCTTGGGAAGAACCTCGTCAAAAACAAGCGTGGAGCGGTCAGTTTTTCGCACGGGGGAACGGCGCCGTCGCCACCAGCGGTGCCATCGGGCGTGACGCGACGACTTTTCCCGCTGCGATCGGCAGGCCCCGCAGGAATTCTTCCGCTGGCAACAGGCGCCCGCCCGGCCGTTGCAGTCGTAGCAACTGCAAAACTCCCTCGCCCGTCGCGATGCTCAAGCCTTCGCGCCCGCCGCTCAGCACGGTGCCGGGAGCCGCCGTTGGGGGAGTCGAGGACGCTTGCGCCGTTGCCAAGCCAAGTTTGAGCACAAGTCCGTCAAGCTCCACGGCGCAACCCGGCCACGGCATCAAACCATTGATGCGCGCCGCGAGTTCGGTTGCCGGACGCGAGAAATCGAGCGTGCCATCGGTTTTCTCCAACTTGCGACAGAACGTCGCGTGAGCGTGCACTTGTTCGACAAAATTTAACGTGCCCGTCGCAAGTCGCGGCAACGCGCGCCGCAGCAACGGCACGCAAGCGTCCGCCATTTTCGCTTCTACTTCCGTCGCCGTATCAAGCTCGGCAATCGGAATGCGTTCCACGTCGGCCACGGGGCCGGCATCGAGTGCCCGCACAATGCGCATGAAAGCCACACCGGTCTCTTGTTCGCCGGAAGCAATGGCGGTTTGAATCGGCGACGCACCACGCAACCTCGGCAGGAGCGACGCATGGAGATTCACCGTGCCGAGTCGCGGCGTCTCAATCACCTCTTGCCGTAAGATGTGCCCGTAGGCCATCACGAGCGCGAGATCCGCCCCGTAGCTCGCAAGTTGGAGCCGGTCGGTTTCGCCGAACTTGGCGGGCTGATGCACGGGCAAACCGCGCGTCGTTGCCCATTGCTTGATCGCATTGGGCTGCACCTGCTGACCGCGACCCACCGCACGGTCGGGTTGCGTGAACACCGCGACTACTTGCGCGTGCGCGCTGCCCTCGCCCGCCAACCAGTTGAGCGCGGGCAAGGCGATCGCATCGGAACCCATGAAAACCAATTTCAGCATGTGTGACGGGACAAAGTTGAGCGCAGCAAACGAAGCTCCGGTGCCACCGCGCGACTCAATCGTCGAGCAAGCTGGGCGGCCCGTCAAAGAGGTCTTCCGCATCGGCCGCCGCGGCGGCGGCGTTGCGCTTCGCCCCGGTGCGACTGAGACGGTCTTCGAGGGAGATTTTCTTTTTGCCGATGAGATCGAAGTGAATCGGGCAACCTTCGAGACCGAATTTTTCCACCAAGCCGTTTTCGAGATAACGGCGGTAGCTCTCGGTGAGTTTTTCTTCGCGATTGCAAAATATCTTGATGCGAAACGGACGGTTGCCCGTCTGCGTGGCGTAGTAGGCGCGGAAACGTTGTCCGCCCACTGACGGCGGCGGCGTCCGATCGGTCAACTCGACGACGGCTTGATTCAATTTTCCCGTCGGAATCTTCCGGCCAAGGCGTTCGTCGAGCGCACGCGCGGATTTCAACATGCGTTCGATGTCGTGACCGGTGAGCGCGGACACAAACATCACCGGCGCACCCGGCGTGAAGAACAAGTGATTGTAGAGTGCCTTCTCGAATTTCTCGCGGAAATCGCGCTCGCCCTTGAACTGCGTCAATTCGCCGCGCCGCAGCGCCGCGTGAACAAGATCCCATTTATTGACGACAAGCACAATCGGACGACCGGCTTTGATGATTTCACCAGCGATGGCTTTGTCCTGCTGCGTGACGCCGTCCATCGCATCGAGCACCATGAAGGCAATCTCGGATTGGTGAATCGCATCGAGCGAGCGCACGCGCGAAAAGTATTCAACCGACGACGACAATTTTGTCGCCGCACGAATGCCCGCAGTGTCGATCAAGCGGAAGGGCCACAGCTGTCCATCACGCGCCTTGAAGTCGAAGGTGATCTCAATTGAATCGCGCGTAGTGCCGGGCAAGTCGGACACGATGAGCCGGTCATTTTTGAGGAGGCGATTGCTCAGCGAGGATTTACCGACGTTGGGGCGACCGACGAAGCAAATGGTGAGGCGCTTATTGGCGGGATCTTCAGGTTGCGTGTCGTCGGGCGGAAAGGCCGCGACCATGGCGTTGCGCAAATCGGCTTCGCCGTTGCCGTGTTCCGCCGAAAGGAAAATCGGTTCGCCGAAACCGAGGCGATAGAGATCTTCGACCGAGCTCAGTTTCTCGACGCCTTGGTCGGCCTTGTTGGCCACGAGGATCACTTTCTTCTTACTCTTGCGGAGTAAAGTGGCGACGCGTTCGTCGATCGCGGTGAGACCTTCCCGCGCGTCGACGATGAATAAAATCACCTGCGCCGCACCGATGGCGAAAGCGACTTGGAGTTCGGAGGCCTTGATCAACTTCGTCGGTGTCGTCGCGTCCTGCAGACCGAGACCGCCGGTATCCAGCAGCGTGAATCCACCCTCTTTGACTTCGGCGGACACGATGTCGCGAGTCACTCCGGGTTGGTCGTGAACAATAGAAATGCGGCGGCGGGCGAGCCGATTGAAGATGCGGCTCTTACCGACGTTGGGCCGACCGACGATGGCGACAGTGCGAGACATGGCATGCAGCAAACTAGCAATCCCACGCTAATCCACGCAAATCTGCGATCAGCGGGCACTCTCGACGATTTTTGCGGGTAAAAATGAGGGAGAAAGCCCAATTCAACCGTTTCCGCGAACCTCGCCGGACGATTTTTCGGCAAACGGCGTCCAGTTGACCCAATCGCCCAAAAAACGCTTAAGGACTTATCCTCAAGTTGGTTTCAACAGCACGTCCACTTCCGCGTGGCGCCGATTCGCTGGGTTCATCCTCCCTTGCAACGCCTTAGCTGCCTATTTCGCTCAATTAGGAGAGCAAAGGAGACGATAAAGCACCTTGAGATGAAGACCCTCGTCGTGGAAGACGATAATGTTGCACGCGAATTGCTGCGCAAACTCCTGACCGACGCGTCCGGCTGTGCACCGCTTTGCGCTGAAAACGCGACCGAAGGTTGGCAAGTGTTGCTCAATCCGGCGCTGCGTATCGATCTCGCGATCATTGATATCGTCATGCCCGACCACGATGGTTTCTGGCTCCTGCAGAAGCTTAAGGAACTCCCCTACCGCCAGCATCTCGTCCTCGCCATTTGCTCCGCAAACAAAGACCCAGAGACCATCGCGCATGCGCGCGCCGCCGGCATCAAGCACTACCTCCTCAAGCCTTTCGCCCCCGAAACGCTCCGCGCCAAGTTCGAATTGCTCTCCGCTGAATCCCTGCAGGCCGAACGCATCGCCGCCAACTTCCGCGCTCACCACAACTTGGCTGATCCCGCATTTCCTCTCGCTGACGGACAAATGTCATTCGCCGTGCTTAGCCCTGCTGTCCACCGCCTCCGCGAGCAACTCCAGCAAGATTACCAAGGAACAGATGTCTCCATCGTGGCGGTAAAAATGACGACCCTCGCCCTGTCGGCAGATCGTCTCGGACTGGCCGACCTCGCGACCATGCTCCGTTCTTTCAGTCATGCCTTGGATCTCGAAGCCGTTGCCCGAACAAAACTGCGCTCCGCTCTCGAACGCGATGCGCTTCAAGCAGGCCTACGCACCTTGCACGAGGAACTGACTCGGCTTAACGACGCAGAAGCGGCTCGTCATACCGACGCCGAAGCGCGTGCTGAGGATCACACTCCGGCTGCGCTTCCTCTCGCCTCAACGCCGCAGAGTTCCCTCACCTAATTTCACGGCGCGCTGTTCCTGCACCGAGAGCGCGATCAACCCCCGCCGTCGGACTGCACCGCATGACGGAATTCCGGGATTTTCACCTCGGAATAGCCACACGCGAGCGATGATGCGTAATTTGCACCACACTCACCACCGCAGTTGCGTCGGGCCGAAAATTCCTTCAACCGATTGGGAAGCATGTTCGAGAATCTCACCGATAAACTGTCCCAAGCACTGCGCAACTTGCGCGGCGTCGGCAAACTGACCGAGGAAAACATGGGCGACGCACTCAAGGAAGTGCGCGCCGCCCTCCTCGCGGCCGACGTCCATTTCAAAGTCACCCGCGAATTTATCGAACGCGTGCAGCAGCAATGCGTCGGTCAGGAAGTCCTGAAGTCCGTCACGCCGGGCCAGATGATCATCAAGATCATCCACGACGAACTCGTCAGCTTGCTCGGCCAAGGTGCGACCGAACTCTCCCCGACCCGCCCGCTTAAAGTGCTGCTGGTCGGCTTGCACGGTTCCGGCAAAACCACGTCGACCGCCAAACTTGGCAAATTACTCAAGAAGCGCGGCAGTCGCCCCTTCGTCGTCGCTTGCGACGTGTATCGTCCCGCGGCCATCGACCAGTTGGAAATTCTCGCGAAGCAGGCAGAGTTGGGCTTCTACGCCGAACGTGAGTCGAAGGACGTCCCCAGCATCGGCGCGCGTGCGCTCGACGCCGCGAACCAAGCCAACGCCGACGTCATTCTCTTCGACACCGCCGGCCGACTGCAGATCGACGTCGAGTTGATCGAGGAAGTGAAACAACTGCGCGCGAAGATTCAGCCCGACGAAATTATTCTCGTGGCCGACGGCGCGCTTGGCCAGGAAGCCGTCAACGTCGCCAAAGCGTTTCACGACGCGCTCGGTCTCACCGGACTCATTCTGACCAAACTCGACGGTGACGCGCGCGGCGGCGCGGCGCTCTCGATCAAATCCGTCACGGGCGTGCCGATCAAATTCGTCGGCACCGGCGAAAAGACGGCGGACTTCGAGATTTTTTATCCGGACCGGCTCGCGTCGCGCATCCTCGGCATGGGCGACGTGGTTTCGCTCGTCGAAAAAGCGCAGGAAAACATCGACCAGAACGAAGCCGAGCGCATGGCGGAGAAGATGCGCAAGGCGGACTTCAATCTCGAAGACTTCCTCTCGCAAATGCAGCAGGTGAAGAAGATGGGCTCGATGCAGTCCATCATGGGGATGATGCCCGGCATGAGCGGCATGCAATTGCCCGATGACTCTGATCGCCAAATGAAGCGCACCGAGGCGATTATTCTTTCGATGACGCTGCAGGAGCGACGCAAGCCCGGCCTGCTCAACGGCAGCCGCCGCATGCGCATCGCCAACGGCGCCGGTGTCAAAGTCCTCGAAGTCAATCAGCTCATCAAGCAATTCGAGCAAATGCAGAAAATGATGAAGATGATGAAAGGCGGAAATCAGAAGAAACTCATGCGCCAAATGGAGCAGATGAAAGGCCGCGGCGGCATGGGCGGCATGCCCGGGTTCTGAGCGCACGCATGCGTTAGGTGCGGAGCTTCCTGCCGATATACCTTGCTGTTGGTTCAACTCCGTGTGCGTTCAGGAACGTTTACTACTCCATGCAAACTTCTACCTCTCGTCTGGTTGATTTTCTAAGTTTGCGCTTTTGCGCAGGCTATTCACTGCGCAGCATCGCTGCCGGTGCCGCGCTCCTTTCCCTACTCTCCGTTCCGGCGCAAGCTCAGACCGTCATGGTCTCGAATCTCGGCAACAGCTCCAATGGGGACGCTCCTGTTGCCTATTATCCGGAAGATTTTATGGATCCTGCCCGAGGCTATGACGCCGCTGGTTCCTTCTCGACAGGAAGCACCGCGTTCTCGCTCAGTTCAATTAATCTTTCGATTGTCGGCGGGAATGGCACCGGCTTTGCCGTCGCGCTTTATTCCAACTCAAGCAGCGTCCCGGGCACGTTACTCATTTCGTTAAACGGATCGTCCTCGCCGACGACGGCGGGAATTTATTCCTTCACCCCGACGAGTGCACAAATTCTCGGTGCCAATACGACCTATTGGTGGGTCGCATCCGTGCCGCATTCAGGCATCGTCGCGACCTCTTTCAACATCCGTTCAACCGGGTCGGGTGCCGAGTCGACTTCGCTCGACAGTTGGACGATTGGGGATGTTTTCCGGCAGCAGAATAACGGTGGCGGTTGGGACGCTACCGGCACGCCATTGATGTTTTCCGTTAGCACCACCGCGATTCCCGAGCCTTCCACTTACGTGCTGGCGGCTGGTTTGGCGGTCCTTGGTTTCACGCTCGTTCGTCGTCGTCGCACTTAATCGACCGCACGCCGCAATCCGCCGGTCGTTTTCAAGATAGCGGATTGCCTGCTGTCGTAACGTTGCCAACGTCGCGCTATGCGTCACGGCATTCGCTCAGTTTTCCTCTGCTCGCTCCTGCTCATTGCGGGGCGAGCAGTTCTCTTGGCGGGTTCGGCTGTCTATTTTCCTCCCGCCAATCACTGGACCGAGAAGCGCGCTGCGGAAGTCGGCATGGACGCGACCCGTCTGCAGCGCGCGATTGATTTCTCACTCGCCCACGAAAATCCGGCGCCACGCGACGTCGCACTCGATCTCGCGCAGAGTTTCGGCAAACAGGAACCGCTCTGGCGCTTACTCGGTCCGACGCAACCGCGTGGTGGCGTGAGTGGCATCGTCATTCGCCGCGGCTACGTTGTCGCCGCGTGGGGCGAACCCGACCGCGTAGACATGACGCACAGCATTGCCAAAACCTATCTCTCCACCGTCGTCGGACTCGCGTGGCAACGCGGCTTGATTCGCAAGCTCGACGACCGCGCGCGCGACTATTTTCCGACGCCCGAACTTTTCGCCAGCGAACACAATTCCACTATCACGTGGGATCACCTCCTTCGGCAAACGAGCGATTGGTCCGGCACGCTCTGGGATTTTCCGGATTGGGCGGATCGTCCGGTCGGCGCGACGCCTGCGGAGCATCCGCATCGTCCGCTGCATCCGCCGGGCACGTTCTACAAATACAACGATGTTCGCATCAACCTGCTCGCCCTCGCCGCGCTGCACGTGTGGCGGCGTCCGCTGCCGGAGGTGTTGCGCGACGAAATCATGAATCCGATCGGTGCCTCCGACACGTGGCGCTGGCACGGCTATGAAAACTCGTGGATCGAGCTCAATGGCCAACGCGTGCAATCCGTCAGCGGCGGCGGACATCTCGGCGGCGGCATGTTTATCAACGCGTGGGATCTGGCGCGTTTCGGCTATCTGTTTCTCCGCGATGGCCAGTGGGCGGATCGAGAAATCGTTTCGTCGAAGTGGATCGCCCTCGCCCGCACGCCCGGCCCGGCCAACGCGACATACGGTTTCGCCAATTGGTTTCTCAATACCGAACAGAAGTTATTGCCATCAACGCCCGCCAGCAGCGTCACCTTTCGCGGCAACGGCGTGAACATCATCTACGTTGATTGGGAGAACGACCTCGTCGTCGTCGTGCGCTGGCTCGACGGAAAAGTGCTCAATGAGTTTCTTGGCCAAGTGCTGCACGCGATCATCGAAACGCCCGCGAGCAAGTAGGCCTCAGCGCTGCCTACCTTAGCCGCAGTGCCATTTTCTCCCGGTATTCCTCAACGAGCAATTCTAGCGCTTTCTGATTAGCAACCTGCTTCTCCGCCGCTCCGAGCCATTTGAGTGCCTCGCGATCCGTTCCGCCCTCGGCGCGATAAATCCGTAGCAACGCGATCGCTTCGCGAACTCCCGTCGGCAAAAATTGTCCCTTCGGATCAATCGGACGGAATTCACACAAAACTTTCGCGGCAATCAGACGGTCGGCACTTTCGCCGTTGAGGCCGTAAAGCACGGTCATTTTTTGATGCAGTGAAAAAAGATTCTGCCGCTCAAAGTTATCTCGCTCGCTGGTGCCCAACGCTGTCAGACGCTTGCTGATAAAATCAAGCACCGCGCGCACCGCCAAAGCCGAGCCGCCTTCTGCCGCTTGTTCGAGCAAGGTCACCGCCTCGGTCACATCCTGCTTCACTTGATCGCCAGTGTAGAGCCGCATACCCAATAATTCGCGCGCGCGGTTATTGCGCTGTTTGATCGCAAAGCGCAGCAACCGCACGACCTCATCCGCATCCGACGGTTGGTATTTTGCGTCGAGTAACGCCTGACTCAAATACTCCCGCGCGGTGAGGTCACCGCGTCGTTCCGCGCCACGCAACAACGCGATCGCTTCCGCAGGGTTGGCTTCAACGCCCCGCCCCGTAGCGAGAAGAATCCCCAGCCGCGCTTCCGCGCTCGTTTGGTGAGTGTCCAACGCCTTGCGGAGGTAAAGGGCGGCCAACTGATCATTCTGCTCCACGCCTTCGCCCTGAAAATACATGGCGCCCAACTCTGCTTGGGCCGGTCCATCGCCGCGCTCTGCCGCGCGTTTCAGCCACTCCGCTGCTCGCGCAACATCCTTGGGATAACCATTCGTTCCGGAGCGTAATCCGAGGCCGACTTCATACTGCGCTTTCGCCGAACCGCTCTCCGCTGCCTGTTCGCGCCAACGCTGGGCTGCGTTGTTGCTGTCGGCAGATTCAATCCAGCCGTTCGCGTAGGCGACGGACAGTGCATACTGCGCGTCTGCGTCACCGTCCTCCGCCAGCTGCAACAAAGCTGCGTCTGGCTCCGTGCGCGGTAATACTTGGTCGAGGTGACCGTCATTTTTCAACAGACTGGCCAAGCGCACTCCGATCGCGTTGTTGCCGTCTGCGGCGGCGGTGATCAGTGCCAAGCCTTGCTCGCGGTTCATCATCACGCCACGCCCTTGGTAGTAGAGCAAACCGAGGAGCGCTCGCGCAGTCTGCGACTGCGGATTCCCCTCCAGTGCCCGCTGCAAATAATGCGCGGCTTTGCCCGGATTGCGCGACGTGCTTGGGCCCAACAAAAAATACTGGCCGAGCAACTCCGCCGCGGGCGCGTAGCCTTGCTCCGCGGCACGCGTCGCCCAAATCAGGCCTTCACTGGCATCGGCGCTGATGCCGTCGCGACCTTCGAAATACCTTAGCGCGAGCGCTAACTGCGCCGCCGGTTCTCCCTTCCGCGCCAACTCCTCCAACGCCGGATTCGGCGACGCCCAAAGCACGGACGCGAAACCACACAGACTCCCAACTAGCACGGCGCCGGAGAAGA
Source organism: uncultured Opitutaceae bacterium (assembly GCA_947085165.1). Taxonomy (GTDB): domain Bacteria; phylum Verrucomicrobiota; class Verrucomicrobiia; order Opitutales; family Opitutaceae; genus Didemnitutus. The sequence goes on from CAMTVI010000002.1 coordinate 164,818, forward strand.
TGCGTGGAAGCTTCATCACTGAGCAAACGTTACCCGTGCCACCTGCAAACGCCAGTCATTGCAGTGCCGCTGCCAAATTCGCCAACTTCGCGTGGTCTTTCACGCCGGGTGCGGATTCCACTCCGCTATTCACATCGATAAACGTCGCACCAGTTTGCGCGAGCGCGTCACGGACGTTGTTGGGATTCAGTCCCCCTGCGAGAATCCAGCGCACGCGTTGGAACTTTTGCTGTTGCCGCGCAAACAGCGCCCAGTCGCCCGTGCGGCCCGTGCCGCCGTGCTGCGTGGCATCGTAGGCATCCAACAAAATCGTCTCCGCCAGCGGCGCGAAACACGGGTCCATCTCCTTCCCCGGCGTCACGCGTGGCGCGAACCAAAGCTTCGCCGACGACACCACGTCACTCCACTGCGCGACTTCACTGAACGAGAGTTCGTTCGGAAAATGCAGTTGGATAAAATCGAAGCTCGCTTCGCCCGCAGCGCGCAACGCGGCGACGTCGGAATAAACCAGCACACCCACACGTGGCAGCGACGGTAAATCCGGCTGCAGCTCGCGAAATTTCTCCAAACTCACATAACGCGGCGATGCGTGATGCAGCACGAATCCCAAGTAGTCGGCGCCGATTGCCGCCGCCGCCTGCGCATCCGCGACCGAGGTTAGACCGCAAATCTTGAGAGTGATACCATTGATCACGACGACACGCGTTTGAGTTAACCGGTGAACGAATTGACCGACGCGATCACGTGGGCGAGTTGCTCGTCGGTAAGTTCGGGAAAAATCGGCAGACTCACACAGCACGCACTCGCGTGTTCGGCGACCGGCAAACTGCCTTTCGCGTATCCCAGCTCCGCATAGCACGGCTGCAGGTGCATCGGGCCGGGATAAATAATTTCCGTGCCGACGCCGCATTGCTCCAGATGCGCACGCAACGCATCACGACGCGGATGCAACATGGTGAACTGATGCCACACCGACTCACCGTGCGACGGCACCACGGGCAATTGAATCTCCGGATGCGTGATCTCCGCGCGGTAGCGCGCCGCGATCTCGCGCCGACGCGCCGTCCAACGCGCAATGTGCTGCAACTTGATGTTCAGCACCGCGCCTTGAAAGCCGTCCATGCGGAAATTGAAGCCAACCTCAGTGTGCAGGTATCGCTTCGGCGAGCCGTGCACGCGCAACAGTTGGGCCTTTTCCATTACGGCGGGATGCCGCGAAACAAACGCGCCACCCTCGCCGCACGCGCCGAGATTTTTCGTCGGATAGAAACTGAACGTGCCGCAATCGCCCATCGCACCGACCGGCGTGCCTTTGTAAGTCGCGCCAACCGCTTGCGCACAATCTTCGATGACGAACAGGTTGTGCTCCTGCGCAATCGCCATGATTTCGTCCATCCGCGCCGGTTGACCGAAAATATGAACGACGACGATGCCCTTGGTGCGCGGCGTAATCGCGGCCCGAATCGCCTCCGGCGCGATGCACCAGGTGTCCGGCTCAACATCGACGAAGACCGGTTTTGCGCCGACGTAGCTGATACCCCAGCAACTGGAGGCAAACGTGAACGGCGTGGTGATAATCTCATCGCCCGGGCCGAAACCGCCGCAGATCGAACCGACGTGCAACGGCGACGTGCCGCTGTTCATGCCCAAGGTGCGCGCATAGCCATACGTCGTCGAAAAGTTGCGCTCGAAATCTTCCACATCCTTACCGAGACAAAAACGCGTCGCGTCGTAAGTGGCCGCCAATGCCGCCAGCACTTCTTCGCGAATCGCTTGGTGTTGTTGTTTCAGATCGAGAAAGGGAACTTTCATAGAGGAAGAAGAGTGTGAACCGATGAAAAAGGAGGCAGCACGCACTAGGCGCGGGGCTTGCGTTTGGCGGCGAACGCTTCGAGCAGGGAATTCAAGTTGGCCTCGGTTGCTTCGAAATCGACGGGCAAGCCGAGCTGTTTCATCGCCGCCGTGGTGGTGGCACCGATGCTGCCCGCCAACGGACGGCGCGCTTTCGCGTCGAGCTTGAGCGCGGCGGCTTGATCGAAGAACGACTGCGCCGCCGAAGGACTCGCAAAGAGAATCGCGTCCGCTCCGTCGCGCCGAAAGTCGCTCGCGAGGGGATCCTTCGACAGGTCCGTTTCCACCGTTCGATAAATCGGCAGGCGATCCACAATCGCCCGCGCTTCATGCAGCGCATCGAACAAGGTGTCGCGATTGAGGTTGCCCGTGACCACGAGAATTTTGGCCGAGTCGATCGCCTCGCGTTCCACCAGCAATTTCGCCAGTTCGGCCGCGTTGGCTTTCTCGGGTTGCACCTCGATGCGCAAGTGCTGGCTTCGCACCACTTCGGCCGTCGCGGCGCCGACGACGGCGATGCGCATCAGACCGAACGCGCGGATGTCGTCAAACACACGGTGAAACTCCTCGAAGAAAAACCGCGCGCCATTCGCGCTCGTGAAAATGATCCACTCGTATTGGCCGATTTCCGCGAAGACTTCCGCCAGCGTGTTTTTATCGAAATGCTTGGTAACTTGGATCAGCGGCAACTCGATCGCCGTGCCGCCTTGCGCGGTGATGGTGGCGGCCCAATCGGCGGCTTGGTCGCGCGGTCGCGTGATCGCGATGCGGCAGTCTTGCAGCGGTAAGGAGGAAGATTTAGCAGCCATGAAATCCGAGGGCGTTGAGCATGCGACGCGCCGTCTCGTGCGGTGCGGCAAAATCGGCATCGCTCAACTCGTAAGTGTGCGTGCCGGTGCGTTCGTGGAAAAAATACAACTGGTTGCCAACGGCGTGCGCCGCAAACGCGACCTGACAGCCGCCGCCAATCGCCGCTTGAAACGCGCGCTCGAGCGTCACGCTCCGCGAGGTCGCTGCGTCAAACGCCGGTGCCAACGTCGCTGCGAAGGCATCCGCGCATTGAATCGCAATCGCGCCCTGCCCGACGGCGGGCACGCTTTCGGCGAAGGTCAGCGGGCGCAACACGACGCCGGGCCAACTGTGAATGCCGAGCCGGCGCATGCCGGCCGCTGCGAGAATCGTCGCATCGGCAACCCCGGCGGCGATTTTCTTGAGCCGCGTATCCACGTTGCCGCGAATCTCCGTAAACGTCGCCTGTGGAAACAATTTCGCAATCTGCAACTGGCGGCGCGGACTGCTCGTGCCAATCGTCGCGGGCACGGTGACGCCTTCGCGCAGCACGAGCACGTCGTTGGTCATTTCGCGTGGCAGAAAACCCGCAATCGTGAGTCCGGCGGGATTCTCGCCGGGCAAATCTTTGCAACTATGCACCGCCGCATGAGCGTCGCCGCGCAGGAGCGCCTGTTCGAGTTCCGCGGTGAAGAGTCCCTTGCCGCCCTGCTTGATCAGTGACCAATCGGTTTGGCGATCACCGGTCGTGACGATTTTGAGCAATTCGCATTCCGCACCGAGCACGGCCTGAAAACGCGCGGCAACCATTTCGGTCTGCGCAAGGGCGAGCGGGCTTTTCCGGGTGGCGAGGATGAGTTTCATGAAAGTGGCGGGCCCAGCCGCCCCGCCGAACGTGGCGAACAGTCTTGGCCAGCCCATCGCCAAAACTGGTGGACGCCGAGGGACTCGAACCCCCGACCCTCTCGGTGTAAACGAGATGCTCTAACCAACTGAGCTAGGCGTCCGGCAGTTGCTCACGAAACGGAAGGCGCTGGTGCGTCGCAAGGAGAAAGCCGTGGCACGTATTGTTCGCTTCGCCGCATCATTTGATGCGTGCCGCGACGTGCCCCGGCCTCACTTTAACGGCTGGGTGCGAGCGCGATGCCTCCGCGGATCATTGCTTCGGCAATCTGGATGGAGTTTAGCGCCGCGCCTTTCCACAGGTTGTCGCCGCTGACCCAAAACGAAAGACCGTTGTCCAGCGCCGTATCGAGCCGCAGGCGCCCGACGCCGCATTTCACCTTGCGCGTGTAGTCGAGCGGCGTCGGATAAATGCTCCGAGTCGGGTCATCGGTTAACTCCGCTCCGGCAAACTCCGCAATCACGGTGCGCGCCCGGGCCAAATCGACGGGACGTTCGAATTCTGCCGTCACCGCCACGGAATGCGCCCGCACCACCGGGACGCGCACGCACGTCGCAGAAACCTTGAGACCGGGCAGGCTCATGATCTTGCGACTTTCCTCGCGCATTTTCGATTCCTCACCGGTGTAACCGTCCGCGCCAAACGAATCGACCTGCGGGATCACGTTGAAGGCGATTTGGTAGGGATAAACTTTCCGCGGCATCAACTCACCGCGCACATGCGCCTGCACTTGCGCCTCGAGTTCATCGACCGCATCCGCGCCCGTGCCGGAGACTGATTGATAGGTGGAGAAAAATGCGCGCTTCACGCCAAACGCCTGATGCAGCGGCCAGAGGCCCATCAAGGCGACGGCCGTCGAGCAATTCGGACTGGCGATAATGCCGCGATGGCCGCGCGTGGCTTCGAGATTGATTTCCGGAATGACCAGCGGCACGTCAGCGGCCATGCGAAATGCCGAGCTCTTATCGAGCACGAGACAGCCGCGCTGCACCGCTTCCGGTGCGAGCGCACGCGCAATGGCGCCATCGGCGGCAAAGAACGCGATGTCCAACCCGTCGAACGCCGCCGGCGCTGCTTCGACGACTTTGATTTCCTTGCTCCCGACCTTGACAGCGCGACCGACGGAACGAGCCGAGGCCATCAGCCGCAACTCCTCCATGGGAAACGCGCGCGACTGCAGCAGGCCAATCAACTCTTGACCGACTGCTCCGGTAGCTCCGACGATGCCGACTCGATAAGACTTTGTATTCACGTGAAAGATTCCTTTGAACGGGCCATAGAAAAGTGCAACGCGCTCGGTTTCAAGCCGACAGAGCGTGTCATTGTCGTGTCCATTGCCCAACAGCGGCTTGGATTTTATCGCGCCGGCCAATTAGTGAAGGTTTTCGTGGTGTCCACGTCCCTGCGCCCGCCGTCCAACGTGAAAGACTCCCTCGGCACGCCCCGTGGCCTGCACACCATCGCCGAACGCATCGGCGGCGGCGCGCCTCCCGGCATCGTGTTCAACACGCGCGTCAGCACTGGCCAGCATTTTTCCGAATTCGCCGACGAAGCACAGGACCGCAACCTCATCACCACGCGCATCCTCTGGTTGCGCGGCCTCGAGGAAGGCTACAACGCTGGCGGCGACGTCGATACTTACTCGCGCTACGTTTACATTCACGGCACCAACCGCGAACACCTCCTCGGTTCACCGGCCAGCAGCGGCTGCGTGCAAATGGGCAATCTTGACATGATCGAACTCGCCGAGGAAGTCCGCACCGGCGACCACGTGTGGATCGAAGACTGAGCACGTCGCGGACTCCGCCCGCGCCTTGTTCGTTGTTAGCTGTTGCGACCAAAGAGCAGTCGCAAGCTGTTCAGGCACACGACCACCGTGCTGCCTTCGTGCGCGATCACGCCGAGGCTCAACGGAATCGCGCCCGCCAGTGACGCAAGCACCATCACGACGACCGTGCCGAGCGAGATCACCAGATTCTGCCGGATCACGCGCTTCGCCCGCTGGCTCAGCCGCAACGCCGCCAGAAAATTCTCGATCCGGTCGTGCATCAACACGACTTCGCTTTGCTCCAACGCCGCATCACTCCCACGCGCGCCCATCGCCACCGACACATAAGCCGCCGCGAGGCTCGGCGCGTCATTCACGCCGTCGCCCACCATTGCCACTTTGCGCCCGGAGCGACCGAGCTCGTCGACAATTTGCACTTTCTCCTCCGGCGACAGCCCCGCGCGCACTTCGTCGACGCCGAGCGCCCGCGCCACGGATTCCGCCGTGTGCCGCCGATCGCCGGTCAGCATGATCGTCTTGATGCCCCGCGCTGCGAGTTGAGCGAGCACGTCCTTCGACTCCGCGCGTAATTGGTCCTGCAACAACAAGCGCCCCACCACGCCGCTCGTCACCACCCACACTTCTGCATTTTCCGCCGCCGCGGCCGGAACTTTCTCCAACCATTCTGCAAACGGTCCGGCGGCCAGCAACTCACGGCGACCCAGCACCGCCATCGCGTCGCCGAATTTACCGCGCACCCCCTGGCCGGTGATTGATTCGAATTTCGTGACTTCGCGCAGCTTCGTCTGCTGTTTCTTCGCGTAGCCCGTGATCGCCCGCGCAATCGGATGCTGCGACTGCCGCTCCAGCGCGTAGGCGAGTTCCAACACATCTTGCTCACGACCTGGCGGAAAACTTTCCACCGCCACCACCGCGAGTTCGCCCGTGGTCAACGTGCCGGTCTTGTCGAGCGCGACGGTGTCGATCTCCGCCAGTTTCTCAATCGCGCCACCGCCCCGAAACAACACACCGTGCCGTGCGCCCCACGCGATTGCCGCCAGAATCGCCGACGGAATCGAGAGCACCAGCGCACACGGACTCGCCACCACCAGCAGCGTCATCGCGCGATAAAACGCCGAGGAGACGCCCGGCTGATTCTCAAACGCCGGCAAATCGAAGCCGAGCCACCACACGAAAAACATCAACGCCGTGCACCCGAGCACGATCAGCGTATACTTGCCGCCGAAGCGATCCGTGAACCGCTGGCTCGGCGCTTTGAGTTTTTGCGCCGTCTGAATCAGACGAATAATTTTCTGCAACGTGCTCTCACTCGGCAATCGCCGCACGGTGAACTCCACCGCGCCCCACAAATTGATCGTGCCGCTGAATACTTCCGCGCCGACGCTCTTCTCCACCGGCAACGCTTCGCCTGTCAGCGTCGATTCATCGCTCGCACTCTCGCCTTTGACGACGTCACCGTCAGCGGCAAACATTTCACCCGGCTTCACCGCCACGCGGTCGCCCAATTTTAGATCGTCGATCGACACGACGCGTTCTTCGCCGCTCGCATCCACCACTGTCGCTTGTTTCGGTGCCGTGTGCAGCAACGCCGACACTTCGCGATGCGTCCGCTCCATCGCGTAGGCTTCCATCGCGCCCGCACCGGAAAACAGAAACAAGAGCAACACCGCTTCGCCCCACGCGCCGACCGCCACCGCACCGACCGCCACCGCGAGCATCAGAAAATGGATATCCAGTTTGCGCTTCCGCAGATGCGCCCACGAATCGATCGCTGCATCCCACCCGCCCGCAATCAACGCGGCACTGAACAGCGTCGTGACCAACCATGGCGGGGCCCCGAAGCCAGTCGCAAAATACGCCACGAGTCCCACGCCCCCGCACACCGCCGCCAACGTCGCGAGCAGTTTCCATTCTCCGTCGTCATGCGCGTGTCCGTGATGGTCGTCCTCTTCTTCCTCTTCCGTTTCCGGCAACGTGTATTCCTTCCATTGAAAAAAACGCGGCGCCGTCGCACAGGTCGGTCGCTCCACCGTCGTCACGCCATCGGCCTCGCGCACGAGAAAACTCTCCGCCCCCGCCGCGGTTTTCGCCGAACTGTTGTCACTGAGTTTCGCGTCGATTGCGCGCAGCACTTCATTGATCTGCGCTTCAAGTTGCGCGGTGCGCACCGGCCCCAACGTCGCCACCGCCACGGTGCGCTCGGCTTCATTGACGCGCACGGCGGCCACTTCGGGTTGCGCTTGGAGAAAGCGAATCAACTCCTGCGTCCAACGCGCGCCATCTCGGTGTTCCGACTGCATGGCGTCACCCTGTTTCAACGCGCCCGGGTCGCAAATAAATTTGCACCCGCTGAAAGTCATCAGCTCAGTCGCTGGTGATGATTAGCTTAAACGAAGGCGGCGGCGCGGTCATTTCCCGCGCAACCGAACTGACGGAGGCGACGTTCGCCGACGACGGTTGGTTGGTGCGCGCCCTCGGTTTGGAGCATCGGCCCGAGCAGGAGCGCATGGCCCACGCGGTCGCCGCCGCATTCACGGGCAACTCCAGTTTGCTTTGCGAAGCGGGCACCGGTGTCGGCAAGAGCCTCGCCTACCTCGTGCCGGGCATCATCCACGCCGTCGATACGCGCCGCCAATTCGTCGTCTCCACTCACACCAAGACGCTGCAAGAGCAGATTCGCGACAAGGACCTCGCCAATTGCCGCCGGCTCTTTAGCGCGTTGCCGGAGCTCGCGGCTTATCGCGACTTCACCAGCGCGGTGTTGATGGGCAAAGGCAATTATCTCTGCACGACGCGGCTCAAACGCGCGCTCGCGGAGAAACGCGAACTCTTCCAATCCGCCGAACAGGACGAGTTGCAGCGCGTGGCGCTTTGGTCCGCGACGACCGAGACGGGACTGCTCATCGATCTGCTTCCCCGCGTGAGTTCCGACGTGTGGGAGGAAGTTTCCGCCGACTCCGACGCGTGCTCCTCGCGCAATTGCAAGGACGGTTCCTGCTTTTACCGCCGCGCCAAGGCGCGCTGCGACGCCGCTAATCTCCTCATCGTCAATCACAGTCTGCTCTTCACGCTGATGTCGGTGAACGACGAGATGGGGCGCAGTCCGGCGAGTGGCATTTTGCGTCTCGATGATTTTCTCGTGCTCGACGAAGCGCATACGGTGCCGGATATCGCGACTGAGCAACTCGGCCTCGCGTTGAGTTCGTTCGGGTTGCGCCGGTTGCTCAATTCACTCTTCAACCCCGCGCGCACCAAGGGACTCTTCGTGAAACACGACGCGCCCGACGCGAGCCGAGTGGTCGAGATCGCGCACGAGCAAGCCGCGTATTTCTTTGCCACGCTTTCCGAGCGACTCGGCAAAACCAAAGGGCCGTTGCGGGTGCGCGAATCCGGTTTCACCGAGAATATTCTCGCCGGTCCGCTCAACGGTGTGCTCGCGCAACTCGACGCGCTGCGCACTCGCCTGCCCGATGGCGTGGCGCAGGACGAAGTCACCGGCAAACACCGTCGCGTGAGCGCGTATCGCGACGGCATCACCGCGTGGCTGAACCAAGCGCGCGCTGGCCACGTGCATTGGCTCGAATCCGGCATGACGCGTCGCGAAGCGATTCTCCATTTGCGCTCCGCGCCGCTCGATGTGTCGGCAGAGTTGAACGAGCGACTTTTCTCGCGTCACACGTCGGCGGTGTTGACGAGTGCAACGCTCGCCACCGGCAGCACGATTGAGCCTTTTCGCGAGCGCGTCGGTGCGCACGCGGTCGAGACGCTGATCGAAAAATCGCCGTTCGATTTCGAGCGCCACATGCGCGTTTACCTCGCGGCCGATATGCCGGAGCCGAGCGCGGCGAATGGACAGCTCAATCTCGCCGCGCTCACCGACTACGTGCGTTTCTGCACGCTGCGAGTGCCCGGTGGTTCGCTCGTGTTGTTCACCAGTTATCGCGACTTGCAGGAAGTCGCCACGCGTCTCGAAGCTGACTACAAACAAGCGGGCCGCGCCTGCCTCATGCAGGCGGCGGGCGCGTCGCGTTCCGATCTCGCGGAGCGGTTGCGTCAGGCGGGCAACGCCGTGCTCTTCGGCACCGAAAGTTTCTGGACTGGCATCGATGTGCCCGGCGCAGCGTTGTCCCAAGTCGTGATTACACGCTTGCCGTTCGATCCGCCGAATCACCCGGTCGCCGAAGCGCGCGCGGAATGGGTCAGTGCCGAAGGCGGCAATCCGTTCGCACAGCTCGCCCTGCCCGAAGCGGTCAGCAAGTTCCGCCAAGGCATCGGCCGCCTCATTCGCAGTCGCACGGATTGCGGCGTCGTCACGATTCTCGATCCGCGCGTGGTGACGAAGGCCTACGGACGCGAGTTTATCGCGAGTCTGCCGACAAGCCGCTACGAACGCATGACGCGAGATGACCGCGAAACTGTTTTTCGTCCTTTCATTTAAAGGACCGCGGTTCCAGCGTGTCGGTTGATGAAGTTCACCGCTTTCGCTCACAGTGACATCGGCTGCCATCGTTCGGAGAACGAGGACAGCAGCCTCTGCGAAGTCGCTCTCGGCGTGTTTGCGGTGGCGGATGGGATCGGCGGATTGCCCGGCGGCGCGCAAGCAAGCGAGTGCAGTTTGACCACGTTGCGCGAGTGGTTCGTGCAACATGCGGCGGATTCAGCAATCGATTACGCGGCGGCACTCACGGCGGCCAACGATGCGGTGTTTCAGTTGGGCCGCCAAATCAGTCCGCGCTACGGTATTGGCAGCACTCTCACTCTCGCGCACGTCGCGTTGGATAAACTCCATGTGGTGCATGTGGGAGATAGCGCGCTGTTCCGGCTTCGTAAGGATGAAGTCGTGGCGTTGACGCGCGACCACAACGTCAAATCGGACCATGTCTTCGCTATCGCGCGCGGCGAATCGCCCGAACCATTTTTTGGCAACCCGCACGCGTTGACGCGGTGCGTCGGTCAACCGCCACCTCTTGAGGGCGACCACTCCGAGCACGCGCTGGCGAGCGGTGATCGCTACTTGGTGTGCACGGATGGCATCACGCGCTGCATCACGCCCCACGAAATTCAGCGTCAACTCGCAGAAGCGAGCGACGCACAGTCCGTCGCCGAAAAACTCGTCGCGCTCGCGCGGGAACGCGGTGGTTTTGACAACGCCACGGCTGTCGTGCTCTTCGTCGATTGAAATGAACTCCGACCGCTTTGCCGCCCTCGTTGCGCAACATCCGGAGAACGAGAAATTCCGTTTCAGTCTCGCGCAGGCACTCGTGCGCGAAGAACGCTGGGCCGACGCGGTGCCGCAGCTCGAGTTTTGCGTGGCGCGCAAAGCGGACTGGATGATGGCGCAGATTCTCCTCGGTAAAGCACTGCTCGCGCTCGGTCGCAAAGCGGACGCGCGCACGCGCTTTGAGTTGTCGTTGCAGCTCGCCATTGCGCAGGACCACGAAGATCCCGCGCGCGAAATGCAGGCGTTGTTGGCGGAGTTGGGGTGAGTAAGTCGCGAGCAAGCTCGCTCCCACAGGGGAATCCAAATGTAGGAGCGAGCTTGCTCGCGAAATAAGCAGCAAAATCCAAAGGTGGGAGCGGGCTTGCTCGCGATTTCCAAGCAAGGAGTCTTCAGCCCCAGAGCGGCGCCGGATAAACTCCCGCGCGCACCAAGTCGCGCACTGCCGCCTGTGCGGCGGGCAAATCCTCGCGATAAGTAATGCCGAACCACGCGTCGTCACTGCGCAGCAGCGCGATGCGCGCCTCGCCCGCCTGATTAAGTTCGCTCAACGACGTCGGCAAATAGAACTCCGCTTTCGGATCGCCGCCACGCTCGCGCAGGAACCGCGTGAAGCGCTCCTCCAATTGCGCGAACACCGCCGGCGTGAAACCCCAGAAATTCATCGAAACAATTTCGTCGCCGCTGAGCTGTTGCGTCGCGCCAGCCGCATCGAGGTAGCTCGCGCCACCGGCGTCGCGCTTCGTGATTTTCGTCACTTCGGTGATGCTCTCCAATCGGCCGCTACCGGCGATGGCGCAAAGTCCGCGACTCACGGCCCCGTGTTCGGAAAGCGTTTGCCGCAACGGATAGCCGACCATCGCATAATCGCTCGACGCCGCAAAATGCGCCGCGAGCGCACGATAGCCCGCCGCGCCGTAGAAATCGTCAGCATTGATCACCGCGAAGGGACGCTGCACCGCGTGGCGGGCCGCCAACACGGCATGACCCGTGCCCCACGGCTTGTTGCGCGCCGTCACGGTCGAGCCGGCCGGCAAATCGTCCGTCTCCTGAAACACGTAGTCGACGGCGATGTGTTTTTCGAGCCGCCGCCCGATGCTGGCGCGAAAGTCGGCCTCGATCTCGCGACGGATCACCAACACGAGCCGGTCAAACCCCGCGCGGCGCGCGTCGTAGATGGAGTATTCGATGATCAACTCGTCGGCCGCGCCGACGGGTTGCACCTGCTTGAGGCCGCCGAAACGGCTGCCCATGCCCGCAGCGAGAATGACGAGATCGAAGTTGGCCGTGTTGCTCACCGCAGTTACGAAACACAGGAAGCCGTTGGCGGAAACCAAATTTCGCGAGACGCGAAGATCGGAGGGTCACCACGAAATACACTAAACGACACGAAAGTAAGGCCGGCGGGCGCGACGAGGCTACGGAGGTCACCCACGAAACACACGAAAAGCACGAAAAGGGGTGCCAGAGGGCGAGATTTGAACTCCGACTTCGTCGCGAGCAGGCTCCGACTTCGTCGCGAGCAGGCCGCCGACCAACCCCGACCGAGTCGGGGCTGTCCTTCAGTCGCTTCGCTTCAAATACTCAATCGCCAAGGCTGGTTTGCCCCACGCCTTGAGTTTGCGCTCCACCGCCACCGCTTCCGCGCGAGTCGCGAAACTGCGGCTTGCGACGATCTCGATGTGATCACCGAGGCGTTTCGTCGTGTGGGTGTGGCCGCTGCGGTGCTGGGCCAGGCGGGCCGCGAGGTCGTTGGTCTGGCCGATGTAGTGGCGGCCGGAATCGCCCCGCAAAATGTAGACGAAAAACATCCGTCGTGAAAGTGGTGCCAGAGGGCGGGATTGAACCGCCGACCAAGGGCTTATGAGTCCCCTGCTCTACCACTGAGCTACTCTGGCGAAATATTTTACCGAAGTGTGTCGGCAGCCGACCAACCCCGACGATGTCGGGGCTGCCCTACCGCTGAGCTACTCTGGCTTGAACTTGGAACCGGAGCTTTTCGGTGGCCGACCAACCCCGACGATGTCGGGGCTGCTCTACCACTGAGCTACTCTGGCTTGAACTTGGAACCGGAGCTTTTCGGTGGCCGACCAACCCCGACGTTGTCGGGGCTGCTCTACCGCTGAGCTACTCTGGCTTGAACTCCTACAGCGTCTCTGCCGAGGAACGGCTTTGAAGCCACAGTTTTTGCCAAAAATCCACAAGATTTTTCTGCCCGCTTATGCCAGCCCGACCGCAATTCACGCCACCTTGCTGTCCGCATTCGGCGCACAGCTGCCAGCAAACGCGACGTCTTTGCCTACTTGGCAACGTCTTCCTGCTTGGCGGTTTCGTAATCCACAAGGCTTCTTAAAACAGGTTGCAGACCGGTCTTCTTGACCGGCGGAAAGACGAGAATCAAAGAGCGCTCGCTGGACTTCATATCGAACTTGATACCACCAACCACCAGTTTCTTGCTGTCCTGCTTAATTGACAGCTCAACGTATACCACTCCAGAACCCGCGACCGCGTCATTAACGCCCTGCGCAACCGCGAAGTTATGCTTACCGGACCGCCCATCGTAATCACGACCGGCCAAATTGAGAATCGCAAAGTGCCCCTGGGGTATCCGCGTCAAACTATCATCGACAGCGTAAATTGAATACGTCGTTCCATCCGTGCTCTTTTCGTGTCGGGGGAGGAACAACAGGAATGCATTGGAATATTTTCCCTCAGATTTCCAAACGGCAATCGGATCGGATTTCGGGTTGTTGACGTCGTAGAACTTAACGTCGGGACTGCCGGTGTATTGGAAAGCTTGCGAACGGCTGGCTCCATAGAATTTGATCCCGACGATCGAGGATTTTTCTTTCGGGAAATAGCCGATTTCCGTCGGTGGGTTCAATGCATAGGTGCTAAACCTAATGTTGACCGCACGCGGGCGCGGTTCCTGCCCAAGCGCAGGCAGGAAGCTCGAAACAAGCAAGAGGAGACCAAAAATCAGATTTCGCTGGGACTTAGCCATCGGAAGGAGAGGATTTTGAATTTACGGCCAAAGCCGTTGAGGGAGGGTTGAAGGAGATTGTCTGAAGCATCGACCGTTTCGGGAGTTCGTTGAACCAAGGCTTCAGCCCAAGCCCCCGATTCGACCTCTTGGGTAACGGCATTAACCGATTCCCCATAGACTCGAATAAGGAAAGTATCAGTGCGATTGCGCAGGTAGGGCGCAATGCCTGTGATAATATCGGCTTGGGTCAATGTTAGTGAGCTAAAACCAGGATCTTTGGCAGAAGCCGGGACGAGCGACCCCATCGACGCCGGATTGATGTCAGCGTCCTCAATTGCCTTCTCGAGCAAGCTTCTGCCGCCATAGGCCGAGCTCGCGCTCAGAAACTCCTCGATGCTTCGAAACGGACCACTGCTTGCCAGTTTCTCGCGCACCAATCGGGCGACTGAGGTCGCAAGCGTCTCGATTTGCGAAGTCTCCAAATTGTGGAGTTGTTGCGGTGAAAAATCTGGATCGCTAAATGTCGGATTATTTCCCCTCACCCCTTGCCGAAACGCCTGCGTGCTCAGTGCTTGGCTGTGCGTTGCGGGACCAGCCAGCCAGTCATAGGTTTCTTGCGCGGACTGCGGGAAACGAAAGAAAACCGGAGCCGCATTTCCCACGCCTGAAAATGGATCGTTGATGAAGGTTTCGTCACGCGTAGTTTGACCAAGTGCCCGTTGCGTGCCCAGCGCATTGCTACCCTGACTATTATCAACAATCGCCCTTTGGAATGGGCGTGCAGATCCAAATCGCACGCCCGAAAGCACCGCGCGCCAGGCCGTCTGATTCGTTGAATTCAGATTGAATGCACCTGCCTGCATCAAGTAACGCGACGAATAAGGATAGTTTGCACTCGTGCGGTTATTGCCGTCGCGCAAATCATCGACTGTCAACGGCTGCGCAGGACTGCGGCGCGTGTCCACCGGGAGCAGGTTCCAGTTGGGCAGCGGTTCATTCGTCTGGAGGGCAGGACGGGATCCGGTGGTGGGTAAGCCTGAGAAAAAATAACGGTCAAATACTCGGTTTGCTGCCCCTCCCCACGAATTGCCGAGAGCAAAGGGACGCAAATTCTTGAACTGCAAGTGTTGCAACTCTCCGAGCGAAAGAAACGGCAACCGCGGCAACTCAAATAGCGGAACATCATTATGCGCAGAATTTGAAGCCACACTAGTCTTACCCTGTGTTCGATAGAGCAGAAATTGAAGCAAATGCTGCGAAGAAATCGGCTGCTGAACGTTGTAAAGATCAGGAGAATGTCCTCCTTTGTTTGGATCGTAAAAATCCATCGCCGTGGGGACCAAGTTTCCTCGGGGATCATATGTTTCGAGCCACGATCGATCCTTATCCGCGTTGCTCGGTTGCTTGATCCGGTATGTGAAGGCGAATTTCCAATTCGTTCCAGGGGCTGGCGTCACAAACGACGGATAGATTGGTGCGTTGTAAACCGCCACGATCCCTTGGGAGTTCCTCAGGGTCACCTTCAAATTCGAGACTGTTGGCCCGGTCACGGAAAGTTGGGCATTGGCACTCAGCCCGATCGCCGTCGCTTTCTTCGGGTAATACCACCCCCCCGCATTGTGGCTGATATTCTTTTCGTGAAATTCCAGCGACTGTCCCGCGGCACCGGACGTCACCCACGCATAAAGTCTGCCCGGCAACCAAGAGGCCCCACCTGCCATCGTTACGTTCGCTGCAGTGAACGGCAATTTTGCCACGATTGACCCATTGGATCCCGCAATTGCGGTCGGGAGATCCGCCGCCAAATCGATCTGTGTTCCCCCAACAGTCACCTGCGGCAAACCGGAAATCTCGACCGTCAAATCATCGGGCGGCACCAGCGCAGAAGTATAGGGATTCCAAAGTTCCACATACAACCGACAGGCGACAGTAATCTGATTGGCCGTCGCGGGGGTCGAGCCGTTAAAGAACGAATACTGCAGGAAGAACGTCGTCAGCACAGGAGCCACACTAAAGGTCAATTCGGGGCCTGCGTTCTCAAGCTGCGCGGTTACCGGAAGGACGATGGAATAGCGCCGCCTCGAGGAGTCGACATTGGTGATGGACGGAAAAGCCTTATTCCCCGACGCCGGCGTCTCCATGTAGTTGCGATAATTCGCATAAGCCGAAAACGCAGGACCGAGCAACTCGGGCGCGAGCGACAAATCCCGCAACAGTCCGCGATTCACGTCGCCACCCGGCTTCGTATTCGCCAACACGCCAAATGTCGAATCGGTCAACGCATGGAAGTGTGTCGCGATAAATCTGGGCAGCGAAGCGGAGGTCGAGATGGGCTTGAGTCCGACCAATTGCTCGCGACTAATCAGATTTTTCAGCGAAGCGAAATTGGAAGTATCGAACGGATCAAATCCGTAGGTGTTTTGTCCTGAAAAATAGGTGGCTCCACCGGAAATCTGCTGCCGGATTCTCCGCCGTTGCACCACGGTGTCCCACGGCGAGTAGGTGACCTCATCACCCCGATCTCTCAGTCCGATCGACGCCTTCACCCCTTGATCCCCGACCCACCACGCGTAACTGCCGACGCGCACGGAATTGCCCATGCCGGGCGCTTCGCCGAGCACGGGCACTTTGGGCAATTTTACACGCAGCTTTTTTTCCTCGGCCGTGGGTGAACCAGCGGCGGTGGCGATCGTGTTGTCGCCGACCAGATACACATCGTTCGGCGTTGGCTCGGTCGTCGGGTCCAACGCACCATCCAGTAACGCGACGGGATTTGTCGTGGTCGATTCGCTGCCACTGACCAGCCACGTCTTGGCGGTCGCGCCACCGGCCACGTCCCAGACACCCGTATAATACTTCGCCCCCGGCGGACCAAAGGCATCACCGGTGGCGGTGCTCCGCGCGTCCGGTCCGGCGTGTTTTTGCAATTGCGCAATCGCCACATCGAGCGCGAGCAGCGCGTTTTGGCGGGCTTTGGTTTGGCTGAGCGTGGTGTCGGTGAGTTTGCTATCGACCTTCACCAATGACGTGAGCGCGAGCACCACGAGCACGAGCATCGCGACGAGTGCGAGCGTGATGATCAGCGCGAAACCGCGTTGCGGGGAGCGAGTTGATAAAAGTCGTTTCATCTCAGACCTCCGGTCAATTTGATCCGGCGCACGAACACTTGCGAGTGCGCTTCGATGATGCCCCACCACCACTCATCGTTGTTGGCGTAACTCGGCGGGCGCAGTGTTTCGCGTCCGGTTTCGAGATTTTCCAGCAGTTGCACGCCTTCCTCGGAGAGGATGCGCACCATCACATCGGCGACGTCGGGGAAGCGATTGCCGACAGCGGCGGTGCCGTTGCCGACGCCGAGGTAGCGCGTCACGTCGTTGGCTGCCGTGGGAAAAACGCGCGTCAAACCGGTCGCGGTGCTGCTGTCGCGCACGTAGAGCCAGACGCCGAAATCAACGACGTTGTCGGCGAGCACATCGTCGAGCGACGGACGGGCGAAGGCGGTGGCGTAAGGCGTGGCGAGAATATCGTAGCCGGTGGTGAGCGTTTGCGCGGGCTGAGTTTGCGAACGGAAGAGAAAATAGTGGCGCGGGTTGCGCGGTGGGTCGTTGAGTGCGCTGTCGGTGGCGGTGCGCATCACGCGGTAGGAAATCGCGACCGGTTGTCCGGAATTGTCGGGGGCAAAAAAGCGCAGCCACACGCCAGTGAGACCGAAGCGCGCCTGAGCAATCCCCTCGCCCACGGCGCTCGGCACGGCGTTGAGGCTGGCGGCGCTGACGGGTTTGGTAATAGCGGCGGGATCGGCTTCTTCGACCCAACCCGGAAAAGTGGCGTTGGGCAATTCGGCGGACAACCAACGGTTGGCGTCGTTGCGGCGCACGGCGGATTGCAAATCGCGTTCCAGTAAATCGAGCACGAGTTTCGCCTGCGACGACGCTGAGAAATTCCCCTGCACCCGGCGCCAAATCGTCAGCGTGCCAGTAGTGATGGAAAGCATGGCGGCCGTCAGCGCGAGGGTGATCGCGATGGCGATGAGCAGCTCCAAGATGGTGAAGCCCGACTGTTTGCGCGTTGCAATCATGGGCGCAGAGCGACGGGAAAGCTGAACTGCTCGCGATCAATCGCCTCGGTCGGCGGCGCGAATGGACCCGGTGGACGATAAGGCCAACTCACGCGCACTTGGAGCGCGAGTAAGGGCGTGGCGGGATTGTAGCCCAGTGCCGAACTGCCGGGGAACGGATTCACTTCGATCAGGAAATACTGCTCAAAGTTGTCGTCGGTGCCGGGCACGGGGCGGACTTGGGTGCCGTCGCGGGCGGCGACGAAGTTCGCGCTGGTGAAGGTGGCGAACGAGGCGGCCGGCACGGCGCGTTCGAGCGCGAGCTTGATGGCGTCGGGCATCCGCGCGGCGGTCTGAATATCGCGCGAGCCCGCGGCTTGGCGCGTGGTAGACGGCAAGAGCGCGAGGATCGTCGCGGCGGCGATGGTGAAAATGCCGACGGCAATGACGACCTCGATCATCGAAAACGCGCGAGTGAACAACGGAGGGCGCATGTTAGAAACCGCTCCGTTCGTTGATGAGGATCGGCACACCGTAATTGCTCAGCGTGAGTCCGCGCACGTTCTCGGCGTTGTCGAAGACGAGCGGTTGTGGACTGCCTGGTGGCAACACGCGGCCACCAGTCAAAATCAGGCCGCGCGGCTCGGACGCCGTGGCGGGATCGTGGTCGAATTTCGGGCGACCATCCGCGGCAAAATTCAGCGCGGACCATTGCTCGGGGTAAGGGGCGTTGATGGTGGCGGTGACGGAGTTGATGGCGAACGCGAGCGAGCGCAGATTGGTCGCGCGCTCGGTTTGCCATTTTCCCGGATCGCTCAAGAGCGCGGCGTCGGGCGTGCGCGGGAGCAGGTAGACATTATCGGGGAGAAACAGTTCAGTGACAGTCACCCATTCGCCGCTGCTCGTTTGTTCCTGCAAAATGAGGTAACGCAGAAAACGTGACGGCGTGGCGATGACCGTCACTTCGGTGTTGAGCAGGAGGCGCGTCGGATTGCCGTTGGCGAGCGCGCGGGAGCGGGCGGCGGAGACAAGGTTGGAAACGACGGATTGCCCTGCTTGCAGGGCGAAGGATTTTCCACCGCCCATGCCACCGATGAAAACGGCGGACAACACGGCGATGAGGCCGACAACAACAAGCAGTTCGAGTAGCGAAAATCCACGTATGCGCGCCGACCGTCGCGACGCCATCGCGTGATTCACGCGACCGACGCCGGGCGATGAATCGCAGCGGGGACTTTCACTCATTTCCAACTCAGGACGAGATTGCCGTTGGTGTCGCCGTAGCCGGCGGAATAAATCAGCACTCCCGCGCGGACACCGGTGGTCAGGTTGAGATCGGAGTCGTCGGGCGTGAGCGCGTTGCCGCCTTGATCGAGCACCGCCACACGATTGCCGTCGGCGATAGTGATGCGGCCGTCGCCGTTGCGATCATAGAGGATGGCGATGTCGGTGTTGCCAAAGGCATCGACGAGTTGTGTGCGGTCCGCACTGAGTTCGGCGTCAGTCAGCGCGTAGAAGGAAATCATCTTGGTGTTGCCGCCGAGATTAACGTCGCCCCGGGCAAAGGGAGTGCCGTCGAGCCGTTTGCCAGTGAGCGCGCCGGCGAAGCGGATCGGGTTGATCTTGTTCGGCGTGCTGCTGCCGGCGTCGATTTGCGGGTAGTAGCCGTATTCCTGTTTAAATTGCTCCATCGCCGCGGACCATTGGTTAAATTGCACGCGTGATTTCGATTTCTTGGCGGTGCGATTGGCGGCGCCGATGGTGGGGAACAACAATGCGGCCAAGATGCCGATGATGGCCACGACCACGAGCAACTCGATCAGCGTGAATCCGCGGCGGCGTGAGCGCGGAGCGGAGGGATGCGGGAACGAAGCGGCGAGACAGGGGGAAAGCGTGGCACTCATCAGGGGCGATTAGCGTAGAGGTTATCGGCGTTTTCTTGGGGCGTGGGATCGATAATCCCACCTGCGAGCAGTTGCGGCGAATCCTTTCCGTCCGGCCCAATGGAATAAAGCACAAAGCTCGAATTCGTCCACCCCGTCGCAGGCACGCGGTAAACATAGACGTAGGGCTGGTCCCACGGATCAATCAACACGGCGAGTGGTGAGACGAATGGATCGACGCCGTTGGCCGTGGTGAACTTCGCGGCTTCAATCAACGCGCGCGCATTCATCGCCACGCCGGTCGGACCGAGTTTGCCGACCAGCGCTTGCAAGAGGCGTGTCGCGTCAGCGGTTTGCGGGTAGCTGCCGTATTGGCGTTTGTAGCCTTCGAGACCGGTCGAGATGGCGGCCAATTCCGCCTTGGCGCGCGCGATTTTACCGCTCTCCGACGCGCGACGACCCACGCCGATGACGATCGACGTGAGCACAGCCACGATGGCGATGACGGTGAGAAGTTCGAGCAGCGTGAAGCCGCGCGCCCGGGCGCGATCGACGGTGCGAACGCGCGCAGTTGAGGAGAAGTGGTTTCTCATTCGTCGTCGGATTTAAGCGCCGCGATGACCGAAAAATCCTCGAGCGTCGTCGTGTCGCCTTTGATCTCGCCGGAGGTGGCGAGCTCTTTGAGCAGACGGCGCATGATTTTTCCGGAACGCGTTTTCGGCAAACCAGCGGCGAAACGAACTTGATCGGGTTTCGCGAGTGAGCCGATTTCTTTGCCGACGTGATTGCGCAGGATTTCCTTAAGCGCATCGGTCGGCTCGCGGCCGGCTTTGAGCGTCACGAAGACCACGAGGGATTGTCCCTTGAGTTCGTCGGGGCGACCCACGGCGGCGGCTTCGGCCACATCGGGGTGCGACACCATCGCGCTCTCCACTTCGGCGGTGCCGAGGCGGTGACCGGAGATGTTGAGCACGTCGTCGATGCGGCCGACGATCCAGAAATAGCCGTCCTTGTCCTGCCGGGCGCCGTCGCCGGTGAAGTAATAGTGCGGGTGCTTCGGGAATTCGGAGAAGTAGGCTTTTTTGAAACGCTCGTCGTCGCCCCAAAGTGTGCGCAGCATCGACGGCCACGGTTTGGTGATGACGAGTTTGCCGCCGCTGTTGCGCGGCACTTCCTTGCCGTCGGAATCGACAACCATCGGCACCACGCCGAAGAACGGCAATGTGGCCGAGCCGGGCTTGGTAGGAATCGCGCCTGGGAGTGGCGAGATCATGATGGAGCCGGTTTCGGTCTGCCACCACGTGTCCACGATCGGGCAACGTTTTTTGCCGATGAGTTTGTGATACCACATCCACGCCTCGGGATTGATCGGCTCGCCGACCGAGCCGAGCAGGCGCAACGAATCGAGGCGATGACGCAACACGTAGTTGTCGCCCCAGCGCATGAAGGCGCGGATGGCGGTGGGCGCGGTGTAGAGAATGGTGACGCCGTGGCGGTCGATCATTTGCCAGAAGCGGTCCGGCTCCGGCTGATTGGGCGCGCCTTCGTAGATGAAAATCGTCGAGCCGTTCGCGAGCAGACCGTAAACAACGTAACTGTGGCCCGTGACCCAACCGATGTCGGCGGTGCAGAAATAGCGGTCGTTTTCCTTGAGATCGAAAACGTATTGCGCGCTGAGTTTTGCGCCGAGCAGGTAGCCGGCGGAAGTGTGTAGCACGCCCTTCGGTTTGCCCGTCGAACCGGAGGTGTAGAGCACGAAGAGCGGATGCTCGGAGTCGAACGCTTTCGCCTTGTGGTGATTCGGTGCGCCTTCCCAAGCCTCGCGCCACCACGTGTCGCGACCTTCGACCATGTTGATCGCATTGCCGCAACGTTTGACGACGAGCACCGATTGCACGCAGGGCGCGCCTTCGACAGCTTTGTCCACGTTGGCTTTGAGCTCGATGATTTTGCCGCGCCGCCAGCCGCCGTCGGCGGTGATGACGACCTTCGCTTTGCAATCGTTGATGCGATCTTTCAGCGCTTCGGGGCTGAAACCGCCGAACACGACGGTGTGCACCGCGCCGACACGCGCGCAGGCCAGCATCGCAATCACGGCCTCCGGAATCATCGGCATATAAATAGCAATGCGGTCACCGGGTTTGATGCCCATGTTCTCCAAAACATGCGCAAAACGACTGACGTGAAAATAGAGTTGGCGATACGTGATCGTGCGCACGTCGCCCGGCTCGCCTTCGAAAATTAGTGCCGCCTTGTTTTCGCGGGCGGTGCCGAGGTGGCGATCGATGCAATTTTCGGAAACGTTTAACTTCCCGCCGCCAAACCACTTAGCAAAGGGCGGTTTCCACGAGAGCACGGTTTTGAATTGTTTGCGCCAGACCAAGTGCTCCTTGGCTTGCTTCGACCAGAATTTATCTGGGGCGTTGACAGACTCATTATAGAGCCTACGGTAAGCCTCGTAGCTGCCAAGATTTGCTTGGCTCTTGAACTCGGCTGAGGGTTTGAAAACTCGGCTCTCCCGAGACACTGAGGTAATCGTTTGGTCCGTCACTGTTTCTCCTTCGTTTAGGGGGTTGAAGCAAAAGCTGTTAATGGCTCTTACGGATTTAGCGGTCAAGTCTCGGCAGCTTCGCAACCAAGCTTTGTAT
This sequence comes from uncultured Opitutaceae bacterium, assembly GCA_947085165.1. Lineage (GTDB taxonomy): Bacteria > Verrucomicrobiota > Verrucomicrobiia > Opitutales > Opitutaceae > Didemnitutus. The sequence goes on from CAMTVI010000002.1 coordinate 186,943, forward strand.
GGAAAATGATCAATCGCCCGACGCAACCGCGTCGTCGGCTTCAGAACAAAATCCCGCGCCGCAAGCGCAGGAAAATTCAATTCTCGTCGAGGGCGTGCTCGACATCGACAACAGCCGTAACGGCCAGTTGCTCGACCTTGCGCGCTATGGCAAACGTCGTCCGACCGACCCGTTTGTGCCGCGCGAACTCATCCGCCGCTTCAAGCTCAACCAGGGCAACTACATCACGGCTCAGGCGACGCCCGATCCGCGTTTCCCGAATCCGAAGATTCGTTTCATCGAATCCGTCGATGGCATGGAGATCGAAGCGCGCCGCCACAAACTCGACTTCACCAATCTCCTCACGATCACGCCGGAGGAGCACCTGAAGCTCGAAATGAAGGACGGCCGCATGACCACGCGCGTCGTCGACCTCTTCTGCCCCATTGGCAAAGGCACCCGCGGCCTCATCGTGGCGCCGCCACGCACCGGCAAGACTACGATGTTGCGCGACATGGCGCTCGGTGTGATCGAAAACCACCCGGAGTGTCATGTGATGATTCTCCTCGTGGACGAACGCCCGGAGGAAGTCACCGATTTCAAACGCAGCGTGCCCGCCGAAGTGTGGGCCTCGTCCAACGACGAAGCGGTGGAGAACCATATTCGCGTCGCCGACCTCTGCATCGAGCGCGCCAAGCGCCTTGTCGAAGCCGGCCAGGAAGTCGTGCTGTTCCTCGATTCCCTCACCCGCCTCGCCCGCGCTCACAACACCGCCAAAAATTCCGGGCGCACCGGCACCGGTGGTTTGGACGTTCGCGCGCTGGAAAAGCCCCGCCAGCTCTTCGCCGCCGCCCGCAATACTGAAGACGGCGGCTCGCTCACCATTATCGCTTCCATTCTTGTTGAGACGGGTTCGCGCATGGACGAAGTCATTTTCCAAGAGTTCAAAGGCACCGGTAACATGGAACTCGTGCTCGACCGTAAGGCGGCTGAGATGCGCATCTGGCCCGCCGTCAACGTCGCCTCCTCCGGCACGCGCAAAGAGGAACTCCTCCTCGACGCCCAAACGCTCGACTGCATCCACTTCTTCCGTCGCGCGCTCGTGCAGCAAAAGATTGAGGAAGCCACCGACACGATGATCACCCGACTCGGCAAAACGAAGACCAACGCCGAATTCCTCAAACTCATCGCTCGCTAAATCACTTTTGCCTCCTCTTTCTCCTTTAACAACCAACCTGCCCTCCTGCTGAATGAATAGCTTCTCCGAGCAATGTCTCGATATGGCCCGCTCCATCCTCGGCCATAATTTGGACTTCATCAATCCCGACGGAACGATCACGCCCGTCCCGGGTGAGACCACCCGTTCCGACGGTCCCGGTCACGCCGCCTACGCCCTCGGTGAATACTACCGCGCCACCGGCGAAACGACCCTCAAGGGTTTCGATCTCATCGACCTCGCCGCCCGCTGCATCACTGCGCAGGCCTTCACCGAGCCGGCTGCGGAAAACGGCCTCGCCTACGCGTCGCTCGGCCTGCTCGCCTTCGGTCCGTCGAAGGAGCGCAATCCAGTTTGGGAACGCCTCGTCGACGAAACGCGTCAGCGTCTCGACAAGCAACTGCTCCACCGCAGCGACTACGATAATTACTGGCAGGCGTTCAACATCGCCAAAGCCGTTTGCCGTTTCTCTCTCGGACTTTCCAAAAAGGACGAAACCTCGCGCCTCATTGAGCGCATGGTCGAACGCATCGAGCAAACCAGCTCCACCGGCTTCTTCGATGATTCCGAACCGGGCATTGGTGGCCAATTCGACGTCTACGGTGTCATGGCCCTCGTCTTCGTGCGTTCGGCGCTGCAATTGCATGCCAACTCCGCGTTGCGCGAGCGCAAGCTCCCCACTCTCCGCACCTATGCGGAAAAGTATTTGAAAATCATGCCCGACCTCGTCCGCGCGGACGGTTTGGGCTGGGCTTACGGCAAAGGCGCCGGCGCCTACGGCCAGATGCACTGCATCACGCTTATTCTGCAAGCGATGCGCGACGGCTGGATTCCCGAGGAACACAAGGCGAAGTATTTCGATTATCTACGCCGTCTCTTCTACTTCTTTTTCCAGACCTACCTCGATCAAGAGCACGGTTGCCTCGATGTCCGCGATGCCGAACGCACCGCTTACGTGACGCACACCACGCGCATGGCAAATTTCGACGCTGCGCGTTATCTCTGCCAATGGTCTCGTCTCGCCAAGGCCGTCGGCGTGGCGCCCGATACGACGAAACTCGAAGCCATCCGCACGTCCGGCCGTTTCGCGATCTTCGATAAATCGAATCGCAAAGAACAAGGCCTCTTCCTCTACCGCGACATCGAGTCCGGACTGCACATTCAATTACCGCTGATCAGCGCAGGCGGCACCGCCACGTCGGACAGCCTGCCCTTCCCGCATTCGCCCGGTGTGTTCGATTGGCCGGATAGTCTCTATTTGCCGGTCATGTTGCCCGAACTCACCTTCGGGGACCAAGTGACGATCCCTGCCTTCTACGGCCAACGCTGCGTCACCGGCCTCGGATTGAAGAATTCGTTCTACTTCCGTTACGAGCAGCCCGAGCTGATCAACACGAAGGAAGAAATCGTGAAAGGCCTCGGCAGTGTGAAGGTGCAATGGACGTTCACCGGCAGCAAAGTTGCCGCGGAATTCTCCTACACGGTCAAGTCGCAGGTGCAGCTCGATAAGTTCCGCATGGCACTCGTCATCGGCGCACCGCACTCCCGTTATCGTGTCGCGAACTCGCTCGTCATCGGCCCGGAAGGTCACCGTTGCCAAGTGCAGAAAGACGACTTCCACGCCAACTGGCAGGAAACCGAAGTCGTGACGGCCGATCCGATTTACCGCACCAATTACGGCAAGATTCACTACGTGCAGATGTTTGTCCGCGATCATCCATTGATCATGCGTCCCGGCCAAGTTTATCGCCTCTCGGTCACCTTCGAGCCCGATCTCACGATCGCCGAATCCTGAGCAACTTTGCCCTCGTCCGCGCGAGTGCGCGGTCAGCACAAGCCCGCCTTCACCGGCGGGCTTTTTCTTGGGCCGGTGGCGCGCCGGCCAACCAACCTGAACGTCGCTGTCCGCCGTCCGCGTCAGTTCGCCGGAGCGACTGGCGTCGTTTCAGCAGGAATGCCTTCCACCGCCGCGATGACGGGCAACGGTGCGTCCGCTTGCTTCTTCGGCCCGCCAACGAGCACATCGAGTTGGCTCTGAATCTTGACGAAGAAATCCAGGTCGAGATTGCCTACCGGCACTTCGATCATCTGGTGCGACGGCATGTGCTCGAACACCGTGCGCGCGCCATCCGGCGTCACGCGGCGGGGCTTGATCACTTTCTTGCGTTCCAACATCAGCGCGAGGAATTGCAGTAAACGCGTGTTCGCTTCGTTCGGCGGATTGAGTGGATCACCGAGGGTGAGAAACAAACTTTCCGCGGTGAGTTTCAGCGCACGGTCGGCGTTGTCGGCCAGCTTGCGCGGTTTGTATTCCACCACCCAGCGGCACAAGACTTCGTGCGGGTTTTCCAAGTTGGCATCTTCGGACTCCACCAAATCCCGTCGACCCAACGCACCGCTCTCGGCTTCGCGGACGAGATAACACACGATGCGGTCACCTTCGGAAAAATCACGCGAGGAAACACAGCATTGGGTGGAAATGGGATGCAGGGTCAGTTCCATGAGTGGATCTCTTGTTTACTTCCGCCCGAGGTGAACGCTAGCCCAAATCCGAAAATCCACCGGTGCGACACCCACGGCGAATCCGTCCACAAATTTCCGGCGCGCCGCCAACTTTTGTTGGCCATATTCCAGTCCTTCGGCTCGACTCTGCGCCATGGCTGACCTCCAGTCCCTCCTCACGGTGCGCGCGATTAAGGCGCTTGATAAAAACTCCGCTGACACGTTCGCCAGCGTTCTGCTCATCCGCCGCACCACGGCGAAAACCGCCAAAAACGGCAATCCGTTTCTCACGGTGGAACTCGGCGACAAAACCGGCTCGTTTAGCGTGAATATTTGGGGCGATACCCCGGCCTTCGAGATGGTCAGTGCGCTGAAAGACGGCTCGGCGCTCCGCATCGAGGCGAAACTCGAATACTACAACGACCGCCTCGCCCCGCGTCTGTTACAAGCCACTGCGCTTTCGCTCGAACAACTCCAGGACTCCGCCGTCCTCGCCAATCTCGTCGAAACGGCGCCGGAAGACGCCGAGTTGCTCTGGCTCGAATGCGCCGAGCACATTGCCGCGATCCAACACCCCGAGTTGCGCGCGACCGTGCAAGCGGTGTTCGACGACATCGGCGAGGTGTTCCGCATCGCACCCGCTGCCGTGTCGATGCATCACGCCTATCGCCACGGTTTGCTCGAACACACGTGCCACATGGCTCGCGTCGCGCGCGCGCTGTTTCCGATTTATCCGGAGATCAATGCCGACCTCGCGCTCGCGGGCATCCTCGTGCACGACACCGGCAAAGTCGTGGAGTATCAAGGCGACCTCGTCACCACGCGCAGCCGCCGCGGAATCCTGCAAGGTCACGTCGTCCTCGGTTATCAACTCGTGCGCAAGGCGGGGATCGTGACTAAACTCAACCCTGACCTCCTCGAACGCCTCGAGCACATTGTGCTCAGTCATCAAGGTGAACTCGAATGGGGCGCGGCCGTCATCGCGGCGACACCCGAAGCCGTCTTTGTCGCGAAAGTGGACGACCTCGATGCCAAGATGGGCATGGTGCAACGCCTCTTGCGCAACGCCGGCGATGAACCCGCAGACGAATTCTCCGAGCGCCACTTCGGTCTCAACGCGCAACTCCTGCTGACCAAGCCCACGACTCAGTCGGCGCTCTGAGCAAAAGTCCGCCAGTCATTTGCTTCCCCTCTCGAGTTAGCGAACGAGACTGCTTTTTGTTTCTGTTTTTTGAGTCTGTCCGACGTCTGCTAACCATTACCGCTACTCCATGCCCCCACTCCCCGAACTGCACGCTCTAGCGGTGCTCGTCCTTGTCGTCGTCGCGTTTTTTCTCTTCACGCGTGAACGCATTCCGTTGGAATCATCGTCACTGCTCGTGCTGATTGCGCTTGTCGTTGGCTTCGAGATTTTCCCCTACACGCGCAATGGCACGACGCTACATTCCTACGAATTTTTCAGCGGGTTCGGTCACGAAGCGCTCGTCGCAATTTGCGCGCTGATGATCGTCGGCAAGGGCATGGAAACGACCGGCGCGCTGCGTCCGATGGCGGCGTTGCTTGCGCGATGGTGGACCGCGAGTCCGAAACTTTCGTTTCTCGCCACGCTCGTGCTCGGCGCGATTTTCAGCGCATTCCTCAACAACACGCCGATCGTCGTCATGCTGCTGCCGATCTTGATCGGCGTCTCCTTGCGCGCGAAGCAATCCTCGTCCGGCATTCTGTTGCCAATGGGCCTCGCGACGCTGCTCGGCGGTATGGCCACCACCATCGGCACCTCCACAAATTTACTTGTTGTTTCCATTGCGTCGGAAATGGGACTGCGTCGTCTGGGCATGTTCGATTTCGCGCTGCCCGTCGTCATGGCCGGGTCGTTGGGCATCCTTTACCTTTGGCTGGTCGCCCCACGTCTGTTGCCCGAGCGAAAAGCACTGATGTCGGACACATCGCCGCGCGTGTTTGATGCTCGGTTGCACATCACCGAGGAATGTTTCGCCAACGGGAAGACGCTGGCCGAGATCATGGAGAAAGCAGGCGAGTCATTTAAAATCGTCTCTATCGAACGCGGCGAAGGCCTTAGTCTCTGGAAAAACACGGGCGCCATCCTCCGCGAGGGCGATCGCCTGCGCGTGCGCGACACGCCGGAGCGATTGAAGGAGTTGGAGCAGGCACTTGGGGCGACCCTTTATGCCGACGACACCGATGAACCCGTCAGCGAAGATCACCCGCTCTCCGCCGAGGGACAGCAACTCGCGGAAATTGTAGTAACGGAAAACTCGCAACTGCATCGCTCGACGTTGCAACGGGCGCGCTTCCGCGAGCGCTTCGGTCTAGTGGTCCTCGCGCTACATCGGGCGCGCGGGCCGCAAGCCAGCACGAAGGGAGATTTGAGCGAAATCACGCTGCACGCAGGCGACGTGTTGCTCATCCAGGGCGGCGCGGAGTCGATCGCCGAGATCAAACAGGACGCGAAATATCTCGTGCTCGATGCGACGACTGATCTGCCGCACACCAAAAAGGCGCCGGTCGCACTCGGCATCATGTTTCTCGTCGTCGCCGTGGCCGCCAGTGGCCTAGCTCCGATCGTCGTATCCGCGTTGGCAGGTATGGGACTGATGTTGCTTACGAAATGTATCTCGTGGGAAGACGCCGCCGAGGCCCTGAGCACGCAGGTTATCTTAATCGTCGCGGTCAGTCTGGCCCTCGGGCTGGCGTTGATGCGCACCGGCGGTGCCGATTACCTTGCGCAACTCTACGTCGCCGTCGTCGATGGCTTCCCGAATCCGGTGATTCTCAGCGGCCTGATGCTCGTCATGGCGGTATTGACCAACATCGTTTCGAACAACGCCGCTGCCGTTATCGGCACGCCCATTGCGGTTAGTATTTCCAACCAACTGCATCTGCCGCCGGAACCATTCGTGCTCGCGGTAATCTTCGGTGCCAACATGAGCTTCGCCACGCCCATGGCCTACAAAACCAACCTGCTGGTCTTTAGCGCGGGCGGCTACAAGTTCAGTGATTTTCTCCGCGTCGGCACGCCTTTGTTACTCCTGATGTGGGGCGCGCTTTCCGCGTTGCTCGTCTGGCAATACAAACTGTGAGCGACGGCCAGTCGGTGGAACGTGATTCGCCGTTTCTCCGCGGAATTGCGAATCCACTTACGTCAGCAGTTGCACGATGCGGATGATTGGCAGGAAGAGTGCGATCACAATCGTGCCGACCACACCGGCCAAAAACACGATTAGAATCGGCTCAATCAATGAGCTTAGTCCAGCCACGGACGTATCGACCTCGTCGTCGTAAATATCAGCGACCTTGTTCAGCATGTCGGGCAACTGGCCGGTATGCTCACCGACATCGATCATGCTCGTAACCATGGCCGGGAAAACGCCCGTGCTTTCGAGCGGACGCGCCACCGGATCGCCTTCCTTCACGCGGTCATGCACCACTTCGATCGCGCCCGCGACACGAGCATTGCTCGTTGTGTCGCGTGTAATGGTGAGTGCTTGCAAGATCGGCACGCCACTCGACAACAGCGTGCCAAGCGTGCGCGTAAAACGCGCGACGAGTGACTTCAAAATGAGTTCGCCGAATATCGGCATCTTTACCACCCACGTGTCGAGAAGCAGTGCGCCCCTCGCCGTGTTGCGAAACGCCTTATAGGCGGCCCACGCGACGGCGCTCACGCCAATCACAATCAGGTAGTGCGTGCTGATGAGCTCGCTTGCAGCCAGCACCGCGTCGGTGAGCGGTGGCAGCGGCGCGCCTTTCAACAAGTCCGCAAAGATCTGCTTGAATTTCGGCACGACAAAGACGAGCAGCAGCGCCAGAATGCCCACGGCAATGCCCATCACAATGACCGGATACATCATCGCGGCCTTGATCTTCCCCTTCAACTGCAGGCTCTTTTCCTGAAACTTGGCCAAGCGATCGAGCACGACGTCGAGCACGCCGCCCGCCTCGCCGGCCTTGATCATGTTGGTGTAAAGCCGATCAAACACCTTCGGGTGACGCGCCATGGCGTCGGACAAATTGCTGCCAGAGCGAATGTCGTCGGCGAGCGAATCCATAATCCCTTTGAACGACAAATTACGTTCCTGGCGCGCGAGCACTTCGAGGCCCCGCAGCAGCGGCATACCGGCTTTCAACAAGGTGCCGAGTTGCCGCGTGAATCCGGAGAGTTCCTTGGCCGAAACCGAAACCCCGAATGGGAATTTCAACGAGAAACTGCGTTTCGCTTTCGGAGTTTTAGCTGCCACTGGTGCAGGAGTTGCCGCACTGGTCTCGCCTTTCCGGCGCACGGCTGGCGCGGCAGTCTTGGCTGCGGCCGCCCCGCCGACCTGCGCGATTTGAATCGGAAAGAGGCCCTTGCTTTTCAGGCTGTTGGCGGCGGCTTCGGCGGTCGCGCCTTCCGTTTCGCCCGACTTCTCGTCGCCGCGGGTATCCAGAGCAGTGTAAGCGTAACGGGGCATGGTCAGGTGTATTTGGCGACTTCTTCGAGAGTCGTGTCGCCATTCAAAATCGAATGCAACCCCGCTTCGCGCAACGGCACCATGCCGCGCTCGACTGCGCGGTGCCGCAATTGCACCAACGATGCGCCCGCAACGATCAAGTCACGCATGTTATCGTCGATCACGAGCAGTTCAAAGATGCCGTGGCGGCCCTTGAAGCCCGAGTGGTGGCAAGTGTGGCAACCTTTGCCGAAATAAAAGGGCCGATCACCCAGTTCTTCGCGTTTGATGCTCGCTTGTTTCAGCACGGCGTCGGTCGGCACGTAGGAGGTGCGGCATTCTTTGCAGATGCGGCGCACGAGTCGCTGCGCGAGCACCGCCTCCAAGGTCGAGGCGAGCAGAAATGGCTGGATGCCCATGTCCATCAACCGCGTCACCGCACCGGCGGCGTCGTTGGTGTGCAAGGTAGAGAGCACCAAGTGACCGGTCAGCGACGCCTGAATGCTGATCTGGGCAGTTTCGAGATCGCGAATTTCACCGACCATCACGATGTCGGGATCTTGACGGAGGAAAGAACGCAAGGCGCGCGCGAAAGTCAGATTCGCCGAGTAGTTGACCGGCACCTGCATGATGCCGTCGATCTCGTATTCGACCGGATCTTCGACGGTGAGGATTTTCACATCGGGCGAATTCAACTCCTTCAAACAACTGTAGAGCGTCGTCGTCTTGCCGGAACCAGTCGGACCGGTCACAACGAAAATACCGTTCGGGCGTGCGATAATTTTCCGAATATTCTCTTCGAGCGCCGGCGGCATCGTGAGCTGCGTGATGTCGAGTTGCACCGCCGATTGATCGAGCACGCGCAACACCACGCTCTCGCCGAATTGCGTGGGCAGCGTCGAGACGCGCAAATCGACTGCCTTGCCGGCGATCGTCAATTTGATGCGACCATCCTGCGGCACGCGGCGTTCGGCGATGTTGAGATTCGCCAACACTTTCACGCGCGACGTGATCGGCAGCGCCAAGGTCTTCGGTGGCGGCGCCATTTCGTAGAGCGTGCCGTCGATGCGGTAGCGAATTTTGAAATCGTGCTCAAACGGCTCGAAGTGGATGTCGGAAGCCTTGTCGCGAATTGCCTGACTCAACACGAGATTTACAAACCGGATAATCGGCGTTTGCCCCGCCATCTGCTCGAGATCGGCCGCCGAAACGTCTTCGCGCTCAGTCCCCTCAACTTGCGATTGCAGCTCGTCCACCACATCAGCGATCGACGATTCCTCATCGCCGTAATGTTGGTGAATGAGCGCCGCAATGCGTTCCGGGTCGCCGACGGTCAGCCGCACATCGCGCTCCAGCGCGAAGGTCAAATCACTAATCAGTTGGTTGTTGAAAGGATCGACAGCGAGCAGAGTCACCGACGTCAGGTCGGCAGCCAGCGGCGCAACGGCGTAGGTGCGCGCCAAGTGACCATCAACCATCGCGAGTGCGTCACCAGGAAGATTCGGCGGTAACGGATCGACGAAGTCGGCGCTGAGGTGATTGGCAATGGCGCGCAAAAGCTGCGGCTTGTCCATCAAGCCGAGGTTGACCACTACTTCGGCAAAGGTTTTGCCGGATTGCTTGTGTTCCTCGAAAGCCAGCTCGAGTTGGCTGCTCTCGATCAAGCGGCGCTCGCTGAGCAAATCTAAAATGGTTTGGTCGTGGCCCTCGAACATGAATAGGTGCGCGTCGGTGGTTTAGCGGCGAAAACAACTCGCCCGAACTACCATCGCGCAGTGACGCGGCGAAAGTAATGAATGACGTGGATTCGGAGATTTCATCTTAGAACGTCCGCAACTTGTGGCCCATACTGGTGAGCTTCGTGCGCATCGCTTCGGTGTCCTGCGCCTTTTCGATCGCCTCGTCGGGCTCGATCAATTCGCGATTCACCAAGCTCAGCAAATGCGTGTCGAGCGTGATCATGCCGAGCGCGGCGCCCGTTTGAAGATCCGAAGCAATCCGGAAAGTTTTATTGTCGCGAATCAACGACGCGATGGACGACGTGTTGATCATGATTTCATAAGCCGCGACGCGACCGCCGCCGATTTTTTTGCACAACGCTTGGGAGATAACGCCGATGATCGACGTGGAGAGTTGCGTGCGAATCATCTCTTTCATGTTCGCGGGAAACGCATCGACGATACGGTCAACGGTCTTGGCCGCGCTGTTCGTGTGCAACGTGCCGAAAACCAAGTGACCCGTCTCGGCCGCACTGATCGCGGCTTCGATCGTTTCCAAGTCGCGCAATTCACCGACGAGAATCACGTCGGGGTCCTGACGCAACGCGCGCCGGATTGCCTCGGAGAAACTGGGCACGTCCATGCCGACTTCGCGCTGGGTGACGACGCAGCGTTTGTGCGGGTGGTAATACTCGATCGGATCCTCGATCGTGATGATGTGACCATCGCGGTTCTCGTTGATGTAATTCACCATCGAGGCGAGCGTCGTGGACTTGCCGGAACCAGTCGGACCCGTGACGAGAAACAAGCCGCGCGGACGATAGAGCAGCTCTTTGATTTTATCGGGCAAACCGAGCTGATGGAGATCGAAGAGCTGATTGGGAATCTGCCGCAGCACGAGGCCGTAATTACCTTTGGACTTCAGAATCGAAACGCGAAACCGCGCCTTGTCGAGATAGGCGAAACCGTAATCCGTGCCGCCGTTGAGCTTCACATTTTGCACGTGAGCGTCCGGCGTGATTGAAAGCATCAACTGTTCCGTGTCTTTCGGCGTGAGAGCTGGGCCGTCGATCGGCGACATGCCGCCCCGCATGCGCAAAGTCGGTGGCGTGCCGACTTGCAGGTGAAGATCGGAGCACTTCTGGTCAACTACCAGCTCCAGCAGATCATTCATTTCATAGCTCATGGGAACAAGGGGTTGGTCAATCGGCGTCGCCGACAGTGACAGAGACAACTTCTTCGATGGTGGTTAAACCGGCGAGCACTTTCCGCACGCCGTCTTCGCGCATCGTGCGCATGCCGTCCTGGCGCGCCTGGGCCCGCAGTTTCGCCGCGCTGGCATTTTCATAAATCATGGTGCGGATAACATCGGAAACGAGGAAGATTTCGAAAATACCCATGCGTCCGCGGAAGCCCGTGCCGCCGCAATGCGCGCAGCCGATGCCGTGCGCGAACTTCGCTCCTTCCAATTGCTCCGGCTGCAAATCGAGCGCGCGCAATTCACGGGACGTCGGCGTGTAACTGCGCGTGCATTGCGGGCAAATACTCCGCACCAATCGTTGCGCCACCGTGGCGCGCAAGGCCGCCGCCACGAGAAACGGCTTTGCGCCGATATCGATCAAGCGCGTGACTGCGCTCGGTGCATCGTTCGTGTGCAGGGTGCTGAAAACCAAGTGCCCAGTCAGCGAAGCGTTGATCGCAATCTCGGCGGTTTCGTTGTCACGAATTTCACCGACCATGACGATGTTCGGCGCTTGGCGGAGCATCGCGCGCAGGGCGGACGCAAACGTCATCCCCACTTCGGAGCGCACCGGCACTTGGTTGATGCCGGAGAGTTGATATTCCACCGGATCTTCGACGGTGATGATTTTGCGATCGGGGCGATTGAGATAATGGAGACAGCCGTAAAGTGATGTCGTCTTACCGGAGCCAGTCGGACCAGTCACCAACACGATCCCGTCCGGCGCGCCGATGAGGCGTTCGATTTCGGTTTGGTCGTCCTTGAAAAATCCCAGTTCCGGCAGACCGAGGCTGAGGCCTTCTTTGTCGAGAATACGCATCACGATACTCTCGCCGTGCGCTGTCGGTAGCGACGACACGCGCAAATCGAGTTGCTTGCCACCGAAAGCCACTTGGATGCGTCCATCCTGCGGCACGCGTTTTTCAGCGATGCTGATGTTCGCCATGATCTTCAACCGCGAGATGATGGCGAGCTGCTCGCGTTTCGGCGGCGAATCGACTTCGACGAGCACGCCGTCGATGCGATAACGCACGCGGAAGCGGCGTTCCAACGGCTCCAAATGAATATCCGATGCGCGGCGTCGCACCGCTTCGTTGATAATGGTGTGCACGAGCCGGATGATTGGGGCGTCACTCTCCGACTCCGTTGGGTCACCAGAACCACTCGAGAGAATCGCGCCGTTACTGTCGCCGCCGGTCAAATCCTCCATCCCCTCGCCGTCCGAGCCATAGTGACGCGCGATCGCTCGGTGCAAATCGTCCTCTGCCATCACGCACGGTATCACGCGGCGGCCGCTAATGTGGTCGAGGCTGTCGAGCACATCGACATCGAGCGGATCCGGCACGGCGACGAGCAAGGCCTCGTCGCGCCAACCCACGGCGCAGACGCCGTGTTTGAGCACAAAAGAACGCGGCAAAGCTCCCAGCACATCACCGGGAATCTGGTGAATGCCCACTTCGACGTAAGGCATGCCAAACTCTTGCGCGATGGCCTCAGCCACTGCTTTGAGATCGAGCGCGCCACTCGCCACCAACAGTTGTTTCAAATTCGGCGGGGCCGACGTGAGGTCCGTATGACCGGTCACTTGTTGGCGGGCTTGTTCTACCGAATCGGCAGTCAGCAAGCCGCGCTCCAACGCGATTTGAATTTGGTAGTCGTCGGCAGTGGTCACGGGGTTGGGGTAAAAGGCGACCGCAGCAAGTGCGTTAGCGGTTCAGACTCAGCAGGAATTCCGCGTTGGTTTTGGTTTTCTTGAGGCGCTGAATCAACATTTCAATCGAGTCCGCCGCCGGCACACCCTGCATCGCGCGCCGCAAGCCGTAGATGCGCGCCAATTCGTCGGGATGGTAAATGAGCTCTTCTTTTCGCGTGCCGGATTTGTCGATGTTGAGCGCGGGGAAAATGCGCTTGTTCACCAAATCGCGGTCGAGGTGGAGCTCCATGTTGCCCGTGCCTTTGAATTCTTCGAAGATGACTTCGTCCATGCGGCTGCCGGTATCGACGAGCGCCGTGCCGAGAATCGTGAGACTGCCCGCGCCTTCGATGTTGCGCGCCGAACCGAAGAAGCGCTTCGGCTTTTGCAGCGCGGTCGCTTCAATACCGCCGGACATGATTTTGCCGGAGTTGGAGGCGAGCGCGTTGTAGGCGCGCGCCAAACGCGTGATGGAATCGAGCAGGATGATGACGTGTTCGCCCAATTCGACGAGTCGGCGTGCTTTCTCGATCACCATCTCGGCGCAATGCACGTGGCTTTCCGGATTTTCATCGAACGTCGAGCTGATGACTTCGCCTTTGCACTGACGGCGGAAATCCGTGACTTCTTCGGGACGCTCATCGATGAGCAAAATGATCAATTTGCACTCGGGCGAATTTGCGGCGATCGAGTTCGCCATGTTCTGCAAGAGCACCGTCTTGCCGGTGCGAGGCGGCGCGACGATCAAACCGCGTTGGCCGAAGCCGACTGGCGTGATGATGTCCACCATGCGCATCGACACATCCTTCGCGCCCTGCATTTCGAGCCAGATGCGCTTAAGCGGATAATACGGTGTCAGCTCTTCGAACGGCTTCACTTTCGCGAGAGCTTCAATCGTGCCGCCCATCACGGAGCGGATCGACACGACGGACGGGCAACGGTCGTTGCCTTGCGGGGCCTTCACTTGCACTTCGACGTGATGCCCGCGCTTCAAGCCGTGTTTCCGGGTGAACAATTCCGGCAAATAGGAGTTTTCCGGATAGACGCGGTAGTTGACCGATTGGTGCACAACGAAGCCGAAACCGTCGTCCGTCAAATCGAGCCAGCCTTGATCGAGCAGTGGAATTTTTTGTTCGGTCGCGGCGTTAAAAATCGCCGAGAGAAGCTGTTTGCGATTCGGCACTACATCAAATGTCGCGCCCAAGCTGCGTGCCTTGGCCGTGAGTTCCGCGTGGCCGTAATCGTAGAGTTCGTTCAGCCAAATCGGCGTGGCGTTCTGATCGGCTATTTCTTCCGCGAGTTTCGCCATCGCGTCCAAATTCGTGAAGCGGGACGGATCGGGCAGTTCACCGAAATAGATTTCCCCCTTTGGTGGTGGTGGTTGCGGCGGATGCTTCGGGCCGTTGTTTTGTTGGCCACCACCTCCTCCCCCACCTCCCCCACCGCCGTGCTTATTCCATTTGCCGCCGCCGCGAAATTTCTTGTCGCGCCAACGGTTGAATTTTCCACCGCCTTGCTGGTGCTGTTGGTGCTGCTGCTGCCCGCCGTGGTCGCCGCCTTGCTGGCCGGAGGAATCACCGTGTGAACTTTGGGCGCCTTGATCCGACGAGGCGGATGAATCGCCGGAGTCACTCTTGGCTTCTTGCGGGGCCGGAGCTTGTTCCGCGGCTTCTTGGCGGGCGGGTTTGGCGGATTCAGCGGACTCGGAACGAGATTCCGGTGGCGCCGCGCGCTCTTCGCGTGGTGCCGCGCTCTCGGTCGATGCGGGAGTCGGTGCCGCAGCATCGCCCTCACCGGCGGCAGCCTTCGTCGATTTGGAACGATAGAGGCGGGAGCGAGCGCGTGGGCGCTTTTTAGAACCTTCGGCGCTATCAGGCGCGGAGGAAGAGGATTCAGTGTCCTCGGAGGACTTGGGAGGCATTTCCATACGGAAGCCGGTCAGGCGGGTTGAATAAGTGGAAGGCGTTGGGCCAGTTCACTGACTTGCTCGCGCAAAAATTGAAGATTGCCGTCGTTCAGGAGAACAAAATCGGCCAGCTCGCATTTTCGGGCCAGGGGCAGCTGCTTGGCTAGGCGCTGGCGGGCGATCCCGTGAGGGACACCGCGTTGTTCCAGCCGCCTTAGTTGCAGAATGGAGTCTGTGGTGACGCAGATGGTGAAATCAAACCAATTCTCCAATTGCTTCTCAAACAACAGCGGCACTTCGACGATAAAGCGTTCGCCTTGGACGGCCGCCCACTGCTCGCGCCACTGCGCCAACAGACGCGGGTGCAACAAAGTTTCCAACCACGCGAGCCCGGCGGCATCGGCAAAAACAATTTCGCCCAACTGCGCGCGATCGACCTCGCCCAGCGCATCTAGAACGCCGTCACCAAACCGCTCCCGCACTGCGGCAATCACGTCGGTTTCGCGCAACAGCACCTCTCGCACGACTTGATCAGCGTCGAGTCTGCGATAGCCAAATTCGGCGAACAGCGCGGCGGCGGTGGATTTGCCACAGCCCATTCCGCCTGTCAGTCCGACCACTAGGTTGTCTCCGTGGCCCATGCGTAGGTGGCGAGACAATGAACTTGAAGGATGCGCGGCAAACTCTATTTCCAATGAACCGCATGGCACCTCTTCATGGCATTGATACGAAAGATGCAACGGCGGTAGTCGCCCACATCAAAGCGATTTTCTCCGAATTCGACTGGCAAACGAGCGCGGATTTACTCGATCAGGTGTTCTCTGATGTGACGAAAATGTTCGAGGGCAACTGGCCCGGTTACCGCGCCATCGATATGCGGTATCACAATTACGAACACACGTTGCAGGCCACTGTTTGTATCGTGGATATTTTGCGCGGACGCCACCGGTCCGGCGACGAACCGCGCTTCAGTCAACGCGACGCCGAACTTTGCGTGATCGCCGCCATGTTGCACGACAGCGGTTACCTCAAACGCGACGACGACCTCACCGGGACCGGCGCCAAATACACGCTCGTGCACGTGGAACGCAGTTGCGATTTTAGCCGCAGCTACTTGCCCAGCCTAGGTTTCAGTCCGTCGGAAATTGAAGATGTTTGCACCGCAATCGGCAGCACCGGCCCCAATGTTCAAATCTCCGACCAACCATTCCGCCGCCCACTGGCTCATTTGATGGCGTGCATGCTGGTGACCGCGGATTACTTGAGCCAACTTTCGGCCAGCGACTACATCGAGAAGCTCGATTATCTTTACGCGGAGTTTCTCGAATCGTGGAATTTCGAGGCAACGCCTGAAGCAGACCGACTCTTCAAGAGCGCGGACGACTTGAAGCAAAAAACGCCAGCCTTCTGGTCGAAGCTGGTGTGTCCCATGCTCGACGCCGACGCGCAAGGCATGCACCGCTACCTTTCACTCACGGGCCAACCCAATCACTACCTGCAAGCCGTCGAGGCAAACATCGCGGAGGTTCGACGGCGCACACAGGTATGATGGGACACTGAAGTTAGTTTCGGTCCGCGCCAGTCTGCATGCTAGCCACAATCTCTTCGGCGGCTCTGCTCGGCATTGATGCCGTGCCGGTCACCGTCGAAGTCAACACCGGCGAAACCGGTGAACCCAAACTCATCCTCGTCGGTTTGCCCGACGCAGCCGTCAAGGAATCCGAAGACCGCGTTTTTTCCGCGCTCAGTAATTCCGGATTCCGCATGCCGCGCACGCGGACTACGATCAATCTCGCGCCGGGCGGTCTGCGCAAAGAAGGCGCGCTCTACGATCTACCCATCGCGCTCGGTATTCTTGTGGCCGACGGCAAACTGCAGAACTCCGAACTCGACGACTACCTGATCGCGGGTGAGTTGAGTCTTTCCGGTGCCACGCGCGCAGTAAAA
Organism: uncultured Opitutaceae bacterium; assembly: GCA_947085165.1. Classification (GTDB taxonomy): domain Bacteria; phylum Verrucomicrobiota; class Verrucomicrobiia; order Opitutales; family Opitutaceae; genus Didemnitutus. The sequence goes on from CAMTVI010000002.1 coordinate 203,595, forward strand.
GGTGGTCTCGCCATCGCCGTGCTCGCCCGCGCCTCCGGCAAACGCGCCTTGCTCCTGCCGCCGGTCTCCGCCGACGAAGCCGCGCTCGTCAGCGGCATCACTGTTTACGCCGTGCGTTCACTCGACGAAGCGCAGCGTTTCCTCGCTGGCGAAATTCAGCTCACGCCGGTCGTCGCGCGCAAACCGTCGCCTCTCGACGCGTCCAACCATAGCGAAACTCATCTCGATTTCTCGGAGATCAAAGGCCAACACTCCGTGCGCCGGGCCGTCGAAGTCGCCGTCGCTGGCGGCCACAATTTGCTAATGATCGGACCGCCCGGCTCTGGCAAATCCATGATCGCGAAACGCGTTCCTGGCATCATGCCGCAACCCTCGCTCGACGAGTTTCTCGAAATTCTTCGCATCCACTCCGCCGCCGGCAACACGCTCAACGGCGAAGCGCGCTTCATGGAACGTCCGGCGCGCGCACCGCATCACACGATCTCCGATGTCGGCTTGCTCGGCGGCGGCGCAGTGCCCGGGCCGGGTGAAATTTCCCTCGCTCACCACGGCGTGTTGTTTCTCGACGAGTTGCCGGAATTCAAACGCTCCGCGCTCGAAGTGTTGCGCCAACCACTCGAAGACGGACACGTCACGATCTCGCGCAGCGCCGGCAAGATCACTCTGCCCTGCCACTTCATGCTCGTTGCCGCGATGAATCCCTGTCCGTGCGGCTACCTCGGCGACCCGAAGCACGAGTGTCGCTGCTCGCCGTCGCAGATCCAACGCTACCGCAATCGCATCAGTGGTCCGTTACTCGACCGTATTGATATTCACATCGAAGCGCCCGCTCTGTCTCTCGCGGAGCTGCGCACTGAGCAACCGGCCGAAACTTCCGCCGCCATTCGCCAACGCGTGGAAAACGCCCGCGCCCGCCAACGCGCACGTTTCTCGTCTACCGCAACGATGGCCAATGCGCGGATGTCGCCCGCGCAACTCAAACGCCATTGCCACCTCGATTCGACACTCGGAGATTTGTTGCAACAAGCGATGGAGCAATTGTCGCTTTCCGCGCGCGCCTACGATCGCATTCGCAAAGTCGCCCGCACCATCGCCGACCTCGCCGGCGCCGAGCGCATCGCTGCTGCTCATTTACTAGAAGCCATTCAATACCGCAGTCTCGATCGCGCGGTGTTTTATTGAGTGCCAAATACGGCATATTTTTCGGCATCATACCAGGGCTTAACGGCCCTATTTTGCGCCCTGTTGAAACGGTGCTCAATTATTCTGTCGCAGAGTGAGCCGGCGGAGAATTCGGACTCCATTTCGCGGCACAAGCCCGCTCATTTTGGGTTAGTAACCGGAAAATTACCTACACTCATTTATTGTTAACCCTATTCGCAAATTTAATATTGAACAAGAAACAGTCGGCGTCCTGTCTGCCTGCGGCTTACCCCACCCTTGCCACCGAATGATGCCTGACCTCCTGTGCATTATTAATCGGTAATTTGAATTTCCCCACTGCTTTCGGCTCATAACTCACGCATGAGACGTTCCACTTCTAGTTTCGGTCGGATGACCAAATTTCTTTTCGTCACCCTTGCCTTTGCCTGCTGTTGCGTGCCGATGACAGCCTTTCCGCCCGCGCCATTTTTCACGCTCTTTGGCACGGTGCGGGACGAACAGGGACAGACCCTACGTATTGATGGCGCCGTCGTCGTCTTCTACAAAAATGGCGTTGAAGTCCTCCGCCAGAACATCACCGAGCGGCTTGAATCCGATTTTAATTATCAGTTGCGGCTGCGCATGGACATGCAGCGCCCCGGCACCGTCCGCTACAGCGACATCGCGAATGCCGCCGGCACGTCATTCAGTCTCGCGATCCTGATTCACAATATTCCGTATTATCCGATTGAGATGTCGGTTGCCCGCACGGTGGGCAGTCCCGGCCAGCGCGTCCGGCTGGATCTCACGCTTGGCATCGACTCCGACGGCGACGGTATTCCCGACGCGTGGGAACAGAGCCAGCTCTACGCCGCGGGCTTCCTGCCAGACGCCAACGGCTGGGACCTGAGCAAGCTCGATCGCAATGGTGATTTTGACGGCGACGGCCTCTCCAACTGGGTGGAATATATAGCGGGCACGTTTGCCACCGATCCGACCGATTACCTGGCGCTCCGCATCATTGAGAAATCCGACACTGCTGTTCAGCTCCGTTTCTTCTCCATTTACGGCAAGGTGTATTCCCTCGAAGCATCGTCCGACTTGCAGACGTGGACGCCGGTGAATCACTACCTGCGCAGTCCGGATCCGGCACAGTTCGTCGGCAGCGAAGGCCCGCCGGTATCGCAACCAGCGGTGCAGGCCACTGCGACCGATTTCCTCGATCTTTTTACCGACACGGGCACAGCAACGACCAAATTCTTTTACCGACTCAAAGTGCGATGAACCGACCTGTGCACGCTTTCCTTCTCGTCTGTTTCGCGCTCATCGCCGGGTCGACTCTGCACGCCCAGTGGAAGACTGAGAAATATAGCCTAAAGGCGGGCTGGAACGGCATCTACCTGCACGGCGACGCCTCCCACTTCACCCCTGCTCAGCTATTTCAAGCTTACCCCGCAGTGACCGAAGTCTGGCGCTGGAATCCCAACCCCGACCAAATTCAGTTCTCCACGTCTCCGGCAGTGCCCGACGCAACCAGCAGCGAATGGACCATCTGGAAGCGCAACGATCCCACCGAACAGCAGCTCACTAAGTTGATCGGCCAGTCCGCCTACCTGATCTATTGGGACAGCACTGTTGCCCCTGCGACCGACGTGCTGATTGCCCAAAAACCGATGCCGCCCAGCGCCACGTGGCTCATCACGGGCGCAAATTTTATGGGCTTTCCTTCTGATCCCGACAGCTCTACGCCCACCTTTGCCAACTATTTTGCCAGCTTTCCGGTCGCGATCACTACACCGACGAAAATCTACAAATACGTCGGCGGCGAACTCGGCCTCGCCAACCCCAGAGAAGTCACGTCGTTTGGTAATGAGAAGGTCGATCGCAACACTGCCTACTGGTTCCAGGCCGCTACCGTCGGCGATTTCACCGGTCTGATTGAATACGAGTTGCCCGGCAACGCAGGCCTCGCCTTCGGCCGCACCGCCGTAGCACTCACCGTCGGAGTGATGAACCGCTCAAACACCGCCGTCACCCTCACTATCTCCACTCAAAACTCTGAAGCAGCTCCGATCGAGCCCATCGCTCAACCCGGAGTCACCGGCCCCGTGCCGATCACCCGCCGCGTTCTGGACAGCACCACCGGCACCTACACCGAAACCGCCATCGTCGGCAGCTTTAGTGTGAGCATCCCCGCGAACGGCCGCCTCGACCTGCAGTTCGGCATCAACCGCGACCTGCTCCTCGACCCGACGACCGGCAATCTCGCCAGTGCCTCCAGCCTCTTTGCCTCGCTCCTGCGCATCAAGGACTCTGCTCGGTTCACCGACGTGTTTCTCCCCGTCACCGCCCAGCCCGCCACGACCGACGGCCTTTGGCTCGGTGAAGTCAACGTGAGTTCCGTTGTCAGCACCGTCTCCGGCAGCCCCGGTTCGAGCGTGGCGCGTCCCTTCCCGCTGCGGGTCATCATGCATGACGGTGCGGACAGCGACGGTATCGTCGCCACCCGGCTGCTTTCCCAAGCCTACGTCGGCCAGCTTGCCTCCACCGGCAATGCGGACGGCGTCTGCACCAAGGAATCGCTCCTTTGGGCCGACACCAAGGCCTCGGCCCTGCGGATGGTTTCCAGCCAAATGCCACTCGACCGTGTCATCAACGGCACTGGAGCTCTCGCCCAGAGCGGCACGCTCACTTTCACCGTCGCACTGCCCTTCAACGATCCCACCAATCCCTTCGTCCATAGCTATCACCCCGATCACGACAATCGCGACGCACGATTCAACCCCATCACCACTTCGGGCGTCGAAAGCTACACGGTCACCCGCGTCCTCACCTTCACCTTCACGTCCTCGCCGCCCGATGGCAGCACGGTCACCGGCTGGGGCACTACGGTTTACGGCGGCACCTATTCCGAAACCATTACCGGCTTGAACCGCCAAACTCTGTCCGTCGGCGGCACCTTCTCTCTGCGCCGCGTCTCCGAAATCTCCGTCCTCACCACCAAGTAAGCCCGCCGCCCTGCCCCCTTTCTCATCCGTTTCCGCTCATGAAATCACTACTCGCCGTCCTCCTGCTCCTCGCCGTTTCCACTGCCACCCTCGCGCAGACCTCCAGTGTCCCCTCCCTCCTGAGCTACCAGGGGCGCGTGACCGACAGCGCCGGCAACGCCATTGGCGCCTCGACCCCGACCAACCGCACCATCCAATTCAAGTTCTACACCGTCGCTACGGGGGGCTCCCCGGTTTACGCTGAATCTCAGGTTGTAACCATTTCTGGCGGCAGCTTCAGCGTCCTCATCGGCAACGGCAGCGGCATCGCCGGCCTCCCCGGCCCGAGCGCCCCACCGGTGAGCAGCAGCCAAGTTAGCTTGCCCACGGTTTTTACCGGCCCGCTCTACCTCGGCATCACCGTTTTCAAGGCCGACGGCACGCCCGACAACGAAATCTCCCCGCGTCAGCAGCTCGTCTCCTCCGCCTATACCTTCCGCGCCAAGGTTGCCGAGGGCCTCGCCAACGGCGCCCTCACCACCGCCATGTTTGCCGCAAACGCCGTCACGGTGGACCAGATCAACGTCAACGCGGTTACCACCGCCAAAATCGTCGACGCTAACATCATCACCGTCAAAATCGCCGACGGTGCCGTCACCACCGTCAAAATCGCCGACGGTGCCGTTACCACCGCGAAGCACGCCGACAGCAGCATCTCCACCGGCAAAATCGCCGACGGCGCCGTCACTTCCGCCAAGATCGCCGATGGCACCGTCACCAGCGCGGACCTCGCGGATAATTCGATCCAAAGTATTGATATCAAAGACGGTGATATCCAGACGGTCGATTTGGCGGACGGCGCCGTGACGAACATCAAACTCGGCGCCGGTGCCGTCGCGTTAGACAAGTTGATCGCCGCCGTGCAGCAGGCGCTCTGTCCGGTCGGAACCATTCTCCCGTTCGCTGGCGATACCGCGCCCCTCGGCTGGCAGATTTGCGACGGCTCGGCGTGGAATCGGACCAACAATGCCGCCCTTTTTGCGGTAATCGGCACCCGCTTCGGTTTCACCGACAGCAGCAATTTCCGCGTGCCGGATTTCCGCGGTCGATTCCTGCGCGGACGCGACGGCGGCGCTGGTCGCGATCCTGATCGTGATGCGCGCGCTGCGATGAATACAGGCGGCGCAGTTGGTGATCTCGTCGGCAGCGTGCAGGAAGACGAATTCAAATCGCACAATCATCCTCTCCCACGGGACACTGGCGGCCGTAACAATCTGCAGACGACGACGGACACGAGCAACAGCGACGAGGACATATCGGAGAATTCTCCGTCCGGCTACAGAGGCGGCAATGAAACCCGCCCCAAGAATGCCAACGTGAATTTCATCATCAAATTCTAATCGTCGTTTTCCGACTTTCCGTCGACTTCCTCCGCTCGCCGTCTTCCACCCCCCGTCCCATGACACCCGCCCACCACCTCCGCGCCCTGCTGCTCCTGGGCACGCTTGCGTCGGCTTTCGTCGGTGGCCTCCACGCCCAACTGGAGGTGAAGACCGCGGTCTCCAACGACCTCACCTACCGTCCGCTCCCCGCGGGCATTCCCACCGGCGTCCCCACCGGTCTGCCCACCGGCCCGGCCGTCACCCCGACCGGCTCGCCCACCATCACTTCCCAGTTTGCCAACGTCGTCGAAACGTCCTCTTCCTCGGGTATTGTTCCAGATCCGACTCATAGCACGCCTGCCCTCCGTTTTCCGACATCTTCAGCCACCGTTCTACAAAGCAGCAGCCTCGGCAACACCTTCTCCTCCGGCGTTCCGCGCTACTTCCTCGGCGATCATATTGTCGTGCCGGTAAGTTACCTGAATTCCTCGGGCGTTCTCGTCACCGTCGCGTCCAGTTTTTGGCGGGCCGAGCCTATACGCGCTGGCGAAATCGTCATCAATCCTTCCAACCAACCCCTAAAGGATTCGACCGGCGCGGCCATTGCGAACACGGGCGGCGTCATCGTGCCCGCGTTGGTTACAGGCGCTTACGACCACTACTACTACAGCCGCCACGCGAAGCAGGTCTTTGCGAACGAACCCGGCCAGACCCAGATTTGGTGGCGCTCCAGTGTGCCGGATGCCTTCGGCAACTACGTCATTGTTCACGAAACGTTCAACGTGTCCTCCGCGACGCTCAGTCCCGTCCGTCCGCTCTACTGGACCGAAAAAACCTTTAGCGCGCCGCGCGTGCAGATTCCCAGCGGTCGCATCGTGACCGTAAACGCCGTTTATTCGAATGTCTTTCCGGCCTCCGTGGCAGCCGAATACGTCCCGGTTGGCAGCACTCCGCCCGCCGATCCCAACGCGCAGTCCGCCGTTGAGTTGCGCACGCTCTGGTTCGAAACCACCAACGGCAACGGTGAACTCCACGCCTACAACATTTCCGGACGCATCATGATCGAGTATCTGGGCCCGCTGAATGAGGACGGCTCGCACGAGTTCCTCGGCGCTGATATCGTCGAGGTCTCCCAGGCCGCCCCCTCGACCACGCGCCGGGTTTATCTCGGCGAGGAACTTCGCCCCGATCCGGAAGACCCCCTGCTCATCGCCTATCCCGTCAGCACCAGTGCCTCAGGTTCCACCTCCTACTACGGCAGTGTTTCAAGGCCCGACGGCTCGCTGGCCTACTACGCCGAACTTGAGAACAATATTGAGGATCGCGTCGTCTTCTACTGGCTGCAGGAACTCGACGCCGCCATCCTGCCGCCCTCCGGCAATGCCCCCGGCCTCAAGCTCGACTGGCCTAAATACCTCCACAAATACCTGCAGATCTGGCCAGGCGATGCCACAAGCTATTACCACTACACTGTCGCCCACGGCGGCAGTTCCAACTCCACCGGCACCGGCTTGAAATTTGAAGGCGGCCGCATCCCTACTGTTATTTTCCAAGATGATCTTGAGCAGGACGAGGTCACCCTCGATCCCGGAAGCCAACGCCTGCTCGTCAATCTCGGCAACACGACCGACCAGCTCAGCCGCGTTCTCCTCAAATTCAGCGGCGACAACGGCGGTGTCTGGTATGTGCGTCTCATGACCCAGGCAGACGACCGCGGCGGCTACGTCGAGGGCGACGGCGGTGCTGCCGTCACTGGCACCGCCTACGTCGGCGACCGCCTCGCGCCGCCCTCCTCCGACTACAGCCGAGCCGGCTACATTTACGACCCGACTGCGAAAGGCCTCTATTCTCCCAAAGCCTATATTGATCCTTTCTCGGCCGGCGTCGTGGCCGCCGAAAGCGGCGCCATCATCCCAGTCAACGCCCTTCCCGGGGGTGCTACGAAGCTCGAAGTCTGGTGGTTCAGGAAAGTCTCGGCTCCATCCAGCGAGTTCGCCGACTTCTACACCACCGCCAAGATCGGCCGCTACACTGTCAGCTATCGCAGCGACAACCCTACCATCGTCCTCGCCTCCAACCTCGGCACCGGCGATCTCTCCTCCGCCCAGGCCACCGGCTCGATCTACGTCCAAAACAACCCGAACCTCATCGGCTACAACCCCAACGAGGAGCATGCCCTCATGCTCACTGGTCGCGCCTACGCTCTGCGCGACGACCTGAACATCATCTCCGGAACGACCTTCACCTCCTTGCCCCGCGTCCTTGTGCAATACACCAGCTCTACTGATGGTCGGCCCTCCATCGCCGCCTACCAAGTGCTACGTGAGGACGCCACCCACACCTTTAACTACCCGTGGACGGCCGGCTCGATTCTCAATTCCCCCATGCCGCTCCCCCGGCTCGCACTGCCCGTGGACCCGGCCACCGGACTTACTCGCAACACCGAGGTCCCCAACGGCCCGCAAGAGGCCCTTGCTTCCGGCGCACCCACCGCCTACCAGAAATTTACCTTCAAGGACCGCAAAGGCTACGACTGGGTCTATCGCGGCCCTCACGCCAACGCCACTCCTTCACTCGGCATGCAGTGGTATTACACCATGCGCTCCGGGTTCTTCATTCCGGGCCTAGCGACCCAGCCGGCCGAAGGCACGATTCTCCCCTACTTGCGGCCACAGAATACCAACGGCACTTACGCGGGTGACCCCGTCACCGGCACGCCGCTCACCGTCGTTTATCGGCCCGTCTGGCCCGACAGTGTCCCCACGATGAGCGTCGGCGAAACCCTCGCGCTCCCCAACCACGGCCTCCCCGCCGTCCGCGGTAACACCAGCGCCATCATCTTCTACCAGCAGTCCATCGCCCAAACCGGCACCGCTACACCCAGCGTCACGCTGCACGATCCCACCCGGGCAAAAACGGTGCTGCTAGACAACTCCCTTGTCGGCCTCACCAAACTGCCTGCTTCCGCCGCCACCACTCCGCAAAGCGGCAAAACCTACTTCCAGCTCCTTCCACCCCACCTCCAGCAGCGCTTCTATTTTGACCCCACTCTCGGTCCGGTCGGAGGGCTCGTCTTCATCGGCCAGTTCGTGGACGAAGTTGCCGGCGAGGATTACGTTCACCTCAACGCGCTCAGTGCCGACGACGTCGCCTCCCTCAAGGGCATTGTCGCCAGCAACGATCAGGACTACCAGAAATGGTCCATCGCCATCGACAACCTCACGACCAAGGTCGAGACCTTCATGGAAGACCCCGCGAAGCGCGGCACCTACATTCCCGATCCGGCTAAGACTGTGAGTGTCGGGCCCACAAATCTCGCTGTTATCACCTCGTCCGATACCGCCGTGGACAGCTACGCCTTGACCGCTAAGGGCGAAGGCAGCGGCTACGCCACGCTCCTCTTCGGCAATGGCTACGCCTTCACCCCGATCGGCGATCCCGTTTCCGTCCATATCGTCAAAGTCTTGCCCCAGCTCTACACGGGCGACCTCAAGACCCTGCCCGCTTCCAACCCCCTCGACGAGCAGACCACTCTCCGCCACAGCGGCGACTACGCCGCCCACCCGGAGAGATACGAGTTTGAGTGGCGCCACTCAGCCCCGGTTAACGGCGTGGTCCTCCCAACCTACACCTATAACATGGCGACTATCCTCGGCATGTCCGGCGCGAGTCAGTGGGAACTCGCCGTCAACCCGTCCGCTCCGCTCCCCACGATTTACCCGACCTACACCGGCTCCAATCCCGCCCCAACGCTTCCCCGCACTTTCGCGATCAATGACGCTTCCTACAATTCGTCTTCCGGCCTCCCGGGCACGGTCGCTCGCGCCACAACCAACGTCGTTTTCACGGGCACGGTGCCGGCCCAAGTTGTCTTTAGCGCCAATCTCCGGTCCTACGACGGCTTCGTCCTTTATGTGAATCGTGTTCCCGCGGTCGCGTCCCGCGTCCCAACCGGCATTGCCGTCCCCGGCAATCTCACTCTCACCGAGCCCCGCTCCGACCTCAGCAGCCTCGGCCTCCCCCTTCAATTTTTCATCCCGGCGTCCTATTTCGCGCCCGACACCGGCAACATCATCGAGATCGCCCTCTACACCACCGCCTCGGCTGGCAGCACCACCTCCATCAACTTCCGCATCGATGCCGCCCTTGAAACCGACAAGGTTACGGACAACAGCCAGTGGGAGAAGCCCAACGGCGTCCTCACCAACTCCGTCATTGTCGGCGGCTCCGCGACCTCGCCACTCGGCAACCCGCTGCTCGTCTTCAGCGACAACTATTTCACGATGCGTTACCGTCCTAAGACCGGCGTGCAGACGGTCGCGGGCACGGCGTGGAGCCGCTGGATGACGCCGAAGCTCGTCGAGAGCTGGATCAAGCGCGCCCTCGACGGCATTAATCCCTTCACCCAACGCACCGACGATCTTTACAACAACCCCGTCTCCTCCGACGTCTCCATCCTCACCCAGGCCGGCAAACGCTGGGAGGGCGACGTCGCCCTGAATCTTAACAACATCAATGATTTCGGCCTCATCGAAATCTACGAGACGCTGCTCAATCGCGCCAAGAGCCTCAGCATCGACTCCGGTTACGACGACCCCGGCACTAACGACACTCTCCTCCTCACCGCCGGTTACCTCAACGACCTTTACATGACCCTCGGCAACGAGGCCTCCGACGACGCCGACAATCCCACCATCGCCATCGACGGGGAACTCACCGCCAGCGAAGTCAGCACGTCCCGCTTCTCCTTTGAAAGCCAGCTCTCAACGCTGATCGACGAAGAACTCGCCCTCCTCCGCGGCCGCGATGATTTCCTCAACCCCGCCGTCACCGTCTCACCGGCCTACAATCGCCTCTACTGGAATTACACCAACGGCATCAATTCCGGTGAGTCCATCTACGCCATCAATTACGACATCAAGGAAAAATCCGGCAGCTCCGCCGCCAACGGCACGATCGAAGCCGAGGACGCCCAATATATGTTCCCACAGGGTCACGGCGACGCCTACGGCCACTACCTCACCGCCCTCACTGGCTATTACAAGCTCCTTGCTTCGCCCTATTTCACTTGGACCCCGCGCAGCGAGGCAGTCAGTGTGCTCGGACAGACCGTGCAAGTCGACTATCAGGACGAGCGCAAATTCGCCGCCGCCGCCGCCGCCGTCGCCAAAACTGCCGCCCGCATCCTCGATGTCACCGCGCGCAAATCCTACCAAGACGACCCGTCCGTTGGTTGGACCCACCAGCGCGATAACAAAAATAACCCCACCACCAATGTTGTCCGCAATTGGGGCACCGACGAGTGGGCCTCCCGCGGTGGTCAGGGCGCCTATTTCAACTGGGTCAACGCGAACGCCATGCTCATCGACAAGGACAGCGAGGACACCCAATATAGAGATGCCGACGGCAACATTTACTACCACACCGGCATCCAGCTCATTGACCGCACCACCGTCCCTGAAATTCAGGAGATTGTTTCCAGCGCCGTCGCGATCCAGACAACGCTCGACGGCCAATCCGCCCATCTCAACCCCCTCGGCCTTGCGAAGGGCGCGATCGCCTTTGACATCTCCCCGACCGAACTCAAGGCCGGCAAATCCCACTTCGATCAAGTTTATGCCCGCGCCCTGCAAGCGGCGCTGAACGCCAAAGCCGCCTTCGATCGTGCCAGCGTGATGAACCGCACCCTGCGCAACCAGAACAACTCTCTCGATGATTATAACACCGCCTTGGACAACCAGGAACGCGCCTACCAATACCAACTCATCGAACTCTTCGGCACTCCCTATCCGGCCGACGTCGGCCCCGGCAAGACCTACACGCAGGGCTACACCGGCCCCGACCTCTACCGCTACTATTTCATCGACCGCCCGACCGGGGTCGTGGACACCGCCGCCGAAATCAGCTTCACCTATCGCGCTCCGCTCGAGACCAACCCTTTTGCCGACTGGTCGCTCGATAACCCCTACAGCCGCCTCAACGACCCGATCCAATTCACCAGCCGCACCGAAAAAATCGTGCCGCAGCGCATCATGCAGTTCGCGCCTTCCGGCTCGGGTTCCCGCGGCCAGCCCGGAGCGATTCAGGCCGCATTGGCCGATGCGTTCGAGGCCCAGATCAACGCCCGCGAATCCGCCAACACCCTCGACACGCTCCTGCGGCGATTCAATCGCGACTACCAGCTCTTCACCGAATTCCGCACCGGATACGCCGATGCCACCACGGTAGCTGAAGTGCAGGATAGCCAGGCCCTCTCCTACCTCAAAGCCGCTCAGACCATGAGGTCTCGCGCCGAGGAACTCGCCACCATCGCCGGCTACGTTCAGAGCCTCTACGATGGCTTCTCCGCAGCGCCACCGCTCTCCGTCGGTCTCGCCATTGACGCCACTTCAGCGGCGCGCGCTCTCTTCAAGAATTCCGGAGCAATAGCATCCCACACAGTAGACCTCGCCAGCCAGGCCATCGACAAGGCGGCCGACTTTCTCGAAGGTCAGGCCGACCAGACCACCACTGACACCGAGGCCTTGCTCGCACAATATGAGTGGGATTCGGAAGACCGGCAGCACGTCGTCGAATTGGAACGCCTCTACTACCAGGTCCTCCAGTCCGGCTATGAAATATCCCGCCGCCTCACCCAGCTCCAAAAGTCCAACGAGCAGGTCAACCGCCTCATCGCCAAGGCCGACCAGATCCTCTCCGAGCGCGAAATCTTCCGCCAGCGCGCCGCCGTTGTCATCCAGGGCTACCGCACCCGCGACCTAACCTACCGCGCCTTCCGCAACGAAGAACTCGCCCAATATCAAGCGCTCTACGACCTCGCCGCCCAATACACCTACCTCGCAGTCCAGGCTTACGATTATGAAACCGGCCTCCTGGGCACCACCGCCGGACAGCAGGTAATTAATGGCGTGGTCGCCACCCGCTCTCTCGGTGCCTTTAGTGGCAACCTGCCCCTCGCCACCGGCACGACCGGCGACGGAGGTCTCGCCACTCTCCTCGCCCGCCTCCAGAGCGACTGGTCCGTCGCGAAATCCCGCCTCGGCATCAACAACCCCGACAACTACGGCACCCTCTTCTCCCTCCGCCAAGAACTCTTCCGTGTTCGCACGGATGCCGCCACCACGGAGGATGACAAGGTCTGGCAGCAAGTGCTTGAGCAGCACATCATGAGCAACGTCCTCAACGATCCCGACGTCGCCATGTATTGCCGCAACATTCGCAAGACCAACGGCACCTCGGTGCCTGGCATCGTCATCTCCTTCAGCACGACGATTGGTCAGGGCCTCAACTTCTTTGGCAGCCCACTCGCCGCTGGCGACCACGCTTATACCGCGTCGAATTTCGCCACCAAAATCTATTCAACTGGTGTCGTCATCGACGGCTACGTCGGCATGGATCCCTACGCATTCGGCACCCCTAATGCCGGTGCGCCGGCCAGCTCCAATCCCAACGCACTCAGCGCTACGCCTTACGTTTATCTCATTCCCGCCGGTCAAGACAGCATGTTGATGCCGCCACTGGGCGACACCGGTGTGGTTCGCTCGTGGGCGGTCAGGGATCAGGCTATGCCGCTCCCCTTCAACCTCGGCCAGAGCGCCTTCGCCGCCAACCAGTTCTTCACCCCGCAAGGCTCGGTCAACGAACAATTCTGGATCACCCGCAAACACCAAGCCTTCCGTCCGGTGAGTGACCCCGCGTTTTTCTACAGCACCATGCCATCGGAGTTCACCAACTCCCGCCTCGTCGGCCGCAGTGTGTGGAACACCAAGTGGAAACTCGTCATCCCCGCCAACACCCTGCTCAACAACGAGCAAGCGGCTCTTGACCGCTTTGTGCGCTCGGTGCGGGACATCCGGATCTTCTTCCGCACCTACTCGCACTCGGGCAATTGATGAAACGTAAGTGGCTCATGCTCGTCGCGGTGCTTGCCGTGGTGCTCGGCACCCTGATCGCGCTGCAGCGGCTGCGGCCCACCCCTGCCACGGCACCGGAAACAATCATCATCACCGAAGCGCCCGGCAAGACCATCTTAGTTACTCAGGCTCCAACCGAAATTTTTCGGCGCGCGTTTTGGCGGCACCCTACGGCAACTGACCGCATCATACATGCCGAGCGTCGCGAATGGGTCGATCAAGGTGACGTGCAACGCTGGCAGTGGTTTCTCCAACTCTCGCCCAGCGCCGAATTACTCGCCGCGTTGCGGGACGGCGAGTCCTTGGGACTGCTCCGTGTAATCGCGCCACGCAATGCCAGTATTGCCGTCGTGACACCCGATTGGTTTGCCAGTGCAACCGCGATTGCCGCTGACGAAATTTATCAAAATCCCGCTGGGGGACTGACAATTTTCTACCGCGCGAACGATAACATGCTTTTCGCCGCCGATGCCGGCGCCGGATTCGCGCCTCCGGCCACGATTCCAGAACGACGTTAATCGGTTCCTCGCGCGGTCGCGTCGCGAGCGTTGGGGCATTAGGCAAATTCCCGCCACGCACTGCGCGCTTGCCTGCCGTGCTTCTCCGATTGTGATGGGACGCTAGTCATGTCCGCCATCGTCAATCTCTCCGCCTACAAGTTCGCGCCGCTCGATGGTCTGCCTGAGCTAAAAGAACGCCTCAAGTCCATCGCGTATGCCGGCAATCTACGCGGGACAATTCTTTTGAGCCCCGAAGGCATCAACTTGTTCGTCGCGGGGGAACGCGCGGCGTTGCAGGTGTTGATTGACGCTATTCGCATCGTGCCCGGCCTCGGCGACGTCACGCCGAAGGAAAGTCCGAGCGCGGAAAAGCCGTTCAATCGGATGTTGGTGAAGATCAAAAAAGAGATCATCGCCTTCGGTGTGCCGGGCATCGACCCCGCGCGCCGTCCCGCGCCAAAACTCGCGCCACTCCAGTTGAAGCAATGGCTCGATGAAGGACGCCCCGTCACGCTCCTCGATACGCGCAACGACTACGAAGTGCGCATGGGCACATTTCGCGGCGCGGTGGCAGCGGGCATCGATCATTTTCGCGATTTCCCCTCGGCAGTTGCGCGTTTACCGGAGGAGTTGAAAGCGCAACCGATCGTCATGTTTTGCACGGGAGGCATTCGCTGCGAAAAAGCCGGTCCGTTCATGGTCCAAGCGGGATTCGAACAAGTTCACCAACTCGACGGTGGCATCCTGAAATATTTCGAAGAGTGCGGCGGGGCGCACTACGGCGGCGAATGTTTCGTGTTCGATCGTCGCGTCGGCGTCGATCCGTCACTGCGCGAAACCGAGTCCAAACTCTGCTTCAATTGCCAGATGCCGCTGACCGCCGCGGAACAAGCCCATCCTCACTACGTGCCGGACATTTCGTGCCCGCACTGTTTCGTGCCGCCCACCAACTAGCCGCACCGGTTAGCGCATCCGCCGCCACACAAAACGGCGCGTCGGTTCGAGCGGGCCTGTGGGAAATTTATCGCCCGACGGCTCCGGCTCGCCACTCGCCGCGCGCGCAGCGGCCTCGCGCGCTTTGTCTTTCTTGCTCTTCCGCTTTCCCTTCACGCCGCCCGTGTCGGGCAATGGCGCCGTCGGCATTTCCTCTTCAACTGGTTCGAAGCCCGCAATCTGTTCGCGCTCAATCACGAGCCCGTGCCGTTTCTCCAACAGACAAAAATGCGCGTGCGTGTTCGCCGAAACAAAATTCACCGCGAGTCCGCTCTCGCCTGCGCGCGCCGTGCGACCGACGCGATGGGTGTAATCATCTGTCGAGCGCGGCAGATCGAAATTCACCACCACCGGCAACTGCGCGATGTCCAGACCGCGCGCTGCGACATCGGTGGCGAGCAACACTTGCACTTTCGATTCCTTGAAATCTTCCAACGCCCGCGTGCGCGCACCTTGACTGAGCTCGCCATGCAGCGCGGCCGCCTTGAGTCCGGCCTTGCGCAGTTTTTCCGCGACGTGCTCCGTGGCATATTTCGTCGCGACGAACACGAGCACGCGCGACCACTGATTCGTTTCGATCAAGTGGCGCAACAATTGCGTGCGACGCGGTGGATCGACTTCGATCGCGCGATGTTGAATCGCCGGCGCGGTGGCCGCAACGAGTGCGACTTCCACGCGCACCGGATCGCGCAAGAGTGCCGTCGCCAAGTCCTGCACTTTCGGCGGGAACGTCGCGGAGAATAGCAAATTCTGCCGGCGCTCCGGCAGGAGCGTGAGAATGCGCGTCAACTCCTCGGCAAACCCCAAATCGAAGAGCCGGTCCGCTTCGTCGAGCACAAGCGTCTCCACCGCGGAAAGTTTCACGGCGTTGTGATCGACCAAATCCAGCAAGCGACCCGGCGTCGCCACAATCACGTCGGCTCCCCCACCGAGCGCCATCATTTGCGGGTTGATCGAGACGCCGCCAATCACGGTCAGCACTTTCAATCGTTCGGGGCGCGCCTCACCGTAATCGCGAAAAGATTTGCTCACCTGCATCGCGAGTTCCCGCGTCGGCACTAAAACGAGCACGCGCACGAAGCGTCCGCGCGAGTGACGCGCGGCGCCGAGCCGTTGTAATAGCGGCAACGCAAACGCGGCCGTCTTGCCCGAACCGGTTTGCGCCGACGCCCACACATCGCGCCCCGTCAGCACCGCCGGAATCGCGGCTACCTGCACCGGCGTTGGCTCCGCGTAACCACGTTGCGTCACCGCGCGCACCAAGTCCGTGTCGAGTCCGAGTGTTGCGAAAGTCGTCACCAAATCGCCTCGTTGCGTTAGCGGAGTTGCACGACGAGCACCTCGCCGCGCGCCGACACTTGATCGCCGACGGCGAGTTTCTTGCGTTTCTGCGTTTCCACGACGCCATTGAGCAACACCTCGCCCGCGCCGATCAATTGTTTCGCCTCGCCACCGCTCTCGGTCACGCCGGCAAACTTGAGCAACTGGCACAGCTCAATCGGCACTTCGCGCACGATAACCGCGCGAGGCGCGGCGGCGTTAGTTGAAGCAGGGGAGGATCGAACCTTTTTCATGGTGTCTGTGTAGTTGCGCCGAATCGGTAGTCCATCCCTCAATTCGCGGGTGCGTCCATCGCTGCGGTAATACCATGTTCGTCGATGATGATGCGGCGTTCCTTGAAGAGCGCGCCGATCGCCTGCTTGAACGCCTTCTTGCTCATTGAAAATGTCTCGCGGATGTCCTCCGGCGAACTGTCGTCGTTATACGGCAACGTGCCGCCACTGGCTTTGAGCACTTGCAAAACTTGCTCTGCCATCGGCCCGATGCGGCGATGGCCCGCCTGACCCAAGGAGAGGTCGACTTTCCCGTCGGGACGGATCGAGCGCACATAGCCTTGCACCTGTTGGCCGATCTGCAACCCGTTGGGAACATCCGTGTGGTAAAGCAAACCGCGGTGCGCGTGATTGATAATGAGATTGTAGCCAATCGGGCTGCGACTCGCGACGAGCAGTTTCACCGACTCGCCTTCGTGGTAGTGCGGCGGTTTTAAGTCGAGCAAGCGGTTGAGTCGCGCACTGGCAACCAGGCGATCAGTTTTCCGATCCACCATCACTTGCACCACCACGCGGTCACCAACTTCGAGCGGGCCCGCCGTTTCGCGGATCGGGAGGAGCAAATCCTTTTCCAGACCCCAATTCAAAAACACTCCAACGCGCGGATTCACCGCCACCACGGCCAGACACGCGAATTCGCCCACCACCGCGCGCGGCGTTTCGGTCGTCGCGACCAAACGGTCTTCGGAATCGCGATAGACGAACACCTCGACGTTGCCGCCCGGCACTGCGCCGGCCGGAATGTAGCGGCTGGGCAACAGGATTTCTCCGTGCGCACCGCCGTCGAGATACAGCCCGGGAGGAGCGAATCGGACGATGGGGAGGAAGTTGCGTTTGCCTAGTTGAGCCATGGAAAACCGCAGCATTGCGCACTCCTGCAGGCACGCGAGCCACAACTTTGCGCGGCGATTCTCGACTCCCGCATGCCCGATTCCACCGTCGTCCGCTCTTCTCCGTGGATTAACGCAAATTAATCTCCGCTTCAGCATTGTTTCATTTGCGCGGTGCATTCTCTGAACATGTCCATTGTAAGCCGTGCATCTTCATCGTCCGCAGAGACCCCTTCGCCGACCTTTCCGACTAAGATCATCGACTCCCGCTACGGCGGAGTGCTGTTGTTCACTGCGCTCTTCGTCCTCATCGGCCTGGGGCTGCGCATAGTCTTGCTCGCGAAATCGTGGAGCGAAATCAACATCGACGCCTCGCTGGTCGGATCATTTGCCTGGGGCTTCGTGTTCGATATCGGCGCGGCGGCCTTTGCGTCGCTGCCGCTGATATTCGCGCTCGCCTGTCTGCCCGCCAACTGGGGACAGCGACGCTGGCAGCGTGCCCTCACCCATGTGGCGGGTCTTGTGATCCTGTTCGCGCTGATTTTCGGGACCGTTTCGGAATGGACGTTCTGGGATGAGTTCGGCGTGCGCTTCAATTTTATCGCCGTCGACTACCTCGTTTACACGACCGAAGTGATCGCGAATATCCGCGAGTCCTACAGTGTGCCGCTCATTATCAGCGGTGTGCTGGGCGGCGCGCTCTTGCTCGGCGGCATGATCCTCGCTACAGGTTGGCCCACGCGTTGGCTAGCGCACGCCCAAAGTCCGGCAAGCCGTCGCTGGCTCACCGCGCCCGTCTGGTTTGGTGGCGCGCTCTTGCTGGGGAGCATTTTGAACGAGCGCCAACTGCCTTCGTTCGCGAACAACTACCATCGTGAACTCGCCAAGAATGGCCTGTGGTCTCTCTTCGCCGCCTTTCAAAACAACGTCCTCGATTATGATCAATTCTACCGAACAATCTCTCCAGAGAAGGCTTTCGCGATCTTGCGCCATGAACTTGTCGAGGACGGCTCACTGCTACTCGCGCCCACCGCTTTCGACACGCTGCGCTACGTTAAAAACGACGGCACCGAACTGCGGCCCAACGTAATTCAGATTACAGTGGAGAGCTTGAGCGCGGATTTCTTGGGCACCTTTAATCGCGCGTCACATTTGATGCCTGAGCTCGAAGCGATCGCGAAGCAAAGTCTCCTCTTCGAAAATTTCTATGCCACCGGCACACGCACAGACCGCGGCATGGAGGCGTTGACGCTTTCGCTCCCGCCGACACCGGGCCGTTCACTGATCAAGCGACCGAACAACGAGCAACTTTTCACACTTGGTTCTGTCTTCCGCGCGAAGGGTTACGACACCGCATTCATCTACGGCGGCTACGGCTATTTCGACAATATGAACTACTTTTTCGGCAACAACGGCTATCGCGTGATCGATCGCAGCCGCGTCGCCAGCGACGACATCACCTTCGCCAATGCGTGGGGCGCCTGCGACGAGGATCTCTACCGCTGGACAGCGCGTGAAGCCGACGCATCCCACGAAGCGGGGAAACCGTTCCACTTCTTCGTCATGACGACTTCCAATCATCGTCCTTACACGTATCCGGATGGACGCATCGATTTACCTTCCAAGATTGCGGGACGCTCGGGTGCAGTAAAGTATTCCGACTACGCGATCGGCGCATTCCTGCGCGAGGCCGCCACCAAGCCGTGGTATAAGAATACGGTCTTTGTGATCGTGGCAGACCACTGTGCCTCCAGTGCCGGCAAGACCGAATTGCCCGTGAAGAATTACCACATTCCATTGATGATTTTCTCGCCGGGTGGGCATATCGCTCCCGGAAAAATTTCCCAACTAACGAGCCAAATTGATTACGCGCCGACCTTGCTCGGCTTGCTCAACTGGAGTTATCCGTCGCGCTTCTTCGGCCACGACGTGCGCCGCACGGCCGCAAAAGCAACCCATGCCTTAATCGGCAACTACCAGAAACTCGGCCATCTCGAGGATGAACATTTTGTCGTCTTGAAGCCGCAACGTGAAACGAGCAGTTACCACGTGGAGATGCCTGAGGGCACGCTCACATCCACCGCGAGAAATGAGACGGCCGAAAACGAGGCAATCGCCTATTACAAATCGGCCAGCCACGCCTACAAAGAGCGAACCTATCGCGCGTTGACTTCGAATGAATTTGCCCAGTATTCCCGCCAAGGCGAAGCGCTCGCCACTCGCAAATCTGGCTCCGTCGTGCAAGCTGGTAGCAACTAAGCCATGCGCTTCCATTCATCATCCCTCGCTACACTCGTCGTCTTCGCGAGTGGCGTGGCCCAACTGCCCGCCACGGAACCGAACGTGAGCGATAGTGCCCTGCAGGTTCGCGGGATCTTTAATGCGGCACTCCCGGGGACAGAACAAAAACGCTCGCTCCATCTCCTCTTCAAACCGCACTTCGGCGACCTCCTAAACAAAGACCATCTGCGCGTGCCCATTGGATTGCGCTACGGTTTGACGGAGAATTGGGAAGCGACGGCGGAGTTGGAGAGCTATTTTTCCCATGGCATCGGAGACGTCGGTTTTTTCAGTCAAAAGGGACTTTCGTCATTTCACCTCGGCACCAAATATCGGCTCGGCAATCGCATTTTGCAAAATTGGGACGCCGCCGTCGGCATGGATTTTACTCGCCCACTCGGCAGTCCGCCGGTGGAAGTCACCGACGGCCTGCAACACGTCGCGCCCTACATCACTTTTGCTCGCCCACTCGCAGGCTACGAAAACGTGCGCGTCTTCTGGGGACTCGGAGTAGACTTTGTCAATCAAACGCCAACGCTCGGTCGCCTTGAAAAAAACCAGCTCGGCGACGACACCGCGACGCTTACGACTGGTTTGGTTTGGGGACACGGTAGCTATCACTACACCCTCGAAGCGAACTGGACGACCACTGATTGGCTCGGGGGGCCACTCAAAGGCAACATCTTGAGTTTGCGCCCGGGCGTCGTCTGGCAGATTCCGAAAAAATACACCTTCGATTCCCGCGGACAATGGCTGCTCGGTCTCGGTCTCCGAGTGACCAACGGGCCGAATGGAACTGACTTTGGAGCGGGCATGAAACTGCGGCTGAACTTCGATTTCAAAAAACTGCGCAAACGATTCAGCTCTTCACCGTGACAATGAGTCGCATGGCTTGGCCCCGGTCTTCCACCTTCTGGCACACCCTCGTTCTGCCACTGCTTGCCCTCGCGGCGGTGATCGCACTCTTTGAATTTACTACGCTGGACCTTACGATTCAGGATTGGTTTTTCGATTTCGAACGGGGGCGCTGGCTGGTTGATCGCGATGGGGCGTGGGGTCGGGCGATATTCTACAATGGCCCGAAAATTGCCGTTTGGTTGGTTGGACTCACGGCACTCGCGTTAGCCTTGGGACGGTCTGCATGGCGTGATCGTTGGCAATTTTCGCGGCGCGGTCTTTGGGTGTTGGTCTTGACGTTGGCGACGCTACCCGCGCTCGCCGGCCTGGGCAAAAATTTCACCAATGTTCACTGTCCATCGGAAATCCGCCGTTATGGTGGTTCGACAGCCTACGTCGCGCTTTGCGCCTCCTTTCCCGCGGATGACATCCCTGCTACTCGCGGACACTGCTTTCCGGCCGGACACGCCAGCGGTGGATTTGCGCTGATGGCATTAGCTCTCCTCCGGCCGAGTCGCCGGTGGTTTCGCACCGGAATATTCGCGGGGCTGGCATTGGGTTGGTGGATGGGCGGCTACCAAATGCTCAAGGGGGCGCATTACCTGAGTCACACACTGGTAACGATGACGCTCGCGTGGATCGTGATCGCGCTGTGGCAATGGATTTGTGCTCCACGATCAACGTCGTTGGAGAAAATGCCATGAACGGTCGCACGCTGTTAGTTTTCAATCCCGCCTCCGGCCATAACCGCCGCCATCCGACGTTCGCCAAATCACTCGCCGATTTCGCGCAGCGTAATTCCGATTCGGTAAAGTTGATTGCAACAATTGCACCGCGGCAGGCAACCGAGTTGGCCCGCGCGGCGGTTGCCGATGGATATTCGTGCGTCGCCGCTATCGGCGGCGACGGCACCGTCAACGAAGTCGCCCAAGGATTGATCGGCAGCGCCGTGGCACTCGGCTTGGTGCCCTGCGGATCTGGCAACGGCTTGGCCCGGCATCTTGGAATCTCTCTAAACACCAAGCGCGCGCTCGCCGACCTCGTCTCGCCCGATCGCCGCGTCATTCGCGTCGATACCGGCACGGCCAACGGACATCCCTTCGTCAACGTCATGGGCTGCGGTTTCGACGCCGAACTCAGTTGGCGCTTCAATCAGTTGAAACGGCGCGGTCTCGCCGCCTACGCACTCACCACGCTCAAAGCTTATCTCTCAGCACCAATAAACCGTTACAGCATTCGCACTGGAGAAATCGAAAAGACACTCGACGCGTTACTCGTGTCGGTCGCCAACTCATCCCAGTATGGCAACAACGCCCTGATCGCACCCGCCGCGCGTGTGGACGACGGCAAACTCGACCTCGTTGCCGTGCAGCGACTCGGCCTCGGCGTGCTCGCCTTTGGCGCACGACTCTTTAGCGGAACAATCGATCGCAGCACGCGGGTGCAACATTTGCAGCAAGCAGAGTTCACGATCGAGCGTGCGCAAGATGGCTTGATTCACACCGACGGTGAATGCCACGAGACGAGCGCGTTCGTTCAGGTAAAAACAGTGCCACTTTCACTCGCCGTTATCCTCGCTCCACTCGCTGACAATCGGGGAATCCGATATTAGATTGTTCTCCTTGGCGCCAATCGTAGGTTCAGCGTGTGCCGCTCACCTTTCGGAAAGTCTGTTTCATAACTCTTTTCACGGCCGCCGCCTTGGGCAATTCCGTTGGTGGCCAAGTCTCCGGGGCGGAAAAATCCGACTGGCTCGAAGTCACCCTCGAGCGATCTGCCCGTCAGTATGAGTATTTGCTAACAAAATTAAACGCAGAGGAAGACGCTCCACGCTCCTTTGACGGCAGGCGACTCACCACCGCTGTCTGGCGCGATTGGACCAGCGGTTTTTTCGCCGGTTCACTCTGGCAGCTTTATGAAGTAACCGGCAGCGCGCCATACCGCCGCGCTGCAGAACACTACACCGCCAAACTCGCGCCTTCGCAACACAACCGCCGCACGCACGATGTCGGCTTCGTGCTCAATTGCAGCTTCGGCCACGGTTACCGACTCACTCAATATCCCCAGTATCGCGCAGTGCTGCTGCAAGGCGCGGCCACCCTCGCTACGCGCTTCCATTCCAAAGTAGGCAGCATTCAATCATGGGAGTCGCGTAATGGATGGGAGTTTCCCGTCATCATCGACAACATGATGAATCTCGAATTGCTCCTCTGGGCCGCGCGCGAAGCACCCGATGCAAATCTGCGCGAGATCGCCGTCAGTCATGCCGACACAACTTTGCGCAATCACTTCCGCGCCGACGCAAGTTCGGTGCACGTGGTTAACTACAATCCGCGCACCGGCGAGATGCGCGAACGCGAGACGCATCAGGGCGCAGCCCACGAATCCGCCTGGGCCCGCGGGCAAGCGTGGGGACTTTACGGTTTCACTTTGCTGTATCGCGAAACGAAGGACTCGCGCTACCTTGCGCAAGCCGAGCGCATCGCGGAGTTCATCATGCAGCATCCGCGACTGCCCGCGGACAAAATTCCCTATTGGGATTTCGACGCACCCAAAATTCCCCACGAACCGCGCGACGCCTCTGCGGCGGCGATCACGGCATCGGCGCTGTTGGAAATAGGTGGTTACGTTTCTGCTGAGTTGGCGGCGCGCTATCGCGCTTTTGCGGAAGCCCAGTTGCGCAGTCTCGCCTCGCCGCCCTATCTCGCCGAAGTCGGCACCAACGGCGGATTCATCTTGCGGCACAGCACGGGCAATTTCCCCGCCGGCAAGGAAATCGATGTGCCGCTTAATTACGCCGACTACTATTTTCTCGAGGCGTTGCTGCGGCTGCGCCGGCTCCAGTCCGCCAACTAACACTCCATGCATCTGCGTCGCTTCACCACTCTGCTGTTTGCCGTCATGACCACCGCTCTCGCTGCCCGGGAAACGATCAACTTCAACCTCGACTGGCGTTTCCTGCGCGCCGATGCGAACGGTGCGAACGCGGCCGGTTTCGACGACCACGGTTGGAGCGACGTCTCGCTCCCGCACACCTTCAACGACGTCGATACCTTCGACAACTGGTCCCTGCCCGGTCACCGCGGCGAACAGGAACAATGGAGCGGACGCACGTGGTATCGGAAGACGTTTTCCGCGCCCGCTCACTGGCACGGCAAAAAGGTTTTCATCGAGTTCGAAGCCGCCCGCCAAATTGCCGAAATTTATCTGAACGGCGCCAAGCTCGGTGTCGCAAAGAGCGGTTTCACGCCGTTTGGCTTCGAGCTCACGCCGCACCTGCGCCGCAACGCGCCCAACGTGCTCGCGGTGATGGTGGATAATCGTTTCATGCGCGATCCGATGGACCCGAACCTCGCGCCGCAAGCCGCTACTACTGCGGCGACGCACCCAAATCTCGCGCAGATCTCCCGGCAGATGATGGATGCAATTCCCGATTCCCTCGACGATCTGCAGGCCGATCAGATTCCATGGAATAATCCCCATTGGCACCCCGCCCATGGCGGCCTCTACCGCAACGTGCGCCTGCACGTCGTGGACGCGTTGCACTTCACGCTGCCACTCTTCAGCTTTTTGCAGACTGAGGGTCCGTATGCCTACGCGACGGAAATCAGCGAAGCGTCTGCACAAATTGGCCTCGAAGCGCCGGTGCGAAATGATCGCGCCACGGCTGAAGCGGTCACCGTCAAGGCGGAACTCTTCGACGCCGACAACACGCTCATCTTCACCACCGCGCACTCCGCGCAATTAGCCGCGGGCGAAACCAAGAAAATCTCGCTGACGCAATCGCTCGCGAATCCGCGCCTCTGGGAACCCGCTTCCCCGCACGTTTACCGCGTAGAAATCTCCCTCCTCGTCGGCGAGCAAATCATCGATCACACCAGCGTGCCACTCGGCGTGCGCCAGATTGAATGGTCGGCGAATTCCGGTCTGCGCATCAATGGCGTGCATTACAAGTTGCATGGCTGGGGACAGAAATCGACCAACGAGTGGCCCGGACTCGGTGCGGCGCAACCGGATTGGTTGCAGGCTTACACGCTCCAACTTATGCGCGCAGCCGGCGGCAATTTTGTGCGTTGGGGACACGTGCCCGGCGGTCCCGCGCAGATCGCCGCGGCGGATCAACTCGGACTCGTCACCTTGCAACCCGGCGTTGATGGCGAGCACGACACGAAAGGCGGCGCATGGACGCTGCGCGCCGCCACATTTCGCGACGTCATCATCTATTACCGGAATCATCCGTCGATTTTCATTTGGGAAGGCGGCAACCAAAAAATTTCGCGCGCGCACGCGGCCGAGTTGCGCGAGCACATGGACCGCTACGATCCGCACGGAGGCCGCGCCTACGCGCATCGGCGCGCGGACGAGATTACGGCGGAGTTCATGGATGTCGGCATCGGCACCGAAGGCGGCCGCGAAATTGCGCGCCTCGCGGTCATCGAGGGCGAATACAACCGCGAAGAATCCCCCCGTCGCGTCTGGGACAATTTCTCGCCGCCGAACTTCGGTTATCCCGAAGCCAAAGGGCAAACCTACCAACTCACGTCGGAGCAATTCGCCGTCAACCAAGTCACTCACTACGTCAACAAACTCCTCCCGCCGCACCACGCGGGTGGCGCAAACTGGATCTTCTCCGACTCCACCAGCGGTGGCCGCGTCGGCGTGGAAGTCGCGCGCACGAGTGGCGAAGTCGACGGCGTGCGCCTGCCGAAAGAAGCCTACTACGTCTGCCAAGTGATGTTCAGTTACACTCCGATCGTGCACGTGATCGGGCATTGGAGCTACCCGAGCGGCACGCGGAAGACCATTTACGTCGCCGCCAACACCGGCGGTGAAGTTGAGCTGTTGCTCAATGGAAAATCACTCGGCCGCGCCAGAGCTGAAAAGCACTTTCTCTATCAATTCCTCGATGTCGCGTTCGAACCCGGTGAATTGCGCGCCGTTGCGATGGATGCGAACGGCAAGAATGTCGCCACAACCGCGCTCCATACAACTGGCCCCGCGGTTGCGTTGCGCCTCACTCCTTTGCTCGGTCCCGATGGCTGGCGCGCAGACGGCGCCGACATCGCCCTCTTTGATATCGAAGCCATCGATGCCGAAGGACACCGCGTGCCGACCTTTCAGCAACGCGTTGATTTCGCGGTGGATGGTCCGGCGATTTGGCGTGGGGGTTACAACAGTGGCCGCATCAACTCGATCAACCACACGATGCTCGAGCTTGAAGCCGGCATCAATCGCGTCGCGCTCCGCAGCACGCGCCGCGCCGGCGACGTCACCCTCACCGTTCAAGCCGCCGGACTGGCAACCGCGAGCGCGACGATCGCTGCGCGCGATGCGGGCAACTCGCATCCGGCGTGGCCGCGCACCACGTTGCCGACCCAATTGGTTCGTCCGCCGCAACCAGCGCAAGGGTCCGACAGTGAGGCCGCGCCGCCTCCGGTCGGTTTTGCGGGGCGTTTCACGCGCTCGTTCAACTACTCCGGTCCGGCCTCCTACATCGTGCATGTCGAAACGAACGCCCGCGATGGTCGGAGCGCTTACGTCGATGCCGACGCGCCGTTTGCCAGATTACCGAAGGAACTCGTCGGCGCAGACTGGGTGCAGGCGAGCAAAGTCGATGCGCGTTACCATGCGGTGGACTTGATGGAATTGTCGGTCGGTGCGGAGGCGCAGGTGTTTATTGCGCACGACGATCGTTTGCCGCGCCCGCCGTGGTTGGTGAATGGCTATGCGCCAACCGAGTTGCGCTTCGAGGTGCTGGGGCAACCGATGAGTCTCTTTACGCGGCGTGTCAGCGCCGGCAGCGCGCTCACGCTCGGTCCCAACACCGAGGACACCAGCGCTCAGGCGGCGAACATGTATCTCGTTTTCGTGACGGCGTTGCGTTAACCGGTATTTTTCAACCCAGCGGCGATACCGTTGACCGTGAGTTCAACGACGCGTTGCGCATCGTCCCGCTCTTTCGCGGTCAATTTCCCACTGCGGAGACGGCGGAGCATTTCTACCTGCAAGTAGTTCAGCGGATCGATGTAGGGATTGCGCAGACGAATCGAGTTCGCGAGCACGGGTTCGGCACCGAGCAATTCTTTTTGACCCGACACGGCGAGGACGAAGCGTTGTGTGCGCGCGAACTCGGCGCGGACGATCTCGAAAATTCGCTTCCGCCGCCGCGTGTTGGCGTCGAGGCCTGCGTAGATTTCCGCGACGCTCAAGTCCGCCTTGCGCAGCGTCAATTGCGCGTTGTCCACCAAAAGTTGGAACGGTCGCCATTTCCGATACATCGCCTGGAGCCGCGCCAGTCCGGCGCTTTTGCTCGCCGCCATTTCCAACGCGGAGCCGAGGCCATACCAACCGGGCAGATTAAAACGACTCTGCATCCACGAGAACACCCACGGGATCGCGCGCAAATCATCGAGCGTGCGCGGCCCTTCCTTACGATACGTCGGACGCGAGCCAAGTTTGAGCGTGCCGATCTCATCGATCGGCGTCGCTACCTGCCAGAACGCGAGAAAATCGTCGTCGCGAACCAAAGTCCGGTAGGCGTCGGTGCTGTGCGCACTCATCGCTTCCATCGTTGCAATCCACGCACGCGGAATCGGCGCTTCATCCCGTTGCGCGAGATGGCTGCCGAGTAGCACGCCATAGGTCATTTGTTCGAGCACGCGATGCGCGATATCGACATCATGATAGCGTGTGGAAAGCACTTCGCCTTGTTCGGTAATGCGAATGCCGCCGCCATAAAGTCCGATCGGCTGTGCGAGCACGGCCTTCGCCGCGGGACCGCCGCCGCGAGCGATGCTGCCGCCGCGTCCGTGGAATAACGTCACGCGGACCTTGTGCTTCTTGCACACCGCCACAATCGCTGCCTGGGCCTGATTCAGACCCCAATTCGCCGCGAGGTAACCGCAGTCCTTGTTGCTGTCGGAGTAGCCGAGCATCACGTGCTGACTGTCCTCGTCGCGTTTCAACCACCGACGATAAGTTTTGTTCGCGAACAACTCATCCAAGATGCGCGGTGCCGCCTGCAAGTCGGCCAGCGTTTCGAAAAGCGGCGCGACCGGCAGTTTCGTGCCGACGATACTTTGCAGTAGCACGACTTCCATCACGTCGGAAACTTCCGCCGCCATGCTGATGATGTAGATGCCCAGCGCTTCGCTCGGTGCCGCTTTAACCGCGCGCAACGCATCCATCGCCGCCTGCGCTTCCAGTGTTAGGTCGGTCGCAAATTTAGTGCCACTGCGCAACGCCCGTGCGATGACGCGACATTTCTCCGCTTCCGGTAAATGCGGATACTCCGGCAGCGCGAGCAGGCACGCAACGGCGCGCGCGTGCACACCGGAATGTTGCCGCAAATCGAGTTTCCCCGTGTGCAGACCGAACGTCGCGATGTTGGACTCGACGTCGCGCAACGTTCCTTCGGCGAGCACTTCGGCGCGACTGCCGGCCAACGCACGCTCAATCACCGCGCATGCCTGCGACATCTCCTGCACCGTCAGCGGTTTCACTTGGTCAGCGATTCGCGCCCGCAACACGAAAACCAGTTGCCGATAATGTTCAAAGCGATGCCGCGCTTTGATTTCCGGCCACGCCGCCGTGTCCGCGCCGAGCTTTTCGGCGAGACGCGCGACGCCCGGGTGGACTGGTTCGCGCAAATCCGAGACCGTCAATGACCACGCGAGCCGTTGCAATCCGCGCTCCATCGCCGCGACCGCATGTTGGCGCAACAGCAGCAACACGTCGGTCGTAACTTCGGCCGTGACGTAGGGATTGCCGTCGCGATCGCCGCCGATCCACGAGCCGAACCGCAACCAACCGCGCGGCGCGTTCACCTTGGGATAGTGCACTTGCAATGCGGCCACGAGATCTCGCTGCAGTTGCGGCAACACGGTGTAGAGTGTGCGCTGAAAATACCACAAACCAGTCCGCGCTTCGTCCATCACGGTTGGCGCAGTAGGGCGACCGCGATCGGTCAACCACAGCGAAACAATTTCGCGCTCAATCTCGGGGCTCGCGGCGAGTTGCTTGACCGAACTTCCGCGCAGAATTTCAGCGAGTGACGACAGCTTGGTGAGCAACGTGCGGCGTTTCGCTTCCGTCGGATGTGCGGTGAAAACCAATTCAATCGCGAGTTGATCAAGCAGCACCTGCACTTCGCTCGGTTTCACGCCGCGACGCTTCAACTCCGCCACCGCCGCTAAAATCGATTCCTTGCGCTTCGCTGGTTCGCCGCGGCGGGCGCGCAACAAGCGAATGCGGAAATTTTCCTCCGCCAAATTGACCAGCTCGAAAAACATCGTGAACGCCATCGCTTGGTTCAGCGCCTGCGCCGGCGTGAGTCGCTTCACCACGGCGGCAAGCGTTCGGCCGGCGCGCTTGTCTCCTGCCCGACTCGCCTTGGCCAACACGCGCAGACGCTCCACCGTGCGAAAAGTCGACGCACCTTCCAGCCTCTCGATAATGCTACCGAGACGCGCGCCCAGTGTGCGGACACTGGCGCGCAGTTCGGGCAACTCTTCAATGGCACTGCCGGTCAAACGGTGACGAGAGGTGGAACGAGAAGCGGTCATGGAAGTAGGCACTGCTATGAGCGTGCGGCGCGGTATGCCGCGACTCAATGCGTTTCGTCGTCATAGCTCAGCGCCACTCGTGGCGCGGGTAGCGACGCGAGAGTTCCGCTTTTACCTTCGGATACATCTCCCGCCAAAAATTGCTCAAATCATCGGTGACTTGAATCGGCCGCTGGTTCGGCGCAAGCACTTCGATTTTCACGGGCACACGGCCGCGGCCGAGCGTGAATTTTGCGTCGATGCCGTAAAGTTCTTGGATGCGCGCGCTGAGCACCGGCGGGCCGTCATCGCTGTAACGAAGCCGTGCTTTACGCCCGTTCGCCATCACCAAGCGTTCCGGCAGGTAGTCGTCGATCACCGCGAGTTGTTCCGCGAGTAGCCAATCGCGCAATGCCGGCATGACGGGTTTGTCCTTCAATTCGCGCGCGCCGAGCGAGCCGTAACAGATCTGTTCGATCAGCGTGAGTCGGTCCGCGGCGGTGATCGGCGGCACTTCCAACTCCGGCCACCACTTCGCCAAACAGTTCACGCGCACAATCCATTGCTCGACGGTTTCGTTCCACTCCGTGAGCGCGATGCGCCCAGCAACCACTTCCTGCGCGAGTAGTGCCGCCGCTTGGCCGGGTTCTGGTTGCTCCGCGGTTTGCTTGGATTCGAGCACGAGATCACGGAAGCGCCGTTCACGGCGCGCGAGCACGCGGCGTTGCGTCGTGTCGTAGAGCACACCGTTTTCCTCGCGACAGTCTTCCGGAAACAACTCCACCAACCACGATTCTTCGATCGCGGTGCAGAGGTTGAGCAACGTGTTCACTTCGCCACGACTTTCGATTTCGGTAATTTCCGCCGCGACAAAGAGCGGCGCGGTTTGGGTCGCACTTTCGCGGGCCAGCACGCCGCGACGCCCATGCACCAACTCGCAACGCAACGTGCCTTGATCGAGCCGTCGTGCGAGTTGATCGCTGAAACCGAGCAGCACACATTTGCGCAACGCCACTCCATCCACGCTCTGTTCGGAAACATCGAGTTTCTCGCCTGCGGCGATCTTGAGGAATTGCGCGAAGAGCGGCCCAACCTGCCGCACGGCCTGCGCGTGAATTCCGAGTTGGCGGCACGCATCGAGATTGTAGCGAGCTTGGTCGGCGTAACGCCACGCGCGCATGAGTTGGAAAAAATCCGACTCTGTCTCGGAGCCGAGCGCATCGTCACGCGCCTCCTGCGTGCGCTTGTCGACGTTGCGCAGGAGAAAATTGCGCCCTTGCGTCAGCGCCGCCATCAAGGCCACGGCGCGCACGCAACCGTAGTCCTGCGCTGCGAGAAACATGCGGGCGTAGCGCGGATGCATCGGAAAGCGCAGCATCTTGCGGCCCACATCGGTGATGCGACGCCGCGCCCCGTGCAACGCACCCAAATCGACGAGTAACAACTCGGCGCGTTCGAGCGCCTTGGCTTCGGGGCGCTCCAACCACGGAAACTCCTGCACGTCGTCGATCCCGGCCGCCTTAAGCGTGAGCACGACCTCGGCGAGATCGAGGCGCTTCACTTCGGGCAACTCCTGGAGCGGGCGTTGCGCGTGTTCGCGCTCAGTCCAGAGTCGCACACACACACCGGGAGCGGTGCGCCCAGCGCGACCTGCGCGTTGATCGGCGGAAGCGACGGAAATCTTTTCGATGAGCAGCGTGTTGATTCCGCGATGCGGATCGTAGCGCGCCATGCGCGCTAGGCCGCCGTCGATGACTGCGGTGACGCCATCAATCGTCAGCGACGTTTCGGCAACGTTGGTGGAGACGATGATTTTGCGTGTCACACCGCGTGCGACAGCCTGGTCCTGTTGCTCAGTGGGCAATTCGCCATGCAACGGCAGGCACGTGAACTCACGGAGCGCGCGCGAATTTTCCAGTTCCTGCACCGTGCGATTAATTTCGTAGGCACCGGGCATGAAAACGAGTAAATCACCCGTGGTGTTGACCGCCACGCGCTCGCATTCGCGAGCTGCCACCGACCATACGGGGTCTAGTTCGAAATTTACTGCTTTGGCCAAGTATTCCGTTCGCACCGGAAAAGTGCGGCCGCCCGACGTGAGCACGGCGCAGGGCGCGAGGTAACTTTGGAGCAACGCCGCGTCGAGCGTCGCGGACATGACGATCAGTTTAAGGTCGGGCCTAGTGGTTTGCTGGATTTGCAGTGCGCGCGCGAGTGAGATGTCGCCGTAAAGATGTCGTTCGTGAAATTCGTCGAAAACGATGGCGCTGATGCCGCGCAAATTGGAGTCGAACGACATTTGACGCAGTAGAATGCCTTCGGTGACGAAACGGATGCGGGTCGCTTTCGAGACCTGGGAGTCGAGCCGGATTTGGTAACCGACAATGTCGCCGAGGCGTGTGCCGACTTCTTCCGCAACGCGTTTGGCGAGCATGCGGGCGGCGAGTCGCCGCGGTTGCAAGACGACGACCTCGCCGCGCTCACCAAGAATACCATGAGCGAGCAGCATCTGCGGCACCTGCGTCGATTTCCCCGAACCGGTCGGTGCCTGCACGATCAATCGGCCCGTTTCGCGAAGCGAGTCGAGGAGCGGCGTTTCCAGGTCGTAAATCGGTAATTCGCGCGGGACAGACATGTCGGCAAGCTGGTAAAGGAGGCAGCACCGGTCGGATTTGACCAGTCGCGAATCAAGAGCGACGAAGCGAGGAAGCCGGCGCACTCTTCCCCTTTGTGAACGACTCGTGAATAACCCGTGCGCAAGAGTTGCGCACAAGTTTTTCACCATCGCGAACGGTGAGGCGAATGGCAGTAACAACCGTTAGACTTTCAGGGGCGTCGCAGTGATGGTGAGCGTGTTCCTTGATAGAACAGTCGAGAGCACGACGGCATGAAAAACCCGTCGAAGGCGCGACTGGGATAATCCCGGGCAACCGGGGAATGGGCAGCCGCAACTGGTGCGACTCTCCCCCACCATTCCAATTGGGATGGCAGGCATATATCACCAGTTCCTCTGGACGGCGTCGCAGCCGATCCAGTTATGCGACAATGGAACTGAGCGGCGAGGCGCGAACTTAGAAACCGCGCACCGAGCCGAGTTAGATCCAAGGCCAGTTTCGGGCCTTGCATTGAGGCAGTTACCCAGAGGGTTATGGCTGCTACTGCTAAACCAGGACGTAGTGATTTGTTCCGGAGAGTTGCACTCTCCAAAAGATCCGGCTGATGCAAACGGCTGGGAGCGAAGGAATGAATCGCCGCGTGGAGTGGCGCGGGATGGCAACAACCCGCCAGCCTTCCAAGATTGGGGCGACCCCGCCAA
>CAMTVI010000003.1:0-153210 GCA_947085165.1 uncultured Opitutaceae bacterium
CGGCGAACGAACCCGTCAACGCCTCCCCAACTTCTTTAATCTTGTCCTCTCCCTCCAATCCTTCATGACCTCCGCACCTCTTCAAGGTGGCTGCATTTAACCCAGCCCGAGGTGGCGGTATTTAACCCGGCCGGTGACAGGCGCGGGCGATTCCCGGTGTTGGCGGAGCGTCCATAGGTTGATGGAGGGGTGTTCTCGGCATTGGCTCTGCTGATCGCGCATGGCAGGGAGATATGGTTTCGCCCCGGGAGATAGATGGCGAGCGGTTTGTCGCAACACCGGAGCCGAGATTCGGCGCCTGTTATCGCTCGCTGACGTTCGCACCGGGAAAGTCCGCCGGGAAGAGATTCTTGGTCGGATCAAACTCAAGGTTTCGGTCGTTGGGCGTCGGATTGAAATAATACCAAAAGCTTACGGAGCCTCGCGGGTCGAATCGGATTTCGTCGTAGATCTTCGCGTAGTTGGCAGAGACGATTTCCCCGCGGGTGTCCAGTTGCACCCGAGTGCGCAGGAAATAACCGACCAGTCGTTTGCTCGGACGCAGCTCGTAGGTGTTCGCTTCGTAGCGCTTGCCCGGTTGATACCCTCTTTCCGGGGCGTGGTGCGGCAGCCTCAGTTCGCTGTAATACCAATAGTTTTCCTGCTCCTCGATCAGGCCCTCCTTGGAGTTGGGGAACGACAACTCGAGGATGCCCGACCACTTGCCTGCTTTAAACATAAATTTTTCTTCGGTCCATTCTTCCCGCCGAGCCGCATACGCCCGCCTCGAGGCAGCTTTCTCCTTCTCCAAATTTTTGATGCTGTCACGATAGCCCTCAAATCGGTTGGAAAACCGGAAGCGCACATCAGCAACCTTGCCCCTGCCATAGGGAGACACCCAATCAGCGGTTTCCAGATCGAAGCCGAGCCATTCATTCTGCGCCGGGAGCTTGGCGTAGTGCATGCGCACGGCGTGAAGTGCGATGGGCTTCCGCACCTGCGGCAGCACCACGGACAACGTCGCTTTGCCCACCGGGACATTTACCGCGTTATCGTTGCCCCAAAACGCGGGGTAATGCCCCTCCTTCTCCACCCGAATCCAAGTGCCTAACGTCATCGCGGTATCAGCCGAGAACTCACCGTGCTCGTTGGTCGCACCCTCGCGCACATCGTCGCGACCGATACCGTGGAAGACGACCTGCGCGCGCGCCCCACTGAGCAACACGCCCGCCTCGTCTGTCACGCGCAGTGTGAGATCGCGCGCCACTTGCGCTTCAACCCATACGCCGGCCAGCATCAGCATTGACGTAAAGCAAACTAGTCGATTACGGTTCATTTGAGATCTCCCCGCTTAATCATTTCCTCATACATCGGGTAAACAAATGGCAGCGCAACGACCACAAAGTCACTGTGCCGCCATTGACCGCCGGGGGTCGGAAACGATACATTGTTCAATGCTTTTCCGTTGGTATGCATCGGGAAATTGTTGTCCCCTAAAGACGCCAATCGATTGGCCGCAACCGCATTAGACATCGCTGGAATTGCGCGAGCAAAGAGATCATAACGCACATTGGGGTCGCCTGCTGTCGCCGATGCGATCTGCAGATTCGCGCCAATCAAGGTCGTTTCAAAGAAAGGACCAAAGAAGGGTTTGGTTTTCAGTATCTCGTTGGTGATCATAGAGGTTTGTTCTGGCTCGCGTCGTTCCCACACCCCCGTCGTCCCCCAATCCGGATCCTCCGATTCAACCCAAACATCCCAATCGGCATTGAATCCCCAACCCGCTTGTCCACGTTTCATAAACCAAGAAGCAAGTGACGTTGTCCAACCCACGCCTTTTACCAACTCCTGAGCCTTCCAGGCTCCCGTGGTTAAGTTGAACCCTTGCTGAAGCATAGTCGCTACTATCGAAGCCGAGCTGTTTTCGTTGGAATCGCTGACTACGTTCTCCTGTTCGGAATAAAAATTATAAGTATTGAAATTCTGTGGAACCCTGACGAACAGCTCCTTCCACGTCAATTGTCCCCTGTTGTCCGCAGCCCCAAAGAGGGAGTGCCAGTTTGCCATACAAAGTCGTGGTTCATAGTCGCGCCACGACGATTCGGTCATGTTAAATGCCTCGCTTGATCGAACATCGACCAGCGCGTAAGCCTCAATAGGCGTCGCGGCATTAATCATAAAATAGTGCCTAGGCGAAAGCCCTCCTTGCTGCATGCTGTGGCTAACGACCATGTTACCAAGGCTATGCGCCGCGATCGTCATGCTGCTGTTACTGACAAACT
Source organism: uncultured Opitutaceae bacterium (assembly GCA_947085165.1). Taxonomy (GTDB): domain Bacteria; phylum Verrucomicrobiota; class Verrucomicrobiia; order Opitutales; family Opitutaceae; genus Didemnitutus. The sequence goes on from CAMTVI010000003.1 coordinate 2,262, forward strand.
GTAACGCCTGCGCCAGTGCGTCGCCGGTCTGGAACGCATGATAAACAGCTTTATGGTAATCGAGCCCGGTTGCGCCGTGCCAAGTAACCCCAACGAAACGCGCATTGCTGCCCATCACGTGCAACCGCTTGAACACTTCGGCATGCCATCCGCGCGCTTCCTGGCCGTCCACGTTGTAACCGTGCAGGAACACGAAGTATTTGCCGTTGGTATGAGAATCCGGCCAGTTGGTCGGTTCGCCGGTGCGGGTTGCCTCCGGCGCCACCGGGATGGACGGGCGGTTGCCATTGTATTCTCTAGGAATCTGGGTGAGATCGACGTGGCGGAACATGTCCTCTACCCGGCTTATCTTAAGATTCAACGAAACCCAGGCGATCTCCGCGCCGCCCAGCTCCACAACCAAAATAAGCGGGTCGTCTGTTGCCGCACGGCCTTCAACCAAGATTACTCCCCCGTTGCCATTTTTGATGTTATCAAAAAATGCTTTGGCTGATTTTTGATCTAATTCGATGCCTGTTGCGGTGATCTGTCGGGATGGTGCCACTCCTGCTGCTTGCTTAAGGTCTGGTCCGAATCCCGTCATCAATATTTTTTTGTGAAAATCAAACGCCTGTTCTACGGCCAGTTTTGAATACACAAAATTAAGCGCATCATCGGCTTGTTTCAGTTTGAATTTAAGCGACGCACTTGATGGCAGAATGGAAAGGAGGTGCTTAATGTCTATCGCAACCGGGAAAAAATCCACCAGGTCTCTCACTGAATCGACTGCGCCGTTGGCGTAGTCCGCTCTATTGGCAGCCCTTTCCGGAATGTCGTCGCCGGATGCCGCGCCTTGATCGTCGTCGTCATTGATCCAATATCGAAAAGGGGTTGTCGCCGCAGCCTTCCGGTCGCGAACGAAATCAATCTTACCATCTCGGTCGGTGTCAGCCGCGATATTTATCTGCGTTACCGTGAACGCAACGGTATCAACCGTTATCCACTCGTTAGCCGCTCCGGGTAGCTGAACTTGTGCCGTTACCGTTTGGTCGGCGAGTTGGGAACTGAGCGTAATTGGTTCGACGTAGAATATGAAGTGCCCATTGCCGGGCAGATCCGGACCGTTACGCGCTCGTTCGCGCAGGTCGTCGATCGAGAACGCAACATTGGGCGTCATGTAGTTTCCGTAGCTGTTGAATGATGCTGGATTGCGTGGTCTGTCGCTGTTCACGTTCCAAACCCGCAGGTGCCCCGGTGCCGGCTCATAGACATCAGCTCCGTTGACGGTTTTTTTCACGATCTTTTCGGGGTCCGAGCCGCTGTAGAGAAAGCGCATTTTCGAGCCGATGGGAAGTCCGTCCAGAAAGAGCGTCATGCCGACGAAAGTTTGGGCACCGCACGGGCTAAACTGGCGAAAATCTTCTACTCCATCGCCGTCCGTGTCTGCCCGGGTTTGAAAAACTAGTATTTTCCCCGGTTTTTCGCCTCCGATTTCGGGATGTTCGATTTTGTCGGATTCCGAATCAAACGTAACCGAGCCCGTGTTCCTACTATCAACATCGAGATCGGCCAGCACGACGTGGGCGCCGATAAATACCACTTCCGTCACCGTGCCTGCTGGATTGTCTTCAATTTTTTCAAAATAGCCACCCACGACGGTGAGGCCCTGCGGTTGCGACTCCCTGAAATTCACCACGAAATCCACCGTGTTGCCGTTTTGCGTTGAGGACGACCAGCGCGCGATAGGCGGCAAATCGGAGTGTCGGATTAGCCGGGAGCCCCCTTGTGAAACCCTCCATCCCGACGAAGGCAACAACTCCGCGCGAAACGAGACAGCATTAGCGCGCTCAATGAGCAGTCCTTGCCCGGCAACCGCGACAAAAGTCGCGCCGCCCAACACAGACAGGGCGATCTGGTTGCCCTTTGACGAATTCGAAACCGACAGCGAATGGGTTCCATCGCCATTTCTAGTCTTCTCCACGTGAACGACCGTCTGGAATCGCGGCGTGCCGACCGGAAAGTAGACTTGGCCGACCGCTACTGGCGAAAAGGACATGCTCCAAGCGACACCAAGCGATTTTACGATCCGGGTTATGACCAACGCGTTCATCACAAAATAGACAGGTCCGCTTTTACGGTCTCTGCCGCTATCTCGCCGTGTTTCAAATGCTTCCCGTCTGCGCGGTCGAGCGCGGTTGGGTCAATCAAAGCCTCCAGCACATAGGTTGTCGCAGCCAGTCGCACTTGCCAGCCCTGCTGCGGCTTCGAACCAAGGCTCTGGCGGCATGCCTGGATCGCCTTTAGCGCCGATGGTTGATTCGCCCGCCGGGTCTCACGCATCGCCAACCAATAGTGCGCATATCCGGTAATCGGATTGAGCGGTGCCTGTATCGCAGCCGTTTCAAAAAGCTCGAACGCATACCCCTTTCGCGTTGTGGCTACCAACCGTAGTCCGAGCAAAGTTGCGAGTTGAGCCGTGGCTAGTGGCAACAGGGGCTTTCTGTTCAACTCGCCTTCGGCAAGCGCGATTGCTTCGTCCCCCTCATCCAATCGCCAGTGCGAGCGGAACACCAAGCCAAGGTATTCGGCATAGGCAGACGTCTCACTGCGCAACCACTCGCGAAAGCCCGGCGTCATTGCCCGCCACTGCGCCACAATCTTGTCGAAATTACCATAATCGTAACGACGGCGACTGAGCCGAAAAAGAATCTCTGCCGTCTCCAACCGCGATGGCTCCCGGGCCAAGGCGGCCAAGGCAAGATTCTCTCCCCGCGCCAGCGCCTGTCTGCCTAGGTTCGCAAAAACGCCGGGCTTCCCCACCGCTAAAAAGGCGACGTGCATTGCGCTGCGGTAATCAGAAATTTTGGCAACCACGTTGTTTGCCCGCTGCGCAATGGCTGGTGAATTCGAATCCGCCTGCCCCTGACCTATCGTGGCCGCCCAGCCACAAAGTCCCGCAATTTGGTGGGCCGAGCCAACCGCGTCCGACCGGAACACGGTCAAATAGTGGGATGCCGCAACATCATCGTGTCCTTTGCTGCGTTCGATGCGCGCCAGAGCAAACGCGGTTGGAACGAACAGTTTGTCTCCCTCAGTTATTTGCGAATGATTCCCGCGAAACAAGCCCTCGGCGCTGACACGGTCGCCCAGCCGAAAGAGCTGCTTCCCGAGACTATGCCTCAACGAAAGTTGCAACGGGACAGACTTGGCGGCCAAAACACGAATTCTTTCGAGCAGCGCGCCAACGTCTACCGGCCGCCCTTGGGCGATCGCTGTTTTTGCTTCTACCTTTATAGCTATCATCCACTCGCGCGGACTGATCTCCTTCGTCTCTCTCAGCTGCACAGCCTTGCTCATTTGCTCGTCAATAGGAGCTTTGTTGATAACGGCGTCCGCCAGCATCACTTTGGCAATTTCGGCAGCAATGCGCGTGTTCACGCTGCGGTTTTGCGCAAGCGAGGACCACCCGCTCGCATACTCTCTCCAGCGCGGATCTCCTCTTGAACGCAAAGTCCTGATTGCCTCAAACACCGCACGCGCGCGCACTGTCATTGGGGCCGACTTCAATTGGCCGACAAGCGATGTCCACGTGGGGCTGGGAACCCCTAAATGTGCCTGACTATTCAGCAGTATGCTCCAGGCCGAGAGGGTCTTGGCTCCAAAGCGGCCAATTTCCAACGCCTCTCTGGCATGCTTCTCCGCCACTACATAGTCTCGGTTTCGGAACGCCAAACTCGCCAACAAGATGCGAGCGCGGGTGGCCCCGTTAGGCTGAAGCTCTAGGGCCCGCCGGAGAAAGACCGAGGCCGTCTCGGGTGCGCCAGCTCGCAAAAACGCCGATGCAATGCGTGTCGCTACCACCGACGGGCGCTGCACGCGCTCAAGCACCACCAAGCTATCTCTGCCGTCCCAGTTCGCCAATCGCTCGCGCTCGCTGCGTTCACTTACAATCGCGTTCTCAATCATGCCTCGCGCAAACTCGGACGCTCGGTCAAAGTTCCCTTCGGCAAACAGGACCCTCAATCGCCCAAGGGCCGCCCTTAACCATCCGCGGGAGCACTCCGCCAGTTGGCCGGCGCCCTCATACGCTTTTGCCGCGCGTGCATACTCCCCTTGTCGAACCGCCGCATCCCCCGCCAATCCGAGGATTTTTCCTTTGAACTCAACCGTTTTTGCGTTTTCGGCCAATCGATCCAAAACCCTCATCGCTGCGGCAGTTTCCCCCCGCCTAATCAAACGTGCGGCCGCAGAGAGTTCTTTTACTCCCTCATTGCGACTCTCTTGCTGCCGAACAACTTGCTTATAGTGGGCCATAGCTTTGCCAGAAATTTAAACCGGACCCAGTTTGCTGGGTCCGGGCAGCAACAGACGAGTCGACTATGTATGTCGTGACGGCAAGTAGCTGCGAAAATCAGACGCTTGTGATGCGATATCGAATACGCGGATTCCTAACGGCCCTGATTGCACTCTCTGGCGACCTGAAATTAACTGAGTTTGCCCAGCGAATAAACCCCTCTGGGTAGCTTCGCCCCGCTAGCGGTTCAATCGCATAACGGGTCTCGGAATGCGCCGCCGCCCAGACGGTCCGGCCCAAACCGATAAAGCCGATTCCGACAATCGCCATAATCCGAAGAAAGGATTTTCGCGAGTAACTCATTTACATGACATAAATATTGTTTCATCGTTCTCGTCAATCGAATATCAATGCGATTTAGCCATAGTCATTCTATATTAATATTTCTTCTCGTTCGTTTTTGTGCTTTCACCGCAAATGCCGCATCGATTGGGGTCGGTGTGGCACTAGATTCCGACCTGCAGGCTCTTTTGGTGGCGTCTGATTCGCCACCGAGCGTTGCATTAGTTGCTGGCACCAAAATCCATCGACTCACGATAGCGGGCCACACCGTGACCGCCTGCATCATGAAATCCGGTCCCATCGAATCCGCTATTTCTATCGCCACCCTTGCTTCCGGAGGGAAGCTCGACCTTCTACTCACCATCGGCGTGGCGGGCGCAATCGGAGACGATCACCCAATCGGCTCCTGGGTTCGAGTGGGCGAAGTCTTGGTCGAAGGCGACCGAGCCGGAGCTATTGTTCTCACCGAAGACGGCAATCTCGAGGTTCAGGGTGACCATTCTGGACATTTGATCGCCGCAATACGCGTGCGCTCGTTGAGCGTAGCTAGATTTGTCAGTTCAAGTGAGCAGCGACGGATCCTTCATAGTGCCTTCGGCGCCCATGTGGTTGAAATGAACCTCGCAGGCGTGGTTCGCGTTTGCGTCCGGGCGAAGCTCAAACAGGCACACTGGCGGATAATTAGCGATCGAGCCGATGATACCGCCGGGGCTGATTTCGATAGCTTCGTGAAAAATTACAGTGGAGACGGCGGACGATTGCTAGCCGCGTATCTCGCCGGGATTCCGGCAACAACGGACGATCTCTCTGCCTACCCAAATCTGAAATCATTGATCGATTCGCCGCGCTGAAGTCATCGTATGCGTCGACCTTAACTAGAGATGGCGCTGTTCTCCTCGCGAATGAACCCGGCATTTCTTCAAGCGTGCAATTGGAGCAGCGACCAAGTCCAGCGGATACCGGTGGATCGGATCCAGAGTTCGGCTGTCGTTAGTTGCTCTCCGCTGTTGGCCTCGGCGGGCTGGCGCGCGATGTGCCGCAATTGCACGCATTGCCCGCGAGCCGCTATCCTTCAACCGAGCAGCGCGAGCGTCAGGGATCGCTGACGTTCGCACCGGGAAAGTCCGCCGGGAAGAGATTCTTGGTCGGATCAAACTCTAGGTTTCGGTCGTTGGGCGTCGGGTTGAAATAATACCAAAAGCTTACGGAGCCTCGCGGGTCGAATCGGATTTCGTCGTAGATCTTCGCGTAGTTGGCGGAGACGATGTTTCCTTGCTGATCTAGCTTCACCCGCGTCCTCAGGTAGTAGCCGACGAGCTTGGGCTGCGGGTTGCCGTAAAGAATGCCCACCGTTCTCTCGAAGCGCAGGCTGGGCGCATAGCCTTCTTCCGGCGCGTGGTGCGGCAAACGCAACTGGCTGTAAAACCAGTAACGCTCCGCCTCGGTGACGACACCTTCCTTTTCTCCGGGGAACGACACTTGCAACCCTCCGCGCCATTTGCCGGTCCTACGCCTGAACTCCTCCTCGGAAAAAATCTCGCCACGCTTAGTTTTAATGCCGCGCACGATTTCCCGCTCTTTGTCGATGTCTTTGAAGGCTTCAACGAAGCCCAGGAACTCGTTCTCGAACCTGAAACAAATGTCAGCTGTCTTGCCCTTGCCGTGGGGCGGCACGAAGTCGGCCGCTTCCAGATCGTAGCCGAGCCATTCATTTTGCGCGGGCAGTTTCAAATAATCTACGCGCAATACGTGCATTGCAATCGGGTTGAGGACGCGCGGCAGGACGAGGGGCACCGTGGCGGTGCCTTGAGGGATGTAGAAAAAGAAATTGCCCGTATTGTCGACTCGCGCCGGATAGTGCCCCGCCTTCTCGGCATTCAAGAAGGTGCCGAGCGACATTTTTGTGCCCGCCCTGAACTCACCTTTTTCGTCGGTGGGACCGCTGTTCACGTCCTTTCCGCCGATCTCTAAAAATTTAATCGTGGCTTCAGCCCCGACGAGCGGGCGACCGATATCATCAATCACTCTCAGCGTGAGGTCATGGGCGACTTGCGCTTCAACCAGCGCGACCAACCCAAGGGCCGCGACACCTAACCAAAAAAAATTCTGTTTCATTATGATCCTATGAACAGTCGAATGGCGGCCCTTGCGCACCTTCATAGCCGCACACCGTAGCATAGGTCAAACTCGGCGCGTGCGCCTTCGCGCGGCGACACGCCAAACGTGGATGCATCACCCCAACCTCCGAATTGTCACCGGAGCGTGGCTCGCTATTCCTGCGTCACTCGCAGCCGGAAGTAGAGATTTCCGGCCTGAGCGCGCGGATAGCGCGCCTGCCACGTTTGCCCGCCGAGAGTCTCGTTAACGAGGACGTGCTCCACGCCGACCGCGCTCCAGTTGACGAGGTCGGTGGAAACCTGCACCTCGAAGCGCAAATCGGCGCGCTCCGCCGCGCGAGTGTAGGTGAAAAGCCAGTTGGTCGCGTCGCACCCGATCTCCGGCAGCTCGCTTTGGTTCGGCACCAGCGGAAGCAAATCGAGCGCATATTCCAAAAGATTCGTGAGGCCGTCACCATCGGGGTCTGCCCCCGCCCCGCAGATGTTGGAGTCGTTCAATTGCGCGCTGGTGAACTGCGTCTGGCGCCACGAATCCAAATTGCCCGTCACGGTGAATCGGCAATCGATCGGCGGCGCGGGCAGGTAACTGCTGTTGCCCGCTTGTGACGCGCGCACGACGACCGCGCCGGCACCCGTGAGCGTGAGTGTGTTGCCGGCGACCAGCGCCGGTCCCGACACCACACTGAACACCACGGGCAATCCGGACGCGGCGCTCGCAGAGAGCGTGATCGGCGACGCAGTAAACGGGCGATCAGTCGGTCCGGTAAAGCTGATCGTTTGGCCGAGCTTGTTGGCGATCAGCGTCAGCTTGAGGCTGTCGAGGGTCACCGGCACATTCCCGGCGTAACCGTCAAAGGTGGAAACATAGGCATTGAGCGCGCCGGTCGGGATGTTGGTGGTGATGGTGCCGGCCACGATTCCGTCCACTTTGAAGACCACGGATGTCGTGCTCACCGAGATTTCGTAGTCATGCATTGAGTCCACTCTGGACGGGGATGGCAGGGCGTAAGTTGCCAGCGACTCCACTCCGTTCTTCCGCACCCGCAGACCGACGCTGGTGCCAGAAACGGAATAAAACTCCACGGCGTTGTTGGCCTCGCTGCCCACGCGCAAGCCGCGCGGCTGCCCGTCGCCATAGATCCCTGGGTTCCAACCCTCGGCATACGCGGCCAGCCGCAGTTGCAACACCAGCGTCTCGCCCGCGCCCGGCGCCGCCCCGGCCTTGGAGCGCAGCCAGGAGGTGTTGGCTGAGTTCGTGGACAAATTGAACTGGCCGGAACCCGTCTGGGCCACATCGCCGCCCCATTCAAACTTGGTCGCATCGGGAGCGGACCCCGCAAAGTCATCTGTCACCAGCACCGTGCTACCCGTCCCCATAACATTGAGCGTCTGGCTCACATCGTCGGCCGGCAGATACGTCCCGTCCCCCGCCTGACTGGCGGTGATGACGGTGCTGCCAACGCCCGTGATCGTCACCGTGTTTCCGCTCACAGTGGCTACCGCCGGATTGAAACTCGTGTAGCTCACCGGCAAACCGCTGCTGGCCGTGGCAGCCAGCGTGAACGGCGCGTCATTCACTTGCTTGTTCGGCAGCGACGCAAAGCTGATGATCTGCGCCAGCCGGTTCACCGTCAGCACCGCTGCGTCACTGGTCACGCTGCCCGCCGCGTTGGTCACCACCACGGTATAACTGCTGGCGTCCGCGGACTGGACGTTAGTGAGGGTCAAGGTGGTGCCGGTGGCGCCGGAGATCGCGGCGCCATTTTTTCGCCACTCAAAGGCCGGCGTGGGAATGCCCGTCGCCGCCGCCGTAAAGGTCACATCGCCCCTGACCGTCACGGTCTGCGACTGGGGCTGGAGCGTGATGACCGGGGCCACACCGGCGGTCGTGAAGGTGGCGTCGTTGCCCACGACAACGCCTTGGTTGCTGGAAGCGGTGAGGCGATAATGATAACTGGTCCACGGCACCAAACCGGTGAGGGCCGCACTGACTGACTGCGCCGCCGAGCCATTGGGAGGCGTCAGCGTCACGCTGGCGGTGCTGCCATAGGCGGTCGTCAGTCCGTATTCAAACTGCGCAGTGGCCGAAAATCCGTTCGGGTTCACCGTCCCGTTGAGGGTTGTGGTCGCGGGGGTGATGTTGTTTGCCACGCCGGTGGTCACCAATGGGGGATAGGCGGTGACCGTCACGGTGAAAGGGTCGCTGGCCGTGAGCGAGCCGTCGCTCACCGTAACCGTGATAGTCGCCGTGCCGGTCTGGTTGGCCGCCGGCGTGACCGTCACCGTGCGGTTCGCCCCGGTGCCGCCAAACACGATGTTCGTCAAGGGCACCAGCGTCGTGTTCGACGAACCCTTGCTCAAGTTCAGGCTTCCCGCGGCGGTCTCCACATCGCCAACTGTGAAGGCGATCGCTCCAGTGGCGGTATTTCGCGCGGTGCCAATGCTGGCCATGTCCGAGATCGTGGGGGCGTTGTTCAAGCCCTCGCCCGCGAGGTTGAGATCAAACGGATTCTCGTCGGGATCATTGTTGGCGATATGGATGGCCACGGCCTTGGCTCCCACGGAAACCGGGGAAAACCGGATCGTGAAGGTCGTGCTGCCGTTATGGACCACGGGGGCGACCGGGCTCGCGGTCACCGTAAACTCCGAGGCGTTCGCGCCCTCCTTGGTGATCACCAGTCCGGTGAGATCGGTGCCGCCATGATTTCTGATGGTGAAGATGAGACTGGTCGACCCTCCCACCAGAACCGATCCGAAATCCCGCGCGCCACCGTCGGCCAAATCCGTGCCGGAGGGCTGCTCGACGGCAATTTCGGGCTGGAGGTTCGCCACCAACAGCGCGGAGTCGGCCCACGCCACGCCGCCCTCCCGCGCGCTGTTCCCGTAGAGCGGATTGGTGCCTCCGCTGTATTCGGCGAGCAACGTGAGACCGTCGCCGTCGGCGTCGGACGCGGCGTTGTTCGCCAATGTTCCAAGATAGCGTTGCTCGTAGGCGTCGGGCACGCCGTCGCTATCGCTGTCACCCGTGAACAAATAGGCGACCGCCTCGCGATCCGCCGTCGTCACGGTGAAACTGAGCCGCGTAAACGGCACGCCCCACGCGTCCTGTTGCCGCACACCGTCGAGCGTCCAATAGCCGAATGTCGCATTGGCGCTCATTTCCGGCGTCACCACGACCGTGCCGGGGGGCACCACCGCCGACTGGTTCACCGTCCCCGCCGGCACACTGCGCAACGTGTAAGTGACGTAACCAGCCAGATTGCAGGTCACCAGCGCGGAATCCACCCAGGCCACCCCGCCTTCCCGCGAACTGTTGCCGTAGAGCGGGTGGGTGCCGCCGGTGTATTCAGCGAGCAAGGTGATACCGTCGCTGTCGGTGTCCGAGGCCGCGTTGTTGGCCAGGGTGCCGTAGTAACGCTGCTCGTAGGCGTCGGGCACGCCGTCGGCATCCGTATCGCCGACGAACAGGTAGGCGACCGCCTCGCGATCCGCCGTGGTCACCGTGAAAGTGAGCTTCGTCAGAGCCACGCCCCACGCGTCCTGTTGTCGCACACCATCGAGCGTCCAGTAACCAAACGTCGCGTTAGCCGACAGCTCCGGCGTCACGACCACCGTGCCCGGCGGCACCACCGCGGATTGATTCACCGTGCCCGCCGGCACACTGCGCAACGTGTAGGTGGCGTAACCGGCGAGATTGCAGGTCACCAGTGCGGAGTCCGTCCACGCCACGCCGCCCTCCCGCGCGCTGTTCCCGTAGAGCGGGTGAGTGCCGCCCGTATATTCGGCGAGCAGAGTTATACCATCGCTGTCGGTGTCCGAGGCCGCGTTGCGGTCGAGGTTGCCGAAATACTCGATCTCATACCAATCCGGCACCCCATCGCCATCCGAGTCGCGCGCGGTCGGCAGGTAATGAGCAGTGGCCGTCGAAGTCACGAGCAGGACAAATCGGCTGGGATTCAACGAGCGTCCCCACGCGTCGCGATAAGTCGCCGCCGGGTAGCCGCTGTTGGTCCAATGCGTAAAACGGAACGAGGACCAAGCCGGCGCGGCGGTCGCCGTGGCATACTCCGCGCCCGTCTCCAACCACTTGTCCGTCGCCACCGCGCCAATCGTCGTTCCATCCGCCGCGTTCACGGAAGTTTCGACAAAATTCACCAGCGCCGCCTGTGCCGATGCTGACAGCAGAAACAGGCCGAGGAAGCAGCGGACGGCCTTCATGCGCAGAAGACGTTTGAGCGATTCATGATTTTTGACGGGATGTCCGTGCGGTTTTCCAACCCGTCACGGCACTTCCGATTTTAAGACAAGGCTGTGATTGGCTGCTCCAGCGATTTTGATCACCCCGCGCAGGCCCTCCGGGACCGTCGCTTGTCCGTTGCCATTGTAACCCCACGCGACAACGGTGCCGTCGCTTCGTAGCGCCAAACTATGATATGCCGCCGCCGCAATCGCCACCACTCCATTAAGTCCGGCAGGAACGGTAGCTTGTCCTTGTTGATTTGATCCCCACGCAACCACGGTGCCGTCACTTTTCAGCGCCAAACAGTGATATTGCCCCGCGCTGATGGCGGTTACGCCAACGAGGCCCGCCGGGACCGAAATTTGGCCATACGAATTATTTCCCCAAGCGACCACCGTGCCGTCATTCTTGAGCGCGAGGGCATGGTCATTACCCGCCGCGATCGCCGCCACCCCGGTCAAATCCCCTGGGAGGCCGATTCGGACGGCACCGTTCGATCCCCAGCCAACAATGGTGCCGTCGTTTTTCAACGCCAAGACAAAGGCGGCACTATAAGGACCCGCCGCGATCGCTCGCACGCCATTCAGTCCGGCTGGAATCGTTGTTTCCCCGACCGAATTACTGCCCCAGCCAACCACGGTGCCATCAACTTTGAGCGCAAAGCTCCCGCTCTGGGTGGCAGCGATGGTGCTGACCCCTTTCAAATCAGCGGGAATGCTAAGTTGGCCGGCATTGTTCGTGCCCCAGCCGATCACGGTGCCATCGCTCTTCAGTGCCAATCCGTGATACGCCCCGGCCGCGATCGCCACCACGCCGCCCAGATTAGCCGGCACGTTGAGTTGCCCGTAGTTATTGTAACCCCAACCAACAATCACCGAAACACCGGCGTAGGGGCGATCCGCCGCGTGCCAACTCGTCGTGGCCAGCAGACCGGCCCGCGCGTCGATGCTCGCGTAGCTGACTTCGGCGGCACTCGCCGGGGCGAGTCCCATTCGCTTGAATAAAAACGCCGGCGCGTAGCTCTGCAGAGTCGTGCCCGACGCCAGCGACACGCCGGCGAAAACCCCGCTCTGCGCATTTCCGGAAAGTTCTCCACTGCTGAGCGTCACCCACGAATTACTCCCCGCATATTCCCAGAACAGCGCATCAAGAACCTTGGCCGCCGCCGGAGTGTCCTTGCTAATCGTCAACGCCGGCTGACCGCTCGCCGCGGGTATGGTGATCCAGTCGAAGGCGAGCAACCCGCGTTGATCAAGACAGAGGATTTCAAACTTCAGCTGCCCGAGGTCGATGTTCCAGTCCGCCGCCACATCCCACGTAAGCGTGTGCGCCGTGTTGGTGGCGATCGCCTCGCCGAGCTTCACGCCCGTGCCTTCCACAAAAGCGGTCGGCTTGATGACCTTCGCGAACGAACGCGCGCCATCGATGAAGGCGAGGGCGCGCACTTTGACGATGGCGTCATCCGGATCGTTCACCCGAAACACCACATCCATCAGCGTGGTGCCGGGGCGCATCGTCGCCGAAACGACCACGGGCACCGGCGCTATGTTGGCCAAAAGCGTGACCGTCATTAATGCGGTGAACAGGACAACGAGGAGCGTTTTCATAAAAGCAAAATTGGAACGCGAGGCGCGGCAGGACGGTGGTCGCACCACCACGCGAGCATGCTGGCGGCACCGAGCAAATTACGCGCGAATTTTTCCACAGCCCCCGCCCAGCTCGATTCGTCGCAAATCAAGCGTCGCACTCGAAGCTCCGGCCAATGGACGCGCGCCATGCAGCCATTCTACTCTTTCTGCCCGCCCCCTACTCCGCATCCGTTGCAGAATCGCCTCACGCAAATCTTGCGGTCACATCGGACACAGCGGTCATCGACTGCGCCACATTACGCTCATCTCCCGAACCCGCATTTGTAACTGCCATTTGGATTGTGCCTCCGCGGCAATCTCCGGTGTTGGTTTTCTTGATTTTATTCGCTAACTCAGACGGCTAATTTCCTTTTTCGCTCTCGTTGTCGCTCCTGCCGTGTCGGATATCATTCCTCCTCCTCCCAGTCCCGATCTCGCGCATTCCGACGAATTGTCGGCCAAGTTCTTCAAGGGACTTCCGGCGGGCCTGCGCCAGCAACTCATCGATGAAACTTACGTGCGGCTTTGCCAGCAGGCGCTCGAACACGCCATCCCCGGACAAGAGGCACTCATCGCCGGTTTGATGGATAAGCGATCACCGATGGATCGCTTGAAGGAATTCACGCGCCGCCCGTCGCCACTGGCCGAGGAATTGGAGGCGGCCCGCGAGGAGTTGGGCAAGATGCAGGCCTCGCTCGAGGCGTTGAACACGATCTGGACCGAACTCGGACAAGCCACTGAAGATCAATTCGAGGATCTCATGCGCGCCACCAACGCGGCCTATATCCAGAGTCTCGCCACACTGCAGAACATCGAAGATTGGAAACGCGCGTTGGAACGGTTTGAGCGCCGGCTCAACGACTACATCCGTGCGCTCGGCCAAGCGCGCAACGGCGCATCGACGGCCTACAATCACGAGTCGCGGGTCATTTCGGAAAATGCGCGCGAGTTGCTCAACAAAGCGATCGACGCGGGCGCGTTGCTGGAGGACGACATCCAATTCGCCAACAACCTCGCCGACGTGCACGACCAAGTGGTGAAGAAAGCAAACTTCCCTCGCGCCGCCCTGCCGCGCATCCCGACGGCGAGTTACCGCCACTGGACGACAGAGCTGGAGAAAATGGAAATCGCGCCGATGCAGACGGAATTCAATCGCATCCTCGAAGTCATCGAGGCGCTTGAATCCGAAGGCGTGGCGATCCTGCGCGCGTCGGTTGCGAAGAGTTTCGAACAATACCAGGGCTTCGCGCATGGCATCGTCATGACGGAGTTGAACAAGATGCGCACCCATGCGGATGCGAATCACTTTGATCCGCAAGCAACGACGGAAACGATTCGGCGACTGGAAGAGCGTTTCTTTCCGACCGGCCGCGTGATTCACTTCGATTTTCAGCCGAGCGCGTGAGGTTTTTTCGGGACAATCGAGGCACGGAGAACACAGAGGGAAACGATGTCGGAGTAGTTTGAGGTAGGTGGCGCGCTCGTCGCGCAACGTGACGCGGCTCGCGCGCCACCTACAGAGCAACTCCTCCCTCTGTGTCCGATAAACTCGGCTCGCTAATTCGTTCGCCGCTTTCTCTCCGTGTCCTCTGTGTCTCTGCGGTTTAATCAACCACTGCGTGGCCGCGCGGATTTGGGCTAGCGGGGCGGGCGCGTCCGTGTAAGGTGCGCTCACCCCCCATGGAGACTCTCCTGATCGCGTTGCTGTCCGGCGTCGGCTTTCTCGTCGCTTACCACACTTACGGCCGCTGGCTTGGTCGCCGGATTTTCAATCTCAGCGCCGCCGCCGTGTGTCCGTCGCACCGTCTCAACGACGGCAACGATTACGTGCCGACGTCGAAGGCCATCGTCTTCGGGCATCACTTCACTTCGATCGCGGGCACGGGGCCGATCGTCGGTCCGGCGATTGCGATCATGTGGGGTTGGTTGCCCGCGTTGCTGTGGGTGTTGTTTGGTTCGATCTTTATCGGCGCGGTGCACGATTTCGGCGCGCTCGTGGTCAGCTTGCGCAACAACGGCCAGACCGTCGGAGATGTCGCGGGGCGTTTGCTCAATCCGCGCGTGCGGCTGCTCTTTCTCTTCGTGCTCGCGATGGCACTGACCATCGTGCTCGCAATTTTCGGCTTGGTGATTGCGTCGGTCTTCCGTCTCTATCCGGCGGCGATTTTTCCGTGCGCCATTCAGATTCCCATCGCGCTGGCGATCGGCTGGTGGCTGCACCGGCGCGGTGTCGGAATTTTTTGGCCGTCGCTCATCGCGCTCGCGACGATGTATCTGACGGTGATCTATGGTGACATCGGTTTTCTGCACTCGATCAATGTCGCGATGGCGGAGTGGTCGTCGTGGCGCTGGGTCGTGGTGCTGTTGCTTTATTCCTACGTCGCCTCGGTGCTGCCCGTGTGGTCGTTGCTGCAACCGCGCGATTACATCAACTCGCTGCAACTCATCTCAGCGCTCGGGTTGATTGTGCTGGGGCTGGCGGCGGCGGCATTCAGTGGCGGCGCGGCATTGGCCGACGGCACGCGACCCGCACTCGAGATGGCGGCGCCGGTGGTGAATTGGAGTCCGAAGGGCGCGCCGCTGATTTTTCCGTTTCTCTTCATCACCATCGCGTGCGGCGCGATCAGCGGTTTCCACTGTCTCGTCAGCAGCGGCACGAGCAGTAAACAATTGGAGAGCGAACCCGACGCGCGCTTCGTCGCTTACGGCGGGATGTTGACCGAGGGATTTCTCGCGGTGCTTGTCATTCTTGCGTGTGCGGCAGGGCTCGGACTCGGCGTCACGCTCGCCAACGGCACGGTGTTGACCGGCGAAGCGGCGTGGCTGTCGCGTTACGGCGAATGGTCGTCGCGGCTCGGTCCGTTGGTGGCGGCGTTTGTCGACGGCTCGGCGAATTTCCTGCGCGCACTCGGGATTCCCGCGGGCGTGGCAATCGCGTTAATGGGCGTGCTGGTGGCTTCGTTTGCGGGGACGACGCTCGACACCGCGTGCCGACTGCAACGCTACATTGTGCAAGAGTTGGCGCGCGCGCTCGGTGATGCGGCGCCGGTGTTGGCCGGACCGGCGGCGGTGTTGCGCAACAAACATGGCGCGACAATTTTTGCGGTGTTGCTCGCGGCGTTGATGGCGGCGATTCCACCGCCGGGCCGCGAGTGGTCGTTCGCCAATGCCGGTCAGGGCGGACTGATTTTGTGGCCGCTGTTTGGCGCGACGAATCAACTGCTCGGCGGACTCTCCTTTCTCGTGATCACGTTTTATCTGTGGCGTCGTGGCAAGCCGGTGTGGTTTCTCGTCGTGCCGACGCTGTTCATGCTCGTGATGCCGATGTGGGCGATGGTGTGGCAGACCTTTATCGGCGACACCGGCAGCCCGAGTTGGATCAGCGAAGGCAAGTGGACGCTGGTGGGCATCGCGGTGGCGACGATGTTGCTCGAGGTGTGGATGATTATCGAAGCGGTGTTGCTGTTTCCGCGAGCGCGCGGCGTGCTCGAAACCGGCGCGCCGGAGGCGGAAGCAAAAGCGGCGGCGGCGGGTTAGGCGTAGGTTTCATTCCCATGGGATCCAATGCGCTGAAGCCTGCTGCGGAGTTTGGTCGGACAGTGGGAGCTTGCTTGCAAGCGATGCGCATTAGTTGGGCTCGCGGACATTCATAATTGCTTGCAAGCAAGCTCCCACCGGGGCCGACCATTCCTCATCGCCCGCAAGCAGGCTCCCACAAGACGACTGGCACTTAGCGCTCGCGCAAAAAAGAGCCGGTCGTGGGGACCGGCTCGAAATTTTTGTGCGAAACGCGAAACGGCTTAGCTCTCGTAACCGCCGAGGAGCTTGCTGACGCGTTCGCCGTGGAGGCGGACGTAGGTCGGCAGACCGTTATCGAACGGAACGACGAGTTCGCCTTGAATCAACGGCGTGGCGTAACGGAAGAACTGGAAGTTCATGCTGACGCCGTCTTCGTTGATCCATTCGCGCGGGAGCTTCTTCACGTTGCCAACGACGTCGGCGAGGTTGGTGAGGCCGGTCTCGCAAGTGTAGTGGTCGCCGTCGCCGCGGAGCAGCGTGACGAGGCGGTTGTTTTCACCGTTCATCGCGGCCTTCACGGCAGCTTGGCCGGCAAGGAAAGCTTCTTCGGAATCGGTCTTCGAGGCAACGTGGGCCGCGGCGCGCTGGGCGACGCCGAGACGGGACACGCGCACCTTGGCGCCGATTTGTTGTTCGACGAGTTCGCGCAGGTGTTCGCCCACGCCGCCGAGTTGCGCCGGAGCGCCGACTTCGGTCGTTTCGACGGCGACGTAGTTGCCATCGGTATCGACGAGGCCTTCGCCGACGACGATCACGCAGTGCAGCTCGCGCTTGAGGATGCGGCGGACGTCTTCGATGAATTTCTCAGAGGAGAACGCGACTTCCGGCACGTAAACGAGGTGCGGCGGATCGTTCGGTTGATCGCGGCGCTTGGCGAGGCTGGCGGCAGCGGCGAGCCAGCCGGTGTTGCGGCCCATGACTTCGACGATCGTGACGATGTCGTGATGCGCGGTCGCTTCGGCGTCAGCCGAGAGTTCGCGCACGGTGGTGGCGATGAATTTCGCGGCGCTGCCGTAGCCGGGGCTGTGGTCGGTGCCGGGAAGATCGTTGTCGATCGTCTTCGGCACGCCGATGACGCGGAGGTCATAGTCCTGCGCCTTGGCGAGCTCGGCGAGTTTGACGGCAAATTCCTGCGCGTCGCCGTCGCCAATGTGGAAATAGTAACGGATGTTGTGCGCCTTGATCACTTCAAGCGCGCGGTCGAAATCCTGCGAGTTCTTCAACTTCGCGCGGCAGCTACCGAGCGCGGCACCGGGCGTGTAACGCAGTCCGCGGATGGTTTGTTGCGACTCAGCGGCGAGATCGATGAGATCCTCGTGGAGGATGCCGGCGACGCCGTTGAGGGCGCCGTAGATTTCCTCGATGCAACTGTGGTTGAGTGCTTCGGTGATAAGACCGGCGACGCTGGCGTTGACGACCGTGGCGGGACCGCCCGATTGGCCGATGAGACAGTTTCCTGAAAGCTCTGTCATTGTATGTGGGTGTTTAGTTGCTGTTAAAGAAAGGGAAAGAAGGTTCAAAAAATGTCGCCCGTTGCAGACTGGCAAATCAATTCTCCGAACGGCCGGGGAAATGACGGAAAACGTGCTCACGCCAGACGGGTATCGTCCACCCTCGCAACACGAAGCGGCGGCGCGCCTCAGAGCAGCTTGCCCGGCTGATAATCCGCCGTGCCGCGATGCTTCTTCACGAGCGGCGCGACGGTAGCGGCAAAGGCGTCGACTTGATGCGCGGCGGTGCCGACGAAACGGCTGCTTTGCGCGAGGATGCCTTGCAGCTTCTTGCGGTTGAGCCCGATGCGCTTGTCGGCGGAGAGGCGCGTCAACAAATCCGCGTCGCCACCGGTGCGCAACGAGCGGGCCGCCGCAAGGGCGTGCTCCTTGATCGCTTCGTGCGCCGTTTCGCGTCCCGCGCCGCCTTTCACGGCCTCCATCAAAATCGTGGTCGTGGCGAGGAACGGCAGATTGCGCTCGTTTTCCACGGCGATGGTCGCCGGAAAAATTTCCATCTGCCGCAAGATCGTCAGGTAGGTCTCGAACAACCCATCGAGCGCAAAAAACGCATCGGGCAACGCCACGCGGCGCACGACCGAACACGAGACGTCGCCCTCGTTCCATTGGTGGCCGGCGAGTCCGGCGGTCATCGTGACGTAGCCGGAGAGAATCGTGGAGAAGCCGCAGACACGCTCGCAATTGCGCGCGTTGACCTTGTGCGGCATCGCGGACGAGCCGACCTGGCCGTCTTGAAAACCTTCGGTCAACAGGCCCGCGCCCGCCATCAGCCGCAACGTCGTCGCGCAACTCGCCGCCGCCGCACCCGTTTGGTGCAACGCGCTGACGACATCGAAATCGAGCGAGCGCGGATAGACCTGACCGACCGCACCAAACGACGCCTTGAAGCCAAGATGCTTGACGATGCGCGCCTCCAATTGGTCCACGCGGTCCGTGTCGCCACCGAGCAAGGTGAGTTGATCAAGCTGCGTGCCCACCGCGCCTTTGACGCCGCGCACCGGGTAACGCGCGATGAGGTCGTCGAGTCGCGCGACGGCCACGAGCATTTCCTCGCCAAACATCGCGAGACGTTTGCCGAGCGTAGTGGGCTGCGCCGGGACGTTGTGCGTGCGACCGGTGACCATGACGTCGCGCCATTCCGTCGCGCGGCGGGCGAGTGCGGCGAGGGCCGCGACGGCCTTGAAGCGCACGAGTTGTAACGCGCGCGCCACTTGAAGCTGCTCGACGTTTTCCGTGAGGTCGCGGCTCGTGAGACCGAGGTGGATGAACTGGCGTTTGGCCAGATCGGAAAATTCTTCGATGCGCGCCTTCACGTCGTGCAACGTGGTGCGCTCGCGCTCCTTGATGCGCGCGAGGTTCACGTCGCTGCGCACGCGCTCGTAGTCTTTGATCGCCTCGGCCGGAATCGCGACGCCGAGGTCGCGTTGCGCTTTCATCACCGCGATCCAGAAATCGCGCTCCAACAAAATGCGGCCGTGCGCCGACCAGATGTCCTTCATCGCCGCGGAGGCGTAGCGCTCAGCGAGCACGTTGGGCAGAGCGGCGGAGGAGGCGGATTCGGGCGACATAAGGACGCGGAACGGTTAGGGCAGGCGGTGCGGATTGCCAACGGAAAACCGAGCCGTCGTTCCGCGCCGACGCAGCCAACTCAGAGAAACGAACAGATGTATTCGCAGAGGCCGCTTTTCACTTCGATGGTGAAACCCGATTGGCCCGCAACGTCGAACGACGTGCCCGCCGCGTAGTCGAACGCGGCGGTTTGCCCGTCCACTCGCACCGAGCACGCGCCCGCCACGATTTCCATGCGCTCCGGCGCGGCCGTGCCGAAATGATACGAGCCCGGATAAATCAACCCGAGCGTGCGCTTCGCGCCATCCGCCGCGATGACCGTGTGGCTGACCACGCGTCCGTCGAAATAGACGTTCGCCTTCGTGTGAACCGTGACGCCGCTGAATTCGGTGGGAAGTGCCATAGCCCCACGTTGCCGCACGCGTTTCGCGCCACAAGTCGCCCGCGTGTCATGCGCGGGTCGGAGCGTTGATTGCGCTTGTCCGTTGATAACTATAAAAACACGCTCGGACGCTGTTTCTCCGGCAACGCCCCAACCTTCCCTGCGCACCTCGCCCCTCGTTTTCCGCCGTCATGCTCCGTTTTTTCTCCGCCACCATCCTGTTGCTCGCGACCGCGCTCACGCTGTCGGGTCAGACGTGGCGCTCGACGCTTTATCCGGCGACGGGCCATGATCCGAGCACGGCCAATTTCGAAACCGATAAAGTGATTCAGGATTTCTCCTACGCGGGCTACCGGCGGGGCGCGGCGCAGTTGCCCGACATCACTGGTCCGATCTTCAACGTCACGTCAGCGCCCTACAATGCCGACCCGACCGGCACCAACGATGCGACAACGGCGATTCAAGCCGCGATCACCGCCGCCGGACAGCAGGGCGGCGGCGTGGTCTTTCTCCCGGCCGGAACCTACCGCGTTTCGGTCGGCTCGAAAAATGAAGCCCTGCTAATCGACAAGCCCAACATCGTGCTGCGCGGCGCGGGCATCGGCCAGACCTTCATTCTCAACACGAGCAACACGAACATGCGTTCGAAAGCTGTGATCCGCATCACCGCCAGTTCGAGCGCCGGATTCTGGGCCAGCGGCAGCTCCTCCACCGCGTTAGCCAACGATCTTCTGCGACCCACGACAATCATACCCGTGGCGAGCACGTCCGCCTTCAGCGTCGGCGACACCGTCGTGGTGCGCAACACCACGACCGAAGCCTGGATTGCGGAACACAACGAGCCGAACTGGACCGGACTCTCCACCAATTCCGCCCTCGCTGGCCTCACCTACCGCCGCACCGTCCTCGCGATCGATCCGGTGGCCAAGACGCTTACCATCGACGCGCCGACGCGCTACGCGCTGAAGTTACGCGACAACGCCCGTGTCGTCCGCTTATCGCAGGCGCCGTTGACCGAGTGCGGCTTGGAGGATTTCTCCTTCGGTAACGTGCAAAATCCGAGCCAGACGTGGCTCGAAGACGATAACGCCACGGTCGGCACCGCCGGCTACGAAGTCACCGGAAGTTTCTTTATCATGATCGAGCGCGCGCGCGACTGCTGGGTGCGGCGGCTGGCGACGTATCAACCGGTGGGCAACTCCACGACCGCGCACCTGCTCAGCGGCGGCATCAACGTCCGCGAGTCCACCCACGTGACGATCGAGCACTGCAATTTCAGTCGTCCGCAATACGGCGGCGGCGGCGGCAGCGGATACATGTATCGCCTCATCAACACCGGCGAGTGCCTCATCCAACACAGCGAAGCGCGCTTCTCGCGGCATGGTTTCATGTTCAGCGGCATGGGCGCTTCGGGTAATGTGTTCCACAATCTGCTCGACGCCGAAACGGGCCGCGCCACCGGTGCCGTCGGTGCGGCGGGCTACGTGACGTCCGGCAAAGGCAGCGATCATCACATGCATTTCAGTCAGTCTAATCTCGTCGATGCCTGCACCGCCGAGGACAGTTGGTTCGAGGCGCGTTACCGCGGCACCTCCGGCACCGTGCCCCACGCGCTGTCCGCCGTGCATTCCGTGTTTTGGAACACGCGCGGCACCGGCACGATTTCTAATCCGGTTGTTGCGAGCGAGCAGTCCCGCTTCGGCTACATCATCGGCACGCGCGGCAATCGCAGCAACGCCGACCTCCCGCGCGTCGCCCCCGCCGGCACCGACCCGATCGATCACCTCGAAGGCGTCGGCTTGGGCGAAACGCTGGCACCGTTTTCGCTGTTCCAAGATCAACGCAGTCGCCGCCTCGGCGCGTCCGCCACGCTACCCGAAACCGTCGCGCTGCCCTTCCCCGCTAACTCCGTCGAAATCACTCCGAGCGGCTTCGAAGTCGCAGGCCAGGCGCTCACATTCAACCAAGTCGAAGTCGCGTGGGAAGCGAATGCGCCCGTGCAACTCACGCCGCTCGCCGCCGGTGCCGTGCACGTGCGCGTCCCCGGCCCCGGTGAATGGATTGCCACTTGCGCCGTCAGTTACGCTGGCAACACACGCCGCCAAACCGTGCGCCTCCTCGCCGAATCCGCCGCACCCACTGTCGTGCGCACGCTGCCCGTCATCGCCGACACCTACAGCGACGGCTCCACGGCCCAGGTGAACACCAATTACGGCACCGAGGCGACCTTGCGCCTGAAGAAAGCCGCCAGCGCAAACACCACGCGCCATGGCTTCCTGCGCTTCGACCTCACATCGCTCAGCGGCGATCTGCCGCTCAGTGCCGCGCTCGTCCTCACCGCCGAGCGCGCGCTCGCCACTTACGCAGGCTGGGAAGTGGGCGTCCACCCCGTCACCTCCGCATGGCAGGAAAGCGCGCTGACATGGAACAACTCCCCGACGGTCGGCTCCGTGTTCGCCACCTATTTACCGTCGCCGGATTTCCGTGATGTCGTCGACGTCACCAACCCGCTGCTGGCGGCGTGGGGCGCGTCGTCGGCCACGCTCGATTTTTCCCTGCGCGTTGTTTCACAGCCCGACACGACGTTGCTCTACTACCACAGCCGCGATCAAGCCAACGCCGCCCTGCGTCCTCAACTCGAACTCTCCGTCGTGCCCGCCGCCCAGCGTTTCACGCAATGGATCGCCACGCGCCCCGGCGTTGTGGCGGGCAAGCGCAATGTCGCCGACGATCCCGACGGCGACGGCATTCCTAATCTCATCGAAATGCTGCTCGGTCGCGATCCCGCCGTCGCCGAAGCCGCGCCCGCCCTCGAAATTAATCCGCAGGCTGCGACGGTTTCGTTCGTTCTCGCCTACCCCGCGCCGGCGTTGACGCGTCTCGCATTGGAACAATCCGTCGATCTCGCCGCCTGGACGTCTCTCGGCATCACCGCCGCGCAAGTGGCCCAACTCGCCGGTGGCTTTCGCCGCGTCAGTGTGCCGGTTGATTTCGGTGGCGCGTCGAAATTCTGGCGCCTGCGTGTCGATCCCGAATCCGGCACCACCATCCCGTAGCACGTCCGCCGCCTTCGTGTAGCGGCGAGCACCAGCGAGCCAAACATCGCGCTCCCGTAGCTGCGAGCGCCAGCGAGCAGTGTTCCTGTCTGCCGTAGCCGCGAGCGCCAGCGAGCGGACTCATCATTGCCCTCCACTCGCTGGCGCTCGCGGCCACGGAATTTTGCTCAGCCACGCCGCGGCTCCGCTCACGCGCCGAGGCAGCGCACCGTCATGTCGCGCAACACCGTTTCCTGATCGTTCGGACGTCGGATAATCTCCTCAAATGCGCGCAGAAATTCCTGCTGATTGTCGATCAAGCGCCGCAACGGCGGCAATCGCCCGCCGCTGACCAATTTGCCTGCATACCACTGGTTCTGCGTGAAAATCTGGTAGGCGCTCTTCTCTTTGTCGCCGCCGAAACAGGACGTGTAACGCTCCGCCGCGTTTGCCCACGCTGCCTTGTCGAAACCGTAGCGCTCCGACGGCGCGCGCAAATCGCCCGAGTCGATCAGCACCCGCGCCTGAATCAAAATGCGATTCCGATTCTGCAACGACGCCAGCACCGGCCGCGCATCGCCGCCCGTGAAAAAATGCCGCTGCAACGCATCGAGCGTGCCGCGCAAATCACCCGCGAAAAATCGTTCCGCCGATTCGAAAAAATCACCCTCCGCCACATTGGGCGTCAGCTCGATCACGTGCGCCTCGGTGATTTCGCCATCGCCCGCGTAGTTGGCGAGCTTGCGCACTTCCTCCGTGAGCAGACGTGTGTTGGCCCCGACTTTCGCGAGCAACATTTCCACGGCACCTTCACCGAGCTTCGCGCCGAGTGCATCCGCCTCCGCCAAAATCACCCCCGCCGCTGCTTCAACCGAACCGCCCTCGCCGCCGCCGGTTAACAAATAGTCGCCGTTGCCCTCGCACCATTTGCCGAAACTGCGTCGCCGATCAATCGGCGAGGCGCTCACGACGACGTCCACTTCCGCGGGGTTGTTCTTCGCGAGTAATTCCTGCAACGCCTCGACTTGGCTGAGCGTGCCTTCGGCGCGACCCGTCACGGTGTCGGCGAGAAAATTTACGTCCTTAAACCACACGACGCGTTTGCCGCCAAACATCGGCACGGTTTGCAACGCCTCGCGAAAACGGTTCACCGCAGTTTCGACTTCATCGACGTTATTGGCGAAGCCGTTGACGACCTCGCGCGCAAACTCATCCGCACCCGCAGCCGTGGCGAGTTCGTCAAACCGCTCCCGCGCCGCGCGCGCGACGATGAAATCGTCGGCACCACAAACGAAGATGAAGGGCTTGGCAGGCATGACGGCAGATTTGCCCACGAAACGCACCAAACCGCACGAAAAAAACCGCTCAATCAGTCGCGAATCCCAACCGGGGTGGAACGCGTTGTCCCCAACGCGTTTTGTTCATCACAAAATTTCGCGCCCGCTTGCCCCCGAAAGGCACGCTTAACCAGCGCGCTGGGGGACAACGCGTTCCGCCTTGCTAAAGCAATTCATACGCCGTGCATCGTTCCCATCGTAATCCGCGCGCGGTTGAGCTTATTCAGGTCGCGGGCTCGACGCGGTGATGCGGGCGCTCCAGATTCGGCTCCGCACATGAGTGATACTCCCGCTTCTTCGGCGCCGTCTTCGTGGAAAAATTTGGTCGGCCCGGGCTTTGTCGTCGCGGCCACCGGCGTCGGGGCCGGGGATCTCATCGCGGCGAGCATCGCGGGGCATCGTTTCGGTCTGGCAGTGCTCTGGGTCGTCCTGCTCGGGGCGTTGTTCAAATGGGTGCTCAACGACGGTATCGCCCGCTGGCAACTCGCCACCGGCACGACGCTGATCGAGGGCTGGAGCAGTCGTCTGCCGCGAGTAGTAGGCTGGTATTTCATGGTGTTCCTCGTGCTGTGGAGTTTTCTCGTCGCCGCCGCGCTCGCGTCGGCTTGTGGCGTGGCGGCGCGATCCTTGTGGCCGGTGCTGCCGGTCCCGGCGTGGGCGGCGTTGCACGCGGTCGCAGGTTTCGCGCTGGTGTGGTTGGGACGTTACCGGACGTTTGAGCGGATCATGGCGTGGCTCATGGGCGCGATGTTCGTGCTCGTGATCGGTTGCGCCGTGCCGCTGCTCGATAACTGGAGCGGATTCATGGCCGGGCTGTTCGTGCCGACGGTGCCGGAGGGCTCGGCTAAATTTCTGCTCGGCGTGATGGGTGGAGTGGGCGGTAGCGTTACGCTGCTTTGCTACGGCTACTGGATCCGCGAGCGCGGCTGGACCGGCCTCACCGCGCATCGCCGCACCCGCTTCGATCTCGGAGTTGCCTACGGATTGAGCGGAATCTTCGGGCTCGCGATGATCGTCATCGCCGCCGGCGCGCAGCCGTCCGACGCCTCGGGCAACGCGCTCATCCTGTCGTTAGCCGCGCGCCTCGGGGAGATTCTCGGTCCGACGGGCCGGTTGTGTTTCCTCATCGGTTTCTGGTGCGCGGTGTTCACCTCGTTGCTCGGCGTGTGGCAGGGCGTGCCCTACTTGTTTGCCGACAGTCTGGGACGAATGCGACGCGAGCCACCGCCCACCGGACCCGTCACCCGCACGACGGCCTATCGGGTGTTCCTCGGTTTTCTGGCGTTTCCGCCGCTGCTGTTGCTGCTCTACCAGAGTCCGCTGGCCATCGTGGTCATGTATGCCATCGCGGGCTCGTTCTTCATGCCCTTTCTGGCCGGAGTGCTGCTGGTAATGAATAACCGCCGCGACTGGGTTGGCTCACTGAAAAACGGTCCGGTGCTAAACGGGCTGCTCCTCCTCTCGCTGGTTCTCTTCGCCGTGCTGTTCGTAGTCGAGGCGGCGGAAAGTCTGGCGCGATTGTAGATGGCGAGGCGCGTCTCACGCAGAGACGCCGCAGCGGAGCGGCGGAAAGCATCCCGGGCGCTGACTAGACCGCCGGATGAAACGCGCAGCTCGCGCCGACCCACGTCTTGCCTTTGTTGAAATCGACGCCGTGCATCGCGCCCTTGGTGAGGCGCACGAGGTTGTTCAACAATTTCGGCATGCCCGTGCCGTCGCCCGCGAAGATGAGCCGTATCTCCGCTTTCGCCGGTCCGTCGGGCGTGGCGAGGATCGGCGCGTAGGCAACTTTGCGCTGGAGAATCCATTCGTGCGGATTCGGCACCGCGGCAATTTTCTCGCGCGTCGGCGCGATATCGACACCGAGTCCGGCGAAGGAATACAGCGGCTTGAGCACATAGTTTTCGAGATCGTCGGGCACTGTCGCGAGCTGGCTGACGAAATGGCAATCCGGCACGTAAGGGCTGCGCAGAAACGGCAGCGCGTGCTTGCTGATGCGAAAATACCAGTTCGGGTGCCCGGCCCATTGCACGTCGACTTCGTCGGTGAAGTTGAAGCCCGGCTGGAAATCCGGTCGACGCAACAGTTCGTCGAAAATCACGCGGTTGAAAATCCGCTCAATCGCCACTTCGCGTCCGTCCACGCGCGTGAACAGTTTGCGTCCGCGCCGTTGCACTTGCGAAAGGCACACTGGGCGCACGCCGAGGAGTTTTTCCGTCGCGGCAAAATCGACGCGCGTCTTCTGCTTCTCCGGTTCGATTTCGAGCAGCACGACATTTTCCGGATCGCGGTCGCCGATCATCGCCGCGCGCATCGCGGCGAGATAGCCCGCTTCGTCGAGTCCGCCAAAATAAGTAGTGAACTCCGGCGGCACGCCTTCGAAATGTTTTCGATAACCGTTGGCCAATAAAACCTGCCACGCGGCGACGGTGGGGAAACCCTGGAGTTCGATCAGGCGCGGCGTCACGCGTCCCTCGGCGTCGTGACAGAGCGCGAAATCGACCGCCAGAAAGTGCGGCCACGGCGTTTCGCCGGGCACGCTGAGGCCGGCGGGAATTGCGTTGGCGGCGTGATCGCGAAAGGCCGGTTGCGCGAGTTGGCTGGTGATGTCGTGCGCGGCTTGGACGAGTTCGCGCGTCGCGTGTTCGTCGAGAAAGAGTGGCGACTCCGCCATGCGGAAATCGACCGGCCAGTGCACGGAGCGATTCAGATCATCCGTGAACGCCGCATAGCGCGCCTCGGTGAAGGCCGCATTGTAGCGCTGGCGGAGTGAGGTAATCATGAATTCAGAAGGTGAACCACAGAGGCACAGAGGCGTGGAGAGAAAAATACAAAGGAGAAAAAGCTCCTCGGTTTTTTCAGTGAACTCCGCGTCTCTGTGCCTCCGTGGTTCACGAAAGTGCGGCGATCAGAGGAGGAACTTGCCGTTGGCCATGACTTGCTCGTCGTCGAGCCAGATGTCGAAGTTGCGGCCGACACAGTCGATGTGCGTCGTGCTCTTCCACGGCTGGCCGGTGTGCTCGGAATACGGATGACCGAACGCGATGTGAATACCCGGGAGTTTTTCGTCCTGCAAAATGTGGCCGATGATGCGCGTGCAGGCGAGGTTCGTGCCGATGGCGAATTCGCCGACGCGGTCCGAGTTTTCGTCGGTGTGGCAATATTTGTCGAACTCGGCGAGGAGCTCCTTGTTCTCGCAGGCGAGGCTGGCGATGCGGTTGTCGCGAATCTCAATCGTCAGCGGAGTGGCGGCGATGTCGCCGTATTTCTGGCAGAGGTAATCGCCGACGACGCCGTCGACCACGAAGCGTCCGTTGGAAGTAAACGGCGAGGTGAAGATCTCTCCGCCGGGCAGGTTGCCCCATTTCTCGGGCGAGATGATGCCGGCGGTTTTCACCCACTTCAGATCGGGCGAGAGCTCGGCGACGTAATCGGTGCCGGCGGCGGTTTTGCAGGTGACGCGTTTTGCGCGGCGGCATTTTTCAATCAGCTTCTGAGAGAGGCGGTCGACCTCGTTGAAGTCGGCGCGCATGCCCTCGAGCATGATCTGCTTGTTGATGTTAACCATGTGCCCATGGCGCAGACGGCGCGGGTTGAGCACTTCCATCATCTGCATGCGTGTGCGAAGCTCGCCGCGGTGCGTGATGCACGCGTAAATCGAAACTTGCGAGCGCGCGAGGTCGGCGAGGATTTCCGGCGGCATGTCGCGGTGCGGGCGCGGACCGTATTCCTCGAGAATGAAAACGTTGTATTCCGCGCCGACGGTTTTGACTTCGGCGACGAGCGCGGCGGCGATTTCGGCGCAGGCCTCGTCGGCGATGATCGTCATGCGTTCGTGCGGTTGCAGGCGGAGGCAGACATGGATGGCGTTGTGCGCTCCCGGAGTCAGTTCGGGATCGAAAGCGGCGGGTAGCGTGGCGGCGTGCGGCATAGAAACGGAAGATGGCATCAGGAGCGAGTAGTGGGTGTGGGTAGCGAGTAGACGGCGGTAATGAGCGTCCGCGGCCGATTGGCTCGCTACTCACTACTCGATGCCCGCTACTGTTTTATTCAGAGATCAAGGCCGTGATGGGTTTCGGAAATCGTGTAATCGACCACGGCTTTGAGATCTTGCGTGCGATTGTAAACCTCAACTTGTCGATCCGCACCGGTGCCGTTGCGAAGAATCGTGTGCACGTAGTCGACTTCCTCGCGCGAACCGAGTTCGTCGACCACGTCGTCGATGAATTCGAGCAGCTCCGCAATGAGGCTGCGCGTCGCGACTTCCTCCTGCGTGCCGAAGTCGATCATCTTGCCGTTGATGCCGTAGCGGGCGGCGCGCCAGCGGTTTTCGTTGATGAGCCGCGCGCGGTAGGTGCGGAAGCTCATGTTTTTCTTGTGCAATTTGTAGAGCTTGGCCGTGACGGCCTGCATGATCGCGGCGAGGCAAATCGTCTCGTCGACGCGCATCGGAATGTCGCAGATGCGGAACTCGAGCGTGTGAAAAATCGGGTGCAGGCGGATGTCCCACCAGATTTTTTTGGCGTTATCAATGCAGCCGGTCTTCACCAGCAGATTGACGTAAGCGTCGAACTCTTCGACCGACTCGAACAAGTCGGGAATGCCCGTGCGCGGGAAGCGCTGGAACACTTGCAAGCGGTAGGAGGCGTAGCCGGTGTTGCGACCGACCCAGAACGGCGAATTCGTCGAGAGTGCGAAAATGTGCGGCAGGAAGTAGCGCGCGGTGTTTTGCAGATGAATCGCCGTCTCGCGGTCGGGCATGCCGAGGTGCACGTGCAGACCGAAGATGAGATTGGCGCGCGCGACTTGCTGCAGATCGTTCAATACTCCTTGGTGGCGTTCGCCGATGGAGATTTTCTGATCGTTCCAGTGCGAGAACGGATGCGTGCCCGCCGCGGAGATGCGCAGCCCGGATTGTTGGGCGAGACGCGCGAGATCCGTGCGCAGACCCGCCACGGACTTGCGCGCGTCCTTGATATCGGTGCAGATATCCGTGCCAACCTCGACGACGGATTGATGCAGCTCGGGGCGCACGCGCTCCTTCAGGATAATTTTGCCGCCCTCGATGATCTCTTCGATGTGCGATTTGAGTTCGCGCGTAACGGGATCGACGATCTGGAACTCTTCTTCGATGCCGAGGGTGAATTGGTGCTTGGATTTGGCGGCGCACATAGGCGTGGAAATGGTGGTTTTAAAGTGCTGCGAGTCTTTCCCGAGAAAGGTGCCGGACGGAAATTTCATCCGCCCGGCGCGAAGAGGAAGCGCGGGAAATTGTTACTTGCGCGCCGGGGCGGTAACCGACTTGCCGGCGGTGCTCCCTTGCACGTATTTTCCCCAAGTGAGACTGCTGGTCGCCGGATTGAATTCGCGCGCCTTGCGCACGAGCATGTTGGCGGCGGCTTCGACGACCCACTTGAAGTTTTCCTCGCCCACGGAGCCGCGGTCGGCATCAGGAGCGGGATTGCAGAAATCGATCGCATACGGCACGCCGTCGCTGATCGCGAATTCGACCGTGTTAAAATCGTAACCGAGCGCCTGGTTGAGCGTGAGCACGTCCTGCTTGATGCGCTCGAGCAACGCCGGACTCGCCGCTGGGCGATCAACGACGTAACGCAAGTGATGCGGGTTGCGCGGCTCGTAAGGCATGATGCGCACATCGGTGCCGCCGATGCAGTAGCAGCGGTAGTAGTCGTCGAATTGCACCTCGGATTGGAGGAGCATCACGAGCTGGCCGGTCTCGGCGTAGGCTTTGAAAAACTCATCCGCGTCGCGAACTTTGTAGACGTTTTTCCAGCCGCCACCGGAGTGCGGTTTGAAATACGCGGGCCAGCCGAGGTATTCGAAAATGCCGTCCCAATCCAAGGGGAACGCGAGATTGCTGAACGACTCCGCGGAGCAGTCGGCGGGGTGGTCCTTAGAAGGGAGAATCACCGTCTTCGGCACGGCGACGCCGAGCTTGGTCGCGAGACAGTTGTTGAAAAACTTCTCGTCGGCGGACCACCAGAACGGGTTGTTGATCACCGCGGTGCCATTGAGCGCGGCGTTCTTCAAGAACGCGCGGTAGAACGGCACGTCTTGCGAGATGCGGTCGAGGATGACGGCGTAGTCGCTCGGTTCGCCCTGGGCGACCTTGTTGATGCTGACGGCCTCGGCGGTGATGCCGGGGTCGTTCATGCCGTTGATGCGCTCGATCAGCGCGTGCGGGAAGCTGCGTTCTTTACCGTGCAGGATGCCGATTTTTTTCATAAATTTTTTGGGTCAGGAGTGAATGAGGGAGAGATAGTGAGGAAACATGTCGCGCCAGTAATTCCAGTCGTGGCCGCACCACTTGCGGTCGTCGAGGAAGTGCGGGAGGCCTTTGCCGTTCAATAGATTTGATAACTGAAAATTGCGATCACGGCAAGAGTCGCGGTCGCCCGTGCCTAGGATGATGCCCATGCGGCGGATGTTTTCGAGCGTCCCGTGGTCGTGGAGATTCGGCAGGTAATCGACGGGATTGTTGAAATAAACGTCGTCGTCAAAATGCCCGTCCACAAACGAACGGATGTCAAACGAACCGCTCATGCTGATGCAGTAACCGACGAGATGCGGGTAACGCAGTGCGAAATTCACCGCGTGGTAACCGCCGAAACTCGCGCCCGCCACCGCGACGCGCGCGTGCCCCGTCTCGTGTTGCGCGCGCGGAACGAGGTCGTGCAAAATCACGCGTTCGTAGGCCAGATGCGTGCGCACGCGATCCGCGGGCGCGATCGATTGGTTATACCAACTCTGTTCGTCGATGCCGTCGGGGCAGTAAATTTTGATGCGCCCTTGATCCACCAGCTGCGCGACGGAATCGATCAGGCCGAAATTACGATTTTGAAAATAGCGGCCGAGCGACGTCGGAAACACGATCACCGGATAACCGGCATGCCCGAACGAGAGCGTGTCGAAATGACGGCTCAGGTGCGGCGTATACCAATTGAGGTGTTGTTCGTGCATCGGTGGATTCGCGGCGTTCCGCGTCTGCGCAACACTCAGACAGCGGCACCAAGGTGGTGCAAGCCGCCACGCCGCCGACCGCGCTTTCGTCGCGCCCGCCGCGGGCTTGCAGTCGGTCGATTGACCCACCTAGGGTCGCGCCGCTCTCCCGCATGGAATCTTCCACCGCCACTAAATCTCCTCGCCCACCCACGCCCCGACTCGGACGGGGCGCCGCTCAATTGCTTGTGCATGAACGTTTTCATTCACGCAGCTTGCGCGGTTGTCGCGATATCGCGATTTGGTTTCCGCCCGGCTACGGCACGGGACGGCGGCGTTACCCCGTCGTTTATTTTCAAGACGGACAGAATATTTTCGACCCGATCACGGCCTTTTTGGGCAACGCATGGATGGCCGGCGACAAGGCCGCTGCGCTGATCAAACGCCGTGCGCTGACGCCGCCGATCATGGTCGGCATCTACAACACCGGCTTCAACCGCGTGAACGAATACACCCCGACGGCTGGCGAATTCGACGGTTGGGATGGCGAGAAATGTCGCAGCAAGGGCGACGCCAAACGCTACGCGCGCTTTGTCGTGCAGGAACTCAAACCTTACATCGACGCGCGTTACCTCACCCTGCCCGGTCCGCGCACCACGTCAGTCGTCGGCTCGTCGATGGGCGGACTCGTCTCGCTCTACTTCGGCCTCTGGCACTCGCGCGTCTTCGGCAACGTCGCCGCGATGTCGCCGTCCGTGTGGTGGGACAATCGCGTGACGCTGCACGACTTCGCGCGTCTGCGACGCAAACTCGATTTGCGCCTCTGGCTCGACATCGGCACGGCGGAACCGGGCTGGGAAGTCGTGCCACTCTTCCGCGACACGCTCGTCAGTCGCGGTTGGAAGCCGGGCAAGGATCTCGCCTATCGCGAAATCGCCGACGGCCAGCACAACGAAGCCGCGTGGACCGCGCGCATCGGCGACGTGCTGCAATTTCTCGTCGGCCGCCCGCCGCGCCCCGTTGCCAAGAAAAAGGCCCGCGCAGACGGCGGACCTCGCAAGTGACTTAACTGAGCGGCAACTGCGGCTCCTTATTCGAGCCCAGTGACGTTGACGTCGTTGGCGTGCTCGACGGCGAACTTCACCGTGAGTTCGCGTTTCTCGCCGGGCTTCAAATCGAGCGTCCACTTGAGCGAACCTTCGTCGGTCGGTTTCACTTCGCGTGCGTCGGGCGAGAGCAATTTCACCGTGATCTTCTCATTGCGCGAGAGCGGCACTTGATCGACGACGATCACGCGCTCGGCGGTCTTTTTGTTATTCTGAATCGTAACGAGGTATTCGTAAGTGATGCGCTTGCCGGAGTTCATCAGGCCGGTGTCTTCCGTGAATTTTTGCACGCGCTTGTGTTTTACGCTGATGCCTTCGTCGGCCCCGAGGGCGAGGTCGAACTTCTCGCCCGCCATCACCGTGCGCAGATGGCTCGTCGCCACAAACGTGCCGTCGAGAAACACATTCATCGCTCCCGCCAACAGCGGAAACTCTGACGTGTTGACCACCTTCGCCGTGAGAAACGCCGTCTGCTGACGCTTCGGCACCGTCAAGTATTCCGGATTCGCCGCAAACTTCGCCGACGTAATCGGCACTTTCTGCGCCGTGCCGTCGCTCGGAATCGTCGCGGTGGTCGCAATCTTGAACGACGCACTGGTCGCGCCCGTTTCGACCGACGCGGCCGCCATTTCCGCTTCGCGCATCTCCCTCATCTCGGGCGCCGCGCTGGTCATTTGCTGCATTTGCACCGCGTATTGCGCATCGGCAACCTTTGCCGACGGCCGCCGCGCCTCGAACCGATCCATCCGCACCGCTTCTTCGCGCCACAAATCCAATTGCCACGGCGTGAGCGACGGCGCCGCACCGCCCAAACCCGGGCGCGCCGTCGAGAGCGTCAGCGCTACATTCTGCCAGTCTTCGCCGGTGCTTTGGCGCACGACGCCGAAATAACCAAACGCCACCGCGCGCTCCGTGCTCAGCACGCGCGCATCGTAGCTCGGCACCCAACTCGCGTTCGGCACCGTGTAGGAAAGCGATACTTCGAGATTACCCGCCTGCGCCGCCGCCACGCGCACCGTCACCGTCTTGAAAGCTTTTCCACCTGCGCCGCGCAGCTCATTTAATTGCGACTGCACCGTCTGGATTTTTCCGCGCAACTCTTCGCGCCCTTCGTCGAGTGCGGTGTTTTCCGTAATGATGCGGGCGCGTTGCTCGCTCAGATAGGTCAGCGAACTCGTCAATTGCCCGAGATCGGAACGCGGGACTTCCTTTGACGGCGGCGCGAACAACGCCTTTTCCATCTGGCTCAACATGTCCGACTGCGCCGCGAGCACGCTGCCGCGATCGTCGAGCGCGCGCATTTGTTTGCCGAGCCCTTTGAGTTGGTCCTCGAGTTCCTTGACGCGCGCGTTCGGCGTGAAATCCACGTAGGTTTGCCGCGTGCTGACATCGAGAATCAGCGCCTGCGCCGTGCCGCGTCCGCTCACTTGCAACGACCGCTCGTCGAGCGACTGCGGCAGGTTGGCGAAGACGAGTTCGGCGGTGCCACCGGACAACTCCACGGTGGCGGCGCGCGTCACGACCGCGCGGTCAGTGTAAACAGTAACAGCGGCAATGGACGATTCAACGGGAGCCGCGACCAGCCGCAGAGCGGCGCAAACAACAACGGCCACGAGGGCCAGACGGTGAGATTTCATAAAGCAACAAGTTGGACTGTGATGTCCGGATGACGTTCCGTGTCGGGGAATATTAGGGTCGGTTGCAAAATTCTGTTCAATCTCGGCGTTGGTGTCTATTGCAGAACCATGCCGCTTCTAACTGGTCAGGTGATCCTCATCACCGGTGCATCCTCGGGAATTGGCGAGGCCACCGCGCGTCGCCTCGCGGAAAAGGGCGCGCGCGTCGTGCTCACGGCCCGCCGCCAGAAACGCCTCGACGCTCTCGCCCACGAGATCGATCCCACCGACACCAACGTGCTCGCGCTCGCCGGCGACATCACGATCGACGCCGACCGACGTCGCTGGGTCGACGAGACGCTCGCCAAATTCGGCCGCATCGACGGCCTCGTGAACAACGCCGGCTACGGCACGCGCGGCCCCGTGGAAATCGTGCCGGTCGACGCCGTGCGGCTAAATTTTGAGACCAACGTCTTCTCGCTCCTCGCGCTCACGCAACTCGTGTTGCCCCACATGCGCGAACGCGGCGACGGTTGCGTCGTCAACATCGGCTCCGTTGCCGGGAAAATCGCGCGCCCGCTCTCGAGCATCTACGATTCGACGAAGCATGCGCTCGAAGCACTCACCGACGGCCTGCGCGGCGAACTAAAGCCATTCGGCGTGCGCGTGTCGCTGATCCGCCCCGGGTTTATCATCACGGAATTCGTCGAGGCTGCCAACGCCGCCTCCGAATCCATCATCGAAAACGCCGGCCCCTACACGCCCTACCTGAGCGGCTTCCGGCTCGGCTACGACAAACTCCGCCGCGTCGCCGGTCACCCGAATGACATCGCCCGCCTTGTCGAGATCGCCATGAGCAGCGACAACCCCGCGCCGCGTTACAGCGCGCCTTTTCACGCGAAATTTTTCCTCTTCCTCCGCTGGCTCCTGCCCAAGCGGCTGCTGGAGTGGGTGACGCGGCTGAAGACTTAAGTCGCTTCATCCCCCGCATGAACCACGCCGCCATTCGTCTCGCCGTGCTACTGCTGATCGTATTCGGCACGCTGGTCGCGGCGTTGTTGATGGAGCCGATTCCCCAGAACACCTCCTATCATGATTTCGCCGATCGCCGGGCGTTTTTTGGTCTCCCGCATTTCTTTGATGTCGTCTCGAATTTGCCCTTCCTGCTCGTTGGGATCGCGGGACTGCGCTTTTGCGCCTCGGCCCGGATGATCGGCTCCCGGATCGAATGGGCGGTCTTCTTCGCCGGCGTCGCGCTGGTCGCGTTTGGTTCGGCATATTATCACTGGGCCCCGGTCAACGCCACGCTCGTCTGGGACCGCGTGCCGATGACGCTTGCCTTCATGGGATTGCTGGCGGCGTTGATCGGCGAATCGCTCGGCGCCCGCGCCGGACTGTTCGTGCTCGGGCCGGCGGTGTTTGTCGGCGGCGCCAGCATCGTGCATTGGCACCTCACCGACGACCTCCGTCTCTACGGGTGGGTGCAGTTTTTTCCGGTGCTGCTGATTCCTCTCTTGCTGGTGCTCTTTCCCGCCCGCTTCACCCACCGCGCGCTGTTGCTCGTCGGATTCGGTTTCTACGGCCTCGCCAAAGTCGCCGAAGTCACGGATCGCGCGCTGTTCTCCGCGACCGGCGGCAACTTCTCGGGGCACACGCTCAAGCATCTCCTCGCGGCGGTGGCCTGCTTCGCCTTGCTCCACATGCTGCGCAAGCGGAGCGCGCTCACCGCAACGTCCGGCTCGCCGCGCAACTGACTCACTCCGCCAATCGATCGACGGAGCCGGTCGTGTCCGCACGTGGCGTTTGCGCAAAAAACGCGTGCAGCGCCGCAGCGAACTTCGGGCCGACGCCCGACGCGGCGGCGATCTGCTCTGCCGACGCACTGCGCAGTTTATCGATCGAACCGAAGTGTTCCAGCAACGCCGCGCGGCGTTTCGGGCCCAAGCCCGGCACATCGTCGAGCACGCTCTCCTTGATTTTGCGCGAGCGGAGGTCGGCGTTGTAGGTGTTGGCGAAACGATGCGCCTCGTCGCGCAGGCGTTGCAGCAAGTTCAGGCCGGGATGCGTCAACGGCAGATTGAGCGGCGCGCGCGCGTCGGGAAAAATGATCGTCTCGTGCTTCTTCGCCAAACCGATGATCGCGGGCGGCGCGCAATCGAGCCGCAGAAACGCCTTCAGCGCCGCGCCAATTTGTCCGCGCCCACCGTCGATCACCACGAGATCGGGAAACTGCTTTTGCTCCTCGGTCAACCGCCGGTAACGACGCCCAACCACTTCCTCCATCGCGCGAAAATCGTCGTTGCCGATGAAACTCTTAATCGAAAACCGCCGGTAATTATCGCGCGCCGGCACGCCGCTGACAAATTGCACCATCGAGGCGACGACGAAGGTCCCGCTGATGTGCGAGATGTCAAAGCACTCCATGCACTCGGGCGGTGATTCGAGTCCGAGCGCTTCCTGCAACGAGCGCAGCGCCTCGTCGTTTGGACGTAGTTGCGTGAGGTCGCGGGTGAATTTTCGCGTGCGCGCCAGCGTGCGCTCCAACGCGAGCACGACATCGCGCAACTCGGCCGCGCGCTCGTATTCCTGTTTCGCGGAGCGCGTCTGCATCTCGGCGCGCAACTCAGCCAGCCATTCGCGGCTCTTGCCGTCGAGAAACGCGCAGGCTGCATCGACACGCGCGCCGTATTCCGTGGGATCAACTTCGTTGGGCCAACCGTAGAGTTCCGCGCGCACGTCGTCGTAGAGCCGCCAGCGTCCGGCGGGCAATTTTGTCGGCCGCACGTCACCGAGCAACACGCCGAATTGCTTGCGAATCGACGCCAACGTGCGGCGCAGCAAACCGGAATGCGCGAACGGTCCAAAGTAGCGCGAACGGTCGTCTTTGCGAAACCGCGTGAGCACAAACCGCGGCAGCGCCTCGTCCATCGCCACCCGCACGAGCAGGAAGCGTTTATCGTCGGTGAAGTCGGTGTTGTATTTCGGGCGCCACTGTTTGATCAGCTTGCCTTCGAGCAGCAGCGCCTCGGGCTCTGATTTCACCTCGATGATGTCGAAGTCGGTGACCATCTCGATGAGCGTGCTGATCTTGGGTTGATGGCG
Organism: uncultured Opitutaceae bacterium; assembly: GCA_947085165.1. Lineage (GTDB taxonomy): Bacteria > Verrucomicrobiota > Verrucomicrobiia > Opitutales > Opitutaceae > Didemnitutus. The sequence continues at coordinate 39,059 of CAMTVI010000003.1, forward strand.
CAGGGCGCGGGCGCGGCCGGCTTGGAAGTAGGTGGAGACGCGCTTCTTCAGGCTCTTCGCCTTGCCGACGTAGATAATCCGCCCGAGCCGATCCTTCATCAGATACACGCCCGGCGTCTCGGGCAGGGCGCGCACTTTGGCTTTGAGATCAACCGGCATGACGGAGGGTGCAAATTTCGGCGGCTGGCATTTTAAGTTTTTCGGGCTACGGTCGGATTCGGTTCACTTCATGTCCTCACCCACTTCGAACAATTCCCAGCCGCCGTCTACTGGCAAATCTTCTCCGCGCTTCGAACTTATCACGCTCGGCGAGGAACTCCTCTTGGGTCTCACCGCCAACGGTCACCTCACGTGGATCGGCGCGCAACTCGGCCGGCGCGGCATCTTGCTCGGACGCAACGTCACCATCACCGACGAGGCTGACGCCATCGCGCGTCAGATTCGCGAGAGTTGGAGTTGCGCCGATGTCATCATCACCACCGGCGGCCTCGGGCCGACGTGCGATGACCGCACGCGCGAGATCGTCGCGGAAAGTCTCGGACAAACCCTGGTGTTCGACGACGAAATCATGCGCAGCATCGAAGAACGCTTTGCGCGATTGCAGCGCCCGTGCACGCCCAACAACCGCAAGCAGGCCTATCGCTTCGCCGACGGCGTGGTGTTGCCCAATCCGAACGGCACGGCGCCCGGCCTGTGGCTCGAACAAGACGGCAAGGTGCTCGTGATGCTGCCCGGTCCGCCCAATGAAATGCAGCCGATGTTTCTTGAACACGTCCTGCCGCGCCTCGCGCAACTCGGCTGGTTAAGCGACGGCGAAGTTTTCATCCAATTGCGCACTGCAGGCGTCGGCGAATCGATGTTGGAGACGCGCTTCGAACCGGTTTTCGCGCGCTATCCCGCGCTCGGCATCGCCTATTGCGCGCACCAATGGCAGGTGGATTGCCGCATCAGTTCGCCAGACGGACGTTACTCGCGCGCACAATTACAGACGATTGCGCAGGAATGTGCGGCGTTGCTCGGCGACGATTTTGTCGGCTTCGGCCACGACTCACTCGCCAAGGTTGCGGCCGATTTGTTGCGTGGCAACGGACACACGCTGGCGGTCGCCGAGTCCTGCACGGGCGGATTACTGGCCAATAGTTTCACCGACATCTGCGGTGCGTCGAAATTTTTCATGGGCGGCATCGTGAGTTACAGCAACGACTCGAAGACGCTCCTGCTCGATTGTCCCGAGTGTCTGCTCGCGCAACACGGGGCGGTGAGCGCGGAATGCGCGGTGGCGATGGCTACGGGTGTCGCGGAGCAATTGAGCGCCGACTTTGGTTTGGCGATCACGGGTTACGCGGGGCCGACCGGCGAACACGAAGACAATCCCACTGGCACGATCTACATCGGCCTGCATTCGCCACTCGGCGATTGGTCGAAGAAGCTCAATTATCCGGGTCAGCGCACAACGGTGAAATTGCGCGCGGTGACGGCGGCGATCGATTGGTTGCGGCGTGAAATCGTGCGGGAGGCGCGGCATTCGCGCAGTCCGTTGGTGAACTAGTTCTCCGCGCGTAAAGTCGGCCGCTTGCTTTGCGGCGAAGTTAGAATAGTCTGACTGCCATGAAGTCCCTTCGCCTTCTGTTTCTCCTCCCCGCCATGCTTTTCCTCTCCCACGCCTCTGCCTCTCCGCTGCAGGTTGGCGATGCCGCCCCCGCGGTCATCGGCACGACCGACACCGGTGACTCGCTCGATTTCGCGGCGACCTACGCCAAGGGCTACACGCTCGTGTATTTTTATCCGAAAGCCGACACGCCGGGCTGCACCGCACAGGGCTGCAGCTTGCGCGATGCGTATGAAGCTCTCGGCAAGAAAGGCGTGACCGTCATCGGCGTGAGCGCCGACTCCGTCGAAGCGCAGAAAAAATTCCGTGAGAAATACAATCTCCCGTTCACGCTGATCGCCGACACGGAAAAGGTCGTGATCACCGGTTTCGGCGTGCCGACGCGCGACATTCCGTTGGTCGGCTCACTCGCTTCGCGCCAAGCCTTCCTCGTCAACAAAGCGGGCAAGATCGTCTGGGCCGACTTCAAAGCCTCAACCGCGCAGCAAGCGCAGGATGTGCTCGCCGCTCTCGAAAAACTCGGCGACTAAGCGCGACGCCGCGCGAATTTCGTTTCGCCCACTCCTCAAACCGCGGCCGTTGCGCTGCGGTTTTTTTATGCCCCGCTTCCCGCCCAGCGGTTCGCGAGCACGCCATTCGCGAGCAGTTGCACGAGGTGGTAGAAGATTATCGGCAACAAGATCAACGTGAGATCGGCGCGCGCGCCGAAAATCAGCACCGCCAGTGGCACACCAAGCGCCAGCGTCTTTTTCACGCCGCAGAAATACGCCGCAATGAAATCGCCGCGATTCAGCCGAAGCGCGCGACACGCCATGTAGATCAAACCCGACATGCCGACGAACAACACCACCACGACCACGAAGGTCGTGCCCGTGAGCGCGGCACCGTAGCGTTGCCAAATTCGCTCCGTCACCGAATCGCAGAACGCCGCGTAAACAATGAAGAGCACGACAGCGTTGCTCAGGCGCGCCACCCACGCCTTTTGCGCATCAATCCACGCGCGTAAACGCGGTCGCAAAATTGCGCCAACTGTAAACGGCAACAGTGTGAGCGCGGAAATCTTGAGCAGCAGCGGTCCGATCGCGCCGGTCTGCCCGGTCGTGCGCATCAACAAGTGCACGAGAATCGGCGTCAACAACACGCCGAGGATATTGGAAAAGGCGGCGTTAAAAAGCGCACCGGCGGTGTTGCCGCGCGCCACGGCGGTGAAGACGACCGACGTCGAGATCGTCGACGGCAGCACGCACAAGTAGAGAAAGCCGAGTCGAATCGCTTCCGGTTGGGTCGTCCACACGGCGGGCACGACGGCATTGAGCAGCAGACCGACGAGCGGAAAGAGCACGAAGGTGAAACCTTGGATGATGACGTGCAGTCGCCAATTGGCCGCGCCGCTCCTCACGCTTTCGAAGGGCAGTGAAAGTCCCTGCAAAAACAAAATCAGCGCGATGCCGCCGGTCGTGAGCAATTCCGGCTGCAACGCGCCACCGCGCGAACCCGGCGCGGGCCACGCAAACGCGAGCGCGACCGCCGCGCCCATGCCGAGCAGAAATCCATTCTGGCGGAGCCACGCGGAGCGGGAACGTTGGTTGGCGGCAGGTGTAGTCACAATTCGTCGTCGTTAACGGGAGCGAGGAGTGTTGCCGCCGGATCGAGGCGGGCGCGCTCAATCCATTGTTGCAATAGCGGCAGTCCGGCGAGCAAGTCCGCCGTGAGCGGCGCGGCCACGAGGTCGATGACGCGCAGCGAACCATCGGCGGCGCGCACGACGTTGCGATCGTGTGTATCGGCCACGAGCCACGGTTCATCGTCGAGAAAGGCCAGCCGCGGGTGATCGCGGTCGGCGCGGAGAAATCGCGACGGAAACGGAATCAAGCGCGCCGGATCGAGTCCGGACACATCGGCGGCGGCGGGCAACGCGTTGCCCAAGGTCTGTTTTGCCACCACCACGCCTTCCGGAGTGATGGCCGCGAGTTCGGTGGGCATGCCGAGTTGGTGGATGAGTTGGAGTTTTTCGAACAGCATGCCGTAACTGCCGGGCACCGCGGTCGCGTTGAGCAAACCTTCGTCGTCGACCACGAAGCGAAACGTCGCGCCAACATCGCCGCCTTCGCGAAAGTGAAAGAATTTATAAACCGACTGCCGACGATCGATGAAGGCCAACGCCTCCACGCCGCCGCCGATGCGCGTCAATTCGGGCGTGTTCGCCTCAAACGGGTCGGCCGATTCGGAGCTGAAACCGAAATCCTCCAACGGCACGATCGGCAACGTGGTGCGGAAGGCGCGAATCGCTTCGCCGAAAGCCGCCCACTCACCACCCGTGGCCTCGAGCAGGCTTACTTCGTCGGCTTCGACGAGGACGAGATCGCGGTCTTGATCTGCTTGGATACCGCATTCGGCTGCTTTTTCGCCCAACTGATCGAGCGTCCGAAGTCGTTGCCGGTGACTGTCCAAAATAGCGGACCATCCTTCCGCGCCGGGGAGGCGGGAGCCTTCGAGCCAGGTCGGCTGGCCGGTAAACGGGTCTTTTTGCTGCATGGGTCGGTCACGCGTCCACGGTCGCCAGCGACGACTCGGAACGCAAAGGGAATTTGTGCGCAGGCTGTTCACAATCAGCGGTTGAGGCCAGATTAATGGCGGCGAACGACGCCTGATTTGCGGTCGTTGCGAGAAGCGGATGGCGGGCTGGCGGCGGGTGGTGGGAAGAATTGTGAAATTCCGACGCTTGACAGCCCCCGCCCCCTTCACTGACTTTGACCCTCTTTTCTCAATAAGACCATGCAACCTACATTCCGCCCGCACCGCTTAAAACGCGCCCGCAAGATCGGCTTCTTTGCCCGTAAGGCCACCAAAGGCGGCCGCGCAGTCCTCGCTAACCGCCGCCGCAAGGGCCGTAAGCGCCTGACGGTCGTCTAATTCGACCACTCCCGCCGTGTCCGGCGCTGACAGACCTTCGCCGTCGCAGCGCCTCCGCGCCTCGCAGCGCGTGAAGCGCAACCGCGATTTCATTGCGGCACGCCAACACGGTCGCCGCGCCGATTGTGGCGCGTTTCTTTTGCTCTGGCGTGCGCGTCCTGAACCCGCCGCCTCGACTCCCGCTCGCGTGGGCGTGGTTGCCTCCCGTGTTTCCGTCGGCAACGCCGTCGCGCGTGCCGCCGCCAAACGCCGCCTGCGCGAGATTTATCGCAAGCACCAAGCGCTCGTTCCCGCCGGACTTGATTTGGTCATGACGGCGCGTCCCGCTTTGCTCCGGCTTGACTTTGCAGACGTTGAGCAGCGTTTCATCAACGTCTGCCGCAAGCTTCGCCCCTGATATGTCCGATTCTCCCACCTCATCCTCCGTTTCTCTGTCTCGCGTTTCGCGGGTCGGCGCGTCGGCGGTGAGCGGTCTGATTTGGGTGTATCAACACACCGTTTCGCCCGCGCTGAGCGTCGCGTCGCCGTTGTGCGGTTGTCGCTTTGCTCCGACTTGCTCCCACTACGCGCAACAAGCGTTGCGCGAACACGGCCTCGGCACCGGACTCGTCCTCGCGGCGCGTCGCCTGGCCAAATGCGGCCCGTGGCACCCGGGCGGCATCGATCACGTGCCCCCACGTCAATTTTCCTGCGTCAAGGTTCGCTCCGCTGCTGCGGACGCGAGCGCAACGTCGCTTCCCCGTCTCTCCTCCCTTTCCTAATGGACAAAAAGAACACCGTTATCGGCGTGCTGCTTATCGTTGCCGCCGTTGCCAGCTACATCGCCTTCCCGCCCGTTGCGCCGCAGTCGCCGCCCGCGCCCGCGATCGAAACCTCGCCGACCACCAACCCGATCGCCCGCAACGAATCGCCTGCGTCCGGCCCGGCCTCGTCGCCGCACGACGCCACCTTGAGCGCCCCGTCTCGCAGCGCCGCCCCCGCCGCCTTCACCAAAATCCGCAATGAGTTCGTGGAAGTGAATTTCACCAGCGCCGGTGGCGCGATCGACAGCATCAAATTGCTCAAACACGCCGCTGAGCGCGGCAAAGACGAACGCTACATCCTCAACCAATTCCACGCGGCGCCCGCGTTGAGCTTTGTGGATTTTCCCGGCGTCGACAAAGATGCGCGCTACGAACTGGTGTCGAGCCGCTCCTCCGAAATCGTTTACCGCGCCCAAATCGGTAACCAACTCGAAGTCACGCGCCGTTACACGCTGCTCGGCGACAGCAGCGGCGATCCGTATCAGATTCGTCACGAAACCACGTTCCGCAATCTCAGCAATCAACCGCTCCCGCTGCCGCGCGGCGCGATCAACATCGGCACCGCCGCACCGGTCAACGCCGAGGACTACGGTCTCTACTTGAATGTCGGTTACTGGGACGGCGAAGATTTCGATCACCTCGAACGCAGCAAACTCGAAGGCGGCGGCTTCCTCAGCAGCTTCGGCTTCGGCTCCAAGACCGATTTGCCCTACCTTGATCGCACCTCCGCCATCCAATGGGCGTCGGTTAAAAATCAATTCTTCGCTTCCGTCCTCACCCCCGACGAACCCGGCACCGGCATCCGCATCGAGCGCGTGAAGGTTTATCCGCAGGCTCCTGTCGAAGATCACCGCGCCTACGGCGTCTCCGGCATCACCTACTTCGAACTCAAGCCTCTCGCCGCCAATTCCTCGCTCACGTGGGGCGCGACTTATTTTGCCGGCCCGAAGGAATACACGCGCCTCTCGAATACGGAAAATTTCAAGAAAGACGAAGACAAGGCCATGCAGTTCGGCTTCTTCGGCTGGTTCGCCAAATTGCTCATCACCATCATGAGCAAGGTCCATAGCTGGATCGGCGGCGATAGCCTCGCGTGGGGCTGGGGTTGGTCGATCGTCATCACGACGTTGTTCCTCAAAATCGTTTTCGTGCCCTTCACGCTCGCCGCATCACGCTCTTCCAAGCGCATGGCCAAGCTCGCGCCGATGATGAAAGAGCTCCGCGAAAAACACAAAGACAGTCCGCAAAAGGCCCAAGAGGGAATGATGCGCCTCTACAAGGAATACAAAGTGAACCCGCTCGGCGGCTGCATCCCCGTGTTGATCACGATTCCGTTTTTTATCGGCTTTTTCTCGATGTTGCAAAGCACGTCGGAGCTGCGCTTCGCCGCGTTTCTCTGGGCGGGCGATCTCTCCGCACCGGACACGATCGCGCGCATCCTCGGCTTTCCGCTCAACATCATGCCGCTGCTCATGGGTGGCACGATGATCGTGCAGATGCGCCTCACGCCGATGCCGACGACCGACAACATGCAGGCGACCATGTTCAAGATCATGCCGTGGATCTTCACGCTGTTCTGCTACAACTTCTCCTGCGCGCTCGCGCTCTACTCCACGGTGAACGGCCTCTTCACCATCGGTCAGCAAATCTTCATCAACCGCCTGCCCGAGCCCGAACTGGAGAAGCGACTCGTCGAGGAGCCGAAGACGAAATTGAAGAACGTGACGCCGCGCAAAAAGAAGAAGTAGGAGCAAGTAGACCGGCGCACGTAACGGGCATCGGCCCCCGGGCCACGAAGTTTCTCCTCGCTACTGCCTACCCGCTTCCCGCTACTCTCTCGCATGGCCGGACACAACAAATGGTCCAAAGTGAAACGCGCCAAGGCTGTCACCGACGCGCGCCGCGGAAAAATATTTTCCCGCCTCTCCCGTGAAATCACGAGCGCGGCAAAATCCGGTGGCGGTAGCCTCGAGACCAACGCCCGCCTGCGCACCATTCTCCTGCGCGCCCGCGAAGCCAATATGCCCGCGGACAACATCGACTACGCGATTAAGAAAGGCACCAGCGAGTTGCCCGGCGTGGTCTTCGACGAACTCTGCTACGAAGGCTACGGCCCCGGCGGCGTGGCGTTCATCGTCAAGGTTTCCACCGACAACAAGACGCGCGCCGCGCAGGAAATCCGCTCCATCTTCACCCGCTACGGCGGCAACCTTGCGCAGACCGGCGCCGTGATGTTTCAGTTTCTCCACGCCGGACAGTTTCTCGTCGCTAAGGAAAAGATCAGCGAGGAGAAGTTGATGGAATTCGCCATCGCCGCCGGCATCGACGACATCATCACCACTGATCACGGCTACGAACTCCGCTGCGATCTGCACATTTTCGACAAAGTTGCCCACGCCCTCGAAGACGCCGGCCTCGCCACTGAATCGTCAGAAATCAGTTACATCCCGACGGTCGCCGTGCCCATCACCGACGTCAGTCTCGCGAAGACGCTCGTCCGGTTACACGAAGCACTCGACGACAGCGAAGACGTGCAATCCGTCTACTCGAACGAAGAGATGGACGAAGCCACCAGCGACGCCGCCCACGCGTAAGACGCCCCGCTTGCGAAGTTCGCCGCGCCCGTGAAATCCCACGTAATCGCCGGCGCGCCCCCGGCCAGTTTGTAATACAATACGTTACAAATTTTCTGGTCCACTCCCGCCAATGAAGGATTACCACTCGCGGTAAAATGGGTTGGCCGCTTCGCGGCGGCGCTTAGTCGGCGGTGAGGTGCCCGACTTGGCGGGTCAGGGATTTCTCGAGGCTGCCGCAGACAAGTTCGCACAGTTTCGGAATCGTCGGATCACTGATCTTGTAAAATACCTGCAGACCTTCCTTCCGCCGCGAGAGGATGTGCGCCGCCGTCAGTGTCTGAAGGTGACGGGAGACATTGGCCTGGGTGCCTTCTGTGGCCTCCACAAGCTCGGTCACGTTCTTCTCCTCCTCGAACAACGCTTGAATCAAACGCAGGCGCATCGGTTCGGCCAACACGGCAAAGCGCCGCGCGACCAATTGCAGAGCATCATCGTTCAACGGGCGGTGTTTGGGCATGCGACGGAGGAAACAGTCACTTGACATCGTGGCAAGAATATGCATTTATGCGCATATAACGTCAACACTTAACTCCATGACCACGTATTCGCTTGTTCGCCTCCTCGCCGGTTCGGTTGTTTTAACCGGACTCGCGCTCGCTCATTTCTTCAGTCCGTGGTGGCTGTTGTTGCCCGCCTTTGCGGGTGTGAACCTGATTCAATCCGTCTTCACCGGCTTCTGTCCGCCCACGCTCATTTTGACCAAGCTTGGATGGGTCGATGACCAAGGGGTCATCCACTGGGGCGGCCAACGCTCGTCCCGTTCGCGCAACTCCTAACCGCACACTCATGTCCCTGCTCACCCGCTTTCTGTGGCCGGTTGTCATCGCGGCCGGCCTCGGCGCCGCCCTCGGCTACTACGGCGAATGCACCTCCGGCACCTGCCCTCTCACTTCCACGTGGTGGCGCGGCGCGCTCTACGGTTCGGTCTTCGGAATTATCTGGAGCGCCGGTCGGCGGCCAACTCCTTAACTCATGCGCGCAATCTCCTTCTTATCCCGCCTCGCGCTGGGCGGCGCCCTGTTCGTCGCCACCGCATCGCTCTCCGCCGAAACTTGGACCGCGCCTACCGCAGTCGCGGCGGCGTTGCGCAACAATCCCGACGTCGAAGTCACGCAACATCGACTCGCAGCCGCAGAGGCGCTGATCGAACAAGCGCGCGCGGCGTGGCTCCCGCAGGTTTCGTTGTCGGGTCGTTACACGGAAACCAACAGCCCGATGGTCGCTTTCGGCGCGATTCTCAACCAGCGCGCTTTTCACTTCGGCCTCGATTTCAACCAACCCGGCCGCATTGATAATCTCAATCTCACCGGCACGGTGGGCTACAATCTCTACAGTGGCGGACGCGCCACGGCCGGAAGGCGCGCCGCCGAAGCCGGTGCCCGCGCCGTCGGCGAAGATCTCCGCGCTTGCCACCAACAACTCGCGCACAGCGCCATTCGCGCCCTGCTCAATTTGCGCAAAGCCCGGGAAGCCGTCGGCGCCATCGCGGCGGGCACCGAGGCGCTGGCCGCGGCGGTCGCCAATGGGCGCCTGCGTTCCGACGCCGGACAAATGCTGAAGGCCGACCTGCTCAGCCTCGAAGTGCAATTAGCCGAAACTCGCGAAGTCCTCACGTCTGCCCGCCACCAAGCCGCACTCGCCGAACGCGCCTTCCTCTACGTGCTCGGTCTCGAACCGTCGCCGGGAGAACGCGTGGAGTTGGCCGAAGAAGACACTGCGCTCTCCGCCTTGCCCTTGCCGACGTCCGCCGAAGCCGCGCAACGCCCCGAACTCCTCGGTCTGCAAGAACGCCTGGCCGCCGCCGAACACATGGTCGAGGTCGCCCGCGGTGCGCGCCGACCCACCGTGAATGCATTCGCTTCCTACCAATACGACCACGGCTGGAAATTGAATCGCCACGGCGACAGTTGGTTGGCCGGCGTCGCCGTTGACGTAAATCTTTTCGATGGCGGACAAACCTCCGGCAAAATCCGCCAAGCCACCGCCGAAGTGGCGCAAGTCAAAGCCATGATCCGCAAGACTCGCCTCGGTCTGGCCCTCGAAGTCGAACAAGCCCGCCTCGCGCACGACGCCGCGCGCGAGCGTCTCGCGGTCAGCGCCCAAACCGTTGCCCAAGCCGAAGAGAGCGCCGCGCTCAGTCGCGCGCGTTTCGCCCAAGGTGTGTTGCTCACCGCCGAACTCATCGGCGTCGAAAGCCGTCTCCTCGAAGCCCGCATGCGCCGCGCCGTCGCTCAAGCCGATGAGCGGATCGCGCTGGCTGATCTCTATCGCGCGTTCGGCCTCCTGCCGTTTACCACCCCCTAATTTTCCCGCCATGAAACTCCTCTTGTCCTTCGCCCTCCTCGTCACCGTCACCGGTTGTTCCAAATCGGCGCCGCCCGCCACCGCCAACGCTTCCGCCTCGCCGACCGCCGTCGTGCAAGTCGCCTCCGTCATCTCGGTCGACCAACCAATTCTCACCGAACTCACCGGCACCGTCCGTCCCGTTCGTCGCGCCACCCTCGCCGCCAAGGTCATGGGCACGATCTCCGAAATGCCGCTCGGGCTCGGGCAACGCGTCAAAGCGGGCGACCTTTTGCTAACAATCTCCGCCGCTGAAATCACCGCGCGCGTCGCCCAAGCACAGTCGCAACTCAACGTCGTCCAACGCGACCTCACGCGGGAGCGCGAACTCCTCGCGCTGGGCGCGAGCACGACCGACACGGTGCGGGGACTCGAAGATCGCTTCGCGATGACCGCCGCCATGCTCCGCGAAGCGGAGACGATGCTCGGCTACACGGAACTGCGCGCGCCGTTCGCGGGAGTGATTGCGCGCAAGTTTGTGCAAGCAGGCGATCTCGCCGCGCCGGGCCAGCCACTCGTCGAACTTGAAGGCGCTGATGCGTTTCACATCGAAGCCGGCATCCCCGACTCACTCGCCGCTCACCTCGTGTTGGGCGCGGCATTTCTGATCGAAGCGCCGTCCGACCAAACGTCTTTCTCCGCGGAGCTGGCGGAGCTTTCTTCTGCTGCGGATCTGTTTGCTCACACCGTGCTCGCCAAGTTCACCGTGCCCGCCACGATCACGGTGCGCTCGGGGCAATTCGTGCGCGTGCACGTGGCAACCGGAACCGCGCGCGCTTTGCTCGTGCCCAATGAAGCGCTTACGCGGAACGGTCAGATTGAACGCGTGTTTGTCGTCGTCGAGGGCCGCGCGGTATTGCGCCTCGTCAAAAGCGGCGCCTCGCATCACGGGCGCGTGGAAATTCTCAGCGGTTTGTCAGAGAGCGAAATCGTGATCGTGTCGCCCCCGGCGGGCCTGCGTGAAGGACAAAAGGTTGAGGTGCGTTCATGAGTTCGGTTGAAAAAATCCCTGGTGGTGCGCCTCGCGGCATGGCTGGGCGCATGGCGGCACTGTTCATCGATTCGAAACTCACCCCGATCATCGTCGCGGCGTCGTTGCTGCTTGGTGCGTTCGCCGTGCTGATGCTCCCACGCGAAGAGGAGCCGCAAATCAAAGTGCCGATGATCGACGTGATGGTCGCCATGCCCGGCGCGACGGCGGCGGAAATCGAAAATCGCGTAACGCGGCCGATGGAAAATCTGCTGTGGGAAATTCCCGGCGTCGAATACCTCTACTCCACGGCGAGTCCCGGCGCGAATCTCACCATCGTGCGCTTCAAAGTCGGCACGGACATCGAGACGGCGCTCGTGCGCCTCAACCAGAAGTTACAAACCAACTTCGACCAGATTCCGCCCGGCGTGTCCGCGCCGTTGGTCAAACCGCGCACGATCGACGACGTGCCGGTGGTGGCGTTGACGTTCCATAGTTCGCGCTACGACTACACCCTGTTGCGCCGAGTGGCCGCGCAAGTGGAGGAGCGCCTGAAAGCGATTCCGATGATCGCGGAGACGACCCTCATCGGCGGCACGCGGCGGCAGATTCGCGTGCAACTCGATCCCAGCGCACTCGCGTCGCGCAATCTCGGCGCGACCGGTCTCGTGCCGTCGCTGCAACAGGCCAACGCGCAAGCGCAAACCGGCGCGCAGGCGTTTGGCAATCGCGAGGCCCTGTTGCAAACCGGCACGTTCTTTCGCGATGCGCGTGAAGTCGGCGCGGTGGTCGTCGGCGTGTTCGGTGGGCGTCCGGTTTACTTGCGCGATGTCGCCACCATCACCGACGAAGCCGAAGAGCCGTCGAACTATGTGTTGTTCGGCCGTGGCGCGACGGGCGAGGAACAAGCCGCCGTCACGCTCAGTCTGGCCAAGCGCCCCGGCGCAAATGCGATTGAGGTCGTCGCCGCCGTGATGGAGCAACTCGACCTGCTCAAGGGCACGCTCATCCCGGCCGATATCGGCGTGGCGATCACGCGGGACTACGGCGCGACTGCGTCGGAAAAATCCAACGAATTGCTGCTGCACATGGGCATCGCGATCTTCGGTGTCGCGATTTTGATTCTGTTTTTCCTCGGCTGGCGCGAGTCGCTCGTCGTGTTGCTCGCGATTCCGGTGACGCTCGGGCTGACACTTTTGGTGTTCTACCTTTACGGTTACACCCTGAATCGCATCACGCTCTTCGCGTTGATTTTCTCCATCGGCATTCTGGTCGATGATGCGATCGTGGTCGTCGAAAATATCGTGCGCCACATGGGCCTGCCCGACGCGCACGGTAAATCACTACGCGAGATTTCAATCGAAGCCGTCGATGAAGTCGGCAATCCGACGATTCTGGCAACGTGGGCCGTGATCGCGGCGGTGCTGCCGATGGCTTTTGTCAGCGGCATGATGGGGCCTTACATGCGGCCGATTCCGATCGGCTCCAGTGCGGCGATGATTTTCTCGTTGCTCGTCGCGTTCGCGGTCACGCCGTGGGCCGCGCTCAAAATGCTGCGCGATCACCGCAGTCATGCCTCCGGGTTGGTCGATGCTCCGGTGCGCGACGACGAAACGATGGCCGACAACGCCTTCACGCGACTTTACACGCGTTTCATGGCGCCGTTGCTGCAACGGCGCGGATTGCGCTGGGCCTTTTTGCTGGTCGTCGCCGCCCTCACCGCTGGGTCAATGGGACTCGTCGGAATCAGCGCAGTGAAGGTGAAAATGCTCCCGTTCGACAACAAGTCGGAGTTCCAAGTAATCATTGATCTGCCCGAGGGCACCACGCTCGAACAAACCACCCGCGTGGCCCGCGAGATGGCGGCAAGCCTCCGCACCGAGCCGGAAGTGCGCGACTACCAGATCTACGCCGGCACGGCGTCGCCGTTTAATTTCAACGGACTCGTGCGCCACTATTTTCTGCGGCGCGGCAGCAACGTCGCGGATATCCAGGTCAACTTGCGCCCCAAGGACGAACGCGCCGCGCAAAGTCACGATATCGCCAAACGTATTCGCCCGCGCCTCGCGGTGATCGCGGAACGCTACGGGGCGGCAATCGCTGTTGCCGAGGTGCCGCCGGGGCCGCCGGTGTTGCAAACAGTCGTCGCGGAAATCTACGGACCGGACGAAGCCTCACGGCTGCGTCTCGCGGAGCGTGTGCGCGCAATTTTCCGCGCGTCGCCGGGCGTCGTTGATGTCGATTGGTATGTGGAAGACTTGCAGCCGAAGACCGTGTTGCGCGTGGACAAAGCCAAGGCGGCGCTGCACGGCATCACCGAAGCGGCCATTGCCCGCACCGTTCAACTCGGCGCCCAAGGCATGCCAGTGACTCTGCTCCACGTGCCCACCGAACGGGAAGATGTTGCGATCGTCCTCGAACTGCCGCGCTCGTTGCGCGCACGCCCCGAGGATTTGTTGGCGCTGCCGGTTCGCTCGGAGATGAATCCCGCCGCACCGCTGGTGCCGTTGCGTGAACTCGTCACGGTCGAGACGACGGTCAGCGAGCGGAACATCTATCACAAGAATCTGCGCAACGTCACCTATGTCACGGCGGATGTCGCGGGCGAAGTGGAGAGTCCGGTCTATGCGATTTTTGCAATGAATCGTGAACTGGCCAAACTCGACGGACGCGATTTTGGTGGCACGCAAGCACACGTGAACATTCTCAACGCCAGCATGCCGGACGATGAGCGTGAACCGGCGATGAAGTGGGATGGCGAATGGCAAGTGACGCTCGAAGTCTTCCGCGACCTCGGCCTCGCGTTCGCGGCGGTGCTCATTCTCATCTACATGCTTATGGTCGGCTGGTTCAAAAACTACGCGACGCCGTTGATCGTCATGACCGTGATTCCGTTCTCGCTCGTCGGCATTCTGCCGGCCCACGCGGCGATGGGAGCGTTTTTCACTGCGACGTCGATGATCGGATTCATGGCTGGCGCGGGCATCGTGGTGCGCAACTCAATCATTCTCGTGGATTTTATTGAGCTGCGACTTAGTCAGGGTCGGCCGCTCCGCGAGGCGTGCATTGAATCGGGCGCGGTGCGGTTTCGTCCGATGATGCTCACCGCGCTTGCGGTCGTCGTGGGCGCACTCGTGATTCTCGCCGATCCAATCTTCCAAGGACTCGCGATCTCCCTGCTCTTCGGTGCCCTCGCGTCGCTCATAATCAGTCCGCTGGCGGTGCCGTTGATCTATTACATGACCCACGCTGGTAAAAATCCAACTGCGCCGATTCCTTCGCAAACCACTCTCGAACAATGATGCATTGGCTCCTCTTAATCGGCGGCGCGGTCGTCGCTGTTTTTATTGTCCGCACTCTGTATGTGGCGCGCCCCGGGATCACACCGGAGGCCGGACGCGCGGCACTCAAGTCGGGCGACGCCGTGCTGGTGGATGTGCGCGAACCCAGTGAATGGGGCGGCGGCACTTTGCGTCACGCGTCCCTGCTCTCGTTAAGCGATTTGCGCGGTCCGCGCACCAAGTGGCAGGCCTTTCTCGCCAAGCACAAGGGCAAGCAGTTCCTGCTCTATTGCGCCTCGGGCGCGCGTTCGGGCATGGCGGCGGCCATGCTGCGCCGCGAGGGCTATCGCGCGATCAACGTCGGTTCGATGGCGCGCTGGCAATAACCACCGTTCACGGAATCTTCGCACGCGGGTGACGCCAGTGGCGTTTATGATTCCGTGCGCATATAGCCATTTATGCGCAGTGACGGGCAACCGTTGCGCAGTCCGTTCGGGCGAAATCGGCGATAATGCCATAGCCATGAAAGCACATTCTCAATCCTGTCCCGCCGCGAAGGCGCGGCGCTCGATTCTCCCGGCGGTCGCGCTCCTTGCGGCGGTCTCTTTCACCAGTCCGTTGGTTGCCACCAACGGCATGAACATGGAGGGCTACGGACCCGTGGCGACAGCGCTCGGCGGGGCGTCGATGGCCTACGACAACGGCACCGCCGCCGTGATCAACAATCCCGCCACGCTCAGTTTGATGGCGGAGCAAGCGCGACTCGACCTCGCGGTCGGCATTCTCGGTCCGGACATCACCGCCACCAGCACGACCGGCGTTGGCGCGGATTCGCAATCGACGGCGTTTTTCATGCCCGCATTCGGCTACGCCAAGCGCAGCGGCAATCTCGTCTACGGTTTCGGTCTCTTTGGCCAAGGTGGCATGGGTTGCGAATACGGCGCCAACTCGTGGCGCGGACTCGGCTTCGGTTTGGTTAATCGCACCGAAGTTTCGGTGGGCCGCGCGATCATTCCGATTGCATGGAAGGTCAACGATCGTCTCCACCTCGCCGCGTCCGCCGATTTCATGTGGGCGGGCATGGACCTGAAGATGGCGATGAGCGGCGCGCAGTTTTTTGATCTCGTTAATCCGATGAGTCAGCAGTTCGGTCGCGCCTCCGGCACGATCATCCAAAGTTTCAACGGCATGATGGGCACGCTTCCCGTCGGCACCAATGTTGACTACGCCTACTTCGATTTCTCCAACGGCAGCGATTTCACCGGCAAGGCGCGCGGCTACGGCTATGCGGGCAAGATCGGCATCGTTTACGAAGCGAGCAGCAACGTCACCCTCGGCCTCACGTATCACTCGCGTTCTGCGATGGGCGATTTGACCACGTCGAACGCCAAGGTGTCGTTTCAACTTAACGTCCCGGGGATGGGCGCGATGGCGCAAACCCTCAACGGTTCGATGCGCATCAATGATTTCGAGTGGCCCGCAATGCTCGGCGCCGGCCTCGCTTATCGCCCCACTGACCGCTGGCTCCTGGTCGCTGATGTGCGCGAGATTTTCTGGAAGGACGTGATGCAGCAGTTCTCGATGACCTTCACCGCCAACAGCAGTGCGGCGAATGGTCCCTTCGCCAACCAAGTGCTCGACGCCACGCTCTTCCAAAATTGGGACAACCAATTCGTGCTTCAACTCGGCGCCGCCTACCAAGTCTCCGACGCGCTCACCCTGCGCTTCGGTGGCAACTTCTCCAGCGACCCGATTCCCGACAAGTTCCTCAACTGCCTTTTCCCCGCGACGATCGAACGCCACCTCACGGCCGGCTTCGGTTGGCGGATTGATGCGCGCGCCAGCGTCGATGTCTCCCTCACCCGCGGCTTCAAGGTTTCCAAAATCAACGGTTACGGCATCGGCGTCAGCCACGCCCAAACCAACGCGCAGATCATGTATAGCTACCGCTTCTGATCTGCTTCACCCACCGCGCTCAACCCAACCCACGCCATGAAAAACATCCTGATCCTCGGTGCCGGCACTGCTGGCACGATCATGGCCAATAAACTGGCCCGCGCCCTGCCTTCCGCGCAGTGGCGCATCACGGTGGTCGACCGTGATAATGATCACGCTTACCAACCCGGCTTCCTCTTCGTGCCGTTTCACGGCTACGAACCCGCCGACCTCGTCCGCTCCCGTCGCAAGACCCTCGACGCCCGCGCCACTTTCCGCGAAGCGCTCATTGAACGTATCGAACCGGACAAAAACCGCGTGCACCTCAAGGGCGGCGACGTGCTCCCCTACGACTTCCTCATCATCGCCACCGGCACCCAGCCCACGCCCGCGCAAAACGAAGGCATGCTCGGCAACGAATGGCACAAGTCCGTCGGTGAGTTCTACACGCTCGAGGGTTGCACGAAGCTCCAACACCAGTTGGACAACTTCAAAGGCGGTCGCCTCGTCGTGAACATCGCGGAGATGCCCATCAAGTGTCCCGTCGCTCCGCTGGAATTCGCCTTCCTCGCGGAATCGTATTTCCGCGCCAAGGGCATGCGCGACAAAGTTGAAATCGACTACGTCACGCCACTCCCGAGCGCATTTACCAAGCCGAAGGCCGCCGAACTCCTCGGTGACTTCCTCGACAAGCGCCGCATCAAACTCGAAGCCGATTTCTCCCTCGCCCGCGTCGAGCAGGCGGAGAAGAAAATCGTCTCGTGGGACGAGCGCGAAATCCCCTACGACTTGCTCGTCACCGTGCCCACCAACATGGGTGATCCTGTCATCGGCGCCTCCGGCATCGGCGACGAGTTCAACTACGTGCCAACCGACAAGCACACGCTGCTCTCGAGCGTCGCGCCCAACATCTTCGCCATCGGTGATGCCACCGATCTGCCGTCCTCCAAGGCCGGTTCCGTCGCGCATTTCCAAGCGGATGTGTTGCTCGAAAACGTCCTCAGCGTCATCGCTGGCCGCGCGCCGGACGCGAAATTCGACGGTCACGCCAACTGCTTCATCGAATCCGGTGATGGCAAGGCGCTGCTCATCGACTTCAGTTACGACGTCGAGCCGCTTCCCGGCACTTACCCGCTGCCGCTCGTTGGCCCGATGTCGTTGCTCAAAGAGACGCGCCTCAATCACCTCGGTAAACTCATGTTCAAATGGGTTTACTGGAACATGCTCCTTCCGGCGCGGCCCATGCCCGTCGGCCACCAATTCAGTATGACCGGCAAATCCACCGGCTGAAAACCAACCACGAACCTCAACTCATTACCGCCATGTCCACTCGCACTATTAATAACAAGACCATCGACTTCGATGCCGACGGTTTCATGACTAACTACAAAGATTGGGATCTCGAGATCGCCAAGGTCCTCGCCGCCGAGGAAGAAATTTCCACGCTCAACGACCGACACCTCGTCGTGTTGAACTACATGCGCCAGGAATTTGAAACCAAGGGCGACGGTCCGAGCATGCGCAAGCTGACGAAAGAAAGCGGCGTGCCGACGAAGGAGCTTTACGCGCTCTTCCCCGGTGGCCCCGCCAAGAAAGCCGCGCGCATCGCCGGCATCAAGAAACCGCACGGCTGCATCTAACTCCCTCCGAATCTTTCTCTTCCTCTTTCTCCCCGACCAATCCGAGAAAGAGGAAAGAGTAAGAGAAAGAGGAAAGAAGGAGAAACGTCCCCGCACGCCTTCTACTCGTTACTCACCACTCACTACCCGCTACTCACCACTACTTCCCCGCCATGTCCTCTCCCGATAAAATCAAAAAAGTTTCGATCATCATTTCCCGCGGCTCGCTCGAAGGGGTTTACCCCGGCCTCATCATGGCCAACGGCGCCCGCATGGAGGGTATCGAAGCCAACGTCTTCTTCACCTTCTTCGGCCTCTACGCCATCCTCGAAAAATACCAGGACACGTTGAAGGTCGCCACCGTGGGCAATCCCGCGATGCGCATTCCCGACGCCAAGGGCTTTCCCTTGCCGACGTTCCTCGGCGCGATTCCCGGCATGTCCGCCTTCGCGACGAAGATGATGCAAAAGGAAATGGAAAAACTCGATATCCCGCCCGTCAGCGAGTTCACCCAAATGATCTCCGACGCCGGCGGCAAAATCTACGCCTGCAAGGCCACGGTCGACATGTTCCATCTCTCCAAGGACGACTTCGTGCCTCACATGGACAAGGTTCTCACCGTTGGCGATTTCTACGAACTGGCCGGCGGCGGCCAGATTATCTTCACCTGAGCGCAGGTGGGTGCGCCGGCGTTAGTGCGCCGGTTACCATGGCGAGCCCCGTCGCTTCGACCCGACGGGGCTCTTATTTTGCGGCAACGAAAGCGAGCCAATGCGTAGTCAATTCGTGTTGGTGCGCGTATACTTTCCCTATGAAAATGTTGCGTCAGATTTTTTGCGGCAGCGCATTTTTGCTGGGTTCGCTGAGTTTCGCCACGAGCGCCCCAGCTCCGGAAATTTCTTGGGCTGATCTCGACGACCCCACGACGCAGATGGTCAGTCGCGCCGCGAACGACTGGGTAAATCGCCTCCATGATTCACTGTTGGGCGAAGTGGATGCTCTCTTGCACACGGCCCGCCCCGAACTCGCGCTCGAGCAACTGCATTTGAAAAAAATTTCTCTGCCGCGCTCTAGATCCAGCGAACCACGGGCGACCGCACTCAAGTTCACCAGTTTGCGCGTCCGCAATCCTGTCAACGCCCCTGATGCCGGCGATCTTGCCGCGCTGGAAATCATCCAAGCCCAGTTACTCAACGGCATGCAACCTACCGGCCTTTTGGTGCAAAAGGTCACGAATCCCGACGCGCCGATCGAATGGCGCGTTTACCGCTCCGTTTCGGTCATGCCCAAGTGCACGCTTTGCCACGGACCGACCAACTTACTCACTCCCGAAGTGCGCACGGCCCTGGCAAAACTCTTTCCGGAAGACAAAGCGGTCGATTACGCACCATTCGACTGGCGTGGCGTGATTCGCGTTTCCTACGAGTTACCGGAAAACTAACGTCACCCGCGCAATCGCGGCGCACTTGCCTCTCGGTTCCGCGCGCGTATCTTCTTTGTCTATGGCTAAAAAGATTTTATCTCTGCTGCTCTTCGTTGGCGCAGTCGCCCTTTTCAGCGTCACGGTTCTCGGCAGCGATTCCCCGAAGATTTCCCCGGAAGACGCCGCCGCGCTGGTGGGTGAGGGCAAGGCCATTTTGATCGACGTGCGCGAGCCCGCCGAGTGGACCTCAACCGGCGTCGCCGCGCCCGCGCTCCTGCTCGCCAAGAGTGATTTCGACGGCGAACAAGCCGCCTGGAAACCGTTCCTCGCCAGCGTGGACAAGGAAATGACCGTTGTTCTCTACTGTCGCTCGGGCAATCGCTCCGGCAAAGTCGCCGACGCCCTCGCCAAACAGGGATTCAAAGTCGCCAACGCGGGCGGTCTCAATGACTGGCAGAAAGCCGGCTTGCCCATCCGCAAAATAGAGTAACTTACTTTATCCGCTCACTTCAGTTAATTTTGTTAAACCAGTCCCCTTAATTATGTCGTCTACCATCCCTACTCCCACACTGCAGGCCCTCACCCATCAGTTTAACCACGAACTGTTCGCCGCCCAAAGCTATCTCGCGCTCTCCATCTGGTGCGAAGTGCAGAACTTTTCCGGCTGCGCCGCCTTCTTCACCAAACAAGCCGGCGAAGAACGCGAACACGCCGACAAGATCATCGCCCACCTCGTCGATCGCGGCGCGACCGCCGACGTCGCCGCCATGGAGGCACCGCGCCAAAAATTCTCCTCGCTCGGCGATGTTGCCCTGCACGCGCAAGCACTCGAACAAGCCAACACCCGCGGCATCAACGCCACGCTCGAAGCCGCGCTCGCTGACAAAGATTATCCCGCCCAAGTGTTGATGCACTGGTTCGTCAACGAACAGGTCGAGGAAGAAGCTTGGGCCGCCAAGATGGTCGCCCTCGTGCAACGCGCCTCCTGCGCGGGCGGTCTCTCCAGTTTCGATCGTCACGTCAGCGACTTGCTCGGCGCCGGCGAATAAGCGCAAACCATCCGCGCGCTTCAGTAAGCTGCGTTTCGTGACGATTACCCACCAAGGTTCCGTCGCATTTCGGTGTGTCGGCCTCTCGCCATGGTCGCACTTCGTCCCACTACCGCATCTTCCCACGCGCCCGCCGTCGTGCAGCCGTGTGACGACGCTTGTTTTTTCTTCCGTCGCCTAGCCGGCGATGGTTGGTCGGACTTTGGTTTTTGCGCCAATCCTCGCTCCCCGCGCCACAGTCAGCCGACACGCGGCGGTCACGAATGCTCGAGTTTCACTCCGCCGCCAGACACCAAAAAAGGCGACGCGCCTCACGACGCATCGCCGCCACCATCCGCTTCTGCCCGGGGATGATGATGAAAAACACATTGGCCGCCATGAGGGTGCCGATGGCCGTGCCGACATGGATGAACATCGCGCGGCCGCCGAGGGTGCGCGCCAGTCCCCATGCCAGCAGGGTCACCAACCCGAACACGATGACCCCGAGCCATCCCTCGTGCCGACCCAGCGGCGAACGGCAGAGCAGGTCGTAGACGATCCACGAGCCGACCATGCTCGCAGCGCCGATGGCCACGGCTTGGAGCGGGGTGAGCGCCATGACATTGCCGTCGATCATCATGGCCCCGGCCTTCAGCCAGTAAACCAGCACCAGGAGCGCCGTGCCCGAGAGCCATGTCGTGTAAGCCTCCCACTTGAACCAGTGCAGTTTTTCCGGGAGCGCGGCGGGGGCCACGAGGTATTTCTGCGGGTTGTAGAACCCGCCGCCGTGCACGGCCCAGAGTTCACCGCCCACGCCCTTCTTCGCCGCGTCGGGGGCCGGCGCATCGAGACTGTTGTCGAGCCAGATGAAATAGAACGACGACCCGATCCACGCCACGCCGGCGATGATGTGCAGCCACCGGATCAGCATGCCCAGGAATTCCAGATAATGCGCGTCCATGTCGGGTGCGCGCCATGCAAACAGCGTCCACGCCGGTGGCAACGCCGAGCAACCCGGGCCGCCACAGTCTGTGCCTCGTTTTTCACAACCGTTGCGCAGCGAACCGATCCCCGTTGGTGATACCTTTTCCCACTTCATGGCAGGTCTTAATTTTTATCCTAAATCCACAGATATAGGACCCCTTATTGACTTATTGACGTTGTAAAGTATTGATAAATTGGTCGGTAAGATTCCATTAATGCAGAAGAGCTA
The DNA here is from genome assembly GCA_947085165.1 of uncultured Opitutaceae bacterium. GTDB lineage: Bacteria > Verrucomicrobiota > Verrucomicrobiia > Opitutales > Opitutaceae > Didemnitutus. The sequence goes on from CAMTVI010000003.1 coordinate 60,832, forward strand.
AACGAAAAACATTATGAACAAATATCACATTTTTATTGGCGCACTCGTGCTGCTGCTAGGCGTATACGCCACAAAAGTTTTCGTCAGATCCAACTCACCAAAAACCGTGCCGGTAGTAGCTGTTGTAACCAGCCAAGCGGAGGCCCCGAGCGGGGCGGCGTTGTTCCCAAACCAAGCTCCAACCAACGAGAGCAACCTAGCGAAACCTATTGGCAAAAGCACCGAGCGGGCTGAAGTGGTGCAGCGCGACAAAAGAGCAAAAGGGCGCGTTACCGAGGGTTTCGCGTCTCGCTCGAAGGAAGAACGTCTCCGCCAGATTACCCTCGGGGTAGATCAGACTTATAAAAAAGTGATCGCCGGACTTGGCCTAAGCCAGTCTGACCAAGAAAAGCTTCGCTCATTACTTATCGAGCGGTCCCTGGCGGGGTGGGACGCCCATGATATCGTCACCGGCGGTGTCTCGCCTGACCAGGATTCCTTAAATGCGGCTCGCGCGCTGGCGGTCCAGTTGAGTGACGAGGAAATCGCGCGGGCCTTTAGTCCCGGGATCGTGGAAATAATCCAGGCCATGCTCGCGGCGCGCCCCTACATCATGCGCATCAACCAGCATTACGATCCCGCACTGGCGCAAGCCGGTGTTCCATTGCTGCCCGAACAGATGCTGCCTTTGGCCGAGGTTTTATATCATACTTTCGGTTCAGCTAATAACCCGCAAATCGAGGTGGATCGCCGCCAAGTGGACCCGATCACCGGGCTGACCCCGCTTGAGTTGCTGGTGCTTGAGCGCGCAAAAACCGTGCTGACTCAGGCTCAACTGGAAGTCGTGAAGCAAAAGATAGCGGCGCTCAACCGGTCGCATTACTTGGGCAAGTCCTAACCTTCCTCGCATGAACAACATGAACAGCAATATTTTCACTTCATTGGCCAACAGCGGTCGCGCGGCCTGCCTTTTCATCCTCGTTCTCAGCACCGCTGGCCTCTCTTACGGGCAGAACACGTCCTTGCTGGTCTATGTGAACACCGGAACGCCCAGGGACGCTCAATCGATGGCTGCTCTGCAATCGACGGTTGGTGGGCTTAACGCGGGAGGAAACTCGAATGGATATTTTTATCAACTGGCTGCCGTTAACACGTTTGCCCGGGCATACGAACTGGCACAGGACAAGCCGCCCGGCGTGAACGCGGTGATCGGGATTGCCCATATGATCAAAGACTCCGATCCCGTGACGGTTGCAGATACGAGCAATATATCTGAACTCGCGGACAAGTTCGACGAGAATTTTATTCGATCCTTCCATTGCGAAGCAGAGGGTGATATTGATAATGACGATATCGGCCGGGGGATCGCGAAATTCAATTTCCATAAATACCGGCAGACAGATGGCACCATATATGACCCCTCAGGTAGTAGTTCAGGTAGCTCAAGTGGCGCTGGCGGTGTGAGCTCCGGCACTGGTGGTGGGAGTTTCGGCACTGGCGGCACTTGGGTTACATTGGAGCTAATGGGGCAATACTCATATTTCAAAAGCGATGGAACTCTTGTCGTGGTCGCTTACAAGTATACCGTTATGGTTTTCATTTCCTTCGGCGGCAATGTCAATGAACAGTTGTCCATGATGGGGCTTCCATTGGGAAGCGGTCGGCATCATGGCACCTTGATTGCGGTTTGTCGTTTATCCCCGGCGCCGACCTCCGGCCCCTGCACCTAGCCTGCCAACCGCGCTGTCTCGAAGCGCCCGTTACGCTGGTCGGCCTTCCCCATGGTCTAGCCGTGCGGCCTGAATTACGCAGACGCAGTCCTCGCCATCGGCCGTGTGCAGCCAGTGCAGATCGAGTTTGGGAAACGCCTTGTCCATCGCCGCGCGCAAGCCGCCGACCTCCAACACCACAATGCCGTGCGGACGCAACCGGTCGCGCGCCTGTTGCAGTAACTTGCGAATAATCACCAAGCCGTCCCGCCCGCCATCGAGCGCCATCGCGGGCTCGTTCTTGAATTCCTCCGGCAGCTTGCGCAGTTCGCGCGTCGGCACATAAGGCGGATTCGAGAGGATTAGATCGTATTTCGCCGGCTTCACCGCATCGAACACATCCGAGCGGTGCAGTGTGATGCGCTTCGTGAGTTCGTGTTGCGCCACATTGAAATTCGCCACCGCCAGCGCGTCCGGCGACAATTCGATCGCATCGACCTTCGCTTTGGGAAACTGACGCGCGAGCAACACCGCGAGGCAGCCTGAGCCCGTGCAGACATCGACCACGCGCGTCACCGGTTTGTTCGCTGGCAGCCATTGCAAAATCTGCTCCGGCAACAACTCGACGAAATACGAGCGCGGAATAATTACGCGTTCGTCCACGAAAAATCGATGTCCGCCAAGAAAAGCTTCCTTCGTGAGATAGGCGGCGGGCACGTGATCGTTGATGCGGCGCGCAAAAATTTCTTCCACTTTCGTGGCTTCGTCAGACGTGAGTTTCCGTCGCAGCACACTGCGTGGACTGTCGAGCGGCACACCGAGCGTGTGCAGCAACAGATAGAGCGCCTCGTCGTGCGCGTTATCCGCCACTTGGCCGAGTGCGACGCGATGCCGCGTGTAGCGTCGCAACGCCCACTCGAGCCAGTCGCCGATGGTTTGAGGTTTCTTCGGCATGACTCAGTTTTTTGCCACGGTGTGCGAGTGATTGCCAAGGTGTTCCGCGCAATAGCATTCCTCGCCCGCACACTTCGAACAGTAGCGAAAATCTAATTGCGGGTGCGACAGATCGGTTTTGCCGCAGGCGTGGCAACGATGGCGGGGCTCGTCTTCGCTGGCGCGGGCCGCGGCGGCACGCGCTTGGTGCTCCATCCGCCGACGCCCGGTGCGGATGCGGTTGATAATCTCGCCGGAAAAAAACAGCAGAAAATTGCCGATCGATGCCATCACCGCGAGTCGCACCGACCACGAGCCGACAATCATCGAGTAGCCGTAGCCCAGCCACTGAATCAGCGCGAGCCACTTGATCTTCACCGGCAGGATGAAGAACAGCATCATTTCGAAATCCGGATTCAGCAGCGCAAACGCGAGAAGCACACTGCCCGCGAGAAAGAGATTCGTCGCGTAGTGGTAGGGAAAGAAGAACGCCACCGCTACCGTCAGCAGCCAACCGGTGATGAGAAACAGGTTGTAGCGAAACACACCCCAGTAGCCCTCGAGCGCCGTTCCCATCATCCAAAAAAGATACCACGCAAACGCGATGAACACCGGATGCGCCGCCGGCGGCAGCAACAGAAAGGTGCCGAGCCGCCAGATCTCGCCCTGCATCACCGCGAGCGGCAACAGCGCGATGCCCTCGATGTTGTAGAAGCCGAGAAACGAAACGCTCCAGAAAAACACCTGTCCGATGACGAGGTAGAGCGACATATTCGGAATCGCATAGCGTCCGAAAAGTCGTTCAAGCCGGTTTACTACATCCATAGAAAGAAAAGTGCAGCCTCTGCGATGCGGCGCAAGCGTTGACGGGAATTTACCACGCCAAACCCAACGCCTCAGCGCGCGCTCAAGGTTTCTTTTCCTTCGCCGCCAACGCCTCGAGCACTTGCTTTTTCTCGGCGTCGAACTGCGGCTCCGTGACCTGAGTGAGCAACGCGCGTGCTTCGTCGCTGCGCTCGAGTTGGGCGAGCACGTTGGCGCGGTGCAGCTTCACGAGTTGGCGGGTCGCCGTGGTCGTCGCTCGATCACCGAGTCGTTCCCACACCTTCAGCGCCTCCTCCCAGCGTGGCGGCGCGATTTCATAGAAGGCCTTGGCGTGTTGATAGGCGTAGGAAAAATCGCCCTTGGTCAACTCCGCCGCGCGTTGCAGCGAATCAAGCACCGCTTGATCCAACGCGACCCGCGTCCAATCGCCCGTTTGCAAAAAGTCCGCCCGCGCCTCCATCAGCAGCAAACCGAAGTGTAAGTGATAGAGCGGCTCATTCGGCGCGAGATCGATGGCCGAAAGCAAATACGGCAGCGCGTCCACCGGTTTGCCGTCCTCCGCGAGGTGTTTCGCGAGTTGGTTTTTCACCAGCGGAATGTGCGGATCGAGTTTGTTGGCGCGGAGCAGCATCGCGACCGCCGCGCGGTTCATGTCGAGTTTGCCGAGAAATAGGCCGTAGGCGACGAAGGCGGGCGCGAAATCGGGATTCTTCTGAATCAACACATCGTAACTGCTCGCGATGGCCTTGGCGTCACCGGCGAATTTCGCTTCATCGAGGTGCTCGCCGTCTTTTTCCGCACGCGCCAGAAATTCGCGTTCCCGCGCGACGGTTTCGCGCAGCAATTTTTCCGCCAGCGACTCGTCACCGAAGCAGGGCAAAGCGAGCAGACCGACGAGGGCCAGGAAACTGAAACGAGGGAAGTTCACGCGGCAGTAGGACACAGTCCGGAGCATTTCGTTCAATGTTGCGCCAGAATTGTCCGGTATCGCGACCAAATTCCCGTCGGCCAAATCTCCGCAACATCACGCTTCCGCTTCGGCCCGCCATGCACATGCTGCACGCATGGCCACTGTTTACGAAACGCTCCGCGCCGACATCATCACCGCGACCAAAGCCCGCGACTCCGCCCGCTCGCTCGCTCTCCGCACCATGGACGCCGCCATCCAGCGCGCCTCGATGGACACCAGCAAACCGATCGATGACGCGCTGACGTTGCTCACCATCCGCAAAGCGGTGAAAAATCTCAGCGACGCGCGCGTCGAATTTGAAAAGGGCGGCCGTGCCGATCTTGCCGAGGCCAACACCGCCGAAATCAGCCATCTCGAAAAATACCTGCCGAAGGCACTCGATCCCGCGCTCGTCCAAGCGCTCATTGTCGAAGCTATCGCGACGACCGGTGCTGCATCGAAGAAGGAAATGGGCAAAGTCATCGCTCTGTTGAAACAGCACCCCGACGCCGCGCTGATCGACTTCGGCGCCGCCAGCAAGGTGATCCAAGCCAAGCTCCCCTGAGGGCCCCACGGGCGCCGCCCGCGTGTGTCACAAGCGAAAATTGCACTTGCCCCGCCCTGCGGTGAACGGCTTTCTAGCTCTCCCGATCACTCCATGATCACCAACCACCACCATCACCACGTCTCTTAGCCTTCCTGCCCAGGAAGGCTCGGATGTGCCTTCTTGTGGTGATGAGTTCCAAGACTTTTTACCCCGGCTGGCACAACCCGCCGGGGTTTTCTTTGCCCGGTATCCGAGTCAACCTGAGCGGTGGCACCCACTTTACCATGCCTCCCTCCACTCCTCCGAAAGACCGCCTGCGCCTCGCCGTGCAAAAAAGCGGACGTCTCTCCTCCGACTCGCTCGACCTGCTGACCCGCTGCGGCATCAAGGTCAAAGCCCCCAAGGAGCGCCTGCTCCTGCACTCGGAAAACTTCCCGCTCGATCTGCTCTTCGTGCGCGATGACGACATTCCGCAACTGGTGATGGACGGCGTCTGCGACCTCGGCGTCGTCGGCACCAATGTCCTTGAAGAAGTCGCCCTCGAACGCCGCACCAATGGCAACGGCGCCGGCTACGTCACCGAACGCGATCTTGAATTCGGCGCGTGCCGCCTCGCCATCGCTCTGCCTGAAGAGCGCGCTTACAACGGTGCCACCGACCTCGCCGGTCTGCGCATCGCCACCAGCTACCCGCGCCTCACGCAGCGTTTTCTTAAGGAAAAAGGCGTCTCCGCCGAAGTCGTGATGTTGAGCGGCTCCGTCGAAATCGCCCCGCGCCTCGGTCTCGCCGAAGCCATCTGCGACCTCGTCGCCAGTGGTTCCACGCTCGAGGCCAACAAGCTCCGCGCCGTTGAAACCATTTTCAAAAGCAGTGCCGTCCTCATCCGCGGCGCCCGCGCACTCAATCCCGCTAAAGCGCACGCGCTCGAAATCATGCTGCGCCGCATCGACGGCGTGCAAATGGCGGGCGAAGCCAAATACATCATGCTCCACGCGCCCAAGTCCGCGCTCGAAGAGATCAAAAAACTCCTGCCGGGTTCGGAAAATCCCACCATTCTGCCGCTCGCCGGCGACGATTCCAAAGTCGCCCTGCACGCCGTGTGTCAGGAAGCCGTCTTCTGGGAAACGATGGAGTCGCTCAAGCGCGCCGGCGCGAGCAGCATTCTTGTGCTGCCGATTGAAAAGATGATGCTGTAATCCGCGCCGATGAAACCGCTCACCTGGCAACGCCTCACCGCGACCCAACGCGTCGCCGCCCTCGCGCGGCCCGCGCTCACGTCGCGGCCGCAACTCACGGCCGACGTCACGCGCCTCGTCGGCGCGGTGCGACGTGAGGGCGACGTTGCCGTGCGACGCTTCACCGCGCAATTCGACGGCGCCAAGCTGCGCACGTTGCGCGTGAGCGCGGCGGAGTTTGCCGGCGCCGCGAAGGCGCTGCGTCCCGTTGACCGCGCCGCGATTCGCACGGCCTATCGCAACCTGCGCAAATTTCACGCCGCGCAGCAGCCCACTCCGCTCCGCGTCGAAACCACGCGCGGCATCGTCTGCGAAAAACTCGTGCGCCCGATCGGCCGCGTCGGACTCTACGTGCCCGGCGGCAGCGCACCGCTCTTCTCGACGGCGTTGATGCTCGGCGTGCCGGCCCAGTTGGCGAAATGCCCGCAACGCATTCTCTGCACGCCGCCCGGTCGCGATGGCCGCATCAATCCGTGGATTCTCTACGCCGCGCAACTCTGCGGCATCACCGACGTGTTCAAGATCGGCGGCGCGCAAGCCATCGCCGCCATGGCCTACGGCACGCGCTCAGTCCCGAAGTGCGACAAACTTTTCGGTCCCGGCAATGCGTTCGTCACCGAAGCAAAATTACAAGTTTCGCGCGACGCCGCCGGCGCCGCCATCGATCTGCCCGCCGGCCCGTCGGAAGTCATGGTCATCGCCGACGCTTCCGCTGACGCGGCGTTCATTGCCGCCGATTTGCTTTCGCAAGCGGAACACGGCCTCGATTCGCAAGTGGTGCTCGTCTCGCTTTCCGCGCCGCTCGCCGCCCGCGTGCAAAGCGAACTCACCGCGCAACTCGCCACGCTGCCGCGCGCCGCCATCGCGCAGCGCGCACTCGCGTCCAGCCGCGTCATTCTCGCCGCCGACGCGAACGAAGCCGTCGCCATTGCCAACGCCTACGCGCCGGAGCATTTGATTCTGCAAGTGCAGCAACCGCGCACCTTGCTCGCGTCGATCACGACCGCCGGCTCCGTGTTTCTCGGCGCGTGGACGCCGGAATCGCTCGGCGACTACGCCAGCGGCACCAATCACGTGTTGCCCACTTACGGTTGGGCGCGCGCGTGCAGCGGTCTCGGACTCGCCGATTTTCTGCGCAGCATGACCGTGCAAACCGCCTCGCCGCGCGGACTGCAAAAACTCGGGCCCGTCGTCGAGCGTCTCGCGCTCGCCGAAAATCTCGCCGCCCACCAACGCGCCGTGCGCGTCCGCCTCGACCGTCTTTCCCCATGAGTTCCGATCCCATTCTCGCTCTCGTCCGCCCCGAGATTCTCGCGCTCACGCCCTACAGTTCTGCGCGCAAAGAGTCGTCCGGCGGCACCGTCTGGCTCGACGCCAACGAAAATCCCGTCACGCCCCACGCCGGCCTGCCGCGGCTCAATCGCTACCCCGAGCCGCAACCGACGGAGATGGTCGCGCGCCTCTCCTCGCTCTATGGCGTGACGAGCAATCGCCTGCTGGTCACACGCGGCTCCGACGAGGGCATCGATTTGTTGCTCCGCGCGTTCTGCCGCGCCGGACAGGACGCCATTCTGATCACGCCGCCGACTTACGGCATGTATACGGTCGCCGCCGGCATTCAGGGCGCGCGCGTCGTCAGCGTGCCGTTGGTGCGCGAACGCGATTTCGCCCTCGATGCCGACGCCGTCATTGCCGCCGTCACGCCGGAGGTGAAACTCGTTTTCCTCTGCTCGCCCAACAATCCCACCGGCCAATTGCTCGACCGCGACGCGGTGCTCCAAGTCGTGCGCGCCCTCGCGACGCGCGCGATTGTCGTCGTGGACGAAGCCTATGTCGAGTTTGCCGACGACCTCAGTCTCGCGGCCGAATTGCGCGAGAATCCCAATCTCGTCGTGCTGCGCACGCTTTCGAAAGCATTCGGTCTCGCCGGTGCGCGCGTCGGCACCTTGCTCGCCAGCGCGACAATCATCGGTGTGCTGCAAAACATCCTCGCGCCCTATCCGATTCCAACGCCCGTCGTGCACGCAGCACGCGACGCGTTGACCACACCAGCCATCGATGCCGCGCGCCAATCCGCGTTGCTACAAGCACGCGAGCGTCGTCGCGTCGCCGCGGAATTGCCGAAGTTTTCCTGCGTGCGCAAAATCTGGCCGAGCGATGCCAACTTCCTCCTTGTCGAAGTCGCCGATGTCGCTGCCGTCCTGACCGCCACGCGGACGGCCGGCATCATCATTCGCGACCGCCGCAAAGACGTGCCCGATACCGTTCGCCTCACCATCGGCACCGTCACTGAAAACAACCTTCTCCTGGAGACCCTCGCCCGTGTCTAAAAAAATCCTCTTCATCGACCGCGACGGCACGCTCATCACCGAGCCCGCCGATTTTCAAATCGACCGCCTCGACAAGTTCGCGCTCGAGCCGAATGTCATTCCCTCACTCTGCCGCTTGCGCGACGCCGGCTACGTGTTCGTGATGGTGACGAATCAGGACGGTCTCGGCACCGCGAGTTTTCCGGAGGCTGATTTTCACCCACCGCAGAATCTGTTGCTCCAGATTTGCCGCTCGCAAGGCATCGAATTTGAGGCCGTGCGCGTTTGCCCGCACAAGCCCGCCGACAATTGCGAGTGCCGCAAACCCAAGCTCGGTCTGCTGCTCGACTACCTGCGCGACACCACGTGGGACCGCGCCGCCTCCGCCGTCATCGGCGATCGCGAAACCGATGTGCAGCTCGCCGCCGCGCTCGGTGTCGCCGGATTGCGTTACGATCCCGCACAGCTCAATTGGACGGAAATTGCGCGCCGCTTGATTGATGCTCCGCGCCGCGCGACGATTGTGCGTCGCACCAAGGAGACCAACATCACCGTGTCCGTCGATCTCGACACGCCCGGTCCCGCGCAGCTCGCCACCGGCATTGGCTTCTTCGACCACATGCTCGACCAGATTGCGAAGAACGCCGCCATCGGTCTCAGCATCACGTGCCAGGGCGATTTGGAAATCGACGAACACCACACCGTCGAAGACGTCGGTATCGCACTCGGTCAGGCGTTGCGGCAGGCGCTCGGCGACAAACGCGGCGTGGGGCGTTACGGTTTTGTGCTGCCGATGGACGAGGCCTGCGCGCAGGTCGCGCTCGATCTCAGCGGTCGTGCCTACTTTGTGTTCGAGGGAAAATTCACCCGCGACACGGTTGGCGAATTGCCGACTGAACTCGTGCCGCACTTCTTCCGTTCACTGAGCGACGCGATGGCCGCCACGCTGCACATGAGCGTCACCGGCGAAAACAATCATCACTTGGTCGAGACACTGTTCAAGGGCTTTGGCCGCGCGTTGCGTCCTGCCATCGCCCGCTCTGGTGACGGCGGCGTGCCTAGCACGAAGGGAGTGCTCTGATGCTCGCGATTGTCGATAGCGGCGGCGCCAATATCGCTTCCGTGCGTTTCGCGCTCGAGCGCCTCGGTGTCGCGAGCGAACTCACGGCGGATCCCGCAGTGATTCGCGCGGCGGACCGCGTGATTTTACCGGGCGTCGGTTCCGCTGCCGAAGGCATGAAGCGGCTCCGCGCGAAAGGACTCGTCGCTTGCGTGCAATCGCTCACGCAACCCGTGCTCGGCATCTGCCTCGGCATGCAATTGCTCTTCGACGCCTCCGACGAAGGCTCCATCGACGCCCTCGGCCTCGTGCCCGGTCGCGTCGCGCGGCTGCCCGAGTCGCCCGGCATCACCGTGCCGCACATGGGTTGGAACACCGTGCAACTGAGTCGTCCGTCGCCCTTGCTGCGCGACATCGCCGCTGACGCGCGTTTCTACTTTGTGCACAGCTACGCCGCGCCGGTCACGAGCGACACCGTGGCAACCACGTCACACGGCACGGCGTTTACCGCCGTGGTGCAGCGCGCAAATTTCTCCGGCGTGCAATTCCACCCCGAGCGCTCCGGCCCCGCCGGCGCCCAACTGCTCAAAAACTTTCTCTCCACCTCTGCTTCCACCTCCTGATTTCTGACCGCCCAAGCCGGTTTGTAATATAATACGTTACAAACTTTCCGGGTCTTCCCCCACTCGCTCACGTTTCATGATTCTTTATCCTGCCATTGACCTGCGCCTCGGGCGCGTTGTTCGTCTCACCGAAGGTAGTTTCGAGGCCGAGACGGCTTATCGCAACGATCCCGAAGCGGTCGCGCGTGAGTTCGCCGCAGCGGGCACGACTTGGTTGCACCTCGTCGATCTCGACGGCGCCAAGGACCCGACGATGCGGCAAACCGCACTGGTCGAACGCGTCGTCGCGGCGAGCGGACTGAAGGTGCAATCCGGCGGCGGCATTCGCGACGAAGCGCAGGTCGCCGCACTCCTCGCGGCGGGCGTGACGCGCGTGATCATCGGCAGTCTCGCCGTCAAGCAACCGGAGCTCGTCGGCGCGTGGCTGGAGAAGTTCGGCCCCGAGCGCATCATTCTCGCGCTCGATGTGCGGCTGCAGTCGGAAACCGGCGAGCCGCAGGTCGCCATCGCGGGCTGGCGCGCCGACAGCGGACTCGCACTCGCGGGTGTGATCGAAACCTTTCTCGCGCGCGGTTTGAAGCACCTGCTCTGCACCGACATCAGCCGCGACGGCAAACTCACCGGACCGAACTTCGAACTCTACACGTCGCTGCGGCGTGATTACCCAACGCTAGAAGTGCAGGCGTCCGGCGGCGTGTCGTCGCTCGACGATTTGCGGCGGTTGCGCACCGACGGTATTCCCGGCGCGATCATTGGCCGCGCGCTCTACGAGAAGAAATTCACGTTGGCGGAGGCGCTCGCATGTTGACGGCGGAAAATTCCCGGGCGTCGGGCCTCGCCCGCCGGATCATTCCGTGTCTCGACGTGCGCGACGGCCGCGTCGTCAAAGGCGTGCAGTTTCGCAATCACGAGGACATGGGCGATATCATCGAACTCGCCCAACGTTACCGCGACGCCGGCGCGGATGAGTTGGTGTTCTACGACATCACGGCGAGCAGCGATGGCCGGACGCTCTCGCCCGAGTGGGTCGAACGCGTCGCGCGCGTGTTGGATGTGCCGTTCTGCGTCGCGGGCGGCATTCGCTCGCTCGAGGATGCGCGCAAACTGCTCCACGCCGGAGCGGACAAGGTTTCCCTCAACTCTCCCGCGCTCGAACATCCCGAACTCATCGGCGCGCTGGCGGACGAGTTTGGTTCGCAATGCGTCGTGATCGGCATCGATAGCCGCGCCGAAGACGGCGATTATTTTGTGAAGCAATACACCGGCGATCCCGACAAGACGCGCGCCACGCGTTGGCGCACGATCGACTGGGCGCGCGAAGTGCAGCAACTCGGCGCAGGTGAAGTCGTGCTCAATTGCATGAACCAGGACGGCGTGCGCGCCGGCTACGACATCGCGCAGCTCAAACTCGTGCGCGCGGTGCTGACGATTCCGCTCGTCGCCTCCGGTGGCGCGGGAGCACCCGAACATTTTCGCGACGTGTTTCGCGAAGCCGGGGTTGATGCCGCGCTGGCGGCGTCTGTTTTTCATCGCGGCACAATTCCGATTCCCGAACTTAAATCCTACCTCGCCCGCGAGGGCATTTCCATCCGGTCATGAACACACTTCCTCCGCTCGATTGGGCCAAGGGCGACGGCTTGCTGCCCGCCATCATTCAAGACGCCGACACGCACCAGGTGCTGATGCTCGGCTACATGAACGCCGACGCGCTGCGCCAAACCGAGGAAACCAAGCGCGTGACGTTTTTTTCGCGCAGTAAAAACCGTCTCTGGGTGAAGGGTGAAACCTCCGGCCATTTTCTCGACGTCGTGGCGATTGCGGCGGATTGCGACAACGACGCGATACTCGTGAGCGCGCGGCCCAACGGCCCGACGTGTCACCGCGGCACGTGCAGTTGCTTCAGTGAAGGCGGCGCAACCGGCGCGGGATTTCTCGCCGAACTCGAACGCACGATCGCGGCGCGCGTCGCGGCAGGCGACGAAAAGAGTTACACGGTGCGGCTCGTGCGCGAAGGCGTGAAGCGCATCGCGCAGAAAGTCGGCGAAGAGGGCGTGGAGACCGCGCTCGCCGCGACGGCGGGCGACAACGAGGAGTTGCGCGGCGAAGCAGCTGATTTGCTCTACCATGTGCTCGTGTTGCTGCACGCCAAGGGACTCTCGCTCGCGGAAGTGATGGCCGTGCTCGAATCGCGTCACGCCGCCAAGCGCTAGTCGGGGCGACGACGCGCCTCGCTCCGTCTCGCAATTCCGGTGTCGCTTCGCGCGACCGAACTTCTATGCGTTAACGTCAACCCCACCCCACCATGAGCGAACGCAAGACGGCCGACGAGTGGTTCTCTGCTTACGGCGAGAGCCATCAAAACGATACCAACGAACTCATTCACTGGATTTGTGTGCCGGTGATTTTTTACTGCGTGCTCGGTCTGATCTGGTCGATCCCGGTGCCGGCGTTGCTGGCGGATGCGGCGCCATGGTTCAACTGGACGCAACCGGTCGCGCTCGGCGTGTTGTTTTTTTATTTGCGCCTGTCCGTGCCGCTCGCGGTTGGGATGTTTCTCTTCATGGGTCTCTGCTACGGACTGATCGAGTGGCAGTATTTGTCGGACTGCACGTTTCCGGTGTGGAAGAGCAGTTTGATTTTGTTTGTCGTCGCGTGGATCGGCCAGTTCATCGGCCACAAGATCGAGGGCAAGAAGCCGTCGTTCTTTCACGACATTGTGTTTCTGCTCATCGGCCCGGCATGGCTGATGCACTTCATCTTCAAGAAAGTCGGCATCCGTTACTGACGCCTCGTCGCGTTGCTCCTTCTCACATGCGCGGAGGCATGACCAGTGGTCCGTTGCGCGAAGGCATCGGCGCGTAGTCGGGGCGGCCGAGTCCGGTGACCAACTGTTGCACTGCGACCGGTTGGCCGGTGACGAAACACTGGTTGGCGGCAGCACCGATGAGAATCGAGTTCGCTCCGGCGCGCTCGTCGGCGGCGCGCAGGTATTTGTCGGCGGCGGGATTCGGTAAAAACATTTCATCGAGCATCAACTTGTCGCCGCCGCCGTGGCTGCCCTTGCCACTCCACGGCACGACCTCGCGCGCGACGCCGCGCAACGGGAACACGCGCGTGCGCACGCCGCCATCGACCACGCCTCCCTGTTCGGTGTCGGTGCCGTTGACGTAGATTTTTTCGAGTATCGAATGTTCGACGCGACCCTGCGTGCCATTGAAGGCGATCTGGTAGCCCTCCCACGCATTGAAGGCGTTGAGTGAATAACTGAGCGTCGCGCCGGTATCGTAACCGACCACGACATTCATCGTGTCTTCGATATCGATCTCGGGGCGGAAAACACAGCGGTCGCGGAAGTAACCGTCGTGCTCTTCCTGATCGAGGTAGAGCGATTTCAGTTTCGGGCTGTTGGCGAGGCCGAGAAAGAAGCCGCACTTTTTCTGCTCGGGGCAAGTGTGACAGCGTTCGTGATGCGAGCTGAGGCCGAGGCGTTGCGCCATCGCGGGCGTGTAGAATTCGCGTTTGCCCGTGGCAGTGACGGACGTCGGCACCGCGCCGAGCCACCAGTTCACGAGGTCGAAGTGATGCGTGGCCTTGTGAATCATCAGGCCGCCGGAAAATTCCTTCCGGCTGTGCCAGCGGCGAAAATAATCCGCGCCGTGACTCGTGTTGAGCAACCACTGGAAATCCACCGAGAGCACTTCGCCGATTTCGCCGGACATGAGGATTTCCTTCACCTGCGTGCGCGGCGGAGAGTAGCGGTAATTGAACAGCACGCGGCACTCGCGACCGGTGCGCGCCCGTGCATCAAGAATGCGCTGACATTTCTCCGGCGTGGTCGTCATCGGTTTTTCGGTGATGACGTCGCAACCGGCCTCCATCGCCGCGACGAGGTAATCGTCGTGCGTGGAATCGACGGTCGTCACGATGACGAACTGTGGCCGTTGCTCGGCAATCATGAGGCCGAAGTCGGTGTGCAAGTAGCCCGGCGGAACTTGCGCGCCGCGCTCGGCCGAGCGCGCTTGCGCGACGCGGATACGGCCGGGATTCAAATCGCACACCGCCACCAGTTCCGCGTGGTCGCGATACTCGCCCTCGATGGCGTCGTGATACATCTGCGCGCGCGAACCGAGACCGACGATCGCATAGCGACGACGGGTTGGCGCAGTCGCGGGCGTCGTCGATGCGCTCAGTTTAGCGCCCGCCGCCAAGCCGATGCTGGCGAGCGAAACTGTTTTGAGAAAACCACGCCGATCCACGCCGCCGAGTCCGCCGGTTGAGTGCTTCATGGCCCAGCGATAACTCCGGCGCGCAAGAGCCGCAATCGCGTTTGAAAATATTCGCGGTTGGATTTTGCGCGCTTGCTCGCCGTGCGCGCAATCCAGCGCCTTGAGGTCAATGCGCTCCACCCTCAACGCTACTGCGGGAGTCCGCTCAGCCCTTGCCGCCGCGGAGTATGACGACGTTGGCGAGGTCGTTTTTCTCGAATTCCTTCCAGTAACGCTCTTCGAGTTTTTTCAATTGCTCGTCGGTGGACGGCGCGGGCTCGACGCCGGGTGTGTCGAGCGTGCGCTTGGCCGCGGCGCCGAGGTGGTCGCGATCCGCGAGCCGTTGCACGAATTCGTGCCAGAAGGCGTCATTTTGAAAATCCAGTTGCAGCTCCTTGATGCGGTCGTCTTCGGCGAGTTTCGGCGAGGGCTGCAAAGTGCCGTCGGGCCGCTCCTCCACCAAGTCCGCGCAACCCATCTCGGTGGCGAGCTGCATGAGTTTTTGGTCGAAGGCGAAATAGCGTTTTGCGAGGGCGGTGTCTTCGCCCTGATAACCGGTGACCGCCCACATGCCGAGATGCACGAGTTCGAGGAGCTGGCGGTATTCTTTCGGTGTGAACGAGACTTTCATGACAGGAACCAACCGTTGCCCGAGGACGGCAGCCCGCAAGCGATAATTGCGACCACCCGAGGAAGCCGAGCCGGATTCCGCGGTTAATTCGCCGCTGGCTTTGCTGTTTCCTGCAGCGAAAAGCCCACCGGAATCTGCACGCGCACGATGGCGGGTTTGCCCTTCACCAGCGGCGGAGTGAAACGCCACGCCGCCACGGCTTGCGCTGCTGCATAACCGAATTCCGGTGCGGTGGCGGAAACGATGCGCGGTAGTTGCGCGTCTCCGGCTGTATCGATGAACAACTCGATCGTCGCCTCTCCGCTCGTTTCCGTTTTGCGCAAGGCGGTCGGAAAAACCGGGGCCGGCCGCAAAAGCGGTGTTGGCGGCGCGTCGAGTTCTGGCTCGGTGGCAATCTGCTCGGGATTTTCCCGCAACACCCGCAAGATCTTTCGCGCGGCTGGCATCACCGGGACTTCGCCCAAACCGGATGCATCGAACCGGTGCTCCCTGGTGACCATCGCCAAACAGGGAGTGCCGTCCGCTTTCTGCGGAGGAGAGAACCGGCAGAACTCGAGCAATGCGGCGGCGGCCATGCCCATTTCGGTGGTTGTCGCTTCGACGATCTCGGTAGAGTCAACCGTTCCCGTTTTCCCGATGACAAAATTGATTTTGGTCGCGCCAGATACGCCCGCCAGAAGCGCCTCCAGCGGGAACACCGGATAGCCCATGCGCTCGGCCACGGGCGGTTTTTCCCACTGAAATTCTTCGGGTAGTGCCGGATGATCCGGACTTTTCTGCACTCGCCAGCGCCGGTTCGCCAAGTCCCGGTCTTCGATGGCAAAGTCCAGTTTCTGTTGCGCGCGAACGTCGACTGGCGTTCCGCGGACGCGTCCGGGTTTAAAAAACCATTGATTCACCGCATTCAGCGCGGCGCGTTCCAACCAGGGATTACTGGAAGACGCCACGTGGGAGGAAGTGACCTTTCCCGTCTTGCCTATCACAAACTCAACCACGACGAACCCCTCATCGCCCAAGATACGCATCTGCACGGGATACTCCGGCGCAATATATATCCCGTTCTGCGGCGGTTGGTCCAATTCTGCAATCGAGTGGTTCTCCTGTCCGCGCTCACTCGCGCTCGCCATTCCGAATACGAGGACTCCGGAAAGCACGCCTTGGCAAAAGAATTTCATAAATTCACGCTTGGCCCGTGAATGATTGGTTGTCGCAAGCGTGCAGACCGCCCCCGCGCTGACAAGTCCTCTTCAGACACGAACGGCGGCATTGACCCTCCTCGCGCGGCTCTCTTCACTCGGTCGCTGCTGACCGTCCGGTCGGCGCCATTACTTTTCTCATGTCCAACGCCGAATCGCCCAATCTCATGGAATCCCTCGTGTCGCTCGCCAAGCGCCGGGGCTTCATCTATCCGTCCTCCGAAATCTACGGCGGCCTCAACGGCTTCTTCGATTACGGCCCGCTCGGCGTGGAGTTGAAGCGCAACATCCGCGATTGCTGGTGGCGCGACATGGTGCAGCGGCGCGACGACATCGTGGGCATCGAGACGTCGATCATCATGCACCCGAAGGTGTGGGAAGCGTCCGGCCACGTCGCCGGTTTCACCGACCCGCTGGTCGATTGCAAAGTCAGCAAACAACGCTACCGCGCGGATCAGTTGTTTTTTGCCGCAGTTACAGTCGAAACCGAGAAACCATTGGTTCCCTTGCCCGGCCTCAAAACTTTCGAAATAGGCCCGCAGCCCCATACCTATGGGACAACCATCGGTTTCGTTTCTGCACTGGAAAGTGAAAGGACCACCGAAGAACTTCAAGAAGCCGCCGAAACGCTAAAACGAAAGAAAGGCGTGCAAGGCAAACTCGTGCCGGTGCAAGTTCACGAGTTTACAGACGCCCCGGTCGAACTGATCCCGCTCATCCCCTCGCCCGCCACCGGCGAACCCGGCAGCCTGACGCCGCCGCGCGCGTTCAACATGATGTTCGAGACCAACGTCGGCGCGATGCGCGACGCCTCGTCCGTCGCCTACCTGCGACCCGAAACCGCACAGGGCATGTTCGTCGATTTCAAGAACGTCGCCGACACCACGCGCGTGAAGCTGCCCTTCGGCATCGCGCAAATCGGCAAGTCGTTCCGCAACGAAATCACGCCGCGCAACTTCATCTTCCGCTCGCGTGAATTCGAGCAGATGGAAATGGAATATTTCATCCACGAAGACGCCGACTGGGCGCAATGCCACGAAGAGTGGATCGTCTGGTGCGAAAACTGGCTCCGCAGCATCGGTCTGCCCGACAGCCATCTCTCGCGCTACACGCACCCGAAGGAAAAACTCGCGTTCTACTCGCGCGGCACGGTGGACATCATGTTCAAGTATCCGTTCGGCGTGCAGGAACTCTGGGGCATCGCCGCGCGCGGCAACTACGATCTCACGCAACACGCCAACGCCAGCGGCAAACCGCAGGAACTTTTCGATGAAGCGACGAAGAAGAAAATCGTCCCTCACGTCATCGAACCCGCCGTCGGCGTGGATCGCATTCTCCTCGCTGTGCTCGCCGCCGGTTACGCCGAAGAAGACGTGACCGACGACAAGGGTAACGTCGAGAAACGCACCGTGCTCCGCTTCTCTCCGCGCATCGCGCCGGTCAAAGTCGCCATCTTGCCGTTGCTCAAGAACAAGGAGCAACTCACCAACCGCGCGAAGGATCTCTACACCAAACTACGCCGCAACTACGCCGTGCAATACGACGACGGCGGCGCCATCGGCAAACGCTACCGCCGTCAGGACGAAGCCGGCACGCCTTGGTGCGTAACGATTGATTTCGATACGGTGGAGAAGCCCGGCGACACCTTCACGCTCCGCGAGCGCGACTCGATGCAGCAACGCCGCATCACCGAATCCGAACTCTTCGCCCTCCTAGCCGAACACGTTTACTAAACCGCCCCGTTGGGTGGCGGTTCCACCCACTCCCCCATGAGCAAATCCTCTTCCGCTAAGTTTCGCTGGGATGACGCCCTGCGCTTCGACCAGTTGCTGACCGCAGACGAACGCGCGGTGCGCGACTCCGCGCGCGAGTATTGTCAGGGCAAATTGATGCCGCGCATCCTCGAGGGGAATCGCCACGAGATTTTTCACCGCGAAATTCTCACCGAAATGGGCGCGCTCGGCCTGCTCGGCTCGACCATCGAGGGCTACGGTTGCGCGGGCGTGAATTTCGTCAGCTACGGCTTGATCGCGCGCGAAGTGGAGCGCGTCGATTCCGGCTATCGCTCCGTCATGAGCGTGCAATCCTCGCTCGTGATGCACCCGATCCACGCCTACGGCACCGAGGAGCAGCGCCAAAAATATCTGCCGCGCCTCGCGACCGGCGAGCTCGTCGGTTGCTTCGGCCTCACCGAACCCAATCACGGCTCCGATCCGGGCAGCATGGCCAGTCGCGCCACCAAGACCGCCGAGGGCTGGTTGTTGCGCGGTTCTAAAACGTGGATCACCAATTCGCCGATCGCCGATGTGTTCGTCGTCTGGGCGAAGGACGACGCCGGCGAGGTGCGCGGTTTCATCCTCGAAAAAGGCATGCGCGGACTCACCGCGCCGAAGATCGAGGGCAAGTTTTCCCTGCGCGCTTCGCCGACGGGTATGATCATGATGGATGACGTGCCGGTGCCGGACGCGAACCTGTTGCCCAACGTCAGCGGCCTGAAGGGCCCGCTCGGCTGTCTCACGAAAGCGCGCTACGGCATTTCGTGGGGCGCACTCGGCGCGGCGGAATTCTGCTGGCACGCGGCCCGCCAATACACCCTCGACCGCAAGCAATTCGGCCGACCGCTCGCCGCCAACCAACTCATCCAACTCAAACTCGCCAACATGCAGACCGAAATCACGCTCGGGTTGCACGCCGTGTTGCAATTGGGGCGGTTGATGGACGCCGGCCAAGCGGCACCGGAAATGGTGTCGATGCTCAAGCGCAACTCCTGCGGCAAGTCGCTCGATATCGCCCGCGTCGCGCGCGACATGCATGGCGGCAACGGCATTTGCGACGAATACCACGTCATCCGCCACGTGATGAATCTCGAGTCGGTCAACACCTACGAAGGCACGCACGACATCCACGGATTGATTTTGGGCCGCGCGCAAACGGGCATCCAAGCCTTCGTCAACTGACTGCTGCGCCTTTGGAAAACGAGTGCCATTTCTCGCCCGACCGGCGGCATCGCTACAGTTTGATCCATCGCTGGAATGTGCTGTTTAGCGACCGGCTCATCATGTGGATCGGGCTCAACCCGAGCACGGCCGACGAAGCCAAACTCGACCCGACGCTCACGCGCATTCGCTCATTTTCGCAACGCGAAGGGCGCGACGGATTTTGGATGGCCAACCTGTTCGGGATGCGCACGCCCTATCCGAAGGAAATGATGGCCACGCCCGATCCCGTCGGGCCGGAGAATGATGCGTCGCTGCTCGCTGGGGCGGAGCGTTGCGACCTGATCGTCGCCGCGTGGGGCGTGAGCGGCGAATACCAGTCGCGCGCCGATGCCGTTGAGCGACTCCTCGCCGGTCGCGAATTGTGGTGTCTCGGCACGACGCAAGACGGCCACCCGCGCCACCCGCTTTACGTCGCGGCCAAGCAACCGCTGGTGCGTTACCACGGCCGCGCGCAGTAGTTCGCGCCGCACGCGGCGGGGGCGTCACGGACTATTCACATCAATTTCGATTTCGCGCAGGCCCACTCTTTCCGCGCGATACGTCGCCCGCGGCACGAAGGTTTTCTTGAATAGGCGTAAACTGGAAATTTCTGTGAGCACGAAAGTCCTCCAACCCGGCGGTGGTCCGCTGCGACTTTGTCCGCTTATCTGCCAACCGAGCAGCGCCACCCGCCCGCCCTTCACGGTGCCGAGCGCATGCGGTTCGAATTCGCGCGACAATCCTTGGTAACGAAAACGCAGCACGCGACGTTCGCGGATGGCGGTGCGGATTTTCTCGCGCGTTTGCTTTTCCTTAATCGTCTCCGCCGCGGCGGACACAGGCAGCAATAGCCACAGGCCCGCCGCTCCCACGGCCCAGAGGAAGCCGCGACGATTCATGATCGAGCAAATTCTTAGTGCTAAAAAATGTCGGCGACAAGTCTGGTTTCTCGCGCGCCATGGCCAACTCCCGGGCTACGTTCGGCTATTGCGCAAAGTCGCGCGCGCGTCCTAGCTTCGCGCCACTCTATGAAACTTTGCGCCAAAATCGGTCTCGGGCTGGCGGTGGTGTTTGTTGCCATTCAGGTCGTGCGCCCCGCGCGCAATGAAGGTTCTTCCACCGGCCCCAATGACATCGGCACCAAATATGCCGTGCCGGCCGAAATCGCCGGACATCTCAAGCGCGCCTGCTTCGACTGTCACTCCAACCACACGAACTACCCGGCCTACGCCAATTTGCAGCCGGTCGGTTGGTGGCTCGAGTCGCACGTGCGCGATGCCAAGAAACACCTGAGTTTTTCCGAATTTGCCACCTATAAACCGAAGCGCGCGGCGCATAAATTGGAAGAAATCGCCGAGGAAGTGCGCAAGAAGCACATGCCGCTTGATTCCTATTTGTGGGTGCACGGCGAAGCAAAACTCACCGACGCGGAAATCGAGGCGATAGCACAATGGGCCGATGCGCTGCGCGCGACCATCGTCGTCCCGCCGGCAACGTAATTACGGCGTCGCGAGCACCGGTCGCGCGTCCGCCAACCAATCCGCCAGCGGCAAACGCAGCCGGATCATCTCCTGAACCGCGAGTGCGGCAACGCACCCAGCGCCGTAGTGGGAAAAATGTGTGTCGTCCTGCCAGCCGTCGGGTTTGCGCGCGTATGCGTCCGCTGGAATCCACAAATGCAGCCGCTTCGATCCTTCCACGCCGTGCCCTTCCTCCAGCGCGCGGGTTAACTCAAATAGTTTCAGCAGCGGCACTCCTTCGCTGGCGGCCACTTCGCGCGTCACGACCAGATACTCGCCGTGGGTGTCGAGCACGCGCGGCGTCCCGCCGCCCTGGTCCCATTTGCGCCGCGCCACGGAGGTGGCGAGGATCGGGTGTGCGCCGCGCGCGCGCACCTCGGCGACGAAACGACGCAAATTCTCCGCATACTCCCCGCGCGGTTCGGTAAAGCGCGATGGGTCGGTGTGCTTGGCGTCGTTGTGGCCGAATTGCAGCAACACCCAGTCGCCCGGTGCGAGCGCCTCGAGCAGTTTTTGCCAGTGTCCCAGCTCGCGAAACGACTTGGTGCTGCGCCCATTCACCGCGTGGTTCACCACCGCGGCCGGATCGGCGAAGTAGCGCGGCAACACTTCGCCCCAACCGTATTCCGGGTTCGGCGTCAGCCGCTCTTTCGTCGCCAGCGTTGAGTCACCGGCAAGATGCAGGCGCGCCGCCTCCGTCGATGCCGCCACGGCCCACCCGCCCAACCAGACCAAGAAAAGGGCACGACAAAATCGCATGCCTGAGCCTCGCGCCAAGGCGGGCGAATCGACAACGCCAAATCCACCGCGCGCCGCGCCTTAACTCCAACCCGGTCGCGTGGCTGACTTGCGCCCGCGCGTCACTTGGTGCTTAATCATGCCATGCGCCTTTTCTTTTTTCTTTCGTTCGCCCTGACCCTGACCAGTTGCAGCAGTGTTTATTACGGTGCGATGGAGAAAATCGGCATTCCGAAGCGCCAGATCCTCGTCGAACGAGTGGAATCCGCCCGCGGTGCGCAACAGGAGGCAAAGCAGCAATTCGCCAGCGCGCTCGAACACTTTCTCGCCGTCACCAAAGTGCCGCCAACCGAACTCAAGGGCGTCTATGACCGGTTAAACGACGAGCTCAAACGCAGCGAGGCGCGCGCCAAGGAAGTGCGCGACCGCATCGGCGCGATCGACGACGTCGCCCAAGCGCTCTTCAGTGAATGGAGCGTAGAACTCGCGCAGTATTCCAGTCCGGCCCTGCGTTCGCAAAGCGAGCGGCAACTCGACGCCACCAAGCGCCGCTATGCAGAGTTGATGCGCGTAATGAATGTCGCCGCCGACCGCATGGAGCCCGTGCTGGTGACGTTCCGTGATCAAGTGCTGTTCCTGAAACACAACCTCAACGCGCAAGCGATTGCCGCGCTCAGTTCGACCTCGCAAAATCTCCAGCAGGACATTGGTCGCCTCATCGCCGACATGGAAAAATCAATCAAGGAAGCCGACGCTTTCATCTCCACGATGCAGGCCGTCAAATGAGTTTTCGCATCCGTCCGCAAGCTCAGTCCAAATCAACCGAGTCACCGCCTAAATTGTCGTGCCACTAAAAATCAAATGGAACGACGACCGCGTGCGCGGCGCGACGACGGCCCTCCTGCTAATCACCCGAGATAGACTGGCTCGCGGAGAAACCGACGCCTTGATCGCGGCTGCGTTAGCCGACTACCGCGAAGATCCCGCTGGCTACAAACTCCTCAAAGCAACTTGGCCGCCCGCCCACGATTGCGGGCCGTTGAAGCAAGTCGCCCAGAAATCTTATTACCAAAATCTCCTCAGCGCCATCGACCGACTGCTGGCGAAGATCGAAAAATCAAAACTTCAATTCAGCAGTCTGCGCGAACTCGACAATTGGCTGATCGCAAGCCTCCGCAACGTCCGCTGAGTGCGCGTCATGTCTGCTGTGTTACCCGTTTTGCGTCGCGCCACGGCCGTTGATAGCGCCGCGACATTCGCCTTCGTCGCATGCGTGTTGGCGGAATTCGGGTTGCCCGCCGAAGCGCACGACACCGACGCCGATCTGGCCAACTTTGACGCGCACTACTTCACACCCGGTGGAGACTTCGTCGTGCTGGAAGCCGCCGAGGGAAAAATCGTCGGCACGTGCGGTTTGTTTCCGATGGGCGGCGACGCGGTCGAATTGCGCAAAATGTATCTCGCTCCCGCGTGGCGCGGGCACGGTCAGGGTCGGCGACTGCTCGAGTGGGCGATGGCGCGAGCGCGCGAGTTGGGTTTTCGCCGGATGACGCTGGAAACCGCGGCGGTGCTGAAAGACGCGATCACGCTTTACGAACGCAACGGCTTCAGGCGCGATGACGCAGGACGCCACTCGTGCCGGTGTGATGCGGCTTACGTGCGCGACCTTTGACTCCATGATAAAGATCCGCCTCGACGAAAAATTCGCCCAGTTCCGCGATCAGTGGAGTCCGAAGCTCATTGCGGAACTCAACGGGCAACACGTGAAGTTAGTGAAAGTGTTCGGCGAATTCGTGTGGCACCAACACGTCGACGAAGACGAGCTGTTCTTCGTGTGGCGCGGTGCGCTACGGATGGAATTTCGCGACCGCGTGGTTGAGTTACACGAAGGCGAGATGCTCGTCGTGCCCCGCGGCGTCGAACATCGTCCGGTGGCGGAACACGAGTGCTGGCTGTTGCTCTTCGAGCCAGCGACGACGCGCAACACCGGTGACGCGGGTGGCGCGCGCACCGTGGAAAATCCGGATCGGATTTAGGTGCGGCTCCCGAGGGCGAGTGCGCGCGGGAAGAGCACGTTGTTTTCCTTGTGCACGTGGCGCTGCAGGTCGGTGGCAAATTCCGCCAGACCAGCCAGGAGGGCGCGATGGGTATTGCAGGCGTTGGTATCGGGCTGGAAGCCGTCGGTCAATTCGCGGAGCCGCGCCGTCGCGCGCGTGGCGAATTCGTGTTCTTCTTCCATTTGCCGAATTGGATTGGCGATCGAGCCGCAATGGAAGTCGTTGGCGACGCCGGTTTCGAGTTCGCGCACGAGCGGGAAGAGAATGCGTTCCTCTTTCGCCATGTGGGCGAACATTTCATCGGCCAACAGCGTGGTGGTTTCACTGACTTCGCGAAGGCGCTCGTCGCGCCACGAGTGTTTCCGCGCGACGCGGTCGGCCATCTCAACGAGACGCGGCAATTCGGTTTTCACATAAACGTGATGCGTGGTCTCGATGTGTTCGGCGAGCTGTGCGAGGGAGAGTTGGTTGGGATCGATGACAGACGTGTTCGTGGCACCATTCACCGACTCGAGTAATTCCGCATGCACGACCGCGGGTTCGTGTCCGTAGGCGCGGCACGCTTCGGTGAGTGCGCGCTTGCCGCCGCAGCAGTAATTGATGCCGAGGCGCTCGAAAACGCGTGCCAGCAGCGGGTAATCGATGACGATTTGGCCGACGGTGGTTTCGACGGTGAAGGGCGGAGCAGCGTGAAGGCTCGGTGTGGACATGGGCAGACGATACCGCCAACTGCGCCTAAGTGCATTGAGCCAAGTCAAGGGAACGCGAGAGCCGCACACGGTGTTTGGTGACCAAGCGGTCCACTCACTGGCGCTCGCGGCTACAGGAGGGGTCGATTTTATGGGGTTGCGAGTCGGAATCTCTGGGATAAATTCACCGCAAACTTCCCCCCGTGAAAACAACCTCCCTCCTCCTTCTTCCCGCTGTTGTTGCTGTTGGTCTTTTGACTGGTTGCGGCACGCGTTCCACTGAAACCCGCGGCACGAATCCCGGACACCCAGGCGCAGCGGTCGGTTACGCGGTAGGAAACACCGCTGGCGCCGTCACTGGTTCGGTGGTCGGCGCCGTGGCGGCCGGTGCCGAAGGGATGGCGGATGCCGTGAAAGCGCCGTTTAACAACGAGCGTCGCTATGTGCGCAAGTGGCGCACGGAAACAACCTCTGATGGTCGCACGATTCAGGTGCCTTACGAAGTCGAGGTCGACGCGCACGGTCGCGAGATCGTGCCGAAGTCCAACTGAGCCTGCTTAACGCGGGCCGGTCTTGGCCGAACCACGCGTGATTCGTGCGCAATAAAAACGGCGTCCCTTGTGAGGACGCCGTGAAATTTTGCGAAGGTCTCGAGAATCGCTTACCAACCGACGCCGGGGCGCTTGGTTTGCTTGGCGATTTGGCGCTCTTCTTCCCAGACGGTGAGGCCGGTTTTGACTTCGACGAGCGACATCTGGAACGCGTAGGTGTTTTGCGTCATCTTGCCCGAGCGATCGGTCTGCTGGATGAGCTTCGCGTAGAGCGTGTAGTCGGGCAAAATTGTTTTTTGCTTCTTGCCGGACTGCATCTCTTCCATTTCCGCCGCTTCGCTGGCGACCACGGCGCGTTCGCCGAGACCGAGCGTGTTGGTGATCGCGATCTTGCCGGTCTGCGTGAGCGCAACGCGGATCTTCTTAATCAGGAGATCGGTGTCGACCATCAGCTGCGTGTTGTTGATCACGCGATCGACGGCCATGATGGCGGGCACGCGCGGGGCGCGCTCAAGGGCGCTGGACGAGAGCAGCGACGCGGTGAGCTGGTCGGCGGCGTTGGCCCAGTCCTGCGAGTTGATTGCGGAGGTATTGATGGCGTCGGGGCCGCGGGCGTCGACGGTGCGCGTCTCTTCGGTCGTGGTGCAACCGGTGAAGAGCAACGAAGCCGACAGCGCGGCTGCGCCAAGGAGCTTGGTGGAGGAATATTTCATAATGAATTGGTGTTATTCGCGGAATTTGAGGCGGAAATCAACGGCGCGCGGGTTGATCGATACCGTGGAGATGGTGATGCTTTCGCGGCCCTGTAGCGCGAGGCCCTTCCAGGTTTCGTTGGGTGAGTCGATCGACATACCGTCGGCGTCAACCCACTCGAACTTGTAGTTCAAGTGACGCGCGTTGTTTTTCAGATTTTCCACGGTGGCTTGGATCTTGAGCAAGTTGCCCGAGACCTTCGCTTCGTTGATGGCGACGACGCGGAATGTGCCGGCAAGGGTGTTGTCGGTGATGACGCGTTTGTCGGAGATGTAGTTGGGCGCGGCCTGTGATTCGGCTCGCTCATACGTGTTCACGTTGGAGGCGCAGCCGGAAAGCAGCACCACGGCAACGAGCGCAACGCCAGCGAGCGCGGAACGGGGAGATTTCATGGATTTTATTTTAGTGCGAATTGCGACACGTGCAACGGCGCGTTGTTCGCGGTTGATTTGACGTAGATGACATTCACCGAGCCTTCATCAATGGTGATGGTCTGCTGGGTGGCGCCGGCGGAAAGGACGAGTTGGCGATTTTCCGGCGTGGCGAAGCGCGCGTATTGGAACTCCTTCGGGAGCGACGTCCACGTGCGGGTGTCGGCGATGTTGGTGGCTGCGTTGATGCCGCCCATGATCAATCCGGCGGCCAAGCCGGCGAACATGCCGCCTTGATCCTCGACCTGCTTTTGCACGGTGGCTTGGATGATGGCCTTCGTTGCCGTGGTAATGAGCGTCTTGGTCACGATCGACGGCCACTCGTTCTTGAAATCGTTGGCGACGACGCTGTCCATGCTTGCGACAGTGGAAGTGACAAAGGTTTGTTCACCCACGCCGACGGAGAGCGTGCCGATGTAGTCGCTGTTGAATTCGAGCTTCGGGAACGCGGCGCCGACGTAAGCGAGGCGGCTCGTGACGAGGAAGGTTGGGATATCCACGCGAATTTGGCCGCGCAAGGGCGCGGTGCCGGTTTCGAAGATGACGTAGGTGACGCCTTCGAGCGTCTTGCCTTCGGCGGCGTTGGCGGCGGCTTCAAGGTCGGCGCGGATGAAGTTGTTTTCCGGAACCATTTGCGCGACGCGTTCGAAAGACTTGCGGCCGCGTTCCCAATCGTCGCCGGTTTCACCGAGAGCGGTGAAGAACAAACCGTCGAGGAACACCGCGAAAGGATTCACGTAGTCGCCATAGGGCTTCATCGGCGCGAGCGAAGCGTCGAGGGCGGCCTGGAGGGCGGGGCCAGTGCGGGCATCGTCCATCGCGCGATTGCTATCGTAAGAGGCGGATTTGCCGGACTCGTCCTTCAACTCGCCGCGAGCAGCCTTTTCGGCCTCATCTTGGAGGGCGGCGATGCGTTTTTCGTTGTCGGCCACGGCGTCGCGTTGGCGTTGGAGCGAGCGGTTGAGTTCGACGCGTGCCTTATCCTTGTCGCCGAGTTCGATGTAGTTGAGCGCCTTGTAGGCGTTCATCATCACCTTGTCGTAGGAGCGGCCACGGTAGGGCAAATTCGCCTGATTGGTCATTATGGCGCCGAGTTCGGAGCCGACCTTGAGCTTGGCCTGTTCTTCCCAGTGATTGACGCGAGCTTCGGCCTTATCGAAGGCTTCGTTAGAGCGGCGCAAATAATGTTCGGTGACTTCGCGATCGGTCGGTGCCGGCGGGGGTGGCGGCGGTTCTTCGCCCTTTTTCACCGGAGCCGGCGGCGGCAAAATGCTCGGCACCGTGGCTGGGTCGGCGAGTCCGGCGGTGCGCAAGGTCGCGCCCTGTTCAAAACGGAAAACCAGTTCGTCCTTCGAGCCAGCCGATTTATTGGCCTGCTGATCGATCTGCGGCACGGCCTGCATCAAACTGCCGCTGCGCGACGATTGCGTGAAGGCTTTGGTGTCTTGTTCGTAGGTTTGGCAACCGGCAACCATTAGCATGAGCGCAAGCGCGCATGCCACTTGGGTGAACCGGCGTGCTTTAAGCGACGCTTGGGGTTGGTTCATAATGGGGTATTCTTTCGTTGGGTGTTGGTTACTTACTGGAAATATCAGCTTTCTTCGTCGGGGATGATCGCGCGGACAATGGCTCCATTCGCGACGCCGAGATCTTCGATGATTTCGGCTTGGGAATTCTGTGGTGTGACGCGCGTGACGCGGACTTTGCCGACGTAAACTTCTTCGCGACTACGCTCGCCAGTGTCGGGATCGACGAGTTCGTCGCCAATCGCAAAAACTTCCCAGACCTGACCGACGGAGACGCCGGCTTGGTCGTTGCGATTGATCGTCACGATGCGGTCGCGCTTGCCGATGATGCGGGCCGGATAAACGGCGTCGGTCGCGCGGCCGGAAATTTTCTGGGCGATTTCGCGGACGGCCTGGGAGAGCAATTCGTCGCTGGCTTCGCCGACGCGCGCGGACGTGTTTTCCGAACGGTTCTCGGAGTCGCGCTTCAAGACGGAGAAGTTGGCGCTGGCGATGGAACGTTGCGTGGCGACTTCGGTGATTTTGGCGACGGCGGAAATCTCAATGGTGCGGGCGCGGATCGTCTTGCCGAGGGAGGCGAGGCGGCGCTCTTCCATGCGGTCGTTGAAATTGTCGACGCGGATGGTGAGGATGTAGTCGGCTTGGTTAAAGCTGAACGCCGCACCTGCGGCCGCGGCTTCAGTCGCGAGGGCATCGACATCGGCGCGCTCGATCATTTCGAAACGGCGCGTGTTGAGCAGGCGGTCGTGCACTTGGGATTCGAGGCTCTGCAGAATGCTGTCGAGCGAGAGATTGACGCCCTGCGCGGCCATGCGTTGAGCGACGGCGGGATTGGCAGTGATCTTGGTCACCGCGAGTTTCTTTTTGCCGGGGGCTTCTTGCGCGAAGCCCAAACTGGCGGAGAGTGAGGCGGCCACGAGGGCGGCGAGGAGGATTCGTCCGATTTTCATAGGAGAGTAAGTTGGGGTTGCGGCGGTAGAGTAACTTAGCGACCGAAGAGCGAGCGCTCGTTGATGGTAATGCCTTCCTTGGTATCGACGTTCACTTTGAAGCCGCTGTTTTCGAGCGCCTTGGCCTCGCCTTCGAGAACCTTGACCTCGGCGTCAGTGAGTTTCGCGCCGTTTTTGAGATTGTTGATGAAACCAGTGGCGTCCTTCCAGCGGGCGTAGCCGGCATCGCTCATCTCGAGCGTGACGTTGAGTTTCTGGCCGTTGGCGAAATTGACGGTGCGTTCCCATGGCTTGAAGCCTTCGCGCACGACACGGAGTTTGCTTAGGCCCGCCTTCACTTGAATCGTGCCCGGCGCGGTGCCCACGGCGATGCCGTCAATTTCTACGGTGGCAGAGAGGGCGGCGACTTTGAATTTGCTTTGGGAAATGCTGAGTGTGTTTTCCGCGCCGATGCGCACGTCGGGGATGTAGAGGTCGGCGACTTCAGTGGAGAGCTCGACATTGACGAGGGCGGCGGCGGCGTTTGGCGTGCCGAGGCGGCCGCGGTCGATGGCGCGCTTCAAGCTGGTGGCAACTTTGCCGGCGGCTTCGTCGAGGAGGCCGTTGAACGCATCCGAGCGCTCGGTGGAAGAGGCGGAGGTCTGCTGCACCATCATGTTGGTGCGGACCGTGTCCGCGGCGAGGCTGGCACCGGTGGTGCCGTCGAGAATCTTGTAAGTGACGCGGGCGATACGTTCCTCGTTCACGGCTTTGACGCCGTAAGCATCGACGGTGCGTTGGTTGGCTTCGAGGCCGGAGATGGAAACTTGGAGCACGTAGTCGGCGCCCATGGTTTGCGAGAGGCGCACAGCCGAGGTGCTGTCGGCAAATTGCGCGTCGAGGTCGGTCGCCTTAGCGCCCGGCGCGAGTGCGCTGACGGCGTTGAGCGCGGTTTCGGCGGAGATGACGCGTAGACCGAGATCGGTGACGCGAGCGGTGATGAAATCTTCGAGCGCCCCCAATTGCGAGTCGCCGCTCTTGCCCGCGCGGTTGGTCACGACGATGGCCACTTGGTGTTGCGAGGGCTTGGCCTGCACTTGGCGCACGGTGGCGGTGGTGGTGACGGTGTGTTCTTGAATCGTCTTGCCGTCTTGTTCAAACGTGCGGCTCTTGACGTCGGCTTGGACAGGGGGGGCGGATTGGGCGAGGGCGCCGGTGCTCAACACGAGAGCGGTTAGCGCGGAAATGACGAATCGCGGAATGGGAGTGTTCATAGACAAGTTGGAGTGGACGTGAATGGTTTTGTTCCGATCGCGAAAATCGATTAGTCCAATCGCTCCGCCGAAAAAACGGGCGGTGCGCTGAGGACCAGCAGCGCGGGGACAGTTACCTGATTCACGGGCTGCAATATAGGCACCCCAAACGACGGACGCAAGCGCCCAAACGTTGATATACGAGCAATTGCGTAGGGGATTCTCCTAGGGCTCCCTTACTCGGCCTGAAATCTGCCGCGCTCGAGAACCTCTTTCAACCATCGGCAACAGGCCGGGCGCGCCACTTACTTCGCCACGACGAGCGGGAACCCGGCCTTGCGCAATGCGCGGTGCAGCGCGCGAATGTGCGCGTGGTCGCGGGTCTCGATCGTGCACACGGCATTGACCGCATGGACGTCGGGCCCGCTGAACGCGCGATCATGGGTAACCTCCTTAAAACTCGCGCCCGACTCGGCGATGACGCGCGCCAACGCCGCCAAGCCGCCCGGCCGATCGCTGATCGTAACGGTGAAACGCGTGATACGACCATCGCTGACGAGACCGCGCTCGATCACGCGGCTGAGAATCGCCGGATCGATGTTGCCCCCGCAAGTGACCAGCACGACCCGTTTGCCGCGCAACTCCGGTAATTGCCCCGACATCATCGCGGCCAACGGCGTCGCGGCGGCGCCTTCCACGACGATTTTTTCCATTTCGATCATGCGCAGAATCGCGAGTGAAATTTGGTTCTCGGTGACTTTGACAATGCCATCGACGCGGTCGCGAATGAGTGAAAACGCGTTCGTGCCGACGGTGAGCGTCGCGAGACCATCGGCGAGCGTGCCGCGGCGACCGACGAGCACGGGTTTGCCGGCTTGGAGCGCGGCGCTGAGATTGCCCGTCATCGCGCTTTCGACGGCGATCACTTTGACGCGTGGCTTGAGCGCTTTGACCGCGACCAAGACGCCCGCGAGCAATCCACCGCCGCCTACTGGACAAACGATGGCGTCGACGTCTTTGACTTGTTCCAACACTTCGAGGCCGAGCGTGCCCTGCCCAGCGATGATGTCCGGCGCGTCGAACCCGTGGATGTAGGTGAAGCCTTCGCTCGCCGCGAGTGAGTCGGCGTGGGCGCGCGCTTCGGAGAAATCGCGGCCATGCACGATGACGTGCGCGCCAAGGCGTTTGCAGGTGCTGATTTTGATCAACGGCGCGTAGTCGGGCATCACGACTGTGACCGGGCAGTTGAGCAATTGACCGTGATAGGCGAGCGCCGCCGCATGATTACCGGCGGAGGCGGCGACGACACCGCGGCGACGTTGGGCGGGCGTGAGTTTCGCGAGAGCGTTGCGCGCGCCGCGCTCTTTGAACGAGCCGGTGCGCTGGAGATTATCCAGTTTCGAAAAAATGCGCGAGCCCGTGATTCCGGAGAGCGGAATCGACTCCGCGCATGGAGTGTTCACGACGACGCCAGCGATGCGCTTCCGCGCGGCACGAATATCGGCAAGGGTAACAGGCATGGGGGATGCGCGCCGTTCTAGCGCACCGCACCACTCGCGCAACAAAGATGCGGTCGAGTTGCCGGTCCGACTCGACAGAATTAGGGCCGCGGCGCGCCACCACCCCGCGCGCTACTCCACGCGCGCCATGGCCCATCGGTAAACGCATGCCCGTCAAGGCGGTGTTTAGCGTTGCCGCACACCGCGTGGCGTCTAGGAAGTGTCGTTGGTCGGTGCGCGGTTTCTCCGTCAGCCGGCTGACCCACGAATCATGTTTCAAGTCACCTTTTCCGCCCAGAGCATGCAGGAGCTCAACCGGCTCGACAAATTGGCCCAAATGGAAGCCATCGAGCCGATCAGCAATGTCAGTCCGAACGACTTGGCAAATCCGCGCGAGCCGTTGGGCAAATTTAGCCGCGCCGGCACCGATTTCTACCGTCTGCGCTCCGGCGATTTCCGCTTCTATTTCACCGTTGAGGGCGACAATCTCCACACGCACTACATTTTGCACAAGTCGTCGTTGGAGGACGCGTTGTTTCGCATGAAATTACCCGTGTCGGAACAACAGCTTTTCGAACAACACTCCAAGTTCTGGCGCTACCTCGAGAGTTTGACCAAGAAGTAGTCCGTTTCCCATGCCCGACCTCTCCGATCGAGAAAACCCCTACAACGTCACCCAGGCGAGCCGGATTTATTTCCTGCCGAACCTGATGACCGCGGGCAATTTGTTCTGCGGCTTCGTCGCCGTGATCAAGTGCATCCAGGCGCGCCTCATCACCGACGGTGGTGAATACGCGCTCTTGCACCCGACGCTGACGCCGTTCGACCTCTACACTCAGGCCGTCTGGTTCATTTTGTTGGCCGTCGTCTTCGATTCGCTCGACGGACGCTTGGCGCGCATGGGCGGACGCACGTCGTTGTTCGGCGCGGAGTTTGATTCGCTGGCCGACGTGGTGTCGTTCGGCATCGCGCCGGCGTTGATGGTTTTCTTTTTGATCCTGGCTCCGCGCGGGGATTACCAGTGGTTTCGCGAGCTGGGCTGGTTAATTGCGTTCGTCTACTTGCTTTGCGGCGCGGTGCGATTGGCGCGCTTCAACGTCATCACGAATCCCCTGCTCCACCGCTCCGAGGCGGAATCGCACAAGGATTTTGTCGGTCTGCCGATTCCCGCGGCGGCGGGCACGATTGCCACCTTGGTGTTGTTGTTGCTCAACTTGGCCGCCAACGACCGCGAATTGCGCCAATTCACGCTGGCGTTGCCCTTGCTGCTCCTGCTCGTCGCCATGCTGATGGTCAGCACGGTGCGTTACCCGAGCTTCAAACAGGTGAACTGGGAAACGAAGACCCGTTTCCGCACCTTCGTCCTCGTCTTCATCGCGGGCATCATCATCTGGCGCCTCCAGGAAGTCGCGTTCTTCTTTCTCTTCCTCGCCTACATCGCCTACGGACTCTTCGAGCACTACCGCCGCGGCGTGCGCCACACCAAGATGAGAGTTCTTCGCAAACGCATTGTGAAGATGCGCGAGGGATCGTCTGAATAACTTTCTCCTGTGAACAACCTGCCGGTTATTCGGACTTATTCAGGAGCTTTGCGCAGCGCTGGCCGACGCCTTTTTCCCTCTGGCGAAAGCTCGCTTACCACGATATTCGTGCACCATAATAATACGGATACTATCTTATTGAATCTCTCTCTATCTAACCTTTGTGTGGAAAACCCAGCTCCAGCCCACTGCCGATGAAATTTAAGATCAACCGCGACCACTTCAGTAACGGCCTTGCCCAGGTCCTCAACGTTGTCGGCTCCAAGGCCGCCATGCCAATCTTGAGCAACGTGCTGATCGAGGCCGAGAAGGATTACATCTCCCTCTCGACCACCAATCTCGATCTCGGCATCCGTTGCAAAATCAAAGCCGAGATCAAAGAGCCGGGCAGCGTGACGCTCCCAGTCAAGCGCCTCGCCACCATCGTGCGTGAGCTGCCCAACGTCGAAGTCACCGTCGAAGGTTCCGCCTCGCACCAAGTAAAAATCACCTCGGGTGGTTCGCATTTCAAGATCATGGGCCTCGGAGCGGATGACTTCCCGAAGTTGCCGGACACCGGCGACGACAAGACGTTCGCGTTGGAACAAAGCGAACTTGCCGGCATGCTCGGCAATGTCGCCTACGCGCAATCGACGGACGAAACCCGTTACATTCTCAACGGCGTCTATTTCAACTTCCGCGAGGGCAAACTGGCACTCGTCGCCACCGATGGCCGCCGCCTAGCACTCGTTAGCAAGGAAATGGAAGTCCCTGCCGCCAACACCGGCGCGATCATCCTCCCAGCCAAGACCGTCGCCGAACTTCTTCGCCTCCTCGGCAAAGGCGACAAGCTGACCATTTCCTTCAATGAACGCCGCGCCGCGTTCCAGATCGAGACGAACAAGGATAACAGCGGCCTGACCGACGCGATTTACCTCTTCTCGAAAGTCGTCGAAGGAAATTACCCCAATTACCAACAGGTTATTCCCAAGGAAACGCATCAGCGGATTAAGCTCGATCGCGAGAACTTCCTGCAATGCGTGCACCGCGCAGCCTTGGTGACATCGGAGAAGTCCAATTCGGTGCGCATCAAACTCACGAGCAACCTGCTTGAGATCACCGCGTCGTCCCCTGATTTCGGCGAGGCGCACGAGTCGATCGCGATCGATTACAGCGGCACCGAACTCCAAGTGGCGTTTAACCCGCAATTCGTGATGGATCCGCTCCGCGCACTGACCAAGGACGAAGTTTATTTCGAGTTGAAGGACGAGGTTAGCCCCGGCGTTTTCAAGACGCTGGAGAGCTTCGTCTGCGTCATCATGCCGGTGCGTCTGAGCTAATCAGCTCAGGCTCGTCGCAATTTTTCGCCCCGCGGACTTCGGTTCGCCACCCGGTCATGTCGGAAGTCATCACTATCGTCCTCGCGCCCGCCGCGGCTCTGCTGCTGGCGTTGTTCTACATCAACCTGCGGGTCGCCTCGCCGATGTTGGCGATTCCGATCCGCTGGTTGCGGTGGATGCTGTTCGCGCTCTTTGTTGCCTCGACGAGTGAGCAATTTGGCTGGATTGACCGGCCATTTTGGGTCGTGGCGGTGAGCGCGTTTCTCCTTTGGTTTGTGCTCGAATCCGGCTTCAACTGGCTGCGCGTTTCCGCGATCAGCCTGAGTCCGTTGCCGTTGTTTCCCAAGTTCGTCTCCAACACGGGCGGTGACGAATGGCCGGTGCAGGAGCGCTTGCTGCGGGTGCGCGATTGGTTGCGCGATAATCGCTTTACCGCCACGCAGGCGCTGAAAGCCGAAGTCGGCGGCGGCATCTGGTTGCGCGTGTCGATTTACCAGAGTCACGACAATACCGTGCGCGCACAGGTGGCATTTCTGCCGCAGGATAGCGGCGCGATTACGGTGTGTTTCAGTTTATCCACCGAGATGCAAAGCGGGCGCCGCTACGTCACCGACAATTTTTTCCTGCCCTTCGGTGGTTTTTATCCGGAGAGCTGGTTCCTCGCGCGCAGTCCGTGGCGGCGGTCATTGCCGCGATTGCTCGCGCATCACCTGCAACGCATCCAACGCGCCGGGGAAGTGGCGGTGCCGTGGGAAACCACGCCGATCGACGACCTGAATCGCCAGCAACAGATGATGGAGCAAGTGAACACCGAACTTGGGTTTCTGTTGCCGCACGCCGATCGCGAGGAACACGGCAAGATCACACCCGAAGGCCGCTTTCGCATCTGGCAGGAAGCCTGGCTGCTCGATTACTTCGGCACCGCGCGGCATTACTGAGACCGCGAGGCGCCGCACGGTAGTTGACATCCGACTGGCTAAAACGGAGCGGCGGACTAGCGTGTTTGACTTAACCAACCATGAACCTCCCTCGCCTCCTTCGTTCCGCTCTTCTGTTCACCGTGCTCGCATTGCCGCTTTCTGCTTACGAAGGCTGGATGACCGACATTGCCGCCGCGAAGGCCAAGGCGAAGGCCGAAGGCAAGCAACTCGTGCTCGAATTCACTGGCTCGACCTGGTGCCCGCCCTGCAAGGCGCTGCACGCCGAAGTGCTCACCTCGGCGGAGTTCGCGGCATTCGCGGCCGACAAAGTGCTCGCACTGGTGGATTACCCGCGCGCCAAGGATCGCACGCCCGAGAAAATCGCGGCCGATCCGGAGTTGGCGCGCATCATCGCGTTGAAGGACGAGTATAACGTGCCGGGCTTCCCCACGATGTTCGTCTTCGATGCGAAAGGCCAAGAACTCGCCAAGGTCGTTGGTTACGAGAAGGGGGCCGGCCCAGCCTCATACATTGGCGAACTCACGAAAAAATAACCGGTAGGTGCGGCGCCCGCCCGCCCGACTGCGCCGCGGACCGTAAAATCGTCTCGTCACCCGTCCGCTTCCCGCTAGCCGTAAATCATGTTGCTCTTCGCCGCCTCAGCGCTCGAAACCGCCCGAAGTGTCCCTGCGGCCACGTGGCTGAAGCTCGGCATCGTCATCGCCTCGTTGGTCGCGCTGGTTTTCATCCTGAGAAAAATCGCCGGCATGAACAAAATCCTCGTTGGCGTGGCGGTGCTGGTAGTGGTCTCCGTGATTTTCTTTTCGTGGGTCTACAAACGCAATGAGCCCGCGTGGATGACACCGGTCATCGAGAAGGTCGCCCCGTTTTTCCCGAAGGCGAACTCGTTCGAAAAGCGCCGCAACAACACGCCGTAATCCCTGCGGCGACGGTTCGCGCACCAGCGGGCGCCATAGCAATCCGCGCGGCCTTTATGCCACTTTAGGCAATAGTAATTAGTTTGGTCTTTCCGACGCGCTCGGCTAGTCTGGTTTCCTTATGGCCAAGACACATTCTGATATCGGACTCGTCGGCCTGGCCGTCATGGGTCAGAACCTCGCCCTCAACATCGCCGACCACGGCTTTCGCATTTCGGTCTACAACCGCACGGTTGAAAAGACGGACAAATTCGTCGCCGAAAACCCCAACACACCCGGCGGCCTCGTCGGCTCGAAGACGCTCGCCGACTTCGTCGCGTCCCTCGCGAAACCGCGCAAAGTCGTCATCCTCGTCCAAGCGGGCAAGGCCACCGACGCGGTGATCGACGGTCTCGTGCCGTTGCTCGATAAGGGCGATATCATCATCGACGGCGGCAACGCACTCTGGACCGACACGATCCGCCGCGAAAAGCAACTCCGCGAAAAAAATCTCCGCTTCATCGGCTCCGGCGTGTCCGGCGGTGAAGAAGGCGCGCGCTTCGGCCCGTCGCTCATGCCCGGTGGCGAATTCGCCGCGTGGAAAGAATTGAAGCCGATCTGGGAAGCCATCGCCGCCAAAGTTGACGGCAAGACCGGCAAACCGATCGCGGGCGCCAAGCCCGGCCAGCCCGTCTCCGGTGGCGTGCCTTGCACGACCTACATCGGCGAAAACGGCGCGGGCCATTACGTGAAGATGATTCACAACGGCATCGAATACGGCGACATGCAGATGATCTGCGAAGCCTACGCGTTGATGTCCGGCCTCCTCGGTCTCAAGGCCGCCGAAATGGGCGAAATCTTCTCCGAGTGGAATCAAGGCGCGCTCGACAGCTTCCTCATCGAAATCACCGCCGACATTCTCAAGCAGAAGGATCCCGCCAACAAGCGGAAGGCTTTCGTCGACATCGTGCTCGATACCGCCGGCCAGAAAGGCACCGGCAAATGGACTTCGACCAACGCGCTCGACATGGGCGTGCCCGCTCCGACCATCGCCGAAGCCGTGTTCGCGCGCTGCATCTCCGCCATCAAGGACGAACGCGTCGCCGCCTCGAAGATTCTCAAGGGCCCGACCAAGAAATACCGCGGCTCGAAGAAAGCACTCATCCAGGCCATCCACGACGCGCTTTATTGCTCCAAGATTTGCTCCTACGCGCAGGGCTTCCAGCTCATGCGCACCGCGCAACAGGAATACAATTGGAAGCTCAACTTCGGCGAGATCGCGCAGATCTTCCGCGGCGGTTGCATCATCCGCGCGGCGTTCCTGCAAAAGATCACCGAGGCCTACGCGCGCAATCCGAACCTCGCGAACCTCCTGCTCGATCCGTATTTCAACAAGATGGTGAAGCAGGCGCAGGAAAACTGGCGCAAAGTCGTCTCGCTCGCCGCCGAATGCGGTGTCGCCGCCCCGACGTTCAGCTCCGCCCTTTCCTACTACGACAGCTACCGCTCCGCGCGTCTGCCGGCCAACTTGCTCCAAGCCCAACGCGACTATTTCGGCGCACACACCTACGAGCGCACCGACAAGCCGCGCGGCAAGTTCTTCCACGTCGACTGGCCCGAGCCGACCCGCCCGCAACTGGAAGCTTAAGCTGATTTCAAAGGCAAATCCCCTCAACGCGGTCGTAAGACCGCGTTTTTCTTTGGCCGTGAAAGCCAAATTTAATCCTAATAACTTAAATATTAGGATTGAGTCGGTTTCCTAATCTATTCCTAATCGGACAAGAATTAGGATTACTAAACCGATGAAACTACCACAGAGCCCTCCGCCGTGGCCGCTTCTGGCGAAGAAGATTCGGGAACCCCGCCAGATGGCGGCCTATGTGCATCAACGTGATTGGCTGGCCAAGGATCGCTACCGGCACTGGAACGATCTGCGGCGGCGGGCGGCACCCGAGGGATTCTCGCACGAAGAATATTGGTATGTCCTTAAACAATCTCGCCGCAGTGGTTACCGGTGCGTCGGATTGAAGGATAAATCGGGCCAGCCCTTCGTCTTTGCGCTACCCAATCACTTGACCGAATTGTTGCATCAAATTGATCGCGGATTGGGCATGGCGCTCGGCCTGCCCGAGGCGATCGAGAAATCCGCAGCCAGCCGCGATCACTATGTGGTGAACACACTCATGGAGGAGGCGATCACCTCCAGTCAGCTCGAAGGCGCGGCCACCACCCGCCCGGTGGCCAGAGAGATGCTCCGCACCGGTCGACCGCCGCGCGACAAAAGCGAACGGATGATCCTGAACAATTTTCTCACGATGCAGCGGATTCGCGACCTGCGGACGGACAAGTTGACGCCGGCCATCGTGTTTGAACTGCACGAACGCGTCACGGAGGGAACCCTGGAGAAACCGGGCGCCGCCGGTCGCTTTCGCCGGGACGAAGAAAACATCCGGGTCGAAGACATGGAGGGAACGGTTTTTCACGAACCACCGCCCGCCGCCGAACTGTCTCGTCGGCTGGATGCGATGTGCCGTTTTGCGAACGGTGAGGAGCCGGATTTTTTCGTCCACCCCGTTCTGCGCGCGATCATCCTCCACTTCTGGCTCGCCTACGACCACCCCTTCGTCGATGGCAACGGCCGCACCGCTCGGGCGCTCTTCTATTGGTCGATGCTCCGGCACGAATACCAGTTGTTCGAGTTCATCTCGATTTCCGAGATTCTCCTGCGCGCGCCCATTCGTTACGCGGAAGCGTTCCTGCACACAGAAACCGACGATAACGACCTCACTTACTTCATCCTCCACCAAGCCGAAGTGATTCGCGAAGCCGTCAAATCGCTCCGCGCCTATCTGGAACACAAGAAAGCCGAACTCAAGGCCGCCGGTGATTGTCTGCGCGGCATGCAGGACCTCAATCACCGGCAGCAGGCGCTGTTGCTGCATGCCCTGCGCGAGCCGAACACGGAATACCTGATCGGTGCGCATCAACGCAGTCAGGGCGTCACCCATCAAACCGCGCGCGACGACCTCTTCGATCTCGTGCAGCGCGGCCTGCTGGTGCTGCAGCGCAAAGTCGGTCGGGCCTATCGCTTTCGGGCACCGAACGATTTGGGTGATAAACTAGGGAAACTCTCTTCCCTCTCACGATCCCCGACCGGAGACGGGGAAACGCTACCGCTCAAGCTGCCGATCCGCACGGCGGGCGACTAGTCTTCGCGCGAGCGCACCGACAAGCCGCGCGGCAAGTTCTTCCACGTCGACTGGCCCGAGCCGACCCGCCCGCAACTGGAAGCTTGAGCCAAACCCAGTTGGTCGTTTGACCCACTGGGTATGCAGCTCCGCTTTTCTCCGCTCACGTTGGAGTTGAGGCACGCGTTCACGCTCGCCGCGAGTTCGCGCACCACGACTCCGGCGATGCTGGTCGAATTGGAACACGAAGGCCTCACCGGCTATGGTGAAGCCGCGATGCCGCCCTACCTCGGTGAATCGCAAGCCACCGCCACCGCCTTCTTCGGCTGTCTCGATGCAACGCGCTGGACCGATCCATTCCGTGTTGAGGAAATTCTCGCCGAAATCGACACGCTGGTCCCCGGCAACACCGCCGCGAAGGCCGCGCTCGATATCGCGCTGCACGATTGGATCGGCAAAAAACTTAACGTCCCGCTTCATAAGCTCTGGGGCCTTGACGCTGCCCGTGCGCCCGTCACGTCGTTTACCATCGGCATCGATACGCCGGAAATCGTCCGCCAGAAAACCCGCGAGGCAGAACCGTATCACATGCTGAAAGTGAAACTCGGCCGCGACACCGACCAACTGTTGATCGCGACGATTCGCGAAATCACCGATAAACCACTACTGGTCGACGCCAACCAAGGTTGGACCGATCGCGAGGAAGCCCTGCGCATGAGCGAGTGGCTCGCGACGAAGGGCGTCATCCTGATCGAACAACCCTTTGCGAAGACCGCCCTCGACGACACCGCGTGGCTGCGCGAACGCAGTCCGCTGCCACTGATCGCCGACGAAAGCGCGCAACGCCTCACCGATGTCGCGCGACTCCGCGGGGTGTTCGACGGCATCAACATCAAACTGATGAAATGCACCGGCCTGCGCGAAGCCCACCGCATGATCACCGTCGCGCGCGCGTTGGATATGAAAGTGATGCTCGGCTGCATGACCGAAACCTCGTGCGCGATTTCCGCCGCCGCTCAACTCGCGCCGCTCGCCGACTGGGCCGACCTCGACGGCGCCCTCTTGATCACGAACGATCCGTTTGACGGCGCCACTTTCGATAACGGCCGCATTATTCCCACTGACCGTCCCGGCATTGGAGTGAGGCACCGCTGAGCCATCTCGATGACGACCGCTCCCCCAGCCGCCACATTGCGCGAAAAAATCGGCCAATTGCTGATCGTCGGTTTCCGCGGCTGCACCCCAGCGGAGTGCCACCTCGTCGTGCGCGACATCCAGTCGCACCACGTCGGCGGCGTGATTTTCTTCGATCAGGAAATGAGCGGCGGCACCATCGATAGCGGTTTCCGTCGCCGCAACATCGAGTCGCCGTCGCAAGTGCGCGACCTCATCACTCATCTGCAAACGCAGGCGAGCGTGCCGCTGCTCGTTGCGGTCGATCAGGAGGGCGGTCGCGTCAACCGGCTCAAAGCCGCTTACGGTTTTCCGGCGAGTATTTCGCACGAGGAACTCGGCGCGCGCAACGATCTCGCGGAAACGCACCGCGCCGCCGCCGCCATGGCCGACACACTCGCGACCGCGGGTTTCAATCTCAATCTCGCGCCGGTCGTCGATCTCGATGCCAATCCCGATAATCCGATCATCAAGGGCAAGGCACGCGCGTTCTCCGCAGATCCGCACGTCGTCGCGCAGCACGCGGGCGAATTTGTGCGCGCGCACCGCGAGCGCGGTCTCGCCTGTTGCGCGAAACATTTTCCGGGCCACGGCAGCGCGGCGGGCGATACGCATCTCGGGCTCGTCGATGTCTCCGCCACGTGGCACGAGCGCGAACTTGTGCCGTTCCAACAACTGATCGCCGCCGCGCTCTGCGACGTGATCATGAGCGCTCACGTTTTCAATGCGCGACTCGATCCCGAGCGACCGGCGACCCTGTCACGTGCGGTCATCACGGATTTGTTGCGCGGCGAACTCGGTTTTCGTGGCGTGGTGGTGAGTGACGATTTGGAAATGAAAGCCATCTCGGCGCACTACGGCATGGATGAAGCGATTTCGTCCGCGCTCAACGCCGGCGTCGATGTGCTCTGCTTCGGCAACAACCTGAGTTACGATCCCGACATCGCGCCGCGAGCGATTGAGTCCGTGCTGCGCGCGGTGGAAAGTGGCCGCGTCACCGAAGCACGTCTCGACGAAGCTTATCAACGCGTGTTAACTCTCAAGCGTCGGCTCGGCTTGCTCGCCTGAGTCCTCTGTTTTCTTCGTGATGTTTTCCCTCCGCTCTCTTTCCGCCCTCGGTGTTCTCGCCGCACTTACGCTGTGGTCCGGTTGCGCGACTCCGCCCGCGACACCGCTCTCGCGAAAGGGCGACGAAATCGTCGTGGCCGGACAGTTTTTTTCAATCGGCACGCCGGTTGTGACGTGGATGGACCCGGGCGGTTACGATGCGTATCGCGTGGAGCGTCGCTTCGCGCCGTTGGCGGAGAGTGGTTGGGAAAAAACCGCGACCGCGCGGCCCGACATTAAATCGCCGAATCGCTACAGCCTGCGCTCGGTAAATTTATCCACCGAAGAAATCGCGCGCGTGCGCGGCGGCGGTTGGGATTTGCCGTTGTTGCGGCGCGTGGTGGATCAATTCGTCCTCCACTACGACGCGTGCGGCATCAGCAAACAGTGTTTCAACATCCTCCATGATCACCGCGGACTCTCCGTGCACTTCATGCTCGATCTGGACGGCACCATTTACCAAACGCTCGACGTCAAAGAGCGCGCGTGGCACGCGTCGACGTCCAACGACCGTTCCGTCGGTGTCGAAATCGCCAACATCGGTGCCTACGCGCCGGGCGACACGGCGGTGCTGAAGTCTTGGTATCGCCGCGACGCCAAGGGCGGAACGGAAATCACCATTCCGGAAAAACTCGGCGACCCGATGTTTCGCGTGAAAGGCTTCAAGGGCCGCCCGATTCGCCCTGATCCTGTGCGCGGCAACATCCAGGCGACCGACCTCGTGCAATACGATCTCACGCCGGAGCAATACGCCGCGCTGATCAAGCTCACGGCGGCGCTCAGCAAGATCTTCCCGAAGATCAAACTCGACTACCCGCGCGACACCAAAGGCCGGCTCGTCACGCACAAGTTGCCCGACGCCGAACTGGCGAAGTTCGAGGGCGTCATCGGCCATTACCACATTCAAACGAACAAGACCGACCCCGGCCCCGCGTTGCAGTGGGACAAAATCATCGAGGGCGCCCGCCAACTTCGCCACTGACGCAACAAGCCAGTTGCTGCGGTTTGTAACCGATTCGGTTACAAACGCGACGGTCGCCTGAGTGATGCGTTAGGCGAATATGACTGGACTGTATTCGCGTAAGACGTGCGCCCCGATTGTTTCATGGCGGCTGGAGGAGTAACA
This sequence comes from uncultured Opitutaceae bacterium, assembly GCA_947085165.1. Classification (GTDB taxonomy): domain Bacteria; phylum Verrucomicrobiota; class Verrucomicrobiia; order Opitutales; family Opitutaceae; genus Didemnitutus. Next base: position 103,308 of record CAMTVI010000003.1, read on the forward strand.
TTGTCCCATGCCTAAAACGGAAAGAGAGATGTATCAATTCCTTGGATCGTCGTTGAGCCTGATTCCCGAGGAGATTCTGTTCGCAAAACGCCCGAACTCGCCGGCAGATGCTGCTCCACCGGAAACGCAGATGAGCGAAGGATCGGCGGAGAAGAATCCAGACTCGCGCGCAACCGCCATCGTCGCACCCCGCGATGCAGGGCCGCAGCCTGGGTAAGTAGCGGGCCGAAATACTCGGAGCCGCCCAACTCACGTTTGTAACCTATTAGGTTACAAACTCACTTGGCGGCTTGCGGTGGTCGCTCAGGATTTCTTGCCGAAGGCGGGATCGATTTTGACGAAGGCGCAGGCGGCGAAGGACGGAATTGTGCACGCCATCACCCAGAGAAAGAAATTTTGGTAGCCGAGCTGCTCTTGAATCCAACCGGCGGCCATGCCGGGCAACATCATGCCCAGCGCCATGAAGCCGGTGCAAATCGCGTAGTGCGCGGTTTTGTGTTCGCCCTCGGCAAACATAATCATCGTGAGCAAGTAGGCGGCGAAGCCGAAGCCGTAGCCGAATTGCTCGACCGCCAGCGCCGCACCAACCACGGCGACACCACTCGGTTGCCACCACGCAAGCGCGACGAAGATGAGATTCGGGACGTTCATCGCAAAAATCATCGGCCACAGCAGACGCTTGAGCCCGTAGCGCGAAATCACAAAGCCGCCGAGCAAACCGCCGCAAGTCAGCGCGAGCACGCCGATCGTGCCGTAGGCGATGCCGACTTGCTGTGTGCTCAAGGCGAGTCCGCCAACGTCGCGTCCATCGAGCAGGAACGGCGTGACGAGTTTCAGCAGTTGCGACTCCGCGAAGCGGTAAAGCAACAGAAAGCCGAGCATGACACCAATACCGGGCTTGCGAAAAAATGCGCCGAACACCGCGACGAAATCCGCGACGAGGCGACCGCGTTGCCGCACCGCGTGATCCACGGCCGGACGCGGCAGCACGAACGAATGGTAAATGCCTGCGACAACCGCGAGTCCCGCGAGCAAGCCAAACACCAGCGTCCACGCCCGCACGACGTCGCCGGTGTAATCTTGGAGATAACCCGCGAGATAAACGAGGCCGCCCTGCCCCGCGATCATCGCCAGTCGGAAAAACGTGCTGCGCACGCCGACGAACGCTGCTTGTTGGTGCGCGGGCAACGCGAGCATGTAAAAGCCATCGGCGGCGATGTCGTGCGTGGCAGAGCTGAAGGCCAGCAGCCAAAACATCGCGAGCGTGAGCTGGAAAAAATGCGGCGCGGGAATCGTCAACGCCACGAGCGCGAACGCCGCGCCAATGGCGAGTTGCAGCGAGACGATCCAGAAACGTTTCGTGCGAAACAAGTCCACCACCGGCGACCACAACGGCTTGATCACCCACGGCAGGTAAAGCCAGCTCGTGTAGAGCGCGATGTCGGTGTTGGAGAGTTTGAGATTCTTATACATGACAACCGAGAGCGTCATCACGACCACGTAGGGAATGCCCTGGCTGAAATAGAGCGTCGGAATCCAACTCCACGCGCGGGCGGCATTAGCCGGTTGAGAGACAGGAGTAGCGTTCATGGCGAGCGGCGGGTGGAGTTGAGCAAGAGGGTCGTGCGCGGACTTTCGTGGCCGAGGCGATCAACCGCACTCACGACCACCGCATCGACCGGTCCGTGCGCGTCGCCGGCGGAAAGCGAAATGGAATTCTCCTGCGCGGGTTGCGTGTGAAATCGCCAGTGGTTTCCGTGACGAAACCAAATCGCGAGCAGCGTCGCGTTCTGCGGCGCGCGCACCAACACACGGACGGAGCTGGCGCGTTGGAGTTGCGGCGCGGCGAGGGTTGACTGACCGAGCCACGGCGTCGCGGGCACGAGTGCCGGTTGCACGTAGACGCCACGCGCGAGTTGCGTGGCGATGCCCTGTCGGTCCTGCAACAAGGCGATCATGCTGAAATGCGCGTGGCCGCTCGCGGCGGGATGTGCGCGCGCGAGTGCGATTTGGTTGGGGATTTCCTCGGGCCGCCACGATTTCGGCGTGTCGTTGATCGAACTCGTGAAGAGACCCGGCCAGAGATGGCGTTGATGCGGATTTTGTTTCGCCCAGTAATCGAGCAACACGGGGAACGATTGCGCGGTGCGCTCGGCGGGCCAGTAGAGTTGCGGCACAAGATAATCCAGCCATCCGCGCTCCAACCACAATTCGACGTTGGCGTAGAGATCGTCGTATTGGCTGAAGCCCGCGATGCCGGGCGGACGACGATCGGGACGACCAATACCGAACGGACTGATGCCGAAGCGCACCCACGGTTTGATTTCGTGGATGGCGCGATACATCTGCGCGACGAGATGATCGACGTGGCTGCGCCGCCAGTCGGCGCGGGCGAGTTGGCCGCCGCTGGCGCGGTAACGTTGCCACGCGGGCTCGTCGGGAAACTCCACGGTGGCCTTGCTCGCTTCGCTGCCGGGTTTGGCCTTGGCCGCAAGCGGCGTGGCAATCGGATACGGATAAAAATAATCGTCGATGTGCACGCCATCGATGTTGTAGCGCCGCACGACATCGCGGATGACGGCGAGTGTGCGCTCGACGGCGATGGGTTCAGCGGGATCCATCCACAATGCGGCACCGTAGGTTTTCACTGCGGCCGGATGCGTTTGGGAAAGATGCGTGGCGGAGACGGGAGATTTCGCTTCGTGGTGACGCGCGCGGTAGGGATTGAACCACGCGTGCAGTTCGAGTCCGCGCCGGTGCGCCTCGTCGACCCACGTTTGCAACGGATCGTAGAACGGCGCGGGGGCACGGCCCTGTTCGCCGGTGAGATATTCGGACCACGGCTCCAACGCCGACAGATAAAGTGCATCGGCGGACGGACGCACTTGGAGAATGATCGCGTTGAGATTCAGCGCGCGGGCGCGGTCGAGGATGGCGATGATTTCGGCGCGTTGTTGCGCGACCGGCAAACTGGGACGGCTCGGCCAATCAATGTTGGCCACGGTGGCAACCCACGCAGCACGAAATTCGCGCGGAGCGGGCGGTGCTTCACTCGCCAGTCGATTCGACGTCGCGCAGCCACTCACGACCAGCAAGGCAAACCCGAGCGCAACCAGAGCGAGCGCGCGACACATCACGAGTGCGGGTTGGCCGGGGATTCGCCCAGCGCGCGCCGCAGGTCGCCCTCGACAGCGTCGAGCGCGGCCTGTGCGGCGTCGGCGGGGAGGTTGCGCCGCAGGGAAACGATCGCGGTCTTCACGCGATGGTGGCAGGCGTCGAGCGCAGCGCGCGCGGTTGCTTCATTGGCGCCCGTGGCGCGCATGGTGAGCGCGACCGTGCGGCGGTGGAGCTTCGCGTTGGTGGGAAGCACATCGACCATCAGATTGCCGTAAACTTTGTGCAGCCGCACCATGATCGCGCTCGAGAGCGTGTTGAGCGCGATCTTTTGCGCGGTGCCGGCTTTGAGGCGCGTGCTGCCGGAAATCGTCTCGCTGCCCGTGTCGAGGGTGATGCCAATCTCGGCGTCGCGCGCGAGCGGCGAATCCGGATTGTTGGCGAGGCTGAGGGTGAGTGCGCCGCTTTCTTTCGCCGCGACCAGCGCGCCGAGCACGTAGGGAGTGGAACCGGACGCGGCGAGCAGCAGCACGACATCGTGGCATGTTGGAGTGAGCGCGCGCAGATCGGCGGCTCCTTGCGCGGAGTCGTCTTCGGCGCCTTCGACGGCTTCGAACATCGCACTTTGACCACCTGCGAGAAGTCCGAGCGCGCGTTCTTTGGGCCAGGAGAAAGTGGGAAACAATTCGACGCTGTCCAACACGCCGAGACGACCGGAGGTGCCGGCACCGACGTAGATCAGGCGTCCGCCGGCGGCGATGCGCGGCACGGCCGCATCGATGGCGCGCGCCAACTGCGGTGCAGCGGCGTGGACCACGGCGGCGGCGTGTTGTTGATCGTCGGTGAACGCGCGGACGAGGTCCGTGGTCTCGTAGCGATCAAGGTCGGGATGGCGATCACTGGGGGTTTCGGTGGGCAACATCGGCGGGAGGAGATTCGTGCGTTGCGGGCCGCGATTCAATCGTGCATTGCCAGCGGAGTGGAAAATATCCGCCAACGGGGAGAACCGCGATGAGCACCGCGACGCCTGCGGGAGACGACCTTTTCATCGGCGTGATGTCGGGCACGAGCATCGACGCGATCGATGCGGCGTTGGTCCGCTGTGGTGAGCGCGTGGAATTGGTGCGTGGTCACACGCGGCCGTTTCCGACGGAATTGCGCGCGGAACTGCGCCGTCTTTGCACGCCGGGCGAAAATGAAATTGAGCGACTCGGCCGCGCCGATGTGGCGGTGGGACGCGAGTTCGCGCTAGCCGTTCAGGAGTTACTTGCCACGGCGGGAGTGAATGCGGCGCAAGTGCGCGCGATTGGCAGTCACGGGCAAACAATCCGGCACCGGCCGCAGGGCGACGCGGCGTTTACGCTGCAAATTGGCGATCCCAACGTGATCGCGGCGCAGACCGGCATCACGGTGGTGGCGGATTTTCGGCGGAAGGACGTGGCGCTCGGCGGACAAGGCGCGCCGCTCGTGCCGGCGTTTCACGAAGCGCTGTTTCGCCAGCAGGGACGCGACCGCGTGATTTTGAATCTCGGCGGCATCGCCAATCTCACGGTGTTGCCCGGCGATGAACAAAGTCCGGTGCGCGGTTTTGATACGGGGCCGGGCAACACATTGCTCGATGCGTGGTGTCGCCGCATCACAGGTGAACCGATGGATCGCGACGGCGCGTTGGCGGCGCGAGGTTCGGTGATCGCGGAATTGTTGGAACGGATGCTGGCGGATCCGTATTTTGCGCAGCGCGCGCCGAAGAGCACGGGGCCGGAGTATTTTTCGTTGGCGTGGTTGGAGCGGCATCTGGCGGGTGCGGGTGGCATGGGCGACGCCGACGTGCAGGCGACACTCGTGGCGCTCACGGCGGGAAGTGCCGCAGCGGCAATCGAGGAAGCGACGAACGAAAAATCCCGGGAGATTTTTGCCTGCGGCGGCGGCGCGCGGAATCCGGTGCTGATGGCCGCGCTGCGCGGACGTTTGGCGAAAGCGACTTTGCAGACGACAGCGGCGTTGGGCGTCGATCCCGGTTGGGTTGAAGCGATGGCGTTTGCGTGGCTGGCGCGGCAACGCGTGTTGCAGCGACCGGGCAATTGTCCGGCCGTCACCGGCGCATCGCGACCGGCGGTGTTGGGCGGATTGTGGCTGCCGATGTGAAGTCGGCTCGCTGGTGCTCGCCGCTACTTTTGGGGCAACGTGATTTCGCCGCTGGCAATCCGATGCAGAACGAGGGCGGCGATTTGCGCGCGCGGAGCGATGGTGTCGACGCGGCAATGTTCGCGCTCGCTGTGGAGTTGATCGCCGATCGGGCCGAGGCCGTCGAGGTTGGGGAGACCGGCCGCGGTGAGGAAATTGCCATCGGAGGCACCGCCGCCATGCACCCACGTGAACGGCGCCACGCCGAGGTCGCGTGCGGCGCGTTGCCACTCAGGGAAGAGCACTTCTTCGGCGGGCAGGCATTCCTTGGGCGGGCGATTAAGGCCGCCGGTGAGTTCGATTTTCATGCCAGTGGTTTCATGCACATCGAAGGCAATGGCGTGCAGGCGTCCCCACAGCGCGGGCAAATCAGGCGCGCGCGTGATGCGGATGTCGAGTTCGGCGCTGGCGCGGTGGGGCACGACGTTGGTGGCCGCACTACCGCCGCGAATATTGCCGACGTTGACGAGGACGCCCGGCAGTTCGCTCGGGATCTTGGCGGCGGCGAGGAGGAATTCCGCGAGACCGAGAATGGCGTTGCGGCCATCGTTGGGGATTTTCGCAGCGTGCGCGGCGCGTCCGTGGCAAATCGCGACGACCCCGCCGGTGCCCTTGCGCGAGTGGATGATGTCGCCGTTGGGCCGTGCGGGTTCGAAGACTAGGCCGAAGTGGCAGCGGTGCGCAGCGTCTTCGAGCAAGTGGCGGGTGCCGTGGGAGCCGGTTTCTTCGTCGGGGGTTAACAGGATTTCCCAGCCGACGTTGGCGGCGTGCGGGGTTTGCTCGAAGGCCTGCAGCGTGGCGAGGAGGGTGATGAGGCCGCCTTTCATGTCGGTGACGCCGGGGCCGTGAAGCGTGTTCGCATCAGGCCAAGCGCAGACTTGGAAGGAGTCGTCGGCTTCGTAAACGGTGTCGTAGTGACCGCAGAGAAAAAACTGCGTGGGTGCATCAGGACGCAGGCGCAACCGCAGTGCTTGCACGCCGGGCGGATTGAAACCTTCGGCATCGGCGGCGAGCGTTTCGCAAGCGGCATCAGGAAACGCGCGCGTGAATTCCTCGCGTAGCGCCTCGAGCATGCGGGCGAGTCCGGCGGCGTGGCCGGAGCCGGAATTGACGTTGGCCCATTGTTCGAGGAGGGCACCGAATTCGGCGGTGCGCGACGCGAGTGCGACGATAGAGGAAGGCAAAGGCATGAAGAAAATGATTAAGGCGTGAACTTTGCGCCGCCGGGGAGTGTGACGCGTGGGGCGTCGGGGCCGTCGAGCCGGCGGAGGTTGTCGAGCGGTGCGTTTTCTAAGCGGAGAAATTTAAAACCGAGCAAGCGCGGTTTGCCGTGAGCGTCGCGCGACGCGAGCTCGGCGGTTTCGCGGGCGATGAAGTGAGCGAGCGATTCTTCGCGCACGGCGGGCTCGGCAGAGTGGATGATGCGCAACTCGCCGTCGGGGCCGTGCGCGACGAGTCCGATGTGACCGATCCACGCACTGCCGCCGAAGATCGGGTTGGCGGGTGCGTCAGGGCGAATAACACCGCGGACGATGTTGATCAAATCGCCATCGCGCACGTGCGGCGCGGCGAGTGCGACATCGGCGTAAGGAAGAAACGTGTCGCGGAATTCCTCAACGGGCAGTGTGACGGTGAGATGATAGCGATTCTTCAGGAAGCGGCCGCGATCGATTTTCGACGTGAAGACGGTGGCGCGGTCGCCGGCGATTTCGGCGGTGAGGTCGCGGGCGAGCCAGCGGTTGGAGGGATTCCAGTCGGCTTCGGTGAAGTGGTTGCGCGTGACGACGCCGAGTTGGCCGTCGCGGTAGCGGATGCGTTGCAGAAGGCGCATGAAACTCGGCCAGTCGCGGCTGAGCGACATGGCGAGCGTGTGTTCGGCGAAGACGACGCAATCGCTTTTGCCGAGCGAGTAGAGCGGTTGCGGATCGTGCGTTTCGAAGGGGAGTTCGCCGAGCAGGTAGAGTTCGTAGGGCTGGCCGATATTTTTGCGTGCGAGATGAACGATGCGGCGCCGCCAATCGGGTTCGCGGGCCTGCAAGTGCGCGAGGTAGCGATCAACTTCGGCTTCGGTGAACTGGTGCAGCGGTTTTGCTTCCAGTTCCGCCAGCGACGCGGGGGTGGCGGCGGTGAGACGCGGCGCGGTCAACGCGAGCGCGACGGCAATGGCACCGGAGAAAAAGTGAAAAGGAAATGGGCGGTTCATTCGCCATGGGCCGAAATGGAGGAGCTTGCTTGCAAGCGATTCAGGTCTTTCCGGCGGCGTGAATCCCGAATCGCTTGCAAGCCAGCTCCCGCAAATACGAGGTATCATATCGGATGCAGTCAGCTTGATCATTTCGGACGAGAGATAAAAAAGGGCGATCCGGGAAGGGATCGCCCTGCAGAGTGGACGCGCGGGGCGCGGAGCCGGTTTAGAAGAATTTGTATTCGACTTGGAGCGTGAAGGCGCGACCACGTGGGTCGGCGACGCGCGGTTCCCAGCTGCTGCCGGCACCGGTGTTGGTGTCGTAAGCGACGGAGAACGGTGGGTCCTGGTTGAAGAGGTTCTTGATGCCGGCGATCACCGTGATGTCTTTGTTCCAGCGGTAGGTCAGGCTGGCGTTGTAGGTGATGTAGGCGTCGACGTTTGGCTTCCACAGCGGAGGGACCACGGTGCCGTTGGCGACGCCGGGGGCGACGTAGTCGATGTAACCGGCGCGGTAGAGTTGGCTGACGCGACCGGTCCATTTGCCTTGGCGGTAGGAAACCGCGGCGGTGTATTTCCATTTCAGGCCGATATCGCTGGCGCGGGTGAAGCGACCGACTTCGCTGGTGCCCCAAGCAGCCGAGGGAACGAGACGGGACTTCTTCTCGAGCAAGCGGGAGACGTTGAAGTCGGCGGTGAGCTTACCATTGAGCACGTCGAAATCGCCGCGGCCGCCGAATTCGATGCCCTTGGTGGAGGTTTCACCGGCGTTGATCCAGCGATTGTCGATCGCCGTGATGACGTTCGAGCCGTTGCGGATGATCGCGCTGGGGAACAGCGTGTGGTTCGCGAGGATCGTGGTCGGGCCGATGATGAGGATGGTGCCATCGCGAGTAATCGACCACCAATCGGCATTGAGGGTGATGTTTTTGATTGGGGAGATGACAACACCGGCGGACATCATGGAGGCCTCTTCGGGGTTGAGGTTACTTTTACCGCCCGAGCGAATCTGAATGCTGTTGGGCGGGATAAGAATGCCGGTAGCCGGGTCGGTGAGATCGGCGCCGGCGTAGATGCTTTCGGTGACCGGATCGAATTGTTGCTTGAAGGTCGGGACGCGGAACCCGGTGCTGTAAGAACTGCGGAAGAGGATTTGTTCCGTCGGGGAGAAGCGGAGGGTGATCTTCGGATTGGTCGTGCTGCCGAAGCCGGTGTATTGGTCGCGGCGGGCGGCGAGGTTGAGGTCGAGGCCCTTCCAGAGCGGAACCTGCAACTCGGCGAACACAGCCTTGATATCGCGGCTGAGCGTGCCGGCCGTAGCGAGGGCGTTGTCAAATGGTGCGTTGAAGATCAGGGAGGCGGCGGTGCCGATATCGGTGCGTTGGTCGCCCTTGAATTCATAGGCTTCTTTGCGGAAATCGAAACCGACGGCACCCTGCATTGTGCCGTGGGGCATATTCCAAAGTGGGCCGGCGGCGGCGAAATCGAATTGGGTCGTCGTGAAAGTGCCGCCGTAGAGCGTGACACCCGCAGCCGAGGCGGCGGCGAGCTGTTGCATCGCGGCGTCAGTTTGCGTGTAGGAGAACGGATTAAGCACGCCGGTGTTGATCAAATTAGCGAAGGGCACGGTGTAGTAATAACCGGTGAGCAACTTGGATTTGCTTTCGCTCTCGGCGCGGGAGACGCCGGTGCGGTATTCCCAGTCTTCGAGGAAGCCGAGCTTGCCTTCCAGCGCGAAGAGGAGGCGGCGGGTATCGCTGACGGTGTTGATCTCGCGGTTGCCGCCGGGGAGCGCGCGCCAACGGAAGGCCATCGGCAGGCCGCGATTGGGGGCAAGGGCTGGGAAGTAGGCGACGAGGGCGTTAAAGACGCGCGTGTAATCAGCGCCGGTGCTTGGGTAGGCGAGATTGTAGAACGGATTCGGAACCGACGTGCCATTGGCGGTCGTGGTGTTAAGAGCCGTCGAGCTGGTAATTTGGTTGGGCGAGAAACTCTTGGTCGAATCCGAGCGACCGATTACGGCTTCAACGGTGACGACGTGCTCGCCGAGCTTGGCGGAGCCACGGGCAACAAAATTAGTATTCTTAACGGGTTGCTGGAGGACGGCAGCGCGACCGGTGTCCCAGGCAGAACCGTATTTCGAGGAAGCGGCGGCCCAGAGCTTTTCGTCGTAGGGGCCCATGCCATCTAAACCAGCGTAACCGGCTGTGTTGGTCGGCAGATCGATGATGTTGATGCCGTTCACGAGAAGTGTGGTGGTTGAGGCCGGGTCTTGCGGGCCGGCGGCGCGACCCGTGGTGTTAATGTTGTCGCGACTGAGAGCGCTGTAGAGCGAACTGATGGCAAAGAGAGTCGCAATCGGGGTTCCGCGGGTGTCGGGCGAGAGGCCACGCTCGGGCTGGAACGTGTTGACGAAGTCGCGTTGGTCACCGCGGAGCATTTCGTGCTCGGATCTGGCGAGCGAAGCCATGAAGTTCCACTTGTCGGTGTTAAGGTCGCCCCAACCGCCGACGAGCGAGTAGCGGTGGATGTTGCCGCCGCCGTCTTGCGTGACGTCGGTGGCTGCGGTGGCGATGAGACCTTGGAAATCGCGACGCGTGATGAAGTTGATCACGCCGCCGATGGCATCGGTGCCGTAGGTGGCGGACGCGCCGTCCTTCAGGATTTCGACACGCTCAATTGCGGCAAACGGGATCGAATTGAGATCGACCGTGCCGCCGTTCAAGCCGTGCGAGGCGATGCGGCGACCGTTGAGGAGAATCAGCGTGGCGTTGGAGCCCTGGCCGCGCAAATTCGCGGAGGTGGCGCCGTTGTTGCCGCGTTGCGCACCAGCGACGACGTCGGCGTTGCCCGCGAGATTGTCGAGACCGTTGCCGTTGATGTTGAGGTTGGCGATCAACTGCTCGGCGCTGGCGATGCCTTCCTGCGCGAGGTCGAGGCGGGTCAGCACTTGCATGGGCAGCGCGCCTTCGTCGGCGACGCGTTTAATCATCGATCCGGTGACGATGAATTTTTCCAACTTCACAGAGGAGTCTTTATCGGAGTCCTTCGCCGCGGAGGCCAACTGGCCTGACGCGGAAGGGAGAATAGTGGCGGCGGAAATCGCCACAACCGAGAGATAACGGTTCCACAGTTGACGGGTGTTCATACGGGTTTGGTATTGGCGGGGTATTCTTCTGGCGAAGGGCGCCAGGAGGGATGTAGGTGAGCGCGGGATGCGGGTTCCGCTACTCAACCATATTAGGTGGGCGCAACTTAGCTCAAGCGGCGCGGTGTCCAAGCCGAAAGCGCGGGCGCGTCGCACGCCGCACGCATGCTCTCTATGAAACCCACTCGCAGTTAGCATTTTCGTCAAAAAATTCATCATTTCTGCCAATCGCACCGGGGCCCTTAAACGCCCGGTCGATCGTCACGCGCGGATCCGCGAGCGGGCCTTGGTCTTCCCCGGCGCGACTTTTCCGCTGTGACGATAAGTCAGCGGCGAGACGCCGTAGGACAACCGGAAGGCGCGACTGAAACTGTAGATCGACGCGAACCCGCACTGCTCGGCGACTTCCGAAACGCGTTGAGGACCGAGTCGCAGCAGGCCGCACGCTTGTTCGAGGCGCAACCGCCGCAAGTGGCGACCGATACTGACGCCGCACGACGCGCGAAACCGCGCCCGCAAATGACTCGGGCTGATGCCGAGCGATTGAGAGAGTTCTTTGATCCCCGGCGGAGTGCCGCTGCGTTGCGCGAGTTGGTTGATGCGCAAGATCAGCCCCGGCACGGCTTCCTGCGCATGCGCGTTGGCGGGCGCAGGCATCTTGAGTCGGCGCAAGCGCGCCAGGAACAACGCCAGTAACAGCACCGGCATTTCCTCGGTGCGCTCGGTTTCGTAGGCCTCGACCAACTCCGCCGCGAGCGCGAGCAGCGGCGGTTTGAGTTCGAATGGGCGATACCGCAACGCCGCGAGTGTCTCCACGTCCGTCAGCGAAAACGTCACGAACAACCACGAGAGCGACTCATTTGCCGGCGCGCTGTAGTGGTGAAATTGAAAAGGAAAAACCAACAGCCCTTCGCCGGAGCGCAGCCGGATTTCGCTATCATCCACGCACACCGTGACCGCCGTGCGCAGCGCGCAAATCAACACGAAGCGATGGTGCAACGCGCGTCCGCGCCGCGGGCGATTGAGGTCGGCCGCCGCCTTGCGCTGGAAGCACACGATGTTTTCCGGCAGGAGCAACGGCGCCGCGGGACGCCCCAGCAATTGATAACCCGGTTGCGGCAAGCGAGCAACGAGTTCGCGGAGAGGGGGCTTGGGCGCGGCTGGCATTTTCGTCAAAAACATCGTCGTTTTTGCTATTTGAGACCCGCGCCGCGAGCTTTAAGATGAACGCTGCCCCGCGTTGCTCCAGTTGCGCGCCGCAAAACACCGATGAATCCGCCTCCATTACCGCTCGATTCCCGCCGCGACCCCCGCGGTGCGGTGTTGGTTTTTGATCACCGCGACCCCGCGGTGCAGGCCATCGCGGCCGAGATTGCCGCGCTGATTCGCGAGCGGGCGCGGGCGGGCCGCGCTTGCGCGCTCGGGCTCGCCACCGGTTCGACGCCGCGCGGCCTTTATGCGGAATTGGTGCGGTTGCATCGCGAGGAGGCGTTGAGCTTTGGCAACGTCACGACCTTCAACCTCGACGAGTATTACCCGCTCCCGCCGGAGCACGTGCTAAGTTACCGCCATTACATGCGCACGGAGTTGTTTGATCACGTCGATCTCGCGCCGGAGCGCACGCATTTGCCGTCGGGCACGGTGGCGGAAGCAGACGTCGCGGCGCACTGCGAGAATTACGAGGCGACGATTCGCGCTGCGGGCGGCATTGACCTGCAAATCCTTGGCATCGGCCGCAACGGGCACATCGGTTTCAACGAACCCGGCAGCCCGCGCGAGTCGCGCACGCGGCTGGTCTCGCTTGATCCGCTCACGCGCGGTGACGCGGTCGCCGACTGGGGCGACACGGCGCCGCCGCGACACGCGTTGACCATGGGGGTGCAAACCATCCTCGCCGCGCGCCGCATTGTGATGCTCGCGTGGGGCGAGGGCAAAGCCGACATCGTGCGCGCCGCCGTAGAAGGCGAGGTAACCGCGCAAGTTCCCGCGTCGTTTTTGCAGGAGCATCCAAATGCTCAATTCGTGCTCGATACGGCCGCGGGCAGCGCGCTGACACGTCTGCCTATCAGGTGGGGCGAACCCTCCGGGTGAGCCGCAGCGAGGAGTGGCTCCTCGCCCTGTCGGCGGTCCATTGCGCTCGCCTTTAAATCCGCACAAACCAACGCCGCCGCCACATCGCCCAACCGACGGCCAAGTGCACCAGCACAAACGCCACCGCGAAAAGCAACGAGGCGTTGAGCGGATTCGCGAGTGGCACAAACGCGTTTTGGTAGATAAATCCTTTCAAATTCACGCGCGCGCCGTCAGCAGCAGTCCATTTCACGAAGTTCAGTGTTTTCGCCACCAGCCCCGCGAGCACGAAGATCACGATCGCGTTCATGCCGTAGATGACGAACGGCGTCGCCCACCGCCGCAGTCCGCGCACGTCGATCAGCCAATAACACGCCGCCAGCAACGTCATCGCCCACCCCGCCATGAATACGGTGTAGGAACTCGTCCAAAGATTTTTGTTAATCGGCAACCAGCGGTCCCACGCCGCGCCAAGCGCGAGCAACACGACTCCGCCGAACAACAGTCCCGCCGCCTTGCGCGCCGCCGAATGAGGCGTGCGCAACCAGTGTCCCGTCAACACGCCGAGGAGCGTCGTCGCAATCGCGGGCAGCGTGGACAAAATTCCCTCCGGATCAAATCCCGCCACCGGCGCGCCCAACCACGTGTGACCGGCGAGCAAATGCGCATCGATCCACCCGGGCAAGTTGCCCACCAATTCGAGTCCGCCCGCGCCATGTCCCGGCACCGGCACCCACGCCAGCGCCGCCCAATAGCCCGCGAGCAACGCCACGACCCACGCGATTTGCCCGCGCGGCCCGGTGCGCAGAAAAATCATTCCGACCGCGAGGTAACACAACGCGATGCGTTGCAACACGCCGGGCCAACGCAGCGTTGCCCACGAAAATTGATGCGCGGGCAATAACCCGAACGGAAACGCCGCCAGCAACAGCCCGAGTCCGAAAATAATCACGGAGCGTCGCAGCACATGACGGCGCAACTCATCCGCGTTACTCCCCTGCTCTTGCCGCCGCGCAAACGAGAGCGTGAGCGAGACGCCCATGATCCACAGAAAACACGGAAACACCAAATCCGTCGCCGTCCAACCGTGCCACGGCGCGTGTTGCAATGGCGCGTAAATCGTCCGCCACGAACCCGGATTGTTCACCAACAACATCCCGGCAATCGTCGCGCCGCGAAACGCGTCGAGCGAAACCAGTCGGTCGGTGGCGGCGGGAGCGCTCACGGTATTCCGGCGTAGCGCGCCAGCATCACGGCCAGCGCATCGAGTTCATCGTGCGCGCGGCGCTTCGGTGCCGCGACGTGACGATTGAGCATCAAACTGAAAACGAGCCGCTCGCCTGCCGCGCTGTGCACGTAACCCGACACCGACGCCGCCCAGCGCAACGTGCCGGTCTTCGCACGCAGATTATCTTCGGCGGGCGTGTCCTTCATCCGGCGGCGCAGCGAGCCGCTGCGTCCCGCCAACGGCAACGACTCTGCGAACGCCGCCGCTTCGCGGTGCGTCGCCATAAATTCCAGCAACCGCACCGTGCTCGCGGCCGTGACAAGATTGTTGCGCGACAACCCCGATCCATCCTCGAAAATCAAATCACGTTCCGTGATGCCGAGCCTGCGCACGAATTCATCGAGCGCATCCAGCGCGAGTTCGTCGCTGCGTTGCCACGCGCGCGTCGCCGGTTCGCGCCGCAATTCGCCGAGGTGCGCGAAAACCAGATTGGTCGCGAGATTCTGCGACACCTGCATAAAATCGATCACGAGCTCGCGCAGCGTGGGCGACGCCACCGCACCGATCTCGATGGCTTCCGTTGTTGGAGCTTCCGGCCAGACTACGCTCCGCGCGCGGCCTTCGACGACGATGCCCGCGTCGGCCAGCGCGGACTTCAAGGCCCGCGCAAACCATTCCGCCGGACGCGGCACGGTGGCCTCCGTCATCTCTTCGCGTGCATCCACCGCGAGGGTGCCGAAGAATTGAACCGTGGTGCTGCCGGGCAACCGCTGCACGCGCAAGGTGGACAGGCTCTCCGCGCTCGATGTGCGGGTGCGGTTGTCCACCACCAGGCCCGACCACGGCTCGAGAATTTCAATGGCGCACGGCTCACCCACTGCCGCGCCCGGCCGCACGCGCACATCGACATAATTTTCCGCGAGCGTGATCGCCGACACTTCGGCGCCGTAGTAATCGTTGAGATCATCCGCCGTCCAACTTGCGCCATGTGGGAGGCAACGCAGCCACGTCGCATCCGCAATGAGGTCACCGCGAATCCGCCGCACGCCCGCGGCGCGCAGCGCGTTGATAAACGGCGTGAACGCGCTCGCAAATTCCGGTTTATGCCGTCGTGCCCGCCAACTCGGATCACCACGGCCTGCGATGACGAGATTGCCCGCGAGTTCGCCGTCCGGCGTTACCTGTGCGCTGGAAAGCAACGGCGTGATGATGCGGTAGTCGCCGCCGAGTTGTTCCAACGCCAACGCGCCCACGTAGAGTTTGCTGTTCGACGCCGGACTGAGGCGGGCGTCCGGCTGGTATTCAAAAAGCGTTTGGCCGGAATCGAGCGAAGTAACTTTGATGCCCCACGCCGCTCCGTTGAAACGCTTTGTGGTGACGAACGTCGTCAACTCCGCGCGCAGTGCTTCGAGCGTCGCGATCGGTGTTGTTGGCGGTTGGGCGACGGACGTGAGCGGCGGAGCGGCGTGCAGCGAGAGCGACAGCGCGACGCCGATGAAACCGACTAACATTGTCCACGAACGAAAAGAAAAGCAGCTCATGCGGGGTGGCGTGCACGATGGGCGTGGACGGGCGCGACGCAATCTTGGAGCGCGGGGCGGATTAAGGTTCTCGTTGGGTGATGACGGCCGGAGGTGTTTCGTGACGCGAACGGTCTTTGACGCCGCTCGGTGGATGCGTGTATGTTGCCGAGTTCATGATCGCCACTGACCAAGCCTTGGAAGCAGAGACGGAGCGCTTGTTGCGCGCACTGATGCACGTGGATTGCGAGCCGGGCCGCCAATGGAACTACGACACCTGCCGCCAACTCGCACCGCTTACGCTCGAAATCAACGCGCTGAAAAAAGCGAAGGACGCGGTCATTCTCACGCATTCCTACGTAGCACCGGAAATCGTTTACGGCGTCGGCGATTTCAAGGGCGACTCCTACTTTCTCAGTCTCAAGGCGCGCGAGTCGAAGGCGAAGATCATCGTCTTCGCGGGCGTCGTCTTTATGGGCGAAACCGCCAAAATTCTCTCGCCCGATGCCACTGTCATTGTGCCTGACCGCGGCTCCGGTTGCTCGCTGGCAGATTCGCTCACCGGCGATCAACTCCGCCAGCTCAAGGCCGCCTACCCCGACGCCGCGGTTGTCTGCTACATCAATTCCACCGCCGACGTGAAAGCCGAGTCCGACGTCTGCGTGACGTCCGGCAACGTTTACGACATCATCGCGCAACTGCCGCAACGTCGCGTGCTCTTCGTGCCCGATCGCCTGATGGGCGACAACGTCCGCATCGAACTCAAACGCCGCGGCATCGACAAAGAAATCATCACCTCCGACGGCACGTGTATCGTGCACGATGTTTTCGACGCGGCATCCGTCGCCGACGCGCGCGCGCGCTTCCCCGGCCTCAAGGTGGTCGCGCATCCCGAGTGCACGTCGGAAGTCGCGGCCGTCGCCGATTTCGTCGGCAGCACCGGCGCGATGATGAAATACGTCAAACAAACCGCCGCGCCCTACTTTCTGATGCTCACCGAGTGCGGTCTCGTCAGCCGCCTGCAAGTCGAGGCACCCGAGAAAAACTTCATCGGCGGCTGCCGCCTCTGTCCTTACATGAAACTCAATTCGCTGGAAAAAATCCGCGACGCCCTCATCGCGCCGCGTCCCGAGCAGATCATCACGCTCGACGAAGACCTCCGCCGCCGCGCCGCGCACAGCATCGAACGCATGTTCGCAATGACTCCCGCTGAGTAAGTGAGCGCGTGGCCCACCCGACCCGTTTGTAACGTATTATATTACAAGATTCATGATCACACCGCGCACGGACCATTTGATTGAACTCGCGTTGGAAGAAGACGCGGGGCTGGGCGACGTCACGAGTCGCGCCATCTTCACCGCCGCGCATCGCAGCCGCGGCGGGATTGATGCCCGTCAAAATCTCGTGCTCTGCGGCGTCGAAGTTGCCGCGCGGGTTTTTGCGCGCGTCGATCCGGCGTTGAAAACAAAACTACTCGCGCGCGACGGCGACCGCGTGGCGGCGGGCGACATCGTGTTGCGCGTCGAGGGACCGACCGCGTCGATGCTAACGGCCGAGCGCACCGCGTTGAATTTTCTCCAACGCCTCTCCGGCATCGCCACGCAGACCGCGCGTTACGTCGCCGCCGTGCGCGGCACCGGTGTGCGCATCGTCGATACGCGAAAAACCACGCCCGGTTGGCGCGCGCCGGAGAAATATGCCGTGCGTTGCGGCGGTGGCGTCAATCACCGCAGCTCGCTCGGCGAGCACGTGTTGATCAAGGACAACCACATCGCCGCCGCGGGCTCGTTGACCAAGGCCGTGCAGCGTTGCCGCGCCGTCGCGCCGCATGGGGCGAAGATCGAAGTCGAGGCGAAGACGCTCGCCGAAGTGCGCGAGGCGTGTCGCGCGGGTGCGGAAATTATTTTGCTCGATAACATGACGCCGACGCAAGTGGTCGCGGCAGTGAAGGCGATCGCGGGTCGCGCGCTGGTGGAGGTTTCCGGCGGTGTGCGGTTCGAGACGTTGCGCGATTACGCGCTGCCCGGCGTAAACGTTATCAGCATCGGCGCGCTCACTCACTCGGCTCCGGCGGCGGATTTGAGTCTCGATGTGCAACCATGGCGCACGCAACGATGAGGACGATTCGCACCGATTGTCTCGTGCTCGGCGCGGGGTTGGCGGGTTCGGCCTACGCGTTGCACGCGGCGCGCGCGGGGTTGCGCGTGGAACTGCTTTCCCTCGGCGCACCACTCGCGGCCAACAGTGCGTGGGCGCAGGGCGGCATCATCTACGACACGACGCCGGATCCGCAACAGTTGGTGGCGGACATTCTCGCGGCCAGCGACGGCACGGCGAATGAGCGAGCCATCGCGCAATTGGTGAATGATGGCCCGCCCGCGGTGAAGGAGTTGCTGCTCGACGAGATCCACATCGGCTTTGATCGCGACGCAGACGGCGATTTGGATTTTGCGCGCGAGGGCGGCCATCGCGAACGGCGGATCATCCATCGCAAAGATACCACGGGCCATGCGATCCTAGCGGCAGTCGCGGCCCGCGTCGATGCGACACCGACGATTGCGCGGCGCAGCGGTTACGTCGCGATCGATTTGCTCACGCTGTCGCACAACGCCGAGGATGCGCGCGACCGTTATGAGCCGCTCACCTGTTTCGGTTGTTACGCGCTCGATACGGCGACGGGTGAAGTCGTCGCCTTTGTCGCGCGCAAGACGATCCTCGCGACCGGCGGACTCGGCGGGATTTACCTGCACTCGACGAATCAGACCGGCAGCGTCGGCCATGGCGTGGCGATGGCGTATCGCGTCGGGGCGCGCGTGATCGATCTGGAATACGTGCAGTTTCACCCGACAGTGTTTTTCGCGTCCGGGGAACAGCCGTTTCTCATCACCGAGGCGTTGCGCGGCGAAGGCGCGGTGCTGGTCGATGCCGGCGGACGGCGTTTCATGGACGCGGCGCATCCGCTCGGATCGCTCGCGCCGCGCGATGTGGTCGCGCGCACGATCAGGCAACATCTCGCGACAAGCGGCGAGCCATGCGTCTATCTCGATCTCAGCGCACTGAAGGCGGAGTTTATTCGCACGCGATTTCCCGGCATCCATGCGCGGTGTCTCGCCAGTGGCATTGACATCGCGCGCGAGCGGATTCCGGTCGTGCCGGCGGCGCACTTTGCCTGTGGTGGCGTGCACACCGATTTACAGGGCCGCACCAACGTCCGTCACCTCAATGCGATTGGCGAGACGGCTTGCACCGGTCTGCACGGCGCCAACCGGCTCGCGAGCACGTCGCTCTTGGAATGTCTCGTCAACGCCCGCGCCACCGCGGCCGCCGATGTCGCAGAGTTGTCCGCCGCCGCGCCGCCCACCGCCGCGCCGCGCGTCTGGCGCAGTCCGACGAAAACGGCGGATCCGTTGCTGGTGCGGCAGGATTTGCAACAGGTGCAACAGACGATGTGGAACTACGCGGGCGTGATCCGTTCGCCACGGCGACTGGCGCGGGCGCGGCGCGTGTTGCGTGAATTGCACGAGGATGTGCAGGCGTTTTACCGCGATTGCCGGCCGACGCGCGAATTGATCGAGCTGCGCAACGCAGTGCAAACCGCACTGCTCGTCGTGCACGCCGCCGCGCTCAATCCCGAGAGCAAAGGCTGCCACTGGGTGAACGCGGAAGACTGAGCGCGCTTGACGCGACGTGGAGCGCAAGCGCGCCACCTACTCAATGGCAGGCGGACTTGGCCGACTCGGCTTCGCGCGTGCAGGACGCCACGGAGGCGACTGACTTCGCGGCTTGGTCGATTTGCGCGAGGTATTTGGCGGGGTCTTTCTTGAAGGTCTTGATGCAACCCGCGCAGCAGAAGCGCACGAGGCGATCGGGCTGGCCCGCTTCCTGATGCGTGTAATCCACCGGTTTGCCCATGCTGCCGAGCTCCTCGCCCGACACGACGCAGACCGTCAACGGATAAGCAGGAGCCGACTCGACTTGCGCGACTTGCTTGGGACTGCAGCAAGAGTCGGATTTTTTCGCCGGAGTGGCCGCCACGGCAACCGCCGCCGCGGCGAACAAGGACAGCACAAAGAAGAGAGCAGATTTCGTATTCATGGTATTCAACCCAGTGTTACGCCGCGCGGTGTGGATTCCCTCAGAAAATTTCGGACTTAGGACCCCGATAGGCCATTAATTAGAAGGCAGTTCCATGGTCGTCGAGATCCTGAAGGCTCATGACCGGGGAATACATCACGCTCTTCAAGTCGGTGGAGCGGGGGTAGCCATAAAACTGCAACCCAATCGTTTTCTTCACCATCTTGTAGAGTCGGAGATCAGTGAGTCCGGCTTGCTCTAGATTGCCGAAGAACGACTCGTGGAGTCGCGCCGACGAGACAATGGAAAGTCGATCATCGTGAAAATGCCGCGCGAAAACAAAGCGGGTTCCAGCATCTTTCGAGTTCAAATCGTCCTTAGTCAGAACGATAAATGCCGTCTTCGGCGTGACATCGTAGAGGCGTTGCACGGGAACCAGTAGCTCTGACCGAACGCGCTCCGCGATCATCTGCCCGGATGGCCCAAACATCTTCGGAGTGCGGCCAGCATGGACGGTGGAGCGGACGCGCAAGCCGAGTTCCGCGGCGAATTGACTTTCCAATTTCCGAGTGACGTTCTCGGGAAAACCCTCGAGTGGAATCAACCAGACATTGACGGGGCGGTCGGCAGCGTTTGCTGGGTGAACTGAAAGTGAGGTTGTCGGGGGCGTGGTCGCACAACCGATGAGACTGCCGGCCACAAGGAGGGCGAGAACAACGAAACCACCGTAGATCCATTTCATGTATCGATCCGCGTTTATTTAACTCCGTTAAAACCTACGGCAGGTTTGGCCCGTGGGTGGGAGCGAAGGGAAATCCACTGAGCGCCGCAATCTTGGAAATGCGCGACGGCGTTCTCGCGGATGTGCCGCGTTCGTTGGTTCGCCGTTAACAACTTGTAAATGTTGCAAAGGCGCAGCGGGGACGCGGGGGCGTGGCTTGCGTTGCATCGCGCGGGGCATTGGCTGGCGACACACGCGTGCGGGCGGTTGCTTTATTAATCACTCGCGCTAGGCTTCCCTCAATGGCTGACATTCTCCTGATCGATGACGAAGAGCTTTTTCGCGATGTGCTCGCGAGCGCGCTCGAGCGACAAGGGCACACCGTGCGGCAGGCGGGCGACGGCGTCGCGGGACTGAAAATGTATCGGGCGCAACCGGCGGATTTGGTCATTACGGATATCGTCATGCCGGAAAAGGAGGGCCTTGATACGATCCGCGATTTGCGGCGCGATTTTCCGAAGGCGCGCATCATCGCGATGTCGGGTGGGCTGGCGCAGGACGCGAAACTTTATCTGCATATGGCGGAAAGATTCGGCGCGCTCGCGGTGTTGGCCAAGCCGTTCGAACTCTCGGAATTAAAGGCAGTCGTGGACCGCGCGCTCGCCGCTCCTAAAACCGGCCAGTAGCCCGGTAGTGGGCGAGCAAGTCGGCGGTGCCGGTGGCCATGGAAACACGCGGCGTGTAACCGAGATCGCGGCGCGCGGCGTCCAAGTTGAACCAGTGGTCGGTCGCCAATTCCTTCGCCACGAAACGCGTCATCGGCGGCTCGCCCCGCAACGGCAACATGCGCCACGCGGTTTCGAGCACCGCGCCGATCGTATACGCGCGGCGCAGCGAGACGTGGCGCGTGACCGGCGGCAAATCAAGTCCGCGCAAGAGTTCGTTGATCCACTCCCAGAGCACAACCGGTTCGCCGTTGGTGATGAAATACGCGCGGCCGCGCGGATCGCATGCCGTGGAGTTGTCACCTAATAGGTGACAACGGGCGAGGGCGCGCTCGGCGAGCACGTGGGCATCGACGACGTTGGTGATATGCGTGCAATCGACGAGATTGCGACCGGCGCCGACGATGCGTAGTCGACCGCGGCGCGCCAACGCGAGCACGCGCGGCACGACGTTCTGATCGCCCGGTCCCCAGACGAGGTGCGGGCGCAACGAAATAGTTGCGAGCGTGGGCGAATTGGCGGCGCGGAGCAGTCGCTCTGCCGCGGCCTTGCTCGTCGGATACGCGCACGGCGCTTCGGTGCAGAGTGGCGCGGATTCATCGACACCCGCGAGATCACCGCCGTTGAACACCACGCTCGGCGAACTGGTGTGCACGAGCCGCGGCACACCGGCACGTTGGCAGGCTTCAACGACGCAGCGCGTGCCTTCGACGTTAACGTGAAAAAAATCCCCTGCCGGGCCCCATACGCCGACGCGACCGGCGACGTGAAACACCGTCGTCGCACCGGCGCAACCGCGAGCCAACGCGGCGTGGTCGTGCAAATCACCGAGCACCACTTCCGCACCGAGCCGAGCGAGTTCGGGCAACGGACGGCGCGCCAACACGCGCACGGTGCGCCCGTCGACGAGGAGACGTTCGGCAAGTTTGCCGCCGATGAAACCGCTCGCGCCGGTGATGAAGACGGGTTCGCTCATGACGGTTTTGTGTGAGGCGCGATTCAGCGCCGGTCCGACTCGTAGCCGGAATTTTGCTCCGCCCAACGCGTGAGGGCGAGGCGGTGAATTTTGGCGTTGTGACGCACATCGACGGGAAATTGCCGGTGCAGATAAGTCAGGCGAATGGGATTGGTGTGCGGATGCGCGGCGCCGAGCGCGCGCAGTTCGCGCACGAGTTTGCGCCGGAGCGACGGCGTCGCCACATAAGCGGGCGAAATGGGTTCGACGACCAGCGCCGGCCGTTGTTGGCCGCGCGGGCCGTGGCCGATGAGAGCGGTGCGGCGCACGGCGGGGTGCGCGTTGAAAATCGGTTCCACCTGATCGGAATAGAGAATGCGCTCGCGGGTTTCGACGCGTTCGGCGATGCGGCCGCAAAACCAGAGCCGGCCCTCGGTGTCGAAATAACCGGCGTCCCCCATGCGATGCCACGACGACGCGCCGCCGATCTTGGCGCTAGCGGTGGCATCAGGAAGTTGATCGTAAGCTTTCGTGACGACGGGACCGCTGACGATGATTTCGCCGATCTCGCCGACGGGCAGTTCGGTGGCGTCGGCCAAGGTCGCGAGCGGCGCATCGGTCAGCGCGATGATTTTCAAGGTGATGCCCGCAACGGGACGGCCAACGCACGTGCCGCGACCGCTGAGCGCGGCGGCGGGATCGATTTCGGACGCGGCGATGCTGCACAACGGCAACGCCTCGGTGGCGCCGTAAGGACTGTGCGCGGTGCCGTGGGGCAACAGCGCTTGCATTGCGGCGAACAAATCCGGCGGCACCGGCGCGCCCGCCATCAGCACGCGGCGCATCGTGGGCAGTTGGAGTTTTTCCGCGCGGCAATGCTGCGCGATTTTGCGCCAGAGCGTGGGCGAGCCAAAGGAGTTGGTGACGCGCTCTTGCGTGATTGCTTGGACGATTTTCGCGGGATCGACCGCGGCGGGACGCGACGGGTCAATCTCGGGCACGATGGTCGTCATGCCGAGCGCGGGATTGAAGAGCGCGAAGATTGGCAGCATCGGCAAATCTACTTCGCCGGGCTGAATGTGGTAGGTGTCGCGAATCAGTCGCACTTGCGCGTCGAACATGCCGTGTTCGTAGCAAACACCTTTCGGCGCACCGGTGGAGCCGCTGGTAAAGAGAATCGCCGCAAGGTCGTCCGGCGCGTTTTCCGCGAGTCGAGCGACGCCCGGCGTGCGACAACGCGCCGTCGGCGACGAACTCACCCAGAGGCGTTTTTCGATCGACGCGAACGCGCCGCGAAAAAGGCAACTGGCAAGTTGCGCGCTCGGGATGCCGAGCAAAAAGCGGGGCTGCGAGCGTTTCACGCAGGAGAGAAAATTCGCGCGACCCATGCCGGGGTCGATGATGACAGGCACTGCGCCAAGCTTGAAGAGCGCGAAGGCCGCCGCAATCAACGGCAGGCCGGGCCGCACCATCACCAGCACGCGGTCGCCACGGCGCACGCCGCCGGTTTCGAGGCGCGCGACCCACGCATCGACTTCGGCGTCGAGTTCGCGAAACGATAGCGTCAGGTAACGAATCTTTCCGCCCGAGCGCCCTTGCGGGACCTTGATGGCGGCGACGTCGGGCTGTTGCGCGGCGACGAGCGGCAGGTGGCGGGCAATGTTGGCGGACGTGGCCACGGCGAAGTAAAAAAATCAACTTTGCCACGCGGAGTCCGCGCTGAGCAATTCGGCCTGCCATGGCAGCAGCACGGCGCCGATGATCGCGGGTTCGCGGGCGATTTGCGCGAGTTGGGAACGCGTGGCGATGACGGTGGGATCGAGATTCAGTTCGTGGGCCAACTTATCGCGGTAGGACTTTAGGCGATCTTGGCGCTCGAGTTCTTCGGGTTGCATCGGCGCGTAATCGCGACGGCGCTCACGGCGCGGTAGCGTGTGCGGGTCGGTATCGAAACCGCGGCGCACGGCGTCGGACAGACTGGAGAAAAGCCGGTCGTGGCGGCGGCCGAGGTGGACGCGCAGGACTTCGGAAATGGGCAACTCGTCGGACGCGGCGCGGGCGATGCGCATGAGCATTTCGTTACCCGTGACTTTGAAGGGCGGCGTGTTGAAGCGCTCGGCGCTATGTTCGCGCCAGTGCCAAACCTCGTGCAACACGGCGAGGCCGCGCGGTCCGAGTTTTTCGGCGCCACCGATGCGCCACGCGTTTTCGTCGGGACCGGCAAAACCTTCGCGACCCACGGCGATTTGCCAGTCGCACTTTTGCTGCAACCACGTGAGGCGGCCGAGGCGATTGAGTTCAGCGGTGAGTTTGTCGCGCAACTCCGGCAGGTAGTGCACGTCCATCGCGGCGTAATCGAGCATGTCGCGCTCGATCGGGCGGCGCGACCAGTTGGCTTTTTGGTGATCCTTGTCGAGTTTGACGCCGAAGTATTGTTCGAGGAGCGCGGCGAGGCCGAAGCGGGGAATGTTGAGCAATTGCGCGGCGAACATCGTGTCGAACAAACTGCGCGGACGAAAATCGCACAAACCGTGAAGGAGGCGCAGGTCGTAATCGCTGCCGTGCATCACAAGGTGTTTGTCGGCGAGGCGCGGCCAGAGTTCGCCCAGTGGCAGATCGGCGAGCAGATCGACGAGGAAGATTTCGCCTTCAATGTTGATTTGCAGGAGGCAAATCGCGGTGCGGTAGCGAAAGAGGTTGTCCGCTTCGGTATCGAGCGAGATTTCGGCGACGCGATCGAGCGCAGCGTAAAGCGGGGCGAGTTGCGCGGGAGCCGTGATGAGAGAATAGGAGGGAGATTGATTCACGCGGAGGGGGTGTTTGGGGTGGCGTCCCAGGCAGAGAGGAAGGCATCGATCAACTTAGGCAGATCGGCGCTGTAACCGCCTTCGAGCACGGCGGCGGTGGGTAAATTGGATTGGCGCAACCAGCGGCCCAACTCGGCAAAGTCGGAACCGTCGAGCGACATTTCGGTGAGGGGATCGTCGGCGTAGGCGTCGAATCCGGCGGAGACGAGCACAAGGTCGGGTTTGAAATTGAGCACGGCTTCCCACGAACGCGCGAGTTCGCCGAGGTGGAGTTCGCGCGTGGCGTGTGGGGCGACGGGAAAATTGCGGCAATTCACCGTCGAGCGCGTGCCGGTGCCGGGGTAACCGGGAAATTGGTGCACCGACGAGAAGAAGACGCCGGGGCGACCTTCGAGAATGTCCTCGGTGCCGTTGCCGTGATGCGCGTCGAAATCCCATACCGCCACGCGCACGCAGCCGCCGCCTTGGGCGTTGAGTGCGGCGACGGCGATTTGGTTGAGGTAACAGAAGCCCATCGCCTGATTGCGCGTGCAATGGTGGCCGGGCGGACGCATCAGTGCGAAGGCGCGTTCGCCAACGAGCGCAGCGTGCGCTGCATCGAGGGCGGCGCCGACGGCGCAACGCGCATGCGCATAAATGTCGGGAAAAAACGGCGTGTCTTCGTCAAAATCAGGGCCGTGTTGCAACCGCTTGAGAAGCGCGGGAGTGTGCGCGGTGAGCAACACGGACTCGTCGATGGCCTGCGGTTGCCGCCAAATCCAGTCGGGATGCTGTGTGCGCAGTCGTGCGGCGCTGTGTTGGACGCGGGAAGGTTGTTCCGGTCGCAGGTGCGAGCCGTATTCCGCGCAAGAGGGATCGTGAAAGAGAATCATGAACTGTGTCCGCCCACGGACAGAAGGAAAGTGTCAGAGAAAAGCTAAACGACCCGCCTCAGCAAGGCCGGATTATCGCCGAGCAAACCATCGACGCCCCACCCTGCCAACCGGCGCGCCGCGACGGCGGTGTTGACGGTCCAGCACCACACGGAAAACGAGCGCGCGTGAAAATACGCGACCATCGCCGCCGAGTGCACGGCGCGGTGGTCGATACTAATACCGCTGGCGGAGCACGCCGCCGCTTGGCGTGCGAGCGCGTCTGGTGGGCGGCGGCCTGTGGTGATGAGCATGCGGGGAATTGTGGGCGCGAGCTGCGCGGCTTCGCGCACGCTGGCGGCGTCGAACGAGGCGAGAATCACCCATGCGGTCGCACGGGCGGCGCGCACCGCGCGAATGACGGGTGCGACGCCGACGCCGCCCTTGAGTTCGATTTGCACCAGCGCGCGGCCCCGGGTGAGGCGGAGCACGTCTACCAAGCGCGGGATTGGCTCGGTGCCGTTGACGCGCAGGGGGCTGAGTTCGCGCCAGGTGCGCTCGGCGAGTCGTCCGCGGGAGCCGGTGAGGCGGCGCAAAGTGGAATCGTGAAAGACGACCGGCACGCCATCGCGCGTGAAATGCACGTCGAGTTCGATGCCGTCGACTTTGAGTTCCAGCGCGCGTTGAAACGCCGCGAGCGTGTTCTCGGGTTTTTCGGCGGAAGCGCCGCGATGGGCGATGATCAGCGGTGAAGACACGGCGCGCATCCTAGCACGAGTGCGGGCCGACGCCAGCGCGCGGTTGGGCGGAGGGCAATGGATTCCGAGGTGCGCGGGCTGTTATTGCGGTGTCATTTCGGCGGAATTATGAGCAAGCTCGCGGCATGAAAGTCGTGGTCTTGTGTTCCGGCGGGATGGATTCGGTCGCGGCGCTCCATTGGGCGCGGCAGCAACACAACGTGCGCGCAGTGCTGAGTTTTGATTACGGGGCG
The DNA here is from genome assembly GCA_947085165.1 of uncultured Opitutaceae bacterium. Classification (GTDB taxonomy): domain Bacteria; phylum Verrucomicrobiota; class Verrucomicrobiia; order Opitutales; family Opitutaceae; genus Didemnitutus. The sequence goes on from CAMTVI010000003.1 coordinate 129,881, forward strand.
AAGCACAATCACCGCGAAATTCCGTTCGCCGCGGAGCAGTCACGCTTGTTCGGCGTGCCGCATCACGTGGTGCCGCTGGCGTTCATCGGCGAACATTTTACCTCGGCGCTGTTGCAGGGCGGCGCGGAGATTCCCGAGGGCCATTACGCGGCGGAGAATATGAAGCAAACCGTCGTGCCGTTTCGCAACGGCATCATGCTCGCAGTGGCGGGCGGGTTTGCGGAGAGCGTTGGGGCGGAGGGATTGGTGATCGCGGCGCACGGCGGCGACCACGCGATTTATCCGGATTGCCGCGAGGAATTCATGGCGGCGATGGGCGAGGCGCTGCAACGCGGGACGTATGCGGGCATCCAGTTGCTGCGGCCGTTCATCGCATTGACCAAGGCGCAGATTGCCGCGACCGGCGCGCAACTCGGCGTGGATTTCGCGCGCACGTGGTCGTGTTACAAGGGTGGCGCGGTGCACTGCGGGCGTTGCGGCACCTGCGTAGAGCGACGCGAGGCGTTTCAGGACGCGGGTCTGGCTGATCCGACGCATTACGAAAACACGGACCCGTTGCCGGCGAGGCCGGAAGCAAAATAAACACGGAAACGCGCATGAAGACGGAAGGACGAAGGTTTTTGTCGGTGCGTTGCGGCGAGTTTCGTGATGAAAGGAAGCGATGCTGATTTCGGAAATATTCCATTCCATTCAGGGCGAAGGCGAGTTGACGGGCGTGCCGTCGGTCTTCGTGCGCACGAGCGGCTGCAACTTGCGGTGCAATTGGTGCGACACGCCGTATGCGTCGTGGCAACCGGAAGGAAAGCAGATGACGGTGGAGGAAATCATGACCGAGGTGGCACGGTATCCGGCGCGGCACGTGGTGTTGACGGGCGGCGAGCCGATGATTGCGCCGGGGATGCACGAGTTGGCGTATCAATTACAGGAAGCGGCGTATCACCTCACGATTGAAACGGCGGCGACCGTCGCGCCGAGCGGCATTGCGTGTGATTTGGCGTCGCTCAGTCCGAAGTTGGCGCACTCTGCGCCGGATGCGCGGCTCGACGACGCGTGGCGGCGCAAGCACGAGGAGTTACGCTGGCAACCGGAAGTGATCGCGGCGTGGATCGCGGCGGGGAATTATCAATTGAAATTCGTCGTCAGTTCCGCGGCCGATCTGGCGGAAATCGAAGCGATGATGACCGCGACGGAATGCGCGGTGCCGCCGCACAAAATTTTACTGATGCCGGAAGGGATAACGATCGAGACGTTGCGCGAGCGCAGCGCGTGGTTGAGCGAAGTGTGCAAGGAGCGCGGCTACCGTTACGCGCATCGGTTGCACGTGGAGCTTTACGGCAATCGGCGCGGCACGTAGCGCGAACACCGATGAAAATCGTGCGACAACAAGAGCTTCCGCGGCGGCTGTCGGAGGAGTTGGCGGATTTACAGACGTGGGCGGCGGCGCGGGCAGTGACGTTGCGCGAAGTGATCTATGTGATGCGCGGGCGGGCCTATTTGCTGCTCGTGGTGTTGTTGACGCTGCCGTTTCTCACCCTGATTCCGCTGCCGGGCTTGTCGACACCATTCGGGCTGGTGATTGCGGCGATCGCGCTGCGCTTGGCGCTCGGCCAACGACCGTGGTTGCCGACGCGGTGGCAGCGGTTGGCGTTGCCAGTGGGATTTTTGCAACGCGTGCTGACGGTGGCACGGTGGATTATCCGGTGGTTGGAAAAATTACTGCGGCCGCGTTGGGCGTGGTTGACGAAGACACCGGCCCTGAAACAACTGCACGCCTTCACGATGTTGCTCGCGTCGCTGGTGCTGCTGTTGCCGCTGCCGATTCCGTTTACCAATTCATTTCCGGCGTGGGCGATTCTGTTGCTGGCGGGCGGCTTGCTGGAGCGCGACGGCGTAGCGGTGCTGCTGGGCTACGTCGTGTTCGCGGCAGGCGTGTTGTATTTCGTCTTCCTTGGCGAAGCAGCGGCGCAATTGATCGCGTCGCTACTGGAGTGGGTGCGCAATTGACCATCGCGGCGCCGCTGCGGAGCCCGATCGAGTTGAGCGAAGATTTACTCCTACACCGCCGGCGGACGGGCTGGGCGCAACAACGAAAGAATCACGGAGCCGGCGAGGAGTGCGGCGATGATGCCGAGGGACCACGCGATGGGGAATTTGCCGCCGAAGGCATCGTTCAACCACACCATTTTGAGGCCGACAAAAACGAGCACCAAACCCAGTCCGTATTTCAGGAAATGGAATTTGTGCATGACGCCGGCGAGGAGGAAAAACAGCGCGCGCAAACCGAGAATGGCGAAAATATTGGAAGTGAAAACGATCAGCGGTTCCTTGGTTATCGCGAAGATGGCCGGCACGCTGTCGACCGCGAAAACGATATCCGTCAATTCAAGGAAAACGAGGCACACGAACAGCGGCGTGGCGTGAAGGATGCCGTTGTGACGCGTGAAGAAACTTTGCCCTTCGAGGGTTGACGTCACGGGAAGCAGGCGACGCAAGACGCGCAGGATCGGGTTCTTTTCCGGCTCGATTGGTTTTTCGGGCGCGAACAAGAGTTTGATGCCGGTGAAAATAAGAAACGCGCCAAACACCCAAATGACCCAGTGAAATTGCATCAGCACCGCACCGAGACTGATGAAGATGATGCGGAAAATAAGAGCACCCAGGATACCGAAGAACAGCACGCGATGCTGGTATTTCGGCGGAATCCCAAAGTAGGTGAAGACGACGATGAAGACGAAAATATTGTCCACCGACAGTGCCTTTTCGACGATGAATCCGGTGAGGTATTCGAGTCCGACCTGACGGGCGAGCAACGCGTGATCGAGCCCAACCAGGCGCGGATCGAGCGGGAGTTTCCACAACGCATACTGGTAAAGTCCGTAGCCGAAAATCAACGCGAGCGTGATCCAGGTGATGCTCCAGCCGGTGGCCTCTTTGACGCTAACGACATGGGCTTCGCGGTGAAAAACCCCGAGATCGAGCGCAAGCATGCCGAGCACGAAGACCGTGAATCCAGCGTAGAACCACCAGTAGTCGGCGAAAGGGAAGAGTAAGGGAGCAAGAGCCATAAAGCAGCACAGCATCTCGTGACGCCGTTGGGCGACAAGACTGGTTTTATTGTAATTTTGCGCGGCGTTTCCACCCGCCGCTTGACCCGCGAAGCCGGGCGCGGTGGCATCGAGCATGAGCTTCAACGTCGCGCATCTCGCGTTTGTTCACGCCGGTATCACCATGGCGTTGGCAGGAGTAATCTGGACCGTGCAACGGGCGATCTATCCGCAATTCGCGGCGGTCGGGCGCGAAGCATTTGCCGAGTTTCACCGTCGCTACGTGCGCGGGATCACGTGGGTCGTCGGCCCGTTGATGGGTGCGGAAGTCGCTACGGCTGCGGGACTCTTGTGGCTCGGCGTGCGCGGGCCGCTGTTTCTCGGCTCGCTCGTATTGGTGGCGATGATTTGGGCGATCACGGTGGCGGTGGAAATGCCGTTGCACCGTCGCCTCGGCACCGGCTTTGACGCCACCGCGCATCGCCAGCTCGTGTGGATGAACTGGGCGCGCACACTTGGTTGGACCGCGCGCACGGTCATGGTTGGCGCGTGGTTGTTTAATCTGTCGGCGTGGTAACGCTGTGCTTCACCACGGAGCATCGGCGGAGGTAGCGGCGAGCGCCCGCGAGCCGACGGAGTTTCCACTCGCTGGCGCTCGCGGCCACCATGGGAGCAGGCGCTTCTTGGAGAAGCGCTGTTGCGGTCACATCTTCACGACCAGTTTACCGAATTGAGCGCCCGCTTCCATGCGACGGAGGGCCGCATCGGTTTCGGCCAACGGAAACACGGTATCGACGATGGGCCGAATCCTCGCCGCCGCCACGTTTGCCGTCATGCCCGCAAAATCCGCGGGCGAACCCATCGTGGTGCCGAGCAAATTGATTTGGCGGAAGAAGCTCTTGCGCATGTCGAACAGCTTCGGGTTGCCCGCCGTGGCGCCGAAAAATGCGATGCGCCCACCCGGCGCGGAGAGATCGAGCAACTTCGGGAAACCGTCGCCACCCGCGCTGTCGATGATGACGGAGAACGGCCCCGCTTTTTGCGCGAGTTGCTCGGCCCAATCCGCATCACGGTAATTCACGCCGCCGGCGGCACCGAGTTCGCGGGCGCGCGCGATTTTTTCCGCCGAACTGGACGTCACCCACACTTCCGCTTTCGCAGCGACGGCAAATTGAAAAGCGAACAGCGCCGCGCCGCCACCGATGCCGGTGATGAGCACGCGTTCACCCGCTCGCAGTTGTGCGCGAGTGAAGAGCGCGCGCCACGCGGTGAGTCCGGCGAGCGGCAACGCGGCGGCTTCCTCCCAAGTAAGATGCGCGGGCTTCTCGGCGAGATTGGCGATGGGCACAGTGATCTGTTCGGCGAAGGTGCCCGCGTCGGGCAAACCGAGGATGCGAAACTTCGGACCTTGCGCGCGCGGGTTGTCGCCCCACTCCAATGCGGGATTGATGATGACCTCACGTCCGTTCCACGCGATGGAGTCGGCATCGCCGACCGACGTGACGACGCCGGCGCCATCGGAGCCGAGAATAATTGGCAGCGAGATGCCGGGATAGAGTCCTTGTTGGATCCACAGATCGCGGTGATTCAGCGCCGCCGCTTTCAGGCGCACCACGGCATAGCCGGGTAACGCCACGGGATCGGCCACGGTGGTCAGCGCGACGGGTTGTTTGAGTGCGGTGAGTAGAGCGGCTTGCATGCGACGAACATAGAAAGGCCCGGCGGCGAAGCAAACGCACAACCGGGCCAATCCTAAATGAAAACGACCGACTCAGTGCGGGCCGTCGGCGAAGAGTTGGCCGCCGACCACCGTGCCAGTAACGTGCGTGGTGTATTCGAACGGATCGCCGTCAAAGAGCGCGAGGTCGGCGTCCTTGCCGACGACGAGCGAACCGGTGCGATCGGCGATGCCGAGAATTTGCGCGGCGTCACGAGTGACGGCGGCGAGCGCGCCATCGAAACCGAGTCCGCGTCCGGCAGCGGCCGCCGCTTCGAAAAGAATCACGCGCGTTTTCGGCACGTAGGATTCGAAACCGCTCTGAATGGCGAACGGAATTCCAGCCGCGCGCAATTTCGCGGCGGTATCCATCGCGAGATTTTCCGTGTCCTCGTTGGCGCGCGCCATCGTCGGATGGAGCACGACCGGAAAGCCGCTCGCTTTGATTTCATTGAGCACGAGATGCGCATCGGCGCAGCCATCGAGCACGATTTGCAATTTGAATTCCTGCGCGATACGCAACGCAGCGAGAATGTCCTGCTGGCGGTGCGCGGTGATGAGCAGGCGTTGCGAACCATCGAGCGCGCGGGCGAGGGTTTCGAATTTCAAGTCGCGCGCGGGGCGCTTCGACTCGTCCTTGCCTTCACGCTTCACGACGTATTCCTGCGTCTTGATGAGTTCGGCGCGGAGCATGGCGACGGCTTTGGCGCGCGTGCCGGGAGCGCGGGCGGAACCACCGGCGGCCGGAGCGCCTCCACCTGTTTCGTTGCGCGAAATCGCGGAGCTGCCGAGCGAAACGTTGGTCATCGCGGCGGGATTGATCACGTCGGCGTCGGCGTTGCGGCCGTAGGTTTTCACGATCATGGTCTGACCGGAAACGAGGGTGCCGGGCGCGTGGCCGGCGTTGAGCGTCGTGATACCGAAGTGGCGCAGCCACGCGATGAGCGGGTCTTGCGCGTTGTAGGCGTCGATCGCGCGAAGCTCGGGCTGGATCGGGTTGGAACGTTCCAACATGTCCTGATCCTGCGGTTGGTTGAGGATGCCGGAGAGACCGGCGGTCGCGCGCGCATCGATCAAGCCGGGTGTCACTACCTTGGCGTGCACGGAGCGATGATCCGCAGTGTAAGCGACGTCTTGTGCGGTGCCGACGTAGGTAATCTTGCCGTCGCGCACGAGCACGAGGCCGTTTTTAATCGGTTCGCCTGCGAGCGTGTGCACAACGTCGCCGTGAATCGCGAGCGGCATGTCGGCGGTCGCGGCGTGGGCCAACAGAGTGGCGGTCAAGGCGCCAAGGGTGAACGCAACGCGCAAAGACGTGAGGGAGGAAAGGTTTTTCATTGGGTGTTTCCGAAGAGGGCGGCGTTGGCGTTGGCGATAATGTCCCAGGCGTTGCCGAAGCAGCAGAGTTGCGTGCGGACCGGGTCGCCGGCCCCGGCACCACCGAAGGCGTAAAGACGGTCCTGCGGATCGGTGACGTCGAAGACTTTGCTGCCCTCGATCCAGGTTTGTTCGACCAGCGTGTAAACGCTGAGCGGGTCGCCGGAGAGAATGATGAAGTCGGCGTCCTTGCCCGCTTCGAGCGAACCGACGCGTTCGGCGAGGCCGAGCATTTGCGCGTTGGCGATGGTCAGGGCGCGGAGTGCGCCGTCGCGTGACATGCCCGCGCGCACCCCGATGGCGGCGGAGCGCAGGAAATGGCGCGAGTCGGTCACGCCGTCGTCGGTGTGGTAGCCGACAAGCGCGCCGGCTTTTTCGAGCACGGCACCGGTTTCGAAACTCATGTCGCGCGCCTCGAGTTTGCCGCCGGGAGAATCGATCAAGATGATGGATGAGGCGACGCCGGCGCGGGCGATTTCCTCGGCGACTTTCCAGCCTTCGCTGACGTGATGCAGCACGACCTTGAAACCGAATTCCTGTTGGAGGCGAAGCACAGTGAGGATGTCGTCGTGGCGATGGGTGTGGTGTTGCACGACACGTTTGCCGTCGAGGACTTCGACGAGCATTTCCATCGCGAGGTCGCGTGGCGGGAGTTTTTCGGTGTCGCCCTTGGCGCGCTCGATCTTCGCTTTGTATTCCTGCGCCTTGATGAATTGCGCGCGGACGAGCGCGGCGGATTTGCCGCGGGTGCCGGGAAAGTTGGGCGAGGATTTGATGGAGTTGGTGCCGTTGGCCATTTTCAGGCCGCCCGCGATCGAGCCGTCGGCGTTCTTGATCAACACGTCGTCAATGACGCGACCGTCGCGGAGTTTGAGATAAAGTGTTTGGCCGCTGATAAGGTGGCCGGAGCCGGGCATGACGTTGACGGTGGTGATGCCGCCCGCCTGCGCCTTCTGGATCGACGGACTGCGCACATCGATCGAGTCGAGCACGCGCACGTCGGGTTGGATGGCGCTCGAGCTGTCGGCGCCCGCCGTGCCGCCGATGTGGCTATGCGAGTCGACCAGTCCGGGCATGAGCACCTTGCCGGAGACGTCGTGGATGGTCGCGCCCGCAGGAATCGCGACGGCGTCAACAGAACCGACGGCGATAATTTTGCCGCCTTGCACGAGGAGCGTGCCGCGGGCGATGGGTTCGCCGGCGATGGGGATAATTTGCGCGCCCGTGAAGGCGTGCGGAGTTTCCTGAGCGTGGATGCCCGTGGCCAAGCCAAGCAGGACCGCTAGGGGTAACAGGGGTCGAAGCGACATAGGCCGCGAAGCTACGCACGCAGCCCATGGCGGCAATCGGAAATAATTTCAGTCGAGCGGGTTGAGCTCAACATGGACGATCGCACGCGCTTAGGTGCGGCGACGGCTCGCGAGCCAAAGCAGGCCACCGCCCAACACGAGGAGTGCCCACGTCGATGGTTCCGGCACGGCGACGAAATTGCTTAGCGTCACGTTGAGGCCGTTGTAATCGACGAGGAAGGAACCGTAGCCGTCGGTGGTGAAGAGGCGCGTGCCGTTCGCGGCGTTCATAAACGAACCAGCGAGCGTGCTGCCGGCGGTGAAGACGGTGAAGGAATCTCCCGCGGTGACACTGTTTTGAAAATCGTTGACGAAATTCACCATGAGCGCGCCGCCGAGGGTGAGCGCTCCGGACGTGGTGATGAGGTCGTGTTGCGTGCCCGGGATAAGTCCGCCGAGATCGAGATGGGTGAACGCCGTGGCGGTGAGCGAGAGATTGCCGATGATCGCAAAGGTGCCGATCGAGGAAACCGGGACGATGACAGATTCCGGTTGGGATTCGTCATTGGGCAGATTGACCATGGCGGTTGATCCAGGTCGGAGAGTGCCGGCTATTGTGACGTTGCCGAAAATAGCACCGTCACCCTCCAGGGTGCCGCCGGAAAGGTTAAGCGTGGCGGCGGTGAAATTGCCGTCGATGGCGGTGCGTCCGCTTGTTTGCACGTAACTGCCGGTGCTGGTGAACTGGCTGCCGGCCAACACTTCGACAGTGCCGAGATTGGTGAGCACGGGTTCCTGGTAACTGATGCCGCCGGTGCTGCTGGCGCGGAGCGTGCCGTGGTTGGTGAAATTGGCGGAGAGATTGATCGTCAGCGGCGTGGTTTCAGTGGCCTCGATCGTGCCGTCGTTTTGTAACAGGAGTTGATTGAGGCCGAGTTGACCACCGCCGCGAATGGTGTGGTCGGCGGAATTGATCAGCAGCGTGGCGCTGTTCGTGCCGTAGATGTTGTTGTTGGAATGATTGCCGAGAATCAAATCGCCGTCGCCAGCGAGCGTGACGCTGCCGCCAGCCGGGCCCACCACAAAGCTGGTGCCGCCGCCGGTCGAGGAGAGCTTGATCTCGCCGAAGTTGAACACGGTGCCGGTGAAGGTGGCGGAGGTGCTGGTGGAGATGTCGAGTTCGGCGTGGCTGTCGATGATGACGTCGCTGAACGTCGAGCTGCCGAGGTGGCGCAGGTTGCCGCGCAAGGTGCCGCCGGTGACGGTGGCAAAACTAAAGGTGACGAGCGCGCCGGAACTATCGGTGGCGGCGATGACGCCGCCATTGTTGAGGTAGGTGCCGCCGAGCAACGTGAGCGTAGCCCCGTCGATGGCGCGCATGGTGCCGGTGTTGGTGAGTCCGGCGGTGCCGGGATCGACGATCAGTGGATTCGTTTGGTTGGCCGAGATCACGCCGTGGTTGACGATGCCCATCAGATTGGAACCGAGTTGGCCGCTGCCTTGGATGAGGAGACCTTGATTAATGAGGCGATCGGAGGCGTTGTTGCCGTAGAAACGATTGGCGGAGTTGTTGGAAAGCGAAAGGGTGCCACCGCCGGAGAGAAGCACATCACCGCCAGAGAAAACGAGGGAGGTGAGGCCGCCGGTGGAGAGAAGTGAAAGTTCTCCGGAAATTTGGTAAGTGCCACCGCCGGTCAACGTGAGGGACGTGCCGCTGGCGATGTCGAGATGGGCGTTCGATGCGAGGAACAGGCTGCCGCTGAGCGTGGAGTTGCCGGACTTGGTTTCGATGGTTGCGCCGGACGCGGCAGTGAGAGTCGTGTTTGCCAAAATAGAACCCGAAAATAATTCGAGGGTGCCGCCCGGGCCGACGTCGACCGTGCCGCCGGTGGCGGTGAAACTACTGAGGGCGAGGATGGAGCCGGTTTGCGCGCGGAGCAGACCGCCAGTGTTATTGATCGCGCCGCCGGAGAGAAAGAGTTTCGCGCCGTTGACCGCTTGCATCGTGCCGGTGTTGGATGAAGTCGCCAGCGAGGGATCAAAGGTGAGCGATTGCCCGGACTGGTTCGCTTCGATCAAGCCGTCATTGTGCAACACGAGTAAGTTGACGCCGAGTTGGCCGGCACCGCGGATGGTGTGGTTGGCTTGGTGAAGAAGAACCGTAGCGGACGTGGTGCCATAGATGCGATTGTTGGCATGGGCGCCGAGCTCGAGCACGCCTGTGCCGCTGAGGACAAGTGTGCTGTCAGCAGGCCCAACGATGAAGTCAGTAAAGCCACCCGTGGCTTGGAGCGAAACGACGCCGTCATTGGTGAGGGAGTTAGTGAAAGTGGCGTTTTGTCCCGGGTTGATTTCCAACGTTGAACCGGAAGTGAGCGTGACCTGGTTAAATGAACTCGGCCCCGTGATGCGCAACCGTCCGGTCGCCGCGCTCGTCAGTGCGCCGCCATCGACGATGGCGTTGGTGAAACTGACGGTGGAACCAGACTGAGCTTCGATGGTGCCGGCGGTGTTGGTGAAGGTGCCGGATTGCAGGGCGAGCGTGGCCCCGCTGGTCGCGCGCAGCGTGCCGGCGTTGGTGACGCCGGCTGCGCTGGGATCGATAACGAGCGCGCCGGCGGATTGGTTGGCGGTGATGGTGCCGGAGTTGACGAGGCCCATCAGGTTGACGCCGATCTGCCCGCCACCGGAGATTTGATTATCGGTGATAAGGCGTTCGGTGCCGGCGGTGCCGTAGAGGCGGTTGTTGGCGCCGGCGCCGAGGATGATGGAGCCGCCGCCGTCGACGGTGACGTCGCCGCCGCTTAGCACGAGATTGGTGAGACTGCCGGCGGCGGAGAGGGTGATCGATCCAGCGTTATTGACGGTGCCGCTGGAGAGGAGGGTCAACGTGGCGGCGTTAGAAATCTGGATGGAGCCACCGACCGGATTGACGACGTTGCTGCCGAGGGTGTTGCTGCCGGCGGCGGCGCGGATTGTGCCGCTGCTGTGGTTGTTGACGGCGGCGTCGGTCAGGGTGCCGTTTTGCAGGGTGATTGTGCCGTTCGCGAGGGTCTCGACGAGTCCGCCGGTGACGGTGGCGCTGTTGATGTCGACGGTGGAGGCGGCAAGGGCTTGGATAATGCCAGTGGGTGCCGAGCCGTTGGTGAAGATGCCGCTCTGGAGGCGGAGCGTGCCGCCGTTGATGGCGCGCATGAGGCCGTCATTGAAGGCGCCGCCCGCGTTGGGGTCGATGGTGAGGGCGAAGCTGGCGTGTGAGGCTTCGATGGTGCCGTGGTTGACCAGTGTGAGGAGGTTGACGCCGATCTGGCCCGCGCCGGTGATGAGGTTGTCGGTGTTGTTGAGGGTCGTGGTGCCGGCACTGCTGAAGAGGCGGTTATTGACGCCGGCGGAGAGGGAAATCGTGCCGCCGCCCTGGAGGATTACCGTATCGCCGCCCAGACCGAAGAGGAGGTCGGTGGAGCCGGTGGTGGCGGAGAGGGAAAGGGTGCCTTGATTGGTGATGGTGCCGGTGAGGGTGGAGCTGATTCCATTGGGGAGGGAATAGGCGGCGTTGGTCGCAAAGTTGACATCGGTGAAGGTGCTCGCGCTGGTGCTGCGTAATTGGCCGGTGCCGGACGTGGCGAGCGTGCCGCCGTCGATCGTGGCGCCGCCGAAAGTGACGAGGGAGCCGGTTTGTGCTTCGATCAGGCCGGTGTTGGTGAAAGTGCCGCCGGTGAGAACCAGCGTGCCGCCGTTGGTGGCGCGCAACGTGCCGGAATTAGTGACTCCGCCCGTGCTCGGATCGATCGTCAGGGGGGCACCGCTGCGCGAGGCTTCGATCGTGCCGCTATTGATCAAGGTGAGCACATTGACGCCGATTTGGCCGGAGCCCGTGATCAGGTTGTCGAGATTGTCGAGGGTGGAGGTGGCGGAGGTGCCGTAGATCCGGTTGACGGTGCTGGTGGCGCCGCTGGCGCCGAGCGAGAGGGTGCCACCGCCGCTGAGTGAAACGGTGCCGGCGGCGGGACCGACCAGTAAATCGGTCAAGCCGGAGGTGCCGAGCAACGTGATCGTGCCTTGGTTGACGAGATTGCCGGTGAACGTGGCCGCGGTGCCGTTGTTGATTTCGAAATTGGTGCCGGTGGCGAAGGTGACGCCGGCGAAGCTGCTGGTGCCGGTATTGCGCAGGCGGCCGGTGCCGGTGGAGGTGAGCGTGCCGCCGGAGGTGTTGGTGCCGCTGAAGGTGACGAGGCCGCCGGATTGGGCCTCGATGAGTCCGCTGGTGTTGTGAAAAGAGCCGTTGATCAACGCGAGCGTTCCACCGGCGCTGGCGCGGAGCGTGCCGGTGTTGGTCACGCCATCGGCATTCGGATCGATTGTCAGTGCGACGGTGCCGTCGGCGAGGATCAGGCCGGTATTGGTGATCGACAACAGGTTGACGCCGAGCTGGCCGCCGCCGCGAAGCGTCGAGGTGTTCGTCAGGCGTTGCGAGCCCGTGGAACTGTAGATGCGGCTGAGGTTGGACGTGCCGCTGAGGAAAATTTCGCCAGTGCCCGCGAGAGTTATGTCGCCGCCGTTCAACACGAGATCGGTAAGCGAGCCCGTGCTGTTGAGGTGCAGCCGGCCGTCGATTGTGAGCGTGGTGGCGGAAGCGAAATTCAGGCGTCCGCCATTGGCAAGGAGGAGTTCGTCGCCGCCCTGAATCGTGAGACCGGCAATCGTAGCGGTGCTGGAGAGGGTGACGACAGAGTTGATGGCGGTGTTGCTGTCAATCTGCACCGCTTGGCCGCTGGAGGGCAAAGCAGAGAGCAACCAGTTCAGCGGACTGGCCGTCCAATTCGCCGAGCCACCCAGCCAGATATTCGTTTGCGCGCTGGCACCGGGCGCCAACAAACCCAGCGCCAAAAAGACTGACGCAAGAGTTGCGCGGAACTGCGGGAAGCGGGGCACGGGGATGGATTGCTCCTGCGCGCCTATTCAGCCAACACCCCGTCGCCGGGTCAAACGCTCAATGCGTCACCGCGGCAGCTTGTCGCGCAGTTTCTTGATTTCGGGACTTACCGCCCCGCAGTCGCCGCCGCAGCCGGTTTCTTTTCGCTTCTTCAGGGCCGAGCGCAGCAAATAGAGCGCCGCCAAAGCCACGAGGCCGAGCGCGATTACCGTCTGCCATTCCGCCGACATGCTAAAACCCCAGCGCGCGGCCGCTTTGGTAAACGATGAAACTGAGCACCCACGCCGTGCCGGTCATGTAGACGATTTGGAACAACGGCCAGCGCCACGAATTCGTCTCGCGCTTCACGACGGCGACCGTGGCCATGCATTGCATGGCGAAAACATAAAAGATCATCAGCGTGAAGCAAACCAGCGGCGTGAACACCGGCGCGCCCTCCGGCCACGTCGCCGCCTTGAGCGCATCGCGCAACGGCGCCGTGTCCTCCTCGTCCGCGCCTTCGACGCCGAAGACGACGCCCATCGAACTGACAAATACCTCGCGCGCGGCAAACGAGGTGATGAGCCCGATGCCGATGCGCCAGTCGAAGCCGAGCGGCTTGATGGCCGGCTCGATCAAGTGACCGGCCTGACCGGCAAAACTCTGCGCAGTTTGCTCCGTCGGCGTGGCGAGCGGATCCGGGTGTTTCGGGTAAGTGGAGAGGAGCCACAGCACGATGCTAATCCCGAGAATGATGGTGCCCGCGCGTTTGATGAACACCGTGCCGCGCTCGAACATTTGCAACGCGACGTCGCGCACGCGCGGCAAACGATACGGCGGCAGTTCCATGATCATCAGCGGCGGCTCGCCCTTGAGCAGCGTGCGCTTGAACAACCACGCGAAACCAAACGCGCCGATTGTGCCGAGCGCATACATGAGCAGCATGATGCCGACCTTCGTCGTCACCGGCACCGCTTCGTTGGGCAACAACGCCGCGATCAACAGCAGATAAACCGGCAGGCGCGCCGAACAACTCATCAGCGGCGCGACCAAGATTGTGACGAGGCGGTCCTTCGGATCTTCGATCGTGCGCGTGGCCATGATGCCGGGAATCGCGCACGCGTAGGAGCCGAGGAGCGGAATGAACGATTTTCCGTTCAGACCGACCTTGCTCATCAAGCGATCCATGATGAACGCCGCGCGCGCCATGTAGCCGGTGCTTTCGAGCAGCCCGATGAAGAAAAACAAAATCAGAATCTGCGGGAGGAAAATGACGATGCCCCCCACCCCACCGATCGCACCGTCCGCGATTAGATCGCGCAAATCTCCCTCGGGCATTGCGGATTTCACGGCGTCGGCGAGTGCAGCCGTGGCCCCGTCGATCAGATTCATCGGGTATTCCGCGAGCGTGAAAATGGAGAGGAACATCACCGCCATCACCGCCGCAAACGTCAGCCAGCCCCACACGGGATGCACGACGATCGCGTCGATTTTGTCCGACACGGACGGTCCGACGGTTCCGGTTTGGCGAACGACCTGCGCGCAGATTTGCGCAATCGCGTCGTAGCGGCTGCCGACGAGCGTGCCGGTCCAGTCAGTGCCGTCGGCTTCCCAGCGCGATTTCCAAGCGCGCAACAATTCCGCCGTGCGCGGGCTCAGCGGCGTGGAGCCGGCGACGCGCACGGTGTCGAAATCGGTCAACAGCAGCAGTGCTTCGGCGCGGGCGATGAGCGGCGAGCGGCCGTCGTTTTGTGCGAGTGAGGCTTGCAACTCCGCGACGGCGGGCGCGATCGCGGCGGGCACATCCCACGAGTGGCGCGCGAGCGGCGATTCCGTGCGGCTCATCGCGAGCTTGAGTTCGAGCACGCCCTTGCCGTTCACCGCTTCACAGGCAATGACAGGCACGCCGAGTTCTTTTTCCAAACGCGCCGCGCTGACCGTGATGCCGGCAGCGGTGGCGAGGTCGGTCATGTTAAGCACGACGATGACCGGACGGCCGAGATCGAGAATCTGGTGCAACAAGTAGAGGTTTCGCTCGAGATTGCTGGCATCGATGATGCAGAGAATGCGATCCGGCTGCGGTGTGTCGGTGCGGCGGCCGAGGAGCACGTCGCGGGTGACGGCCTCATCGGGCGAGCGCGCGGCGAGCGAATAGGCGCCCGGCAAATCGATGATTTTGATCGCCCGGCCGTGCTGCGAATACATCTCGCCGATTTTCTTCTCGACGGTGACACCCGGGTAGTTGCCGACTTTTTGTTTCAGCCCGGTGAGCGCGTTGAAGAGCGTGCTCTTGCCACAATTCGGATTGCCGACGAGCGCGTAGACGGGAGTGCGGTCGGCGGGCGTGGGCCGCATGGACGCAGGGGGCGTGATGTGCGGAGGCAGCGTGCTCACGGTCAGGATTCGACGATGATTTGGTCGGCTTCTTCGCGCCGGAGCGTGAGGTTGTAGCCGCGCAATTTGATTTCGATTGGATCGCCGAGCGGGGCGACGCGCACAAAGGTCAGCGACGTGCCGGGCAACAGGCCCATCTCGCGGAGGCGCACAAAGGCACTGCCGGTTTTCGGGAAATCCTTTACGCGGCCGATGTCGCCGGGCGCAAGGCTGGTGAGTGGGCGCGGGGCGGACATGACCGCGTTAGCGCGCTCGGGTCGGCAGACGCTCGACCAGAATATTCATTGCCGCCGCGTGATTCAGCGCGATGCGCGTGCCGTTGATCAGACAAAGACTCGTGGTGCTGCCGGAAATTTTGGTAACCAACCCGGCTTCGCCGAAACCCATTTCGCGGATGCGTTGGCAAAAATTTTCATCGCCCCGCAATTGGCAGATACGCCCCGTGGTGCCAACGGGCAGCTGACAGAGCGGTGCGAGATCCTTGAATGGCGTGGACATTCCATAGACCAGAAAGCGCTACTGAGACTGAGTTGCAAGCCCTGAGGCGAGTCGAAGGACGGTTGCTGTCGACGAAATTGGACGCAGTAGTTGTTGCGCAAGCTCCAAGCGGATAACGAATTGAGCGACGATTGCGGCACCGACGGAGGCGCTCGGCCCACAAAACATGCTGAGTAGTTGGCAAACCATGCGAGGTCGGAGGTGACGTCGAGGCGAGGGGGAATCTGGGCACAAAAAAGCGCGGCGAAAGGGCCGCGCTGATTGGTTGAGGAGACGAATTCGCTTAGCTGCGACGGCGCTTGACCGCGAGTTGCACGCCGGCGTAACGCACGAGGCTTTGCAGGTGCTCGAGTTCCTGCGGGTCCATGGTCTTGGCTTCGGCGATTTCCTTCTCGGCGCGCTTCATCGCGGCTTCGACGGCGGCCTCATCGATTTTTTCTTCCGTGATGGCGGATTCGGCGAGCACGCGGACGGTGTCGCCCTCGATTTCGGCAAAGCCGCCGCTGACGGCGAGAAACTCGATTTCGGCGCCTTTTGACACGCGCAATTCACCGGAGGCGACTTGCGTGAGCAGCGGGATGTGGCCGGGCAAAATACCGATTTCGCCCTCGACCGTCGGAATCACGACGGAGTCGATGGTGCTGGAATACACCTTCGCCTCGGGCGTGACGATTTCGAGTGTGAGGGACATGATGCGGAAGGAGTGAGTAGTGGGTAGTGAGTAGCGAGTGGAGTTGGCGGTAGTTCAGGTCGTGCTCACTAGTCGCTACTCGATGCTCGCTACTGCGACGTTATTTCTTCGCGGCGGAGATGACTTCGTCGATGCCACCCTTCATGTAGAAATCACCTTCGGCGACGTGGTCGAGTTCGCCGGAGAGGATCATCTTGAAGCCGCGGACGGTGTCCTTGACGGGCACGTATTTGCCGGGGGTGCCGGTGAAGACTTCGGCGACCGCGAACGGTTGCGAGAGGAAGCGCTGAATCTTGCGGGCGCGGTAAACGGTGAGTTTGTCCTCGGCCGAAAGTTCATCGAGACCGAGAATCGCGATGATGTCCTGCAGATCCTTGTAGCGTTGGAGGACGCGTTGGAGTTCGCGGGCGACCTTGTAGTGCTCTTCGCCGACGATGTCGGGTTGGAGCGCCTTGGAGACGGAGGCGAGCGGGTCGACGGCCGGGTAAATGCCGAGTTCGGCGATGGAGCGCTCGAGCACGATGGTCGAGTCCAAGTGGGCGAAGGTGTTGGCGGGTGCCGGGTCGGTCAAATCGTCCGCGGGCACGTAGACGGCTTGCACGGAGGTGATCGAACCCTTTTTGGTCGAGGTGATGCGCTCTTGGAGAATGCCCATTTCGTTCGCGAGCGTCGGTTGGTAACCGACGGCGGACGGTGAGCGGCCAAGGAGAGCGGACACTTCGGAACCGGCTTGGGAGAAACGGAAGATGTTGTCGATGAAGAGCAACACGTCCTGATTCTTCTCGTCGCGGAAATACTCGGTCATGGCGAGCGCCGAGAGTGCGACGCGCATACGGGCACCTGGGGGTTCGTTCATTTGGCCGTAAACGAGCGCGACCTTCGACTTGCTGAGGTCTTTCTGGTCGATGACGCCCGCCTCGGACATTTCGTGGTAAAGGTCGTTACCTTCACGGGAGCGCTCACCGACGCCAGCGAACACGGAGTAACCACCGTGCGCCTTGGCGATGTTGTTGATGAGCTCGAGAATGACGACGGTCTTACCGACGCCGGCACCGCCGAACGCGCCAGCCTTACCGCCCTTGATGAAGGGGCAGATGAGGTCGATGACCTTGATGCCGGTCTCGAGGATTTCGGACTTGGTGTCCTGCTCGTCGAGCGCTGGAGCCGGGCGGTGAATCGGGTAACGCTTGGTGTAGGCAACTGGGCCGCGTTCGTCCACGGGTTCGCCGGTGACGTTGAAGATGCGACCGAGCACGCCGTCGCCCACCGGGACGGAGATTGGTGCGCCGGTGTCGTCGACGGGCATGCCGCGCACGAGGCCTTCCGAGGAAGACATCGCGATGGTGCGGACGAGGCCTTCGCCGAGGTGTTGCTGCACCTCGAGGGTGAGGTGTTGCTTCTGACCGGCGGCGGTGAAGTCGACGGTGAGGGCTTGATAGATCGCGGGCACGGCGTCCCTTGCGAATTGGACGTCAACGACGGCGCCGATGACCTGGACGATTTTACCTTGATTGCTCATGACGAAACTTGGGGGGCGGTTGGTGTTTTGAAATTACTGCGTGGCGGCGGCGGCAGCGGAGATTTCGAGAATTTCCTGCGTGATCGCAGCCTGGCGGGCTTTGTTGTATTCGAGAGTGAGGTCGCCGAGGAGGCTGGTGGCGTTGTCCTTGGCGGTCTTCATCGCGACCATGCGCGAGCTGTGCTCGGAGGCCTTGGCGCTGAGGATGAGCTGGTGGATGAACCGGTTGACGTAGAACGGCAGCAAGGCCTCGAGCACGGCCTGCGGGTTCGGCTCGAAGAGCATGTCGCGGTCGTCGTTCGAGTGCTTCGCGTCGCTGCCGGCGCGGAGGACCTTGATGAAGTCCTGCACATTCGAGAGCGGGAGAATCGGGCGCACCATCGGCTCTTGGATGAGCGTGTTCTTGAATCGCGGATAGATGACCTCGAGCGTGTCGATCGTGCCTTCGAGATAGAGCTTCATCATGTATTCGATGATGGTCTTCACTTCGGCAAACGCGACGCGGTCGGTCACGGAGAAGTCCGCAATCATGTCCTTGCCGGCGCGGCCGAGGAATTGCGCGCCCTTGCGACCGATGACGACGTATTTCGCCGACGTCTTGATATCAAGGACGAGCTTGAAGAGGTTGGCGTTGAGCGGACCGCAGAGGCCCTTGTCCGTGGTGACGAGCAGAATGCCGCGCGTTTTGACTTCGCGCTTCACGAGGAACGGATGCGCGGTTTCATCGACGCGACCGGAGAGCGCGGCGAGCATGTCGGCCATGAGGAGGGCGTAGGAGCGACCGGCGATCGCGACCTGTTGCGCCTTCTTCATCTTCGACGCCGCCACTAACTCCATCGCCTTGGTGATCTGGCGGGTGTTCTTGACCGACTTGATGCGTCGGCGGATGTCGCGAGTGGAAGCCATGAATTAAAGTAGCGAGGAGCGAGAGGTGATGAGCGATGCGGAACGAAGGTCCGGTCAGCTTAGGCGCTGTAACCGGATTTCCATTCGTCGACGGCGGCCTTGAGGCCGGCTTCGATTTCGTCGGAGAGTTTGGCTTCGTTGCGAATCTTGGTGAGCAGGTCGGCTTTGCGCGTGGTGAGGAAGTCGCGGAGCGAGGTCGAGGCGGCAACGACGGCGCGGACTTCGACGGAATCGAAATAGCCCTTTTGCAACGACCAGAGAACGGACGCTTGGACTTCGATCGACACCGGATTGAGCTGAGGTTGCTTGAAGAGTTCGACGATACGGGCGCCGCGTTCGAGCGTGGCCTTCGTTTTCGCATCGAGGTCGGATCCAAATTGCGCGAAGGCCGCGAGTTCGCGGAATTGCGCGAGTTCGCCCTTCAACTTACCACCGACTTGCTTGGTGACTTTGATCTGCGCGGCGGAACCGACGCGCGAGACGGAGAGACCGACCGAGACGGCGGGGCGGATGCCTTGATTGAAGAGATCCGTTTCGAGGAAGATCTGACCGTCGGTGATCGAGATGACGTTGGTCGGAATGTAGGCGGAGACGTCGCCGGCTTGCGTTTCGATGATCGGGAGCGCGGTGAGCGAGCCCTTGCCGTCGAGACGGGCGGAGCGCTCGAGGAGGCGCGAGTGCAGGTAGAACACGTCGCCAGGATACGCTTCGCGGCCGGAAGGGCGCTTCAAGATGAGCGAAATCTGGCGGTAAGCGACGGCGTGCTTGGAAAGGTCATCATAAACGATGAGCGCATCCATGCCGTTTTCCATGAACCACTCGCCAATGGCCGCGCCCGAGAACGGAGCGAGGTATTGGTTGGCGGGATTGTCGGCGGCGGGCGCGGAAACGATGATGGTGAACTCGAGCGCGCCAGCCGCTTCGAGCGCGGAGAGCGTGCGCACGACGTTCGACTGCTTCTGACCGACGGCGACGTAGATCGAGTAAACCGGACGGAAATTCTTATCGCCCGACGCGAGGCCGACTTTGTTGATGCGGGCCTGGTTGATGATCGTGTCGATGCAGATCGTGGTCTTGCCGGTGCCGCGATCGCCGATGATGAGTTCGCGTTGGCCGCGGCCAATCGGAATCATCGAGTCGATGGCCATGATGCCCGTGAAGAGCGGTTGGCTGACGGATTTGCGGACGATGATGCCGGGGGCGATCTTTTCGACCGGGTAGGATTCCTTGGAATCGATCGGGCCCTTGCCGTCGACGGGGCGGCCGAGCGCGTCGACGACGCGGCCGAGCAGACCTTTGCCGACGGGCACGGAGAGGAGCTTGCCGGTCGTCATGACCTCGTCGCCTTCCTTCAATTGGGAGACGTCGCCGAGGATGACGCAGCCGACCTCGTCTTCTTCAAGATTGAGCGCGATGCCGATGGTGCCACCGGGGAACTGCACCATTTCGTTATACATCACTTCGGAGAGGCCATCAATTTTGGCGACGCCGTCGGCGACCGTGCGGATGGTGCCCGTGTTTTTCTTGACGGCCTTGCTCGAAAGCTTGGCGATCTGTTGTTCGATTTGTTCGATGACGTTGCTCATCCGGAGTGTGGTTTAAAGTGGTGGGGGTTAGACGGAGGCGGAAAGATTGGCCAGTTGGCCGGCGACAGTGGATTCGTAAACATCGGAGGCGACGCGCACGCGCAAACCGGCGAGCAGCGAGGCGTTGGGCTTGGCGGTCGCGGTGATGGAGCGATGATACTTCTGCGACATCGCACCCTCGATCATGCGGAGCGTGCCATCGGAGACCGGGCCGGCGTGCTCGACGATCGCGCTGGATTTGGCGAGTTCGTTGGCGACTTGACGGTGATAGGCCTTGAGGAGCGCGAGCGACTGGCGCGGCGCGTGTTTCTCAATCCAGCCCAGAACTCCGCCGACGAGTGTCGGGGAGACCTCACCGTTCTCCAAGCTGAGCTTGAGGAGCTGTTTGGCGAGGAGCTTGGTTTTTTTGGAAGCGGCCATGCGAGTGAGCGGTCAGCGGTGAGCCGTGGCTCAGAGAACGGACAGTTCCTTGGTGGCGGCCGCGTTGTAGGCAGCGCGGTCGGCGTCGGTGAGTTGCTTGGCGAGGACGCGCTCGGTCGTGGTGACGACGAGGCGGGCGATTTCGCCGCGGGCTTGGTCGAGCATCTTGCGGTGCTCGAGTTCGCTGGCTTGCTGTGCCTTGGCAATCATGTCGGCGGAGCGCTGGAGCACTTCGGCCTGTTGCTTGTCGGCGTATTCCTTCGCGAGGCGACGGGCTTCGTCGATCAGCTTTTGCGATTCAACCTGAGCCTGCTTGACGATCTGCGCGCTTTCTTGGGCGGCAGCGGCGAGCTTGGCTTGCATCTCCACGGCGTGCTGGAGACCGCTCTCGATCTTCTTGTTGCGTTCTTCCATCGTGGCGATGGTCGGCTTGATGCCGAATTTGTAGAGCACCACAAAGAGGATCAGGAAACTGATCACCTGCATGACGACATACTTCGGCTGAATGCCAAATTGCTCGACGATTCCGCCTTGGGCGGAGGCTTCGGTGGCAGCGATCAGGAGTGGCAGCATGGCGAGGAGGAGTTGGAAAAGGGCTGGCGGCGCGGCGGTGAGGCGAGCGGCGCCAGTAAAATAAACGACTTACTTAGCGAGGAAGAGGGCGAGAATGCCGAGACCTTCCGCGAGCGCCATACCGATGATGGCTTGCACGAGGATCTTGCCGGACGCGCCGGGATTGCGGCCGACGGATTCAGCGGCTTTGGTGCCGATCATGCCGACGCCGATGGCGGCGCCGAGGAGACCGAAGGCAGAGGCGATGTTACCGGTGATTTCAGCGATAATAGGATACATGGTAGTTATGTTTTTTTGGTTGTGGTTTCCGTCGTGCGCACTCGTTGGCACGCTCCCGACGGGAAAGTGTTTTAGTGATGCGCGGCGGCTTTGTCGTCGGCGTGATCGTGATCATCGCCGTGGTTGCAGATGAGGCCGACGTAAACGGCGGAAAGGAGCGTGAAGACCGTGGCCTGAATCAAGCCGACGAGCAGCTCCATGAAGTAGAACACGAAGATGAAGCCGGTGCCGTGGAGCAGATTCTCGCCGCCGAAAACGTTGCCGAAGAGACGAACCGACAGCGTGAACGGGCGGATGCTGATCGAGAAGACTTCGATGAAGCCGACGACGATGAACACGAGCGAGAGCACCGGGTAGAGCCAGACTGGCGTTTCGCTTTTCTCGGCTTTGTTACCGAAAAGGTCCCACAAGATGAGTTTGGGACCGGCGTATTTAAAAATGATGATCAACCACGCACCAAACGAAATTAGCGCGAGCGCGATCGTGCTGTTGAAATCGGCGGTGAAGGGACGAATCCACGGCTGCGTGAGGTGAAACACGCCGGCGGCATCGATGTGGCCGTTGCCAATCGTGCCGACGCCGGGCAGCAGGCCCGACCAATTTTGCAGAAGAATGAAAATAAAGAGGGTGACGAGCAGCGGGAAGACGGCGGGAAACGCCTTCTTGCCCACGATCGGTTCGAACAATTCGCGCAACGCTTCGAGCGCGGATTCGAAAACCGCCTGGCTCTTCGTGGGCAAAATCTGCGGTTTGCCGATGACCCAGATTACGAGGGCAATCAAAACGAATGAGACCACCCAACCCGTGAGCATACTATTAGTGATGCTCCAGCCGCCGCCGAAATCGAACAGAACCGTGGCCTTGGCGTCGACTTCAGCCAACGCGAGAGGGGCCGCGGCGAGCGCGGCGAGAATACCAAGTGACTGCTTAGCGTTGAACATAGGTGTTCGTTTCGTGGAGGCCTTCCGGGGAAAGGGTTGTCTAGGTAGATTTCCCCGACATAAACCGTCAACTCCTGAAATTTGTTTTTGCAGCTGTAGCGCGATAATTAGCACCGACGCGTTTTCCGCCCGTCGCCGCTAATGCGGATCGCTCGGAGCGCTTCGCGTTCGTGTTGCAACAAGAAGAGGGCTTGCGCCCTGCCCGACTGATCGCGAAAACTGCCCGGATGGACAAGGCCGGCACTGATCTGCTGCAGCGCACCGTGCAACCGCGTTACCCCAACGGTGAACGCAAACTCGCGCGCGATCCGTTTATGCAGGTGACGTGGGTAATTCTGGTGGCGGCTGGCCTGGTCCAACTAGTATTGCTGCTGGGGCTGGACTTGCTGTCCTGACCGCGACCAACGACTGGTAGCGCGGCGCGCGTGATTGGAAAACGGTTTCGTGTTCCAAGGGCCACGGGGCGTCAGACAATAATTTCCAAGTCGTTAATTTAGAGATTGTTGCAAAAACAGAATGGAAGTATGCCTCGTGATCAGTGCGGAAGTAGAACCGCGCTCCTTCCCCTGCCCGCGTGGCCGCGGCGGCGAAGAAATCTTCTTTGAGAATCCGGTTCTTGTGGTGTCGCACCTTAGGCCACGGATCCGGAAAGAGCACCCAGATTTCCTCAAAAGTGACGCCGGCGGGCAGCGCATGAAAAAACTCCCGCGCCTCCGCGCGCACGAAGTGACAGTTGGTGAGCCGCGAACGGTCGCGTTTTTTGCCGCTGCGCTGGAGTCGATCGAGAATCATGTCGATGCCGACACAGAATTTTTGCGGAAATTCCTGCGCGTAGCGCACCAAAAAGTGCCCGTGGCCGCATCCCACTTCCCAGATAATCGCCTGCGGTGCCGGAAACAACGTGGCGAGCGTCGTGCGGAGAGCCGCACGGCGCTCGGCAACTTCGACAAGGAAGGTGGGCTGGAAATTCACCGCGCTAATTCGTCGCGCAGCACGCATCACGGCAAGCCCGAAGACGCCCCAAGGCATCACTGGCGCGCTGGTGTCACCGGCCGGGTTAAATACCGCCACCTCGGGCTGGGTTAAATGCAGCCACCTTGAAGAGGTGCGGAGGTCATGAAGGATTGGAGGGAGAGGACAAGATTAAAGAAGTTGGGGAGGCGTTGACGGGTTCGTTCGCCGGA
>CAMTVI010000004.1:0-19331 GCA_947085165.1 uncultured Opitutaceae bacterium
CCGGCGAACGAACCCGTCAACGCCTCCCCAACTTCTTTAATCTTGTCCTCTCCCTCCAATCCTTCATGACCTCCGCACCTCTTCAAGGTGGCTGCATTTAACCCAGCCCGAGGTGGCGGTATTTAACCCGGCCGGTGACAGTCATGCTACCGTCTAGGCGGCCGATGGCGCTCAGCTGCCTCTCGCCTGGCGTCGCCAAGAGGTTGGCTCACAGAATTTGATCTAGCCATGACTACACAAGAATAACGACAAAGCCGAGGGCTTCATTCAATCAATGCCGGGCGAATTGGCCTACGCTCGCACCAACCAGCACTCCGAGGTGCTGCCGGTCTGGCTCCAAAAATAAATTTGCACTGACCCGTCGTCCGCGCCAACCCAAGTCACCCTTTCCCAAATTCGATTTGGAGGACAATCTCCTTTCGACACACCGTTAGTTTAGCGCGGTTAGTTGAAGGTCGGTGAGGTAGAAGTGAGCGCCTTGCGGGGTGTTGTCGCTGGTGATCCGGAGGCGGGTGACGGGTTGGGCGCGGCCGGGGAACGTGTCGTCACCCAGCACTTCGTCTTTGCCGTCGGCGCCGATGCGACCGAGGCGGATCTGCACGTCTTTTCCTTTCGTGCGGAATTCGACGAAAATGTGTTCGATGGTGTCCTTCGTGAGGACGAGGCCGCTGTCCAAGCGCTCACCGGTGCTGCCGAGGCGGACCATGCCGCGGGAATTGGTTTTCAAGTCGACGACGCGTTCGGCGGACGACGAAGCGTTGCCGGGCCCGAGGTAAATTCCGAAATCACCACCGTGGTCGGGCGCAAGTTTCACTTTGAGCGTGAGGCGGCCCGAGCGGATCGGCGCGAATTCCTGGCGGAAATTAGCCGAAACTTTGGTGGAGTTGTCGTGCAGCTCGATCCAGTTGCCGTCGTCGAGCTTGACGACTTGCACCTTGATATCGGTCTCCTTGGCGCTGTGTTGCCACGGGCTGGGCGGCGGCGCACCGACTTTCCATTTGGCGGTATTTGCGCCGCCCAGAATCTTGGCCGACGCGGACAGCGGCAGAAGGACAACGGCGGCAACAAGCACTAGTGGGCGGAGTTTCATGAGATCCAAGAGAGAAACTGGGGTGAGCGGAGTAATCTGACCGATTATTCTAATAATTAACAAGAAAAAACGACCACCAAAGCCGCATAAAAATGCCGTCGCCGTCGGCTCACTTTGCCGGAGCGCCAACCAGTCCCTGCTTTTGAAGAAATTCTCGCAGGAGAAGCTGGGCTTTGGCCCGCCATTCCGGAAACTCGGTGCTGAAGGCGTGGCCACCGCCGGGCACGACCACCAATTCGTAAGAATTATTAGTTTCCGCCAACTTATCGCCCAAGGCGACGGCCTGACTGAACGGCACGGTTTTGTCGGCGTCGCCGTGAAAGGCGAGGGTGGGCGGCATCTTGGGCGGGAGTTGATGCAGCGGAGATAACGCCGTCGCGTGCTCACCAAAACGGCGCGGCGTGTAGCCGGAGAGCATCGAAGTGTCGGAGACGGCACTGAAGAGAATGAGCGCAGCGGGTTGCGCGAGGGGCGCTTCTTCCGGCGAAGAACCTGGCGGCGTGGCGGGGATGGCGGTCCACAACGCGACGTGTCCACCGGCGGAACTGCCACCGACAGCGATTTTCGCGGGGTCGAGGCCGAGAGCGGCGGCGTTCTCTTGCACCCAGCGAAAAGCGGCGCGGCCGTCGGCGACGGATTCAAGTGGTGAAGTATCGAAGCGCTGGCGGGTGCGATAATCCGGGGCAATCCCCACCATACCCAGTCGCGCGGCGATCTTGGCCCAACCGATTGATTTTTCCGGTGTGCCGGTGTTCCAACCGCCACCGAAGAAAAAGACGAGTGCCGCGCGTTGATCGGTCGATTTCCAACCAACTGGCTTCACGATGTGGAGTAACATCGAACTCTCGCCGTCGCGATAGGGGACGGTTTCGGCACCGGGCAATGCCGTCGGGGTCGCCGGCACCTCGGCCGCCACGACGCCGAGCACGAGCAGCAAGTAGGACAGCGCGAATTTCATCGTCGGTGGGTTGGCGATGGCGTCTTAACGACGCCATCGCGGTCAAATTCCGTTACTCGATCTGGAAGGTTTTGTCGGTGAGCTTTACGCGGTCGGTGCGGCCATCCGGGCGCGTGATGATCAAGACGCCATCTTCGAGCACGGCGTCGAGCGCGACTGCTTGCGTGCCGTCGCGTTCCGGCCAGAGGACAGCATAGACTTCGTGATGCGCCTTCGCGCTCGTCGACTCGGCGGAGAGGTGGTTTTGCTTCAGATTCCATTCTCCCGTGGAGGAATAGTTGATTTCCCCGGGCGTGACGTATTTGGAATCCACGGCAACGGGGAAGCCCTCGGTGACGGTTGCGTTCCAAGTCGCCGGAGCGACCAGCTTGGTGGTGAGGGCGGCGCCTTTGTTCTGGCTGAACGCGATGCCTTTCGCCGCATCCCACGTCATTTCGCGCTCGGTGTGAAGGAGCCACGAGATCTTGCTGGCGGACGCGATGCGGATTTGGTCGCGAATAATGACGTAGCGACCGTCGACGAATGCGAGGTCGCGCACGACCGACTGAATCAATCCTTTGGGACGATTGGCACCGTAAGCCGCAGTCGCATCACCGGTCGTGAGCATGAAGCGCGGTCCGCTCGTAACGCGGGTAATCTTGCCGACGGCATCTTTGGCTTGGATTTTCTGGCCCTTGCCATCGATGAGGATGGTGTTTTTGGAAATCGTCTGCCGCACCCATTGATTGTGGTGGGGTGAGTTGTGCCATTCGCGGAAGCCGGAATTGACGGCGAGGCCGAAGCCATAGGCGTTGAGCACAAAGCCGTTTTGGTGCGCGTGGCTGTGGCTGAACGAACCGTAAGGACTCGAAACAAACGTGACGTGAATATCGTCGTTGGGGCGACCGAGCGCGCTGTGCAACGACACCCAACCCACATCGCGGAAGAAGCGGCCGCCAGGCAGTTCGCTCAACGGTTTAACTTCTGGAAGCGGAATGCCGGAAGAGATGAAATTGCGAATTACGAATTCCGCCGAAGTCGGGTAGCGGCGATCGAGGCCCTTCAAACCGGCGTCGGCGGGACGCGGCCGGCGGTCGTTGCAGAGATCGGCGTAGGCGCGAACGTGGCCGTCCTGATTGACGCGCGCGAGGTGCAGGAGGAACTCGGCGACGCCGGACTCGAGGTTGAATTTGCCGGCGTTCGAGAGATCACCGAACGACGTCGCGAGATACGGCTGAACGTTGTAGACCATGAAATACGGCGTGTTTTTCCAGAATTTCGTGGAGTAGGCCTGCGGGTCGCCGATGGCGACGAGCGAATCTTGGAAGAACGCGTGTTCCATCGTGCCGCGCCAGTAAGCGACGCCTTCGGCCCAGCCGCCATCGTCACCGCCCCAAGGCGTGAATTGATCGCGATAGAACTTGTAGGCAAAATCCCACCACTGACGCGCTTCCGGCAAATCGTCCCAGAGCGCGAGCGCGGTGAGTCCCATCATCGGCATAAAGCGGACAGGGTGACTCGAGAGTTTTGCTTCGATGGAGTTGCGTTTGATGTCGTCGATGGAGCCGGTGCGCATAGTCCATTCGACCGAGCGGTTGCCCCGGATGCGAAAATGATCGAGCACGAATTTCTTTTCCGCCGGCGTGAGTTGGTCGCGGATCTGATCGTAAACGAGCGGCAATTTGCGCCAGAGGCGGAAGTGGCCTTCGTCGTTGTATTCGATGTCGGTCGCGCCGAGCACCGGGCCTTTACGCCAATCAGGCGCGAGGTTCCAGGTGCAGCTCTTGAGGAGAAACTCTTTTGCTTTCGCCAAGTAACGTTCCTCGCCGGTCACGATCCAGCAAAGTGCGGCAGCTTCGGCGACGCCGGAAATGGTGCCGCAAATATCCTGCACGTCGCGCCACTTGTCGGCCATGTCGGAGGTGCGCTTGCTCGGCGACGGGTCGCCGTAGGTTACCGGCTCGTCGGGGAACGGGTAATTAAGGTAGTCGCGGTCGAAGTCTTCCTTGATGCGCGCAAAGGCAGTGGCGCCGGCACCCGTGGTGGCGTAAGCGCGGAAGGCATCGTGTTTGCCCGCGATCACCATCGTGCGCGGGGCGCTGGCGGGCACGTGGCGCGCCATGTCGTCGGCGGCGTGCGCGACGAGAGTTAGACTGAGCAGGGCAAGGGTGAGGCGAAGCATGGGGAAGGGAGTTTAAGCGAGCGCGGAGAGCGCCCAGTGAGCGATAGTCCAATTGCCGAGTTTCGGATGGGAAAGTTGCCAGCGACCGGCGGTGCCGGAATCGACGCGCCATGCGGCCGCTTCAGCGCGGTCCGTGCCGGTCCACGCGAGTGCGGCGAGAAATCCATTATCGCCGATCGATTTGCCGAGCGCGTCGGTGTGAAGGACGGGCGTGACGTGATACGGCTGCGCGATGTGCGAGCGCGGAGTGGTGTCGTCGAGGCGGTTCGACCACTCGCGGCCGGAGAAACCGTGGAGCGGTTGCAAGACGGTGCCGCGACCATCGGGCGCGAAGGACGAGAGAATCCCGCCAGCGCCTTCGTTGATCTCGGCGTCGGGAGTGGCCAGCGGCAGCGGATAGCCGCCGACGCGCAGGACGCCATTCGTGCGACATTCGTAATTGTGCAGTTGGAGAATCCAGCCGCTCTTCCACCACACGCCGGTTTCGACGCCGCAGTTAACCTGGTTGATTTTGAAACCGAGGCTGTAGCTGTAGTAGGAGTGATCGGCATCCATCTCGACGGCGACCGTGGAGTGGCGACCGTAACAAGTCTTGGCACCGGTCGGAAGCAGTGTGAGCGCGGAATCGTAGGACCAGTTGGTCTGATTCGGAAACGCGAGGGTGAAACTCGTGCCGGTGCGGTAGGCGGTCTTGCTCCACTTCCATGCGCCGTAGCGCAGGTTGACGTTGGAGATTTGCGAGCCGGAGTTGATGATCTCCACTTCGCCGCCGACGCTGCGCACGGTGAGTCCAGCGGGAGGAATGAAATGCGCGTGATCACCACGTTCTGAGAGCAGGGGCTCTTCGGGATTGTTCCAAAACGCGTGGTCGGGCGGCAAAATGAGCGGCGCAAAACCCTTGGCGCACCAGTAAGGCGAGCCCGCGCACGAGTAGGCTTCCATCAACGGTTCAAAATGATCCGTCCAGCCGATGGAGAGGCAGCCCTGCGATTGCGTGATCGGTTTCGCGAGGAAGAAATCGAGATTGCGCGTGCAGAGACGGCGCAGGCGCCCGAGCGGCAGGTCGGTGCAATTTTCCGCAGCGACGAGGCCGAAGACGTTCAAGCAATTGAAGCGATAACTGATCGAGCGGCCGAAAGCCGGATGCTCGCCACTCGCGGCGAAGAAGTGTTCGTAGTCGCGCACGAAGAGCTTGGCCCAGTCGCGCCAGCGCTGCGCGCGCTTCTCGTCGCGTTGGCCGTGCAAGCGCGCCCACCATAAACCGTAGAAGTGAAACGCGTAGGAGTTGTAGTGATCGTAGGCTTGGTTGATGCCGTCCTCGAACCAACCGCCACCGCGATACATGAATTCGAGACGGTTAAGAAATTCATCGACGATCGTGAGATCGGCGGGGCGTCCGTAACCGTGCTGGTTGAGGAATTCCAGAATGTGGATCCCCATGAAATAGTGGTTATTGTTGACGATGCCGCTGCCGCGCGCCGTCGCGAGCCAGTGGGCAACTTGATCTTTCTCCGCTTGCGAGAGTGGATCCCAAATTTGCGCCGGCGCGATCTGCAACGCGATCGCGAGCAAACCGATTTCGACGTGGTGCTGGTGGTAACTCGCGTCCGGGCCCCAGTAGTGCGGGCTGTCGGGATTGGTGCCGATGACAAGCCCCTCGCGGAACCACTGCGCGAGCCGCGTGCGGAATGCGGCGTCCTCGGCGCGCGGGGCCGATTGCAGCCAGTGCACGGCGAGCAACAGCGGACGCGCGAACGATTCCAAGCGGTCCGCTTGCGCGTCGTGGTCACTCGGCGGCCCGATCAACGGAATGTCGGCCTGACCGGGATGCATTAACGCGGCGAGCGGTTCGAGGAGTTGGCGGGCAGAGTCCTGCCAATGGATATATGCGGGAGGAAGATTCACGGTATGAAGTGGTCGGGAGGACTGCATGGCCATGAGCGCGCGGCGCGCTTAGGTCGAAGTGTCGTAGGCGTGTAACGTGACGACGGCGCTGGGGGTGAGTGGACGATCTTCGCAGAAAGCGCGCAAGTTGGCGGCGGCGGCGGCACCGGCGTCGCGTCGACGATCCGTGGTCGGACCGGCAAGGTGCGGCGTGAGCGTGACATTGGGCAAGCCGCGGAAACCGGAATCAGCGGGCAACGGTTCGACGGTAAACACATCGAGGCCGACCATGATTTTACCTTCCTTCGCGACGCGCAGCAGCGCGTCCTCATCGACGACCGCGCCACGACCGACATTTACAAAGACGCTGCCGGGTTTGAGGAGGCGCAGGTGCTTTTCGGTGACGCAGCCGACGGTGTGCGCGTTGAGCGGCGCGAGTTCGACGACGATGTCATTGTCGGCAAACAGCGCGTCGAGTGACGGCGAGGCCTTGATATTGTATTTGCGTTCGACCTCGGCGTCCACATCGGGTGCGAAAGCGGAAACATGACAACCGAACGGTTGGATCAAACGCGTGAACTCACGCGCGATTTGGCCGAAGCCGTGCACGCCGACTTTGCGGCCGAAAAGCGAAGCGGTTTCAGTGCCGCCATCTTTCCACGCGCCTTCACGGTGCATGGCGAGCGTCCAGTAGGTCGCACGACGCAAACAGGAGAGCGTGTGAAACATTGCCCACTCAGCGACGATGCGGCTGATGGATCCGCCCCAATTGGTGACGAGCAAGCCATGCTCAATATGCGAGCGCTTCACCAGTTTCTTGACCGAGCCCGCCATGTAGCAGACGTAGCGCAAATTCGAGGGCAACACGTCGGGCAATGCGGGTGTTTTCCAGCAAGCGATCAGCACGGTGGGATTGGCCGCCGCCAACGCGGCGTGAAAATCAGCGACACTACAAGTGCCGGTGTCGTAGTGCGTGAAGCTCTGCGATAATTGTCGCACCGAACCGATCAAGGGGTCGGGCAAAAAATCGCGCAGTTCCTGAAAAGTGATCGCGGCGAAAATTGTGACAGGTTTAGCCATTTTAGAGAGGAGGATAACACTCGAGAATTTCGGTGTCGGGCTGGGGTTCAATCGTCAGCGGGCCGAGGCCGGCTGGGCAGAAAAACTTGTCGTAGCAACCGAGGCGATGCGTCGTGCCGCCGACGGTGATGTCGCATACCCCGGAAGTGACGATGCCGATGTAGAAGGAGTCTTCGGGCTTCGTGACGCGGTCCTTCAGATAGGTTTTGCTGACGCGGAAGCACGGCGTTTTGTCCGGGCCGATCAATTCTTCCTGCCAAGAACTCGGGCCGAGGGCGCGGCGCTTGTTCGGTTGGCAACGATAGTCGCGCTCGATGGCTTCGCGGGAGTAGCGATTGAAATTGATCAGCGAGAGGGCGAAATCGATACCGCGGCCCATGAAGCGCGCAATCTCGGGCAACACGAAGCCAGCGCGCTCGAATTCGTAGCGCACGGCAAAGTCGGTCGGTTCCTGGATCTCCACCATGAATACGCCTTCGCCCAATGCATGCGGGAAACCGCCGGGGATCAGAAAGGTGTCGCCGGGTCGGGCGGGGATTTTTTCGAAGCACGCTTCGAGTGACGCGATATCCTGCGTTTCGATCCAGTGTTTGAGTTGTTCCGGCGTCGGCGGGTTTTGGAAACCCATGTAGAAATACGGATCCTGCACGCCTTCGCGCACACCGAGGATGTGATACGCTTCCGTCTTGCCGCTGGGGGAATTGAGGAACTTCTGCGCGAACTGCGGTGAGGGGTGACACTGGAAGTGCAACCGGATCGCGGAGTCGAGGAACTTGACCAGCAACATCGGCGTCGAGCCGTGCTTGGCGACGTGCGCGGCGCCGAGGAAATACTCGGCATCGCTTTCGACGAGCGCGCGGAAGTCGTGCGCTTGGTCGGTGATCTGGACTTGCGAGACACCTTCGTAGCAATCGTCGCGGCCGGGATTTTTTGCGCGCGTGACGGAGCCGATCCAATCCTCGGCAAAGTGGGAATCTTGCGGGTCCGACTTACCCGCGAAGCGATCGAGCGTGGCGCCACCGGGATAGGTGCGCCAAACGCGATTGGGCGGGAGGAGAACGAGTTGGCCGCGGTGTGACATGGCTTAGATGACGGCGCTCAGTCCGCCATCGATGGTCAGGATCTGGCCGTTGACGAAATTGGCGGCGGGCGACGCGAGAAAAACACAGGCACCGGTGAGGTCATCGACGGAGCCCCAACGTCCGGCGGGCGTGCGGCCTTTGATCCAACCGTCGAATTTGGGGTCGGCGGCGAGTGGCTGCGTCATCTCGGTGAGAATGTAGCCAGGAGCGATGCCGTTGACCTGCACGTCGTGCTTGGCCCATTCGGCGCACATGGCGCGCGTGAGCATTTTCAGTCCGCCTTTGGAAGCGGCGTAGTTGCCGGTGGTGGGACGGGCGAGCTCGCTCATGAGCGAACAGATATTGATCACCTTGCCGGAGCGGCGCGCGATCATGCCGGGAGCGACGGCGCGCGTGACGAGAAACGCGCTCGTGAGATTAGTGTGCAGCACGGCGTTCCAGTCGGCGAGCGACATGGTTTCGAGTGGGCCGCGGCGGTGAATACCGGTGTTGTTGACGAGAATGTCGATCGTGCCGAGTTGCGTCGCCGCTTGGGCGATCGCAGTTTCGTCGGTGACGTCGAAGGCGCACGCTTCAGCCGTGAAGCCGTCGGTCTGCAAAGAGGCGACCGCTTGAGCGAGTTTGGAAGTATCGCGGCCATTGAGCACCACATGGGCACCGGCGTGGGCAAAGGCGCGAGCGATGGCGAGCCCGATGCCTTGGGACGAACCGGTGACGAGTGCGCGGCGACCGGCGAGACTGAAGGAGGGCTGGGACATTACGGAGGGGAAAAATCCGGCCTGCGGGGCAGGCCGGATTCGAGAAACGAGAACGGATTAGAACGTCAGCGAGTAGGTGCCGATGACGGTGAACGGATCAGCCGCTACGCCAGAGCCCCAAGTGTAACGCGTGTCGAAAAGATTCTTCACGTTGACCTGAACCTTGTGGCTGAGCTTGCGCGGGCGATCGCGCCAGCGGTAGCCGACGGAGGCTTCCCAAGCGCTGTAACCGGCATTCATGATCGATTCCCGACCATCGCCGACGCGGATGGATTCGCGCGTGGCGGAGAGCGTGGCGGGATTCCAGACGCTGCGGAGCACGACGATGGCGTTTTCCGGTTGGTCAGGGAAGAGGAGGGCACCGTTGCCGTGGCGGGCGTTGATGACGTTGAGCGTGCGCAACGGCGTGCCGGCGGTGGCGAGGCTCGGCTGGAGGGTGCGGCCGGAGCCGGCATTCACGAGCGAGGCGCTGTAATATTTCATGCCGACGGTGGCATAGAGGCCCTTGAGCGCGCCGTATTTGAATTCATAGCGTGAGGCGAAGCCGACGTTGTGGCGCGGCACGCGGCGCGGCGTGGTGTTGCTGAGGAAGGGGAATTCCTTGTTCTCGAGCGTTTTTGCCACGACGTTGCCGTAGCCGCCGAGGAACTGGAGTTCTTCCGTGGCTTGCCAGTTGAAGTCCATCTCGACGCCGCGGGCCTGCTCCTTGCCGGAGAGAATCACGACGCGCTCGGTGAGGAACGTGGTCGGGTCAGTGGTGGTGGTTTCGCGGGCGATGTTCTTGCGTTCGATATCGAACACCGTGACGGACATGCTGAATTTATTGTCGAGGAAGTTAACCTTGAGGCCGGCTTCCGAACCGAGTCCGGTTTCGTTCGGGAGCGGGGTGCCATCGATGTTAAAACGCGCTTGCGGCGAGAAGGAAGTCGATTGGTTGGCGAAGAGCGTGAGGTTGGGGAACAGACGGAAGTTGGCGCCCATCTGGTAGGTCGTCTCGCTCAGGTCGTAGTAGATGCGCTTGGGGTTGAGGTAATCGACGACTTTGTTGTCCACCCAGTCGATGCGTGCGCCGACCATCATAATGAGGCGGCCTTGCATCATGGCAGCGCGTTCGCTGACAAAGAGACCGTGATTGTCGACCGAGTTGTAGAGATTCTCGCGGAGATCAGTGTAGATGCTCGGGTCCTGAGCGAAGGTGCGGAACGTGTAGTTCGGGTTCGAGATGGAGAGCAGGCCGGAGATGTTCGCCGGATTGGCGGCGGCGGCGGCGGACATGCGGGCTTCGAAAGCATAATCGCTGGTGCGGTTATAGTCGTAAGTGAAGAGCAGCTTGTGCGAAACGGGGCCGGTTGTGAACGAACCGAGCAAATCGGTTTGGAAACTTGTGCCGTGTTCGACGATGGGGCGGTGGACGCCGACGCGGTTGGACGCGCTCTGGCCGTTGGCGATCACGTTCAGATCTGTGTGGTAGGCGTCACCGGAAACATTGGCGCGATCGAAGGAGCGTTCGAACCAGTTGAAACCAGCGCGGAGCGACCACGTGCGGTTGATGCGGTGCTCAAGGCCGAGCGATACAGTGTAAACGTCGCGGTCATTGAATTCTTCCGGCCCTTGGTGGTTGAAACTGTAGAGTTCGTCGAAAGCGAGACGCTCCCAACGGTTATACGTGGCGCCGACGCGGTAAGGGTCGGGAAGATTCTTGACGATGAGTGGCGGAATGGAGTTGCCGCGCTTCTCGTGGCGGAAGAGATACTCGAATTCGAAGCTGAGCGAGGTATCCGCGTTCGGTTTCCAGAGCAATTGGGTCGCGGAAGTCCATTGGGAAGTCTCCTTGAACGGTTGTTCGAATCGACGGTCGCTGGAGGCGAGATCCTGGCGATAGAAGACCTTGCCCGACTTGCCGACGGGGCCGGTGGAAGTGGCTTGGGCGCGGTAAAAATTATCCGAACCGACTGCCAGCGAAACGGTATGCTGCGGTTTGGATTTCGGTTTTTTCGTCAGAATGTTGATGACGCCACCGGGCTGGATCTTGCCATAGATCGATGCGGCCGGGCCTTTGATCACTTCGGCGCGGTCGACGTTGACCTTGTCAATCAAACCGAGGCGACGGAATCCGTTGCGCAGTTGATTGTTGGATTCGAAGCCGCGGACTTGGTAGGCGCCTTGCGTTTCGTTCGGCGAGATCGAACTGACGAACGCGAATTGGTCGGGCAATTCGTAGGCGGCGAAGTCATCAATGAACTCGCCGGTGACCACGTTGACGTTGAACGGGAGGTCTTGAATCTTGCTCGCCACGCGCGTGCCGGTGACGGACTCGGAGGCGATGTAGTCGTTGGAGGTCGTGGACGTGACAGTGAATTCCTGCAACGTGACGACGTCGTTTACTTTAGGAGCTTCTTCGGCGGGCGGCGATGTCGGTGCCGGGGAAGCGGGTTGGAGCTGTGCGAACAGAGGGGTGCCGATGGTCATCAGCACCGCACTCAGCAGCAGTCGGTGGGCAGTTGGTGTTTTCATTTCAGGGGGGAGATGATGGAGGTGCCGTCGGGCCCTTTCCGGGCTTGTTTTACAAGTAACCAGCCGATGATCATGACGACTATTCCGCAAAATACGAAAGCGAGGCGGCCAATCGGGGGATTGGGGATGAGGGCCATCAGCACAACTACGGCCCCGTAGGGCAAACACAGCCAGCCAATCAGCCACGATTGCTTGTCGTCGGTGGCCACTGCGGTTTCTTCCTTGGCGTAATCGACCGGGGTGGCGAGGTTGTGGCAGAATTTGTCGATCGACGCCTTTTGCGCATCCGTTTCGCGATGGTAGAATTGTTTGGTGAACAGGAACCAAATGATGCCGGCACCGAGAATGGTGAAGACGCCGATACCTTGTTCCCAGTTTTGGCGTTCCCAGTTAGTGGTGCCATCAATCACCCCGAAGGTGCGCACGGCCCATTCGATGCTCAAGTAGCGCTCAGTCAGGAAGCTGGTGATAAAGCAGACGATCACCGTGGACCAACCGGCCCAACCGGGCGTGCGGCGAATAATCAGACCGAGAACGAGAGGCACGATATAAGGCGTCGAAATCAGGATTTGGAATTTCAACATCAACTCAAACAGCGTGAGATTTTTGATCGTGCTGTAGAAAACCGCCACGCCAATCACGATACCACCAAGCACAACAGTCGTGAGCTTCCCGGCGCGCAACAGCTCGCGGTCAGACGCACCGGGGCGGAGGATCGGTTGGTAGAAATTCTTAATGAAGACACCGGCGTTTTTGTTTAGCCCTGCGTCCATCGACGACATCGTGGCGGCAAAAATGCCGCTGACGAGTAGGCCGACCATGCCGACTGGAAATACGGTCTGAGCGATGGCAAGGAAGGAACCTTCGGACGGTTCGGAGAGTTTCGGGAAGGTTTCGGCGAGGTTCGGATGGGTGATCGTCGCCAGCATCGGCGGCAGGAACCAGACGAAGATACCGCCGAGGAAGAGCACGCCGGCAAGGATAGCCGCTTTGCGGGCGTGTTTGCTGTCCTTCACGCAAAGGTAGCGCGACGCGTCGTTGATATTGTTGGTCGAAAGGAACTGCTTGAACAGAATTGCGACGCACCAGAAGAGCAGGAAGTCGTCAGTCGCGAGTTTTTGCAGATTCAAAGACGTCTCGGAAAGGCGATCCACCGCGACGGACCAACCGCCGACATGGCTGATTGCCAGCACTGTCGTTACGATGGTCACTGGCATCAAGATGAGGACTTGAATGAAATCACTCGCCAGCACCGCCCAACTACCGCCGACCAGTGAAATGATAACCACGGAAATACCGGTGACCGCGATGGTCAGACCGACGTCGATGTTGAACGCGGCCGAGAAGAACACGCCCAGACCGTAGAGCCAAATACCGGCGGTCAGCATCTGCAAGGGCAGTGTGATCCACGTAAACGTCTGTTCGCTCGCTCGCCCGAAACGCTGGCGCACCGCTTCCATGGCGGTGATTACGCGCAATTGGCGCAATTTCGGGCCAAACCAAATGGCGTTGCCAAAGAAACCGATGGCGTTTGCCAGATAGATCACCGCGATCGGCCACCCGTCGCCGTAGGCGCGGCTCGCGGCACCGGTAAACGTCCACGCGCTGAACGACACCATGAATGCCGAGCCCCCCGCCATCCACCACAGCACCTGACCGCCGCTGCGGAAATAGTCGCTGACGTTCGTAATGAAGCGTCGAAAGACCCAGCTGATGACCAGCATGAAGGTGAAGTAGAAAGCGAGGACGGCGTAGTCGTATCCGGTCATGGGGGTAAGGGGCAGAGGAGGGGGATGGGTGGTCGGCTAACCCAAGTTTAATAATTATGAAGTTCCAAGCCCAATCGTCCGCTTTTTGGAAAAAACCGCCGACGGACGACTAGCGGGCGGGTCCTGTCGACTGGCCGGCGAACACGAACGACGGCAGGATCAAATCGTGGAAGCTCTCATCGTCCTCGCCGGTCGATTCGAGCACTAACTTCGCTGCGGCGCGTCCGAGTTTTTCTGCATCGCAACCCGCGGCGGTAATCGTTGGTTCCTCTTCCAGTGCCAACGGCGAATAATCAGCCGCCGCGATGCTCACGTGCTTCGGCACTGCCAGGCCGGAGCGGCGCAGCGCTTGCACGGCGCCAATCGACATGTGCAGGTTGTAAGTGACGAAAGCGGTAGGAAAATCTTTGCGCTTCGCATCGGGAATGAGTCGCAGCATCGCCTCCGAACCTTCCGCGCGATCACCCTGTTTAAGGGAGACTGCATAACGCGGATCGGGCGTGAGGCCGGCCAGTTTCATGGCGGCTTGATAGGCTTGAAAACGTGCTTCGTGGCGCGCCATGCCCACATTGCCGCCGAGCCAACCGATGCGGGTGTGACCCAATTCCTTGAGGTGGTTCACCAGTCCTTCCAGCGCGTGCGGCTCGTTACCGACTACTGAATGGCAATGACCCGTATGCCGAGCGGAGACGGCGACAATCCGTTTCTCCAGTTGGCGCAATTGATTCAGAAACGAACCGCTGACTTCGCCCATTAAAACGATCCCTTGGAGCGAATGACCGGTGTGGTAGAATTGCTGAAGGCGTTCACGCGAAAGGGCATCCTCCGCCCCGAGGAAAACCGCCGCATAGCCTCGCTCGGCGAGTGCTGAGTGCAATCCGTGTAACACGTGGCTGAAGTAGCTTCCCTGGGTATGGATATTCAAACCTGCGCGCAGGATGAATCCCACTTGGCGCGCCCGCGCTTCGCGCGGCGATTGCTCGAACTTCATGCCTTTCGGCTGATAGCCGAGGCTGATCGCGTGTTCCCAAATGCGTTGATAAGTCTCCGCGCCGATGCCTTCCTTTCGTCCATTGAGTGCGAGCGACACGAGCGCTTGCGAAACTCCCAGGTCCTTGGCGATGCGTTGTTGCGAAACTTTTTTACGCTGAGGCATGGGGGGGACAATCTGATAGCTATGAACAATTTCAACCAATTATTAGCTGAAAAAGTCTGAATTATTAGATTTCTCGCGAATCGAGTGGGGAAATTTGTGATAATCCCGCAATTCTTGTGCAACAACTCATTCATTGGGCAGACTTTGGCGCACCGGCGTGGCCCGAATTTCTGTCGGTAAATTCGCGGGGAAACCGCCGCTCCGTCCTTGGCCGGGTCGATGTGTCCTAATAAAATGAGGCGGCGACTAATTAAGTTTTGACTGATAATTATAAACAAGCTTCGTTCGCGGTTATGAATCGATCGCTGCCCCTGCGTTTCACTTGGAGTTTAGCTGTGCTGTTGGTCTTGGTTGCCGGAGTCCGCTCCGTCGCGGCGACCTACAACATCACCAGCGCCGCTGGCTTCTCCAGTTTGCCCACCCTCCAGCCCGGCGATGAAATCATCATCCAGAATGGCACCTATTCCGGTGCGTCCAAAACGATCGTCGCAGCGGGCACCGCGGAAAATCCGGTGCGGATGCGCGCGGCGACTCCCGGCGGCGCGATCTTCTCCGGCGGCACGCAATTTGTTTTGCGCGGCAGTTTCATGGTGATCTCGGGGCTGGTCTTCGACGGCGATATCGCTGCTGGCGGACCGAAATCGGCGAGCGGTGTTTTCCGTTTCGATCTCAATTCTTCGGACATGATCCTGCGCGATTGCGTGTTCAACAATTACGATACCGGCGTCGATGTGTCGGGGGCGTTTTGGCTGCTGGTAAACGGCTACCGCCACACGATCGAGTATTGCAGCTTTGTCGGCAAGAGCTCCGAGGATCCGGTCATCAACATCATTCCGAGCGAAGACTCCGAAACTCCCTTATTGACGAAGGACATTCCCCGCCGCCACTTGATCCGCCACTGCTACTTTGGTGAGCGCACGGTGATCGGTTTGAATGGCTACGAGACCATCCGCGTCGGCGAAAGCCAGTATCAGATGTATGATATGTCCACGATTGTGGAAAATTGCGTGTTCGAAAAAGCCATCTACGGCCCCGACATTTCGAACTACGAGCCGGAAGTCATTTCGAGCAAGTCGCGCAACAATATCTATCGTTACAACACCTTCCGCCAAAACAAGGGCGGCCTCGTGCTGCGCCACGGCGACGACAACATCATCGACGGTAATTTCTTCTTCGGCGAAGTCGGTTCGAGCATGGGCGCCGGCGTGCGCATCATCGGCCTGCGCCACATCATCCGAAACAACTATTTTCAGGACATCTACGGCACCGGATTGCGCGCCGCTATCTGTCTCATGAAGGGCTCCGGCGAGTTCAGCGAACTCTCCACGAGCAACGGCTACGAGAGCCCCGGCTCCGCCAAGATTTTCAACAACACCATCGTGAACAGCGTGCAGCCGTTCGCGCTCGGCTCGATCACGTCCTCCAGCGGCACCACCGCGCCGCGCAATGTCGAGATTCGCAATAACGTCGTGCAAAGCTCCGTCGCGGGCGACGTTATTTATTTTAACTCGGACAACAGTTGGACCATCAGCCAAGTCGCGTTCTCCGGCAATCAGGCTTTCCACACGAACGCCCAATACGGCCCGACGCTGCCCGCGTCCGGTTTTGTCACCGGCACACCCGTGTTGCTCGCCCACGACAACGGCCTCGGTTATTCGATTCCGCAGAGCGGCAGCCCGCTCCTCGGCGCCGCGGTAGCCACCACACCAGCCACGTTGACCGATATTCGCTCGCAACTGCGCCCGGCTTCCGGCGCGACGGTCGGTGTTTACGATCCCAACGCCACCGGGCCCAGCTTTAATCGCCCGCTGGTCCGCGCCGATGTCGGACCGGTTTATGCGGGCCGGCTCGTCGCCGAACGCCTGCCGACGTTTATCACGCAACCGTCGTCGACGGCGGTCAGTGAGTTCACGCCCGTCACTCTCGCCGTTACCACCGAGAGCACGTCACCCGTCGCTTACCAATGGTATCGCAACGAAGTTGCCGTCCCCGGCGCCACTTCCGCCAGTCTCAACCTCGGTGCCGTCTCGATGGGTTCGGCGGCTTCCTACACCGTGACCGCCATCAACAGCGCCGGCCGCGCCATCAGCTTTCCGACCATCCTCTCTGTGACTCCGGCCGCACCGGTCATCACGACGCATCCTGTTTCCCGTTTGGTCAGCGCGGGTGCAACAGTGACGTTCACCGTTGTTTCTGCCGGCGTCGCTCCATTCACCTATCAATGGTATAAGGGCGAAACGCTCATTCCTGGTGCGACTTCCGACACGTTGGAACTCACCAACGCGCAAGCGGCCAATGCCGGCAATTACACGGTGCGGGTGACGAATAGCTACAACACCGCCATCAGCAACGTCGCCACACTAAGTCTCGCTGTCGGCACGCTGCTGCTTAGCGACACGTTTGATGATGCTCTCTCGGATAACCAAGCACTGCCGGGTTCGGCGAAGTGGGTCAGCTCCAGCGGTTCGCTCAGCGTGACCAACGGCGCACTGGTCGTCGCCGCCGGTCGGCACGCCGCCGCCTTCTTCAAGGACTCGGGCAATCAGGCCATCGCTGTCGGCGAACAACTCCGCGCCAGCATTACGCTCCGTTTCTCCTCGGTGGGCAACTCCGCCGGCGGTTTGCGCTTCGGTTTCTTCACCTCCAACGGCGGCGCCATACCCGCCAACGGCAACACCGCCTACGCCAACTACGACGGTTACGCCGTCACCGGCACGGCGGCCTACCCCGACAGCAACGCCGCCACCTCGTCGGCGATTACGTTCCGCCAAAAAAATCCCGGCGTCGGCACCTCGCTCATTACGACGACCGGCAGCGGAATCTACACCGATGTCGGTTCCAGCGACCCGGTGTCACAGAGCCTCGCCACCGACATTGATTATACCGTAACTCTGACTGCCGCGCGGCACTCCACCGACAGCCTCACGCTCACGCTTTCCATCACCGGCGGAGCGCTGAGCAACTACACCGTCAGCCTCACCGATGCCGCCGCGCCGATTATCACCGCGTTCAACTGTTTCGCGATTAGCTCGACCAGCACCAACGGCTCGAACTTCTCGATCGACAACGCCGTGGTCGAGCACTCCACGTTGCCGCCGATGGCACCGACCATCGGCACACCGCCCGCCAGCACGACGGTGGCGCCAGGCGCCAGCGCGAGCTTCACCGTTGTCGCCTCAGGCACCGCACCGTTCACTTATCAATGGCGCAAGGGTGGGGTGGCGATCAACGGTGCCACTTCCGCGACGTTTGAAATTCCCTCGGTCGAAGAAGTCCACACCGGCAGCTACGATGTATTAGTGACCAACTCGACGGGCACGACGCCGAGCTCTGCTGCCACGCTGACGCTCTCGCAAACGATTACGTTTATCTCGCTCGCTGATCGCTTGTTCACGGCGGCACCACTGCTCCTCGCCGCCGAAAGCACATCTGGGCTGAGCATCACCTACACGGTTGTGTCAGGTCCAGCCTTTGTCACGGGCAACGAACTCACCTACACTGGCACGGGCGCGATCACGATCCGTGCGAGCCAAACGGGCAACACCAGTTACACCGCCGCGACACCGGTCGAACGCACCTTCACCGTCCGTCCGAACTTCGCCTCGTGGCAACTGGCGCGCTTCTCGCCGGAACAACTCGCCGATCCCGCCGTGAGCGGCCCCAACGGCTCCTTCGCCAACGACGGCGTCACCAACCTCGTCAAATACGCCCTCGGCCTCGAACCGTCGCAGGACGCCAGCGCCAGCTTGCCCGAGATTTCCGCCGACGCTAATTCGTGGATCCTCACTTACTCGCGCCCGACGACGTTGGAAGATGTCACCTTTACGGTGCAAGTCTCCACCGACCTCGCGACGTGGACCGCCACCGGCGTCACGCACGAGTTGCAATCCACCGTTGAAGGCCGCCAAACGTGGCAAGGCCGCTACCCGAAGAGCGGAGCGACCAACGCCTTCCTCCGCCTCCAAGTCACGCGCCAGTAACGGACACGCGAAGGATTTCTGACCGGCATTCGGGAATTCCCGAGTGCCGGTTTTCCGTTTTGACGCTGTCAATTGAGAGT
The DNA here is from genome assembly GCA_947085165.1 of uncultured Opitutaceae bacterium. GTDB lineage: Bacteria > Verrucomicrobiota > Verrucomicrobiia > Opitutales > Opitutaceae > Didemnitutus. The sequence goes on from CAMTVI010000004.1 coordinate 18,513, forward strand.
TGGAATCCGCGCGGCCAGTGTTGTAAAACTGTCGGCGTATGGCCGAGCCATCGAACGACACTAGCAACACGATTAGCCGCAGCGCTGATCCGCAGACGACCGGTCCGCACGCGGCCGCATCAGAAACTCCGAAACACCCCAAACCCCAAGGCCTGACCCTGTTTCAGCGCCTGACGTCTTTTTCCCATCCTATTGCTGCCGGTGTTGCGCAAAAATGTCCTGGACTCATCAAGTAAGGGCTTTCGCGCTCGGCCTCGTCCTGCTCGCCTTCGCGGGCTGTCGGCAGCAAATGCCGGAGAATACCCTTCTGGTCAGTTTTAGGCATCCGAGCGACAGCTTCAATTATGTGGATGGTCTCTTGTTCGAGAATGGCCATCTATCGGCTTCGTTGGTCGAGTTTTCCAAGATACGATATCCTCAATTGTCGTTGTCGTTTAGAAGATTATCGGTCGAAAAAATCCCAAACCGAGCTGCATGGCGCATTGAGGTGGCCGACGACGAAGGGTTACGTCTTAGGCGTCTGCTCGATTGTATGAGGTCTTTTCTAGAGGTTGAGTGGAGGGCGAAACTCGTCGACGGTGTAGTCAAACTATATGGACAGACTCTTGCTGCACGAGCTAACGAAATGCCTCCTGATCAAGCTAATGAACTGTCGGGGTGGATTCGGACAAAGCTCGATGATGTCAATAATAACGCAGTCGTGCTCGTGGTGCTGGAGCCGAAGGCTTCAGATCAATAGTTGGCCCGGTATGATCCGGGGACATAGGTAACAGATAGTCCAAGGACATGGGTTACACTTTCAGGCTATGGCCTGGAACG
>CAMTVI010000005.1:0-85235 GCA_947085165.1 uncultured Opitutaceae bacterium
ATTGACTGTTGGATGCTCACTTTGAGTAGGTTCATTACCCCTCCGGCGAAGCCGTCTTCACCGTCGACGTAAACAACCCTCTCAACGTGGCTGGTTTTGACCCGGCCCTAACTGGCTGGTTTTACCCGGCCCGTGACAGCCCGTTGAAGCGAAGCGTCACAAGACTCCTGATTGACGAAAACTGTAAAAGCCGAGGCCGGTGGGGTCGGTGGCCGCGCGTCCAAGAATGACGTGATCGATAAGGTCGATTTCGACGGCTTTGGCCGCTTCGCGTAATTGGCGCGTGATCTGGATGTCGGCGGCGCTGGGCGCGGGATCGCCGCTGGGATGATTGTGCGCACAAATCACTGCCGTCGCGCCTTGGCGGATCGCTTCGCGAAACACTTCGCGCGGATGGGCGAGGCTGCTCGTGGCGGTGCCGGAGGTGACCTCCACTTGTTTGAGGAGGCGATTCTTCCGGTTGAGGCAAAGCACCCAGAATTTTTCGATCATCAACCCATGGGCGGTCGGTTGCAGGTGGGCGAAGACCAACTCGGGTCGATTCAAAATCGGTGCTGCATCGCCGTCGCTCGCGCGGACTCGGCGGGCGATTTCCATGACAGTGACCAATTGGAGTGCCTTGACGCTTCCGATGCCTTTCGCGCGGCGAAAGTCCGCATCGTTCCATTGCACCAACGCTGCGAGCGAGCCGGCGTCGCTGAGTAGTTTTTGCGCGATGGTGAGCACATTATTCCCTTTGCCGCCGCTGCGGAGGAGCATGGCGAGCAATTCGGCATCGCTGAGCGCGGCTGCGCCAAGTCGCGCGAGACGTTCTTGTGGGCGATCATTGACCGCGAGGTCTTTGACGCGGAGGGGCGGGTAAGGGGAACTCATGGCGGGCTTGGGGCACTTCACCCGCTGGCCCGCGAGTTCGGCGCACTTAGTAGTGCTTCACGTAACCGTTGCGTCGCAGTTTTTCCAACCAGCGCTCTTGGGCCTGGCGGGCGTATTGCTGCACAAGGATGCGTTCAATTTGGTCGCGCACTTCGTCAATCGGCAAAATTCCGGCGTGCTTACGTTCTTCGACATGCAAGAGGAAGGCGCCTTCTGGCATGATGATGGGCTCGGTGGTTTGTCCGGCTTCAAGCACGAAGAGAACATCAACAAATTCTTTGCGAAGATCGGAGCGACGTTGCCAGCCCCAGTCGCCTCCGCGCGTGCGCCGAGCATCCTGCGAATACAGTCGGGCGAGATCGATGAAAGTGGAACCGCCTTTGAGTTGCGCAAGAATTTCACCCGCCTTTTGGCGCAAGGATTCGTCGGAATCCTCGTCGGTGCGCGTGAATTGGATCAAGCGTAACTTGACCTGATCTTCTTGATGAAACCGCTCCTTGTTTTCGTCGTAGTAGGTCTGGATTTTAACTGGGCTGATCATGCTGGCGCTCTTACGCTGCTGTTGGCGCATGTAGCCATAGATCATGTCCTCTTCGACTTCCTTGCGGTATTCTTTCTGCGAAATGCCGCGACTGCGGAGGTAGGCGAGATACTTGCTGCGATCGCCTTCAAACTGCGTCGCGATGATTTCCGCGATCTGGTTTTCGACAAAGCTTTTTGGCACAGAGCGTTTTTCGTCTTTGTAGAATTCCTTCACGATCAGCACGCGATCGATCAAGTCTTGCACGATGTTCTCTTGGAGTGCGTTGATTTTCTCGTGGAATTCACGCTCATTGCGGCTCTCCCGTTGCACTTGGGGAAGGAGCGGGGCGATTTCGCGGCGCACATCGTCCACCGTGATAATCTTGTCCTCGGCAACCGCGGCGATGCCGTTGGCGAACTGCATGGCAAGTCGCTCCGCCACAAGTTTTTCCGCGTCCGGAATCTCGGTTTGACCGTTCGCAAAAACGGGAAAAACAGCCGCCGCGAGTGCGGAAAAAGCGAACAGGGAGCGTAGTGGGCGGAACGTCATGAATTCGGGAGATTTTGCAGGAAGACGATTAATTCTTGCAACCTTGCGAGGGGAGTGGGTGCGGTCAAGCGGGGAAAGCGACTGGAATACTGGATAAAGTCGTCGCGGCGGCCACTATTGCGGAGGCATTTGAGGCGGCCGGAATCAGTTTCGACGGAGACGAGCCCCTTTTGTTCCGCCCGAACGCGAATCTCTGTGACGAGTAACAGCGCCTGCACTTCTTTGCCGTATTTGCCGAATCGGTCGCGCAGTTCCGCCGCGAGTGCGGCGATCGCCGCGGGATTTTCCGCCAACGCCAGTCGACGGTAAAAATCTATCCGGAGGCGCACTTCGCTAAGGTAACTGGCGGGTAGGCGAGCTTGGATTTTGTCGATTTCACCTGCGGCCCGTTCCGCTTGCCGCAGCGCCGTGAAACTGTCGGTGGCTTCGGCGCGCTCGGTGGCGGCACTCTCGCCCACAAAGACAAAATCCAATTTCACCGCGGCCCTGACGGCCGCAGCGTGTTTGTCGCCTTTCAATCGGGCCACGCTTTGCTTGAGCAACTGACAATAAAGTTCGAATCCGACGCCGACGATGTGACCGCTTTGCTCCGCGCCGAGCAGATTGCCCGCGCCGCGCAGTTCCAAATCACGCATCGCGATGCGGAATCCGGCGCCCAACTGATTGTGTTGCCGAATCGCGCTGAGTCGCTGGCGCGCGAGATCCATCACCCGTGCGTGGCGATGCAAGAGCAGGTAGGCGTAGGCCTGATGTTTGAATCGCCCGACGCGCCCGCGCAATTGGTAGAGTTGCGACAAGCCGAACCGATCCGCGCCTTCGATGATGATCGTGTTACAATTTGGAATATCCAAACCGCTCTCGATGATCGTGGTGCAAACAAGCACCTGATACCTACCAGCGACAAAGTCGGTCATCATTTGCTCGAGATCACCTTCGTCCATCTGGCCGTGACCGACGCCGATTGTTAGTTTCGGGAGCAATTCGCGAAGGCGCGCGGCGACCAGATCGATGCTGAGCACGCGATTGTGCAAATAGAAGACCTGCCCGCCGCGCCGCACTTCGTGCTGGATAGCTTCCACCACCAACTTCTCATCGTAGCTTTTGACGATCGTCTGAATCGGCAGGCGATTGGTCGGTGCCGTCTCAATCGTGCTGAGGTCGCGCGCGCCGGTCAGTGCGAGGTAGAGGGTGCGTGGAATCGGCGTCGCGCTCATCGACAACATGTCCACGTGTGCGCGCCAACGTTTGAATATCTCTTTATGCTTCACGCCGAAGCGTTGCTCTTCGTCGATGACGACAAGACCGAGGTCTTTGAACTGCACATCCTTTTGCACGAGGCGATGTGTGCCGATCAAGACGTCGATTTTGCCGAGTGCGACCGCGTCGAGAATCTGTCGTTGCTCTTTACGCGAGCGAAAGCGCGAAACCATTTCCACCGCGACTGGGTAGCCCGCCATGCGCTCGCGGAACGAATTGAGATGTTGCTGCGCGAGCACGGTCGTCGGCACGAGCACGGCCACTTGTTTACCGCCCATCACGGCTTTGAACGCGGCGCGAATCGCCACTTCCGTTTTGCCAAAACCGACATCACCGCAAATCAAGCGATCCATCGGCCGCGTTTTCTCCATGTCGCCGCGCGTGTCGTTGATCGCGCGTAGTTGGTCGGGAGTTTCGGTGAACGGAAATGCCGTTTCAAATTCACGTTGCCAGGTGTTGTCGGCGGCGAAGGCGTGCCCTGGCTGCGCTTCGCGGCGCGCTTGGATTTGCAACAATTCCGCTGCGAGATCGAGTGTCGCGCGCTCTGCTGCCGCCCGCACTTTTTCCCACCGTCCCGACCCGACGCGACCGAGTTGCGGCTTGATTTTCGAAAGTCCGACATAGCGGCTGACCAAGTGCGATTCCTGCAATGGCACGTGCAGCGTGACGCGATCATCGAATTCGAGTGATATTACTTCGCGCACGCCGTCCGTCGCTTCGAGGCGCGTTAATCCACGGAACACCGCGACCCCATGCTGCAAGTGAACCACGAAGTCCCCTTCGACGAGTTCGGAGAAGTCCAGCAATTGATCGACGGCGGATGGCGTAACGGTGGCGCGTTTCGCCGTCGGCCGACGAACGCGGCGCCGACCGAAGATCTCGGTTTCGGAAACTGCGACGTAGTTTTGCGTCGCGCCACCCGCCCGCGCGGTGATGCGAAAACCTTCACTGAGCGTGCCGCGGATAAAGTTTGGTTGCAGCGTTTTGAGTTCCGCGTCCTCCGCCAATAATTCGCGCGTCCGTTCCTCTTCGCCGATTTTGGCGATGAAGAAATTGATCACGGCACCTTCGCGCTGCCAGCGGATCACTTGCATAAGAAAATTACGCCGCGCGGCGTCCTCCGCATGGAGACGTTCATGCGCGAGTAAATCTGTCGTCGGAGACTCGCGGTGGTGCGCCAGGGACTCGGTATCCCACGTAGTTTCATGAGCGGCGCTGTCGAACAGTTGACTGGCGAGATCCAAATCCGAAATGCCCCACAAGTGAGCGCAACCAGCCGCGAGCCGATCGAGAAAAGGCGTGCTGCAGGCGCTGGTTGACGGGGGTGGACTGAGCAAGTCAAAGGCCTCCTCAATTGCCGTGGGTTCGACGACAAGCGCGTGCATGTCTGGGCCAAGGTAATCGAGTAGCCCTGCGGTGGCGCCGTTGGCGTCTACTTGGGGGGCCGCGGTTAACGTGATATGCGTTATCGCTTCACCCGAGCGCTGGGTAATCGGGTCGAGCGCGCGAAGCTCATCGAGAGTGTCGCCGAAAAAATCGAGCCGGTAGGGCTGGTGTGCTGTCACTGGGTAGAGATCAACAATGCCGCCGCGCACTGCGTATTGGCCGGGAGCTTCGCAGACGGCCTCAGCGTCGTAATCGTAGTCGTTCAATAATTGCACCAAGGCTTGAAATGACTGCGCGTCCCCGCGGCGCAGGACGATTTGGCGGGAAGAAAATTCCTGGCGTGGCGGGACGGCTTGCAACAACGCGCCGGGTGTGGACAAGACGACCAGCGATGCTGTCGCGACGCGATTATGCGCACAGAGTTTGCTGAGCACAGCCAGGCGGTCACTGGCGGAGTGAAATGCTTCGCGCAAGTCGCGACTCTCAAAAGGCGTTTCGGGAAAAACGAGAATTTCGACTGCGGGAAGGTCGGCGGAAAGCGAAACGAAGAGAGCCAAATCTTCGGCCAACACCTCGAGTTCGCGCGTCTCCTCCACGATGATCAAGCTGACTGGAGCGGCTCGCTTTCGCAGCAAGGAGGCGAGAGTGTAGGCTCGGACCGGAGGGCAAATGCCCGTAAGTTTTGTCCGTGAGGAATTGCCGGTTTTAGCCATCGATCTTCCTCAAAATGAGCGGAGTGGCCCGTAGCGCAAGAACGGGGAAGGGGAGCCGATTCTAGTCTGAGCTCTCAAAGTGCTGCGGTGGGGCGCGCGAGTGTTTTGAGGGCTGCGCGGGCCGCCACCTCTTCCGCACTCTTTTTCGAAGAGCCGCTGCCGGTGCCAAGTTGTCGTTCCAGCAAAAACACGGCGACCGAATATTCGCGCGCGTGCTCGGGGCCATCGGCGTTGAGCACTTCGTAGCGAAGTGCATGGTTGCCGTGGACGGGTTGGACGAGTTCCTGCAGGCGACCCTTGGGATTTTCCATATCTTCAGTCAGCGCGAGCCGTTCATCCAGCGGGCCATACCAAAGCCGCACCACGCGTTGGACGGTGACAAAATCACTATCAAGGTAAATGGCGCCGACGAGCGATTCGAGGGCATCTTCGAGAATCGAGTCGCGGTTGCGTCCACCCGCCGTTTCTTCGCTCGTGCCGAGGCGAATTGCGGCATCGATTTCCAGTTCGCGTGCGAGGTCGCAGAGGAAGGCGCCTTTGGCGAGGACCGCGCGGCGGCGCGTGAGCACACCTTCGCGATCGTCGGTGAATTGCCGATAGAGTGCGTCGGACAGGATGAAATTCAACACGGAGTCGCCGAGAAATTCCAGTCGCTGATTGCTCACCGTGACGTCGGGATGCTCCGGTAGAAAGGATGGATGCGTGAGCGCTTCGACCAGTAGCGCGGGCTCGCGAAACGTGTAGCCGAGTCGGGTTTGCAGAGCGGTAAATTGAGCGGGGGTGGACATGGCAAGAGCGAGCGCGATTAGTTTTCCCGAGGAGCTCGAAAGCTCAATGCCGAATCGGTGAGCGGCGCGATTAGGAACTGGCGCTGGCGTAGCGACGCAGGCCGGCGCGGAAAACGAGCACGCCGATGGTGAGCCAGAACACCGCCGCCGCGACGAGCCACAAGACGTAGCTGAGTTGAAAACCGTGAATCAAAACGCTCGCCGGCACGTTGCTGGAAATCACCGCGGGTAACATCCAGACAAAGATCACTTCGCGCGCGCCGACGAAGGCTTGGCGTGGCAGGCGGGAAAATTCGAACAACGTGAAGTAGCTGCCTTCGATGCCTTGGCTGCCGATCAGCCAAAAGGTGGTGGAAACAATCACCAGCACGGCCGCGTAGTGGATCAGCAAGGCGCAGCCGAGCAGCAAGACGTAGAACGCGAGATCCAACCAACTGGGATGCAGGCCGAGTTTGACGACGGAAAAAATCACGACCGAAATCGCCACGAAGCAATTGAGGATGCTATCGAGATCGATCTTGCGCGTGGAAAGCATGAAGAGCGGGTTGCCCGGTTGCGCGAGGAAGAAGTCGAATTGTCCCGTGCGGATATTCCGTCCCATTTCAAAAAGATTGCTCCAGAAAAACCCCATCATCAACCGCTGCAAAATCATCGCCGTGCCCACGAGGAGCAGCATCTCGTATTTCGACCACCCCGCGATCGAATCAGTGTGCGCGTAGATGACGTTGATCAGCAAAATATTCACTCCCATCCAGAACAGTTCCACCAACGCCCACATCAAAAAATCCATCCGAAACATCATCGTGCGCACGACGGAGTAGCGCACGCTGGCGAGCCAGATTTTCAGATAATGCGTGAGTGACATGGCAGTGCGTCGCGCGGTTTAGCCGCCCACGGCGGTGTGTTTGCGCAGTCCGCGCATCCAAAGAAACTGCGCAATGACCAACAGAATTACCACCCACGCCGCCTGAATCGCGAGGCCGGACGCGATTTCACCGAGGGGCAAGCGACCGGTGAAAATTGCCGCCGGAAAATACATCATGTAGTAATACGGCAAGTAACTGGAGAGTTGAAACAGCCACGCAGGAAGCAAATCGAGCGGGAACATCTGTCCACCGAGGAGCACTTCGACTGCCATCGAGAGAATGACAAACGACTGAATTTCCAAAAACCAAAACGTTAGCAGTCCGAAGCAGTAAGCGATGGTGAATTGAACGAGTGCCGAGAGAAACATCGCGGGCAAACCGAGCGCCAGTCGCGCCGGCCAATCGACGGGAATTACCAGGGTGTCTTTCAAAATCGGGAAAGCGATTGCCAGCGGCAACAGCACCAGCAGACCGGAAACGAGACGCGCCGACACGAAGACGCTGAAGCGATACGCGTAGTAATTCACCGGTTTTAGCAGGAACTGATTGATCATCCCGTTGCGGATCTCCTCGCTGATTTGGTAGTCCTCGTTGAACGCCCCAATCATGAACGTCAGCGGCAGAATAATGACGAAGTAAGTTAGCGTTTGGCGCAGGTCGAAGCCGCCAATCTCGGACTGGCCCGAAAACGCCGCGCCCCAGAGTGTAAACACGACGACGAGGTGAAAGAGCGAGAAGAGGCCGCGCACCGCAAAATTCCACCGATAGACCAGATTGCTCTGAAGTCCGACGGTGAAGGCAGCGCGGTATTTTTGAAACGAGGCAAACATGCAGGAAAGACGTGACTAAGGCGAACCCCTCGGAAATCGCAAGCGGCGGAATTTTCCGCGCGCACGCCACGGCAGGGCAACGACGCAACTGACACGCCTGAAGTCGCCGCAGTGGCTTGCACCGACTTACTCGAAGGCAGGCCGCGGCGCGGATTTTTCGGTCAACTTGAAGCGAATGGAAACTTCCTTCGCCAAGCTGCGATAGGCCAAGGAACCCGGACCGTGCGGGTCGTAGGCGAAGATCGGTTTGCCGAAGCTGGGCGCTTCGCTGAGACGCACCGTGCGCGGAATGACGGTATCGAAAATCTTCTCCGGCAAATGCTGACGCACTTCGTCGACGACTTGCTTGGCGAGATTCGTGCGACTGTCGAACATCGTCATCACGATCCCGCCGACATCAAGGGAGGGATTCACGCCGGCATTCTTCAGGCGATCGACGACTTTGAGAATTTGTCCGAGTCCTTCGAGCGCCATGTATTCGCATTGCAACGCGATGAGCAAGTGGTCGGCGGCGGCGAGCGAATTCATCGACAACATCCCGAGTGCAGGCGGGCAATCGATGATGATCGCGCGGTAACCGCCAGAGTTGCGAATCGGATCGAGCACCGTGCGCAGGCGCATCAGGTAGTTTTCCTGTTGCGCCAATTCGATCTCGATCGCGGCGAGGTCTTCTTCCGACGGGATAATGGCAAGGTGGTCCCACTGAGTCGGAGTGAGCATCTCAAACGCGGTGCCTTCGCCGTGTAGCGGACGATAGAGGCTCTTGCCTTCCTGTTTCTCGATGCCCAGCGAGCTGGTGGCGTTGGCCTGCGGATCAAGATCCACGAGCAACGTGTGGATTTTGCGCTCGGCCAAAGCGGCGGCGAGATTGACAGCGGTGGTGGTCTTGCCGACGCCGCCCTTTTGATTTGCGATTGTGAAGACCGTGCAGGCCATGCCGCGATTAATCGGGAAGGGTCGCAGAGAGTCTAGCGCGAATTCGGCGAAGTGAGCCGTCCGCCGTGGCGGAGTCGTAGTTAGCGCACCACCGCGAGCACTTGGGCGACGAGCGCTTCAGGCGATTGGGCGACGTCGAGGGTCAACGCGCCCTGCGGCGGCTCCAACGCTTCAAACTGGCTGCGCACCATGTCGGACTTCATGTAATGCCCTGCGCGCTGTCCGACGCGTTGCGCGATGGTGTCGAAATCACCGGACAAATACACCAACACAACTTCGGGCGCATCGTGCATCAACACGTGGCGATAGGATTCCTTGAGCGCGGAACAGGTAAAGACGGCGCATTGACCCGCGGTGCGCACTTCATCGATTTTGGCTCGAATCGCCGCGAGCCACGGCGCGCGATCGGTGTCGTTGAGTGGAGTGCCGCTGGCCATCTTGGCCTTGTTCGCGGTCGAGTGAAAATCGTCCGCCTCGAAATAGGGCCAGCCCAGTGTGGTGGCCGCGGCTTGGCCGATGGTAGTCTTGCCGGAACCGGCGACACCCATGACGAGGAGAATGCGAGAGGGGGACTTGCTCACGAGGGTTCGATTCAGCACCGGGGGTGCGGCAGGGGCAAGGCGCAAGCCGTGAACGAACCGTCATAGGTGGCGCGCAGGAAGAGGGCGACTCGCGGGCCGGACGAATCGGAGAAGCGCAGGCAGTTAGCGCAAATGCACGGCATTTGGCCTGGAAACTGCACGAATTTGAACGTTTACGTGGCGAACGAAGTCTAAATCGACATTCGCTCACGGTTAGTCGCGAACACTAAAGCTTCTTTTCATGCAACAAAACCTTCGTTCCCTCATCGTGCTGCCGCGTTCGCGCTGGATGCAGGCGCTTATTTTGGTCTCCATCGCGTGGTCTTTGCCGCTGCTGATCCAATTGCTGCCATGGACGGGGGCGCAGCCACTGGCGGCGCACTTGCTGCCGTTGCATTGGGCGGTGTTTGCGGCGATTTACTTGTTTGGCGGCACGATGGGCTTGTTGGTCGCGCTGGCTGGTGCAGTCGCGATTGTCTTCAACTTTGGACAAATCGCCGTGGCACCGAGTGGATTGATGACGCTCGAATTGATCGGCTTCGTGGTGTTGGCGACGTTGCTCAAGAATCGGTGGTATACGCTGCAATTTGCGGCGCCGCTCGCGTGGCTGGGTTCAAAAATCGGTATGGCCGCGCTCGCCTGGTTCGTGCCGGTGTTGCGTTTTACTAGCGATCCGTTCGGCGATGTCGTTTCGGCCGTGGCCGTGGCGATGGTGGGTCTCGGCGCGTTGCTGGCGATCAACGTCGCGCTGGTAGAATTGCTGCCGCAGGATGAGGACTGGGACAGCGCCTAACGCTGCGCGTCTCGCGAGGATTGGGATTTCCTTCACGATCTTGACGGTCAGTGTCGGTGCATTGTGACTGAAACTTCTCCTCCGCGACGTTGGTGGTTGCTCCTCGTCGGGGGCGGATTGCTCGTCGTGCCCGGATTGGCCTTGCATCGGGCGTCGCTGCACGTTGACGCGCGTTGGTTGCTGATTTTTTGCGCGGCGTTGTCGGTCTTCACCTTCATGGTCTATGCGGCGGACAAGGCACGCGCCAAGGCGGAGGAGTGGCGCGTCTCCGAGTGGGCGTTGCACAGCCTCGAACTGTTGGGTGGCTGGCCGGGCGCGCTGTTGGCGCAGGTGCTATTTCGTCACAAGACGTCGAAATTTTCCTACCAATTCATTTTCTGGCTCATCGTCGCGCTGCACCAAGTGCTCGCTTTCGAGTATGTGATGGACTGGGTGCTGGTGCGTGCGCTGTTCGGCAACTAAACCGCGCCGTTGCTCGCGTTATTCCAGCCAACCGTGACTACGCATCCACGCTGCCGCGCGTTCGGGCCACGTTGACGTCGGCCCAAGATCGCGGCGCATGCCAAAGCCGTGCGGTCCCTTTTCGTAGAGATGCAATTCGGCTGACACTCCGGCGGCACGGAGCGCGGCGAAGTAAGCGAGCGAGTTTTCCAATGGCACCGATTTGTCTTCGGCCGTGTGAATGAGAAATGCCGGAGGTGTCGCCGCAGTTACTTGGCGATCAGGCGAGAGCAACGCGAGTAACTCCGGCGTCGGATTCTCGCCGAGAAGATTGCGCCGCGAGCCCGCGTGCACGTGCGGGCCTTCTATCACAATGACGGGATACTGCAGCACGACAAAAGTCGGTCGCGCATCGATCTCGTCGAGCGGATGTCCGGTCTTGCCGTCGGCATGCGCGTAAAGGGTGGCCGCACTCGCGGCGAGATGTCCGCCGGCCGAGGAACCAAAAACGCCAATGCGATCAGGATCGATGTCGAATTCCGCCGCGCGAGAACGCACGAGGCGCACCGCGCGCAACACGTCGCGCAACGGCGCGGGATGCCCGTATTCCTTCAGACGATATTTCAACACGAAGCAGGTGACGCCGAGGGAATTCAGCCAACGAGCCATGCCATTGCCTTCGTTGCTGACCGCAAGCCGACCGTAGCCGCCACCGGGACAAATGATCGCCGCGAGTCCGTTGGCCGTGCCAGCGAGTGGCGCGAGAAGCGTGAGCATCGGCACTTGCACGTTATACACGCGGTCATCCGCGATGTATTCGGCCGGTGCGCCAACTTGTGCGTCGGGCACGCCTTCGGGCCAGAGGGGAATCACGGGCGCTTCAGCAAAAGCGGACACGGGAAAAAGAAAGGCGACGAGCGCAAGAAACGTAAACCGGCGCCACGTTGCGAGTCGCCGAAAAAGCAAATCGCACCGGAGCCACGAATGGCGCAGCCGGTGCGATTGATGAATCATGCGGTGAGACCTTGGCGCGTTAACGCACGACGCGAGCGCCGCCGCCGGAGATTTGTTTCTCCACTTCCTTGCGTGTCGCCATCGACGTGTCGCCGGGAGTGGTGGAGGCAAATGCGCCGTGGGCTGCGCCGTATTCGACGGCCTTCTGCGCGTCGTTGAATTCGAGGAAGCCAAACTGCACGCCGGAGGCGAACGAGTCGCCGCCGCCGACGCGGTCAAGAATCTCAAGATCGTCGTATTTGCGGCTCTCGTGGAATTTGCCGTCATGCCACAGGATGGCCGACCAGTCGTTGATCGTGGCGGTCTTCACGCCGCGCAACGTGGTGGCAGCGACTTTGAAGTTTGGAAACTCTTTCACCGCGGTCTCGATCATCGCCTTGAAGGCGCCGGTCTCGATCTTGGTGAGATTGTGGTCCACGCCCTTGACCTCGAAGCCGAGTGAGGCGGTGAAGTCTTCTTCGTTGCCGATCATCACATCGACGTATTTGGCGATCTCGCGGTTGACCTCTTGAGCTTTTTTCAGACCGCCAATCGTCTTCCAGAGCGACGGGCGGTAGTTGAGATCGTAGCTGACGATGGTGCCGTGCTTGTTGGCGGCCTTGACGGCTTCAATGGTGATGGCGGCGGCGGACTCGGAGAGGGCGGCGAAGATGCCGCCAGTGTGAAACCAGCGCACGCCGAGCTTGCCGAAGATGTGTTCCCAATCGATGTCGCCGGGCTTGAGCTGAGACGCAGCGGTGTTGCCGCGGTCGGGATTACCGACTGCGCCACGTATGCCGAAGCCGCGCTCGGTGAAGTTGAGGCCGTTGCGCACGGTGCGACCGATGCCGTCGTCTTCGCGCCACTTGATGAAGTCCGTGGCGACGCCGCCTTGCATGATGAAGTCTTCGACGAGGTGCCCGACTTCGTTGTCCACGAAGGCGGTGACAACGGCCGTCTTGTAGCCGAAGCATTTGCGCAGACCGCGCGAGGTGTTGTATTCACCACCACCTTCCCACGCAGTGAAACTGCGAGCGGTGCGGATGCGACCCTCACCGGGGTCGAGACGCAACATGACCTCGCCGAGCGAGATCTGATCAAAGGCACATTCGGAGGCTGGACGGATTTTGAGGCTCATAGGGAAAATGGGAGGAAGTTAAGGAATGCCGCGCAAGTAACTACGTGATTAGTAGGCGACGGTTTTGAACGAAGCGGAGTCCCACCGCGGTTGACCGGCTTCGGTGGCAAGCTCGTTGAAGGCAGTGATCTCAGCTTGCGAAAAGAGGAGACCGCCCGCGTCGGCGGTGCGTTTGGCCCAACCGGCTTCGAGTTGGCCGGGGAGCATGCAGCGATCGTTACCGTGACCGAGAATGTCGCCGATGATGGCCTTGACGTTCTGCTGTTGGCTGCGGCCTTTCGCGAACGCGCCGGTGCTAATGGCGTCGGGGTGGATGACTTGGAAAAAGAAGCAGCACGTGCCTTTGTCGCCTTCGGCTTTGTCCCAGCGATTGCGAATCGTCGGAATCGAACCGCCGACAAAACCGGCGACGATTTCGTTGATCAGCGAGAGGCCGTAGCCTTTGTGCGCGCCGAACGGGATCAAGTATTTCGCGCGCGTCGGGTCGGTGGTAACGACGCCGTTTTCATCCACGGCGGCGTCGGGCGGCAGCGATTTGCCTTCGCGCGCGAGTTGTTGCACGCGGCCCATGGCGACGACGGACGTCGCCCAGTCGATCACGATCGGATAGCCGACCGCTTCGGTCGTCGGAAAACCCCACGAATGCGGGTTGGTGCCGAGGGTGGGGAACTTGCCGCCAAAGGGCACGACTTCGGCGAGCGCCGCGGTGCAGTTGGTATAGGCGATGTAGCCGTTGCGCGCGGCATCCATCACGTAGCCGCCGCCCCAGAGGTAGTGAAAAGCGTTGTCCACCGACACGGTGCCGACGCCGTATTGGTCGGCGAGGCGGATGGCTTCGTCCATCGCGCGATAGGCGGTGGATTGGCCGAGCTTGCGGTTGGCGTTCCAGATTTTTGTCGCCGCGAAACGGGAAGGCTTTTCTTCGATTTGCGCGCCGGGCACGCAGCCTTTCGAGCCGGAGCCGAACAGGTGATCGAGGTGGAGGGCCTTGATGCCGTTGTGCGTGCGGATGCCGTGGCGGGTCGCTTCGGCACAGAAGCGCGCACCTTCGGTGGCCTCATCGGTTTGGAATCCACGATGACAATACGCGGCGGTGATGAGCGCGTTGTGTTGCGCTTCAGGAACGATAAAAAATGTTTCGGGCATGGGGAAAGTTGGCTGAACGAGGAGCGAATTTGCGCGCGTGCCGAAGCAACGTGCGCACTCGAGGGAAGTTAGAACTTGTTGGCCTGCGCGTGCGGGGCGGCGCCGGACATGAACAACGTCAGATTTTCCACGGCGCAGGTGGCTTGGCGTTGGACGCTTTCAAACGTGCGCGAGCCTACGTGCGGCGTGACCACGCAATTGGGCAACTTGAGCAACGGATGATCGGCCGCCGGTGGCTCTTGGTCGAGCACGTCGGTGCCGTAGCCGGCGACCTTGCCGGATTGCAGCGCGGCAACGATGTCAGCGGTGTGCACGATTTCGCCGCGGGCGCAGTTGAGGATGATGACGCCGTCTTTCATCTTCGCGATCGACGCCGTGCAAATCATGTCGCGCGTCTCGGGCGTCAGATTCGTGTGCAGCGAAATGTAGTCGGCACTGGCGAAGATTTCATCGAGCGTATCCGCGCGCGTGACGCTGTGCTGTTGGGCAAATTTCTCGTCCCAGTAAATATCGTAAGCCACCACTTCCATTCCGAAGGCGCGTGCGCGGATGGCGACTTCCTTGCCGATGCGGCCGAGGCCGACGATGCCAATTTTTTTCGCGAGGAGTTCGTGGCCGGTCTTGCGTTTCCATCCGCCGGAACGCGTCGAATCGCAGTGGAAGAGTAGATTTTTTTCGAGTGAGAGAAGCAGTAGGAACACGTGCTCGGCGACGGTCGTGTGATTGACGCCCGGTGTGAAGAGCACGGGGATTTTGCGTGCGGTGGCGGCCTTCACATCGATCTTGTCGAGGCCAATGCCGTATTTGCTGATGACCTTGAGGCGCGGCAGGGATTTTTCAATGACGGCTTCGGTGATCGCGTCGTCGCCGCAGATAAAGGCGTCGAATTCGCCGGCGAGTTCGAGCATGCGCGACTCGGGGAGCGGGCCGCGTTCGCAGACGATTTCGTAGCCGGAGGCGGCCAATTTATCGTGGTGAACACCGGGCGTGTCTTGAAAGGAAGTGGTGGTGAGGAGAACGCGGGTCATGGGAGTAATTAATGAATAGCAGATGAGTTAGGCTTTAGCGGCCGCTGCGACAAATTCACGCGCGCGGGCGGTGATGGCGGCCCAGTCTTTGGCCTTTAGCGCGGCCGGTTGCACAAGGGAACTGCCGGCCGCGGTGGCGAAGGCGCCCGCTTTCAGAAAATCTGCGACGGTTTCCGGCGTGACTCCGCCTGTCGGCATCACGTTGAGGTGGGGGAAGGGTGCTTTAATCGACTTGATGTAAGCGGGGCCGAAATATTCGGCGGGGAAAATTTTAATCACGTCCGCGCCCAATTCGTAGGATGTGTAGGCTTCCGTCGGTGTCAGTGCGCCACCGAGCACGGCGAGACCGCGCTCTTTGCACGCCGCGAGCACGGTCGGGCGGACGGCGGGGGTGACGATGAATTTTGCACCGGCGGCCTGCGCTTCGGCGACGGTCGCGGCGTCGAGCACGGTGCCCATGCCAAAGGTGATGTGGGGCAACTCTTTCGCGGCCTGCGCCAGCACTGCAATCGCGCCCGGCGTGGTCATCGTCAGTTCGATGACGGAAAGTCCACCGGCGGCGAGGGCGCGGGCGCAGTCGATTAGACTGTCGGGGCCGTCGGCGCGGATGAGCGCGATGACTTTCTCAGAGCGAATTTGGTTCAGCACGTCGGACTTATTCATGGTAAAGGGATTGTAACAGGTGGGAGCGGGAGTAGGTGAGGCGGAACTGTGTCAATGCCTGCTATGACAGGGAAAAGGAGAGTGACGAAAGGAAGACGGAATTAAGTTGCGAGTAATAAATATAAGCAAAATTTACCGCCCTGAGGCAATGTCGTTTTTTATTAAATTACCCCGTTTGCAGTCACCCTGTGTAGCCCAAGCTCCGACTGAGCTTGGTGGCGGCAGCCGTGACGACGTCGGCAAATTCAGGGATGCGCTCTTTGGGGAAGCGGACGGTTGCCGCAGTGATGCCAATAGCGGCGACGACAATTCCGTCGGAACCAAACACCGGCGATGCGAGACAACGCACACCGACGTGGTATTCCTCGTTGTCCAAGCTGAAGCCCCGTTTGCGGGTCAGTTCGACTTCGCGCTTAATTTCCGCAAGCGTGGTGAGTGTGTGAGCGGTGCGGCGAATGGGTTTGTTTTTCTCCATCAATTCGGCCGTGCGAGAGGCATAGAGAAAGGCAAGAAACAGTTTTCCCGTCGACGAGCAGTGCAACTCCGCCAAGTAGCCGGGTCGCGAAGCGGCGCGCAGCGGATGCGGACTGTCCTGCACGGCGACGATCAAAGCACGTTCATCACATGGAATCGCCAAGTGCGACGTTTCCACGGTGTTGGCGGTGAGTTCTTGCAAGATGGGAATAGCGGCTTCGCGAATTTCTGTGCCGGCCAGCGAAGCATTGCCCAGCGGAATCAACACCGGACCCAATTCGAATCGTCCGTCCATCTTGCGCACGAAGCCCTCCAATTGGAGCGTCGCCATAATGCGCAAAGTCGTCGTGACCGGGATTTTCAGCAAGCGGGCGATGTCGGCTGCTTTAAACCCATCGGTGCTGGTGCCGAGCAATTTCATGATCTCGCAGGCGTTGCGCAGATTGGGAATGACGTAACGTTGCAGATTTTGCGTGGCCGAGTCGACTGGAGCAGTGGGGCGTTTCATGGCTCATGTTCATTGTGGCCGCAGCACGATGACAAGCTTGCGAGCACAGCGAATTATTTTGTTGCCACAACCGCTATCTGTTCACATATGAATAGCAAGTTCATTAGTGAACTCGCGTATTATTTCGGTTCTGCGCTTTGATTCCCCGCTACTCTTCACCCCTCAACACCGCAAACTATGCATCACACCCTGCATTCGTTCCGGATTTCCTCCGGACGTCTGATTAATCCACGCGCCGTGCGACTCTTTTTGAGCCGTGCAGCTATGGCGGTCGCCTTGCTGGCGACAGCTTTTGTCACTCCTGTAACTGCCCAAGATGCGACCGGCGGCGTTGCCGGCCGAGTGCAGAACTTCATTTCGGGCAACGCGCTTAACCTTGCCCGTGTTACGGTCGCAGGTTCGAGCCGCGAGTATTTCACCAACGACTACGGTGATTACCGTATTGCGAATCTACCGGCAGGCGAAGTGACGCTGAATTTCAGCTTCACCGGTCTCGAGACCAAAACCGTCAAGGTAACCATTGTGGCGGGTCAGACCGTGACGCAGGACATGAACCTTTCCAGTTCCTTTGTCCCCGCAGCCGGTCAGGAAGGTGATATTGTCACCCTCGATGCTTTTCAAGTCACCAGCCAACGCGAAACGGATGCCGGAAATATCGCCTCTAACGAAGAGCGTTACTCCTCCAATTTGAAGAGCGTGGTTTCGTCCGATGCTTTCGGCGACGTCACGGAAGGTAACGTCGGTGAATTCATGAAATTCTTGCCCGGCGTGAGCGTTGACTACGTTGCGGCCGACGTCCGCACGATGTCCGTGCGCGGTTTCGCCGATAACTTCACCGCCGTGTCGATCGATGGTGCGCGCGTCGCGTCGTCGTCTTCTGGCGCGAGCAGCCGTGCGTTTGAGTTTGAACAAGTTTCGATCAACAACGTTTCGCGCGTCGAAGTTTCCAAGGTTCCGACCCCGAGCATGCCGGCCGATTCCCTCGGTGGCTCGGTCAACATGATCAGCAAAAATGCGTTCGAACGCAAAGGCACCCAGTTCAAATACCGCGCTTACTTGAATGCGAGCAGCGAAGCGCTCGATATCCTTCATGAGACTCCGGGCCCGATGAATAAGCCAACCTTCAAGGGTCTGCCCGGCTTTGATTTCGATCTCACCGTGCCGTTCAGCAAAACCTTCGGTATCGTCGTGACCGGCTTGGTCTCGAATCAATACAATGAACAGCACCGCACCCAGACGCTCTACAATCACGCGCAAGGCGGCGCGACCTCGGCCAATCCTTTCCTGCAAACCTACACGTTCCAAGACGGTCCGAAGAACACGTTCCGCCGTTCGGGCAGTATCAAGGCAGATTGGAAAATCGCTCCCGGCCACGTTATCTCCGCCAGCTGGCAGTCGAATTACTACCTCTCGCAGTTCGGCAATCGTAATTACAACTTTAACGTCAACAGCAGCACGACGACGTTTACGCCTACACCGACAACCGGTTTGCCGCTCACCTACACGCCGACGAGCACCAATGGTGCCACCGGCCGCGGCACGCTGACCGGCGAAATGTCGATCCGCGACAAATACGGCCTCACCAACGCCGCCGTGGTGAATTACAAATACACTGGTGACCGCTGGAAGGCGGATGCGGGTGCCAACTACTCTAAGTCGAAAACTTGGTATCGCGACGGCGGCCGCGGGCACTTCAGCTCCGTGCGCACCTCGTTGATCGGGATCAACCGCATTTCCTACGAAGGCATTACCGAGCAACGCCCGACGACGATTCGCGCCTACAACTCCGCCAACGCCGAGTTGGATTGGACGAACCTTTCAAATTACAACATCACGCAAGCACGCACCAATCCGATTGACGCCAGCGATGAGTTCCGCGGTTTCGATTTCAGCGCCGAACGCGAGCTCAACACTTCATTCTACAGCTCGATCAAGGTGGGTGGTTCCTACCGCCAACAAGAGCGTGACATCCGCCGTTGGGACACGACGTGGACCTATCAGGGTCT
This sequence comes from uncultured Opitutaceae bacterium, assembly GCA_947085165.1. Classification (GTDB taxonomy): domain Bacteria; phylum Verrucomicrobiota; class Verrucomicrobiia; order Opitutales; family Opitutaceae; genus Didemnitutus. The sequence continues at coordinate 18,493 of CAMTVI010000005.1, forward strand.
GGGTGGCTCGACCAATGCTTCGGCGTTTATCGACAGCGCCTACCTGAATCAGGATCCGCATTTCGGTCTGCCCGTCGTCAATTACGTCAGTGCTTATCGTCTTTGGGAAGCTTGGCAGACGAATCCCGGAATGTTCGCCTTGAGTTCTGCTCAGGAACTTGCCGCTGAGCGTTTCCGCCGCGCCAATTCCCAGCAACTGACCGAAACCATCACGGCCGGTTTCATGCAGATGGAAGGTCGCTTCATGCAAAACCGCCTCCAACTCATCGCTGGTGCCCGCTATGAAAAGACTGAAGACGATGGCCTCGGCCCGAAGACCAACGGCCCGACTACAACGCTCGCTCTTTTGCAGGCCAACCTCAAGGAGCGCGGCTACAAGGCCAACAAGTCCTACGACAACATCTACCCGAGCTTTCATGCGAACTACAACATCACCGACAATCTCGTCGCTCGCTTTGCTTACGCGAAGACGCTTGGTCGTCCTGATTTCGCTAACATTCTGCCGCTCGCCCGCGTCAACGCCGAACCCGGCGCTTTCGATGACGGCCTCGGCACGATTCCCGGGCTCACCGTGATCGTCACCAACACTGCGCTCCAACCTTGGGAAGCGGATGGCTACGACTTAACGCTTTCTTACTACTTTGCTAAGAGCGGCGTCCTCTCGGCCGGCTACTTCACGAAGGATATCAGCAATTTCTGGGGCCAAGCTGCCGGTCGCGCGGTGACCGCTGACGATCTTGAATTCTTCGGTCTCGATGCGACCGCCATCGGATTGAACCTGCAAACCACGGTGAACGTCGGTGCGGCAAAGATCAGCGGTTTTGAATTCAACTACAGTCAACCGCTTTCCTTCCTGCCTGGTTTTGCGCGAAATTTCAAAGTGTTCGCCAATGGCACGAAGCTTGATCTCTCCGGTCCAAACAATGCCGACTTCGCGAAATTCATCGAAGAGTCCGCCAGCTGGGGTATCAGCTACGTTGCGAAGCCGATCGTGATTCACCTGAAGTGGAATTACCGCGGCGAGCAGCGCCTGCTCCCGCAAACTGGCGCGCAATACGGCGGCAACCTCGGTGGTTACCGCGAATACTACGCTCCGCGCACCTTCACCGACGTAAATATCGAGTATCAAGTCAGCAAGCGGGCGACGTTCTTCGCCAATGCGCGCAACGTCTTCAACGTGCAGCAAAAACTGATGCGCTACAATGGCACCACGCCTGAATACGCCAAGGGATACCGATCCGAAGAATTCGGCGTGCAAATCTCGGTTGGCGTGAAGGGCACTTGGTAATATTTGCGAAGACAGGATCGCCTGTTTTTGCAGCGGCTCGGTCGACAGCGTCCGAGCCGCGGGGGAGGTCCGCCAACCAGCAATGGTTGGCGGACTTTTTTCGTGGTAACTCAACGATTGATTTAAATCCTAGACGAGTAATGCGGCTAACGTTTCTACTTTTCTGCAGCCTGCTACTCGTTATGCCCGCGAGCGCTCAACGTGTCGTGCCCGACGAACCACCGCTGTTGCTCGACCCGCATCTTGTTTTGACCGGTGGCATGGACGATCCTTTCGACTCAACGGGCATGGGTTCGCTCGAAGAACAAATGCGTGACGAGCCGTTTTCCAACGACTTGATTCGCACGTCGGATTTCACTCTCGAAGACAGCGGCGGTCTCGATCTCGCCGGGGAACTTTCCGCCGTCGCCACACCGTCGCCGTCGGACCGCATCGCGGGCGATGACCGGCTCCGCCTGCGCGGCTTCCCGACCCCCGTGCTTCGCAATGGCTTCATTCAACTCGGCGTGAACGAAACGCTGAGCGCCGCACGCACGCTCGTCATCCAAGGTCCGCTCGTCCCCGTGCTCGGACGTGCCGCGCCGGGCGGCATCCAAGACGCGCAAACCGCGCGCCCGCGCAACAAGCCGCAGCATCGCTTTGAGACGCAATTCACCAGTTTAGATCGGCAGCGAGCCCAAGTGGAATCCACCGGGCCGGTCATTGCCAAGAAAGCGTGGCAACGCGTCGCGGTCGATTGGCAACGCCGCGAAGGTCCGGAGGAGTTTGCCAATGAGGAGTCGCTGCTCGTCAGCGCCGCGCTCACTTGGAAACATAGTCGCACGGCCAGCACGCTCGTTTCCGCCAATTTCCGCGAGATCAACGCGCACGCTTCGCCCGGTATTCCCGATTATCGTCCTGTTGGCGGTGGCTTGATCGCGGGACCGTATTTACCGCTCGCCAATTTCAATGCCAACGGACCCGACGCTGCCGTGCGCCGTCGCAGCGGGACAATCGGCGTGCAGTTCGATGGCCAAGCCCATAAGCGCCTCGCGTTTCGCGCGAACGCCGAAGCGTGGTGGCGCGTCGTCGAACAGGATCGCTACACCAGTTCCGTGCTCTCGCTGGATTCCGGTTTGTTCGAAGGCACGCGTGAGCCGCGCCACATTGAGCAACCGCAGCGCGCCTTCGTTGTGCAATTGGAAGCTACGGGCCGGTTCCGCGCGTTGGGGGCGGAACATAAAATGATGGCCGCGATGAATCACACGTGGGGCAACTACGGCCGCGAAGTCCGCGCCTTGCCCACGGCGGTGCGTGATGCGTTGCCGCTCTCCGTCCGCCGCTTCAATCCATTCGCGCCGGACTATTTTTATCAACCGTTCGATCCCGACGTCTTTTCGAGGGTGCTGACTGATCGCAGGGAGGACGCGCGCTACGCCGCTGTCGAATTGAGTGATCGCATGGCTTTCGCCCGCGGGCGCTGGGTGGCATCCGCCGGCATGCGTTACGATGTCGTTCACTTGTCCGTCGATGATTTGCGGCCGAGCGCGCCGCGTCCGCATCTGCGCGGCACGACGGAGCAACTCAGTTATCACGCGGGCCTGAATTGGCAGGCGCGCCCCAGCAAGCTGCTGGTTTACGCCAGCACGAGCACGGCATTTGATCCTTCGACGCGCGTCGACGTGCGCACGGGGCGCATCCAAGCAAACGAAACGACGCTCGGTTATGAAGCGGGGGTAAAAGGCCGCGCGTGGGATGGCCGGATCGATTACGGCGTCGGTGGCTTTCTCCTCTTCAATCAAAATATCTCCCGCGTGAATCCGCTCTACGACGATCCAGTAGCTGACGCCAATCAGACGCAACCGCAGTTAGTCTCGGCGGGTGAAGAACGTTTTCGTGGCGGGCGCGTGGATGTGCGCGCGCAATTGAGCAAGCCGCTCACTTTGCAACTACGCGCGGTTTATCTGGAGGCGATCACGACGAGTTCACCGGACTTGCCGCAAGAGGTGGGTCGCGAGTTGCCGCGCACTCCCGCCTTCACCGCAAATGCGCAACTGCGTTATCGCACCCCGGGTCAAACAAACGGACTGCTCGGCGCCGTCGGCTGGCAGTTTCTCGACCGCTATGTCGTTAACTACGCCGATGCCCGCCGGGACTATCTTGCGTTTCCCGGCTACGGTTTGGTCAACGTGAGCGCCGGTTACGCGTGGCGCAGCAGCAAGCGCACGATCGAACTCGAAGTGGGCGTGCGCAATGTTTTCGACCGCGACATTCTCGCGAGCAACGCGCGGCTCGGCGCAGGGCGTGAGTTCACCTTTTCCACCCGTTGGATTTTTTAATCTATGCGCGCACTCCTGCTTTTTCTCGTGTTGGCTACGGTTCTCCACGCGTCGCGGCCAGATGCGGTAGTCGCGAGTGATGGGTCCGGCGACTACACGTCGCTGCAGGAGGCGATCAGCGCGGCGCCGATGCGCACGGATCCGGCGTTGCCGCGATGGGAAATCTTTGTGCGCAACGGCGTCTATCGCGAACGCATCTACGTGCAACGCGAGCGCGGCCATCTGCGCATCGTCGGTGAAGACGCGCAGCACACGGTGATTCAATTCGATTTGCACGCCAACGTGCCGGGCCCCGATGGCAAACCGATCGGCACATTTCGCACGCCGACGGTGCAGATCGATGGCGACGGGATGATCTGGGAGAATTTGACAATCGCCAACACAGCGGGCCCGGTCGGGCAGGCTCTCGCGTTGCGCGCGGACGGCGACCGGTTGGAGTTCCGTCGGTGCCGATTTCTCGGCTGGCAGGACACGATTCTGCTCAATCGCGGGCGGCATTACTTCGAGGACTGCTACATCGAAGGGCATGTTGATTTTATTTTTGGCGCGGCCACGGCGTGGTTTCAAAACTGCGACATTCACGTGTTGCGCAACGGCTACATCACGGCGGCCTCGACGCCGGTCGGACAACCGCACGGATTTGTCTTCGCTGATTGTCGGATCACTGGCGCGGAAGGCGTCGTAGCCTATCTGGGGCGGCCGTGGCGCGATTTTGCAGCAACGATTTTTCTGCGCACGAAAATGAGCGCCGTCGTGCGAGCGGAAGGCTGGCACAACTGGAAAAAACCACACGCAGAAGCGACGGTGCGCTACGCTGAATTCGGCAGCACCGGTGCGGGTGCGTCGCTGGCCAACCGGGTATCGTGGGCCCGCGCGTTGACGGCGGACGAAGCCGCACAGTTCACCTCGGCGACAGTTTTGAGTGGCGGCGACAATTGGTCTCCGCAGCGCCATGTCGTTCGCGCCCCGTGGGTGCCGGATCAGGGGGACGGCACTTACCGAAATCCAATTATCGCGGCGGATTATTCGGATCCGGACGTCGTGCGCGTCGGGGATGATTATTGGATGACGTCATCGAGCTTCAGTCACGTGCCGGGGTTGCCGCTGTTGCATTCGCGCGATTTGGTGAACTGGAATTTGGTTGGCCACGCGTTGCCGCGTTTGGTGCCGGAAGAAATTTTCGCGACGCCGCAGCATGGCAAGGGCGTGTGGGCGCCGGCCATCCGCTATCACGACGGGCGCTACTCGATTTATTATGGCGACCCGGATTTCGGCATCTACGTGCTGACGGCGGCTGATCCGCGCGGCCCGTGGGCGGAGCCAGTGTTGGTGAAGGCTGGGCGCGGGTTGATCGATCCGTGTCCGCTGTGGGACGAGGACGGCCGCGTTTACGTGATTCATGGTTGGGCGAAGAGTCGTGCGGGTTTCAACAATGTCCTCACGTTGCTCGAACTCGATTCGTCGGGAACGAAGGTCGTCAACGATTTCGGCGTCGTCATCGACGGAAACCAGTTTCCCAATTACACCACTTTGGAAGGGCCGAAATTTTTGCGCCGCAACGGTTGGTATTACGTGCTCGCGCCTGCCGGTGGGGTGAAGACGGGTTGGCAATCGGTGTTTCGTTCGCGCGATATTCGCGGTCCCTACGAGGCGCGCATCGTGTTGGCGCAAGGCAGCACGCCGATCAACGGACCGCACCAAGGTGCGCTCGTCGACACGCCGAACGGCGGGTGGTGGTTCGTGCATTTTCAAGATCGCGACGCCTTCGGACGAATCGTGCATTTGCAGCCGGTCGCGTGGAATGATGATTGGCCAGTGATGGGTCACGATCCCGATGGTGATGGGCAAGGTGAGCCGATGTTAACCGCGCGCAAACCGGCGCTGCCGGTGCAACCGTTCGCTGCGCCGACGACGAGCGATGACTTCAGCGGCCCGACTTTGGGCCCGCAATGGCAATGGCAGGCGAACCCCGCACCGCAGTGGGTGGAATTATTGGGCGAGGGTAGAGGCCTGCGTTTGCACGCACCACGAAGTGAAGGCGGCAATCTCTGGCGGGCGCCGCACCTGTTGCTGCAGAAATTCCCGGCCCCGTCGTTCGTGGTGACTGCACAACTGGCCGCCAATAACGGCACGCAGACGGGCCTGATCGTTTTCGGGACGGATTACGCGTGGATCGGCGTCGAATCAGACGGTGTGCAACAATTTGTCGTCGCCAAAGTGTGTCGCGGGGCGATGGACAGTGCGCCGGAAAGCGAAACGGGCCGACTCTCCGTGCCGACCGGTGCAGTCGAGTTGCGGGTGAGTGTCGCGCGCGACGGTCGCTGTCGCTTTGCCTATCGCGCAGCAGGGGAGGCTGATTTCTCGGTGATGGAAGAATCGTTCGTTGCCGCGCCCGGTCGCTGGGTCGGCGCGAAAGTCGGACTCTTTGCGCAGCAAACCGCGCGTTCCGACGCGACCGCCGATTGGGCATGGTTTCAGGTGGAGAAGTTCGAACCATGAGGAACCGCCCGCAGCGCCCAATTCCACTGGGAGAAAGGGCGAAATTGTCCTTGCGCCAAACTCAACAAACTTCATATATGAAACACACGTTCATTAGCGAACTATTCCCCTTGATCGAGAATACCCGCCTGTTCCTCGGCTTTTCCGGCTGAGTGCACTTGGTCAGTCGTCTCCTTCAACTTCACTTTCTCCGACCTTACACATGGAAATTATTCCCGCCACCGATGTCCGCAGCTATGCGCGGATGGGCAGTCAAGAACTCCGCTCCGCCTTTCTGTTGAGCGACCTTTTTCAACCGGGCAAACTGTGCCTGCGCTATTGGGAGACGGACCGCGCGGTAATTGGCGGTGCGATTCCGACGCGCGCCAAGCTCACCTTAAAAACAGAGCCGGAATTGGCGGCGTCGCATTTTTGCGAACGTCGTGAACTCGGCGTGATCAACATCGGCGAGGAAGGCACGGTCGAAGTCGATGGCGTGCGCTTCACGCTCGGCAATCTCGATTGTCTCTACGTCGGTCGTGGCGCGCAGCGCATCACGTTCTCCTCGAAAAGCGCCGCGAAACCGGCGTGCTTTTACCTGCTCAGTTATCCGGCGCATGCGAACTACCCGACGACGCTGGTGCGACACGATGATATCGAGGGCACCGCGATCGGTTCGGGGGAAACTTCCAACGGTCGCGTAATCTACAAATTCATTCACGCCGGCGGCATCAAGAGCTGCCAATTGGTGATGGGCCTGACGCTGCTCAAGCCCGGTAGCATTTGGAATACAATGCCACCGCACACGCACACGCGTCGCTCGGAAGTTTATTGCTACTTCGATTTGAAAGAGTCCGCGGCTGTTTTCCATTTCCTCGGACGTCCTGATGAGACGCGCCATCTCGTGGTGCGGAATCGCGACATCGCGCTCTCGCCGCCGTGGTCGATTCACAGCGGGGCGGGCACCGACAATTACGGTTTCATCTGGGGCATGGGCGGCGAAAACCAGGATTTCGCTGACATGGATCCAGCTCCACTCGCGACTCTGCGCTAAAGGCATGTCCGGTATTCTCGCGCAGTTCAGTCTCGCTGGCCGTGTCGCTATTGTCACCGGCGCGTCGCGTGGTTTGGGCGAGGCGATGGCACTGGGTCTCGCAGAAGCGGGAGCGGATGTGGTGATGGTTGCGCGCGGCGATATGACGTCGTTGCAAGAGAAGATTACGGCACTCGGACGCCGCGCTTTGCCGGTAGCGGTTGATATCGCAGACGCAGCCGCGCCGGAGCTGATCATGCAAGCGACATTGGGCGCCTTCGGTCGCGCGGATATTTTAGTAAACAACGCCGGCATCATTCGCCGCGCCAATTTCCTTGAGTTCACCGAACAGGATTGGCGCGAAGTGCTGGATGTGAATCTAAATGCAGCGTTCCGCCTCAGTCAGCATTTCTGCCGTCCGCTCGTCGCCGCCGGTCAACCGGGCAAAATTATCAACATTGCCTCGATGCTTTCGTTTCAAGGCGGGGTGCGTGTGGCTTCTTACACAGCGGCGAAAAGCGCCTTGAACGGGCTGACCAAATTGATGGCCAACGAACTCGCGGCGAAGGGAATCAACGTCAACGCGATCGCCCCGGGCTACATGGCCACCGACAACACCGAGGTGCTGCGCGCCGATGCCACGCGCAACGACGCGATTCTGGCCCGCATTCCCGCCGGCCGCTGGGGCTCGCCGTCAGACCTAAAAGGTGCTGTCGTATTTCTCGCCTCCAACGCCTCAAATTATCTTCACGGACACACGCTCGCCGTCGATGGCGGGTGGCTCGCCCGTTAATCCTTTTTGCCGTTATGAACACCCGCCTGCGTCTCCTTTGGCTGATGCTGTTTTGCACCGGCTTTGTCTTTGGCTCGGAAAAAGTGACGATCACCGTCACGCACGATCTCGCGATTGCGCGCCCGTCAGAGACCATCACGATTCCTTGGTCGGAAGTGAATCGCGTGCTGCCGGGCGCGTTGTTGCAAAAAATCGCGGTGAAAGACGCCGCCGGTCGGGTGCTGCCGTATCAGGTCACCAACGTCGCTCCGCAAGCGAAGGACCCGAAGGTCGAGGGCATCGCTTACGGGGAGCTCATTTTTCAATACAACTTTGCCGCCGGTGAACAGTCCGCGACGTTCACTGTCGAACGCCTCGACACGGTTGCGCCGGTTTTTCCGGCCAAAGTTTTCGCGCGGCAAGTGCCGGAGCGTCTCGATGATTTCGCGTGGGAAAATGATCGTCTTGCGCATCGCACCTACGGTCCGGCGCTCGGTGCGCAACCGTCCGCAGGCGTCGTGAAGGAAGTGCTGGTTACCAGCGGACTCGATCTTTGGACGAAGCGGGTCGATTATCCGATCGTGGATCGTTGGTATAACAAAGGGCACGATCACTACCACAAAGACCAAGGCGAAGGCATGGACATGTTTAACGTCGGCCCTTCGCGCGGTTGCGGCGGCGTCGGTATTTGGGACGGCAAGCAACTCCACGTTTCGCGCAATTACCTCACTGCACGCGTCATCGCGAATGGTCCGATTCGCGCGATCTTTGAGCTGACTTACGACACGTGGGCCGCCAACGGCATCTACGTTTCCGAAGTGAAGCGCTTCACCGTGGACGCGGGTCACAATCTCGATCGCATTGAGAGCACTTTCACCGCTTCCGGCAACACGAAGGAACTCATCGTCGGTATTGGCCTGAACAAGACGCCCACTGATCGCGGCCAGGAACCCGTTATCACGGTGGTGCCGGTCGCTCGCCAAGGTTCGCTCACGCAGTGGATCGAACAGAAATCCAACGGCGCGCTCGGCACAGCGATCATCGCCGCCTCGGACGCATTTCAGACTTTCGCTGAGGACGACCGCAATCACCTCATTCTCGCCAAGGCCACGCCCGGCAAACCGCTGTCCTATTTCGCCGGTGCCGGCTGGGACCGCAGTGGCCAATTCAAAGATCGCGTCGAGTGGGAAGCCTATGTGGCGGCCGCGGTTGCGCGCGCGCGTTCGCCGGTGAAAATTTCCGTCTCACCCTGAGTTAGTCCGAATTGCTCGAACCCCATTTTCCTGATGAAAAACTTTTTTCACCTCTGCGCATTTCTCGCTGCGGCCACCGCTACGCTCGCCGCAGACGTCCCGCAATCCTTCAACGGAGCAACTCCGCTTGAGTGGTCGCGTCGGCTGGCTGATTCTGAAATGGCGCGCTACGGGAACACGTTGTTCGACGGCGGGGCCCCGCGCGCGCGCTGGGATTACACGACGTCGCTGCTCGGTCTCTCGTTGGTGAAACTCGGTGATGCCACCGGCAACCAAGCTTACACGGAGTGGGGCGCGAAGACCGTCGAATCCTTCGTCGCCGCCGACGGCTCCATCCGCACCTACAAGATGGAGGACTTCAACATCGATATGATTCCTCCGGGAAAAGTGATGCTCGCCCGTTGGGAACACGGTGTTCGCGACGCGAAGTTCAAGACCGCCATTGAGACGATGCGCGAGCAGATGAGAAAGCATCCGCGCACAAGCGACGGCGGTTTCTGGCACAAGCTCCGCTACCCGCACCAAATGTGGCTCGACGGCCTGTTCATGGCGTCACCGTTCCTCGCGCACTACGGGAAAATTTTCGAAGAGCCGGCGATGTTCGATGAAGTGGCGAAGCAAATTATCCTCATGGACAAGCATGCCTACGACGCGAAGTCCGGGCTGCATTACCACGCGTGGGATGAGAAGCGGGTTCAGCCGTGGGCCAACAAAGAGACGGGCCACTCACCGAATTTCTGGAGCCGCGCGGTTGGCTGGTATGGCATGGCGCTCGTCGATTCACTCGATTTCTTTTCGCCGACGCATCCGGACGTAGAACACATCAACGAAATCCTCCGCCGCGTCGCCGATGGCATCGTGCGCTGGCAGGATCCAGCGACGGGCCTGTGGTGGCAGGTCACGGATCAAGGAGCGCGCCAGGGCAACTATCTCGAAGGGACGGCCTCCTCGATGTTTGTCTACATTTTAGCCAAGGGCATCAATCGCGGGTATTTGCCGCGCGACACCTACCTGCCGGCGCTGCTCAAAGGTTACGAGGGTATCACCCGTGATCTCATGCGCCCCGAGGGCGACACTGGCCGCATCAGTCTCAAGCAGTGCTGTGCGGTGGCCGGTCTCGGTTTCACCAATTCGAAGGGCATGGCGCGCGACGGATCGTTCGAGTATTACATCAGCGAGCCGATCATCGACAACGACCTGAAGGGCACCGGCCCATTCATTCTTGCCGGCATCGAACTGCAGCAATTGCTGAAGAAGGCACCAGCGTCGTTTGCCGCGCGGGGCTGGGATGATTACGAGCGCGTGCTGGCCAACATTAACGCGCCGCAATTTCCAGCGCGGGATTTTCCCATCACCGCTTTCGGCGCGCAGCCGAATGGTAATGTCACGGCTGCGATCCGCGCGGCGATTGCCGCGTGCAATGCCGCGGGCGGCGGACGGGTAGTTGTGCCGGCGGGCGAATGGTTCACCGGGGCGATTCACTTGTTGAGCAACGTTAACTTGCACGTGAGTGAAGGTGCCGTGCTCAAGTTCACGACTGAGCCGGCGGATTACCCGATTGTGTTCACGCGTTGGGAAGGTGTGGAAGCGATGAACTACTCTCCGTTGATCTACGCGTGGGAGCAGGAAAACATCGCAATCACCGGCACCGGCACGCTCGACGGCCAGGCTGACTGGGACAACTGGTGGGCGTGGAATGATAAGAAAAAAGGCCCCGTGAAGCAGAAGCCGGGACGCGACAAATTGTTCGCGATGGGCGAGGAAGGTGTGCCCGTCGCTGCACGTGTGATGGGCGAGGGCGCGTTCTTGCGCCCGAATTTCATCCAGCCCTACCGCTCCCGCAATATTCTCATCGAAGGCGTCACGATTCTCCGTTCGCCGATGTGGGAAGTGCATCCGGTGTTGTGCGACAACGTCACCGTGCGCGGCCTCAAGATTGTTTCCCACGGTCCGAACAACGACGGCTGCAATCCGGAATCTTCCACCAACGTGTTGATTGAGCATTGCCTCTTTGACACGGGTGATGACTGCATCGCGATCAAGTCGGGCCGCAATAACGACGGACGTCGCGTCGCCGCGCCCTCGGAAAACATCATCGTGCGCCACAGCATCATGAAAGATGGACATGGCGGGGTCGTGCTCGGCAGTGAATGCTCCGGCGGCATCCGCAACGTCTTCGTCGAACACTGCGAGATGGACAGCCCCGACTTGGATCGTGCGTTGCGTTTCAAAAACAATGCGGTGCGCGGTGGCGTCTTGGAGAATGTTTTCATGCGCCATGTGCGCATCGGTCAAGTTGCCGAAGCCGTGCTTACGATTGATTTACTCTACGAAGAAGGAGCTAACGGCGCCCACCTGCCGATCGTGCGCAACGTGCAGTTGGACAACATCACCAGCTCGGCCAGTCCGCGCGTCCTCTACGTCGCCGGTTTTCCGGGCGCGGTGGTCGACGGCATCAAGGTGAGCAACTCCACGTTCAAGAATCTTACGCATTCCGAAGTCATCACCCACGTTGGGCGAATCACTTTCGACAACGTCGTGATGGAACCTAAGGTGCGTCCGAAGGGACTGAACTCAGTTCCCGCGCCGACGAAGCAATAGTTTACTAACTGTTCGTAACCCCGCTCCGCTACTCATGGACCGCAAAGCCATCTCATTTCTCTTCGTCGGACTCGTTGTGGGCGCGCTGCTCGCGGCCGCCATTTTTGTCAGCGTGGTGCGACGCGATCGGGCCGCTGCGGCTGGCGACGGCGCACGGCGCACAATTCTCAAGCTTGGTCATGTGCTCGACCAATCTCATCCGGTGCATGCTGCGATGGAACACATGGCCAAGCGGGTCGCGGAGTTGTCTAATGGCTCCGTCGAGATTCAGGTTTTCCCCAATGGCCAACTTGGTTCGGAGCCGGAGTGCATCGAACAACTTCAGCGCGGCGCACTCGCCATGGTGAAAACCTCCGCCGCCGCGATGGAAGGTTTCGTGCCGGACATGGCCGTCTTCGGCTTGCCCTACCTGTTTCGTGACGACGATCACTATTGGAAGGTCCTCGAAGGTCCGGTCGGTCGTGAGTTGCTCGCGGCAGGAGAAAAGGTCGGCGTGCACGGTCTGTGCTATTACGATTCCGGCAGCCGCAGTTTCTACACGGTCAACAAACCGATCCTCACGCCCGCCGACGTCAAGGAACGCAAACTCCGCGTGCTGCCGAGCAAGATGGCGCGCGATCTGATCGCCACCCTCGGCGGCGGGCCGACACCGATTCCGTGGGGCGAACTCTACACGGCATTGCAACAAAGCATGGTGGACGGCGCTGAAAATAATCCGCCAAGTTTCTACACCAGCCGTCACTACGAAGTTGCGAAACACTACTCGCTCGACGAGCACACCCGCATTCCCGACGTCATCATTTTCAGTCAACCGATTTGGGAGGCACTGACGCCGCAAGTTCGCACGTGGCTCAACCAAGCAGCGGCCGATTCCGTGAAATTTCAACGCGCACTCTGGCACGAGAAGACGGCCGAAGCGCTCGCCGCCGTGCAGAAAGCCGGCGTAAAAGTTTACTATCCCGACAAAGCGGCCTTCGCTGCAGCGACGGCCCCGATGCTGCAATCTTTCGCGGGCACACGCATTGGCGAACTGGCGGAACGCATCCGCGTGACGAAGTGAAAATTCCCATGACTGCCTTAGCCAAACTTTGGGAGCGCATCTGCCGCGGGTTGGAGATTTTCACCATCGCGCTGTTTGCCGCGCTCGTGCTCGACGTGCTTTGGGGAGTCACCTCGCGTTACGTGCCGGGGATTCGTCCGAGCGATTGGACGGAGGAACTCGCAGTCTATTTGCTCGTCTGGATTTCGCTCTATGGCGCGGCCCTGACTTACCGCGGTTACGGCCACCTTGGCGTTGATTACTTTGTCGCAAAACTTGATCCGTCCGCACAACGCCTCGTCGCCGTCGTGGTGGAAATTGCGGTGCTGATTTTCGCTGGGTTCGCCTTGGTTTACGGCGGCTCGCGACTCGTTTTTGAAACCTTGGCGTCGAACCAACTCACGCCCGTGCTGCAATGGAAGATCGGCTACCTCTACTCAACGGTGCCACTGAGTGGCTTGTTCATCTGTGCGTTTTGCATTGAGCACTTGATCAAACTTCAACCCGCGGGCTCCCACGCCACGCCTACGGATATTTAACCATGTCAGCCGAAGTTCTCATTCTGCTCGTCGTGTTTTTGGGCCTGTTGTTGCTCAACGTGCCGATCGCGATCTGCATCGGACTGGCGACGGTGGCGACCATTGCCACACTCGGCGATGTGCCGACGGGTTACGTCGTCGCGCAACGTCTGGCGACGGGCATCGCCAGTTTTCCGCTGCTCGCGATTCCGTTCTTTGTGTTGTCCGGCGTCTTGATGGGCGACGGCGGGATGGCGCGACGTTTAATGGATTTTGCGTCTTCGTTGGTGGGCCGGTTTCCCGGTGGACTCGCCTATGTCAACACAGTGACGTGCATGTTGTTTGGGGCGGTGTCGGGTTCGGCGGCGGCCGCAGTTTCGTCGATCGGTGGCTTCATGATTCCGCAGATGGAAGCCAAGGGCTACAAACGCGAGTTTGCCGTGGCGTTAACGGCGACATCGGCGACGACCGGTCTGTTGATTCCGCCGAGTAACATCATGATCGTTTTCGCGGTGGTTTCGGGCAACGTCTCGGTCGCGGCGCTCTTCCTCGCGGGAGTATTGCCGGGCATTCTCGTGGGACTTTCGATTATGGCCGCGAGTTTTGTCACACTGCGTTTTCTGCGGCCGGCGCACACGGCTGGTAAAGCGGCCGCGGCCTCCATAACGGAAATGGTGACCATGCCCGTGGGCCGTGCTTTTCTGGGTGCGCTGCCGAGTTTGTTGCTCGTGGTGATTGTGCTTGGAGGAATTTTGGGCGGGTTATTTTCCGCCACGGAAGCGTCGGCCATCGCGGTCGCGTATTGTTTGATTCTAGCGATGTTCGTTTATCGTGAGGTCAAGTTGACGGCATTGCCGCCGATTCTGTTGAAGGCCGCCCTCACGACCTCGGTGGTAATGCTCCTCGTCGGCGCGAGCCAAGCGATGAGCTGGGTGCTCGCTTACGAACGCGTGCCGCAGATGGTGAGCGCGGCCCTGATCGCGTTGTCGGATAATCCGATCATCATTCTCCTCTTGATCAATGTCCTTTTACTGGTGGTTGGCACCTTCATGGACATGACTCCGGCGGTCTTGATTTTCACGCCGATCTTTCTGCCGGTGGTAACAGGTCTGGGCATGGATCCGGTTCACTTCGGCATTCTGATGATAGCCAATCTTTGTATCGGACTCTGCACGCCGCCGGTGGGCACGTGTTTGTTTGTCGGCTGCAGCGTGGGCAAAACGAGCATCGCGCGCGTCGTGCCGTCGGCGATTCCGTTCTTCATCGCCATGATGATCGCCTTAATGGCGATCACCTATCTGCCGTGGTTGTCGCTCGCGCTGCCGCGCCTCTTCAAACTCCTATGAAACGCACACTCATTATTCTCTGCTGCTTGCTGCCAATCGGCCTTTCGGCTGCCGAATCGGTGCGCTGGACCGGCAAGTATCCGCGCGACGCCAAATGGTATGCGACGCCCGAACACCAAGTCGTGGCCGACACCATGCTCGCTTACCAGTTTCCCTCGGGTGGCTGGCCCAAGAACATCGATATGGGCGTCAAGCTGACGTCGGGCGACCGCGGTGAATTGAAAGCGCGTGCCAAGGACGAGAGCACGATCGACAACGGCGCGACGACGACGCAAATCCGGATGCTGGCAGCGTTCTTTGTTGCAACTAATGACGAGCGCTATCGCAAGAGCGTGGAGCGCGGACTCGTTTATCTGCTCGCTGCACAATATCCGAATGGCGGCTGGCCGCAGTATTTCCCTGTCCGTGCGGGTTACTACGAGCACATTACTTTCAACGACAACGCCATGGCCGAAGTCCTCGGCGTGTTGCGCGATGTCGCGGTCGGAGTTGCGCCTTTTGCGTGGGTCGACGAGTCCTTGCGCATAAAAGCGGGTGGAGCAGTGTCGCGCGGCATCGGTTGTATCTTAAAATGCCAAGTGGTGCAAAATGGCCGTCCGACGGGGTGGGGCGCGCAACACGATGGGAAAACTTTTGCGCCAGCGTGGGCCCGCAAATTCGAACCACCGTCACTGGCGAGCGGGGAGAGTGTGGGAATTGTGCGCTTCTTGATGAGTTTGCCTCAACCACATCCGGCGATCATTGCCGCCATCGAAGGCGCGGTGGAATGGCTCGAAGAATCGAAGATCACTGGCATTCGGTGGGACAAGACGGACGCAAGTGCGCCCGGTGGAGTGGATCGTCTCGTCGTGCTTGATCCCACGGCACCGCCGCTGTGGGCGCGCTTCTACGAACTGGGCACCAATCGGCCGATTTTCGCGGGCCGTGAAGGCGTGGTGCGTTACAAAATTGAGGAAATCGAGCGCGAACGTCGCCTCGGCTACGCTTGGTATGTCAACTCGCCAGTCGCGTTGCTGCAAAAAGACTATCCCGCGTGGAAGGCGCGTCTCGCGAAAAGTGCGACGGCGACTCCCGCCACTAATCCGTGAACCGGTGAGGTAGTCGCGCGGCTATTACGCTATCGTGGTTTGCGTCGGACGCGCGGCCGTATGAAACTCGAAACTCTCTATGAATTCCTCCAACTATCTTGAATCGCTCTTCGGTTTGCGCGGCAAAGTGGCCGTCGTCATCGGGGGCACGGGTGAACTTTGCGGAGCGATGGCCGAAGGTCTCGCTTCCGCTGGCGCGGAAGTAGTGCTCGTCGGGCGCAACGCCGAGAAAGCTGCGGCTCGTCTCGAAAAAATTACCGCCGCCGGTGGCAAAGCGTGGTTTCACGCCGCCGAAGCGACCAGCAAAGCAGAGGTCGAAGCGCTGCGCGACGCGGTGCTGCAACGTAGCGGGAGTATCGACATCGTGGTGAACGGCGCGGGCATCAACTCCGCCACTCCTTTCTTCGATATCACCGAGGAAGAGTTCGACCGCATTGTGCGCGTGAATTTGAAGGGTGTGTTCCTCGGGTGCCAAGTCTTCGGCAAATACCTTGTCGACCGGGGCCAGGGTGGCTCGATTATCAATCTTGGTTCGATGTCCGCTGTTGTGCCGCTTTCGCGCGTCTTCACTTATTCCGCGACGAAAGGTGCGGTGCACAATCTCTCGCTCAACCTCGCGCGTGAATGGGCGCCGCATCGCGTCCGGGTCAATCTCGTGGTGCCGGGCTTTTTTCCCGCTGAACAAAATCGCAAAGTGCTCACACCCGATCGGGTCACCTCAATTATGGGCCACACACCGATGAAACGTTTCGGTGAAGCGCGCGAATTGATTGGTGCGACGCTTCTCCTCGCGAGCGATGCTGCGGGCTCTTTCATCACCGGCGAAGAACTCATCGTCGACGGCGGCTATCATGCGATGACGATCTAAGGTCGTCGTGCTCCGGTGCGGCCGGCTACTCCGTTTCATTTCGATTCATGTCTGCGATTAATACCTTCCTCCTCGAGAATAATCTGCGCATCGCGCACAACCCGTGCGTTTCGCCGGATTTCTGTCTAGATTGGCCGACGCTCAGTGCGAAACTCGTTTCCGGCGCACCGCTCCACGAGTGGACCAAGAGCCGGTTTGAAACCAGCGGTAGTGTGTGGACGTTGCTGGAGGATTTGGAAACGGGCGATTGCGGATGGCGACGGGAAACACGCGCCAGCGGACATCCCGCTGACATTCTCGACGCGGGTGTAGCGATTGGCGGCAGCCTGATGGTGTATCCGGCGACTTGGGCAAACTTGCTCAAGTTGAAAAATCTCGTGCAGGAGCACGACGCGGGCTCGACAATTTTTCCGACCGCAACAGAGCGACTCGGTCGCAGCACAATCGGCGTCGGCGCGCGTTTCACGACGTTGCATTGGCCCGCAGTGGAGTGGGCGATGAGTGCGCTCGGCATCGGCTTAACGGCGAATCAGAATTCGATTCCGCGCGAACTGGTGTTCGACGTCGACGCGATGCTGGAAGGCCGTCTCGACAGCGTGCCGTTTCCGTTCATCGGCACAAATGTCCCCGAAGGTCACCAAGGGCAAAGTGTCGAAGGCATGAGCCACGGTTGCGTGTTGTCGAAGTTGAAGAGTGGTTTTCATCACCGGAAACTCGCGTGGTCCTTCAACGCCGACCACCAGCCGATCGGCGGAAAATTCGACGCGCGCGAAGACGCACTGGTGCGCGGTTGTTTGCTGGCGAGTTACATTACGTTCGATCTTTCACCGGAACTGGCGTTGAACTCACCGGCGACAGTGGCGACGATTCCGACGGATGTTGTCGCGGCGACGCGCGCGAAAGTCGCGGCGGCGGGAGTGACGTTGGATGATGCGGCGTTTGCCTCGTTGCTCGGCACGGTTTGGCCGGCGATGGTGAAGATGAAACAACGCGAAGAGAAATATGCCACCGCACGTGCCGCTGCTTTCACGACCGACGTTGGCCGGACTTATTTGCGCGAGCTGTCGATCGACGAATTGCCCGGGCTGACCACGCCGGAAACGACGGCGGTGATGCTGGCGTTGTGCGAGGCGATGGCGATGCCGGTGAATTTCGTGGCGCCGGCTTTCGGTTTTCAGAAAAACATGCCGTATCCCGACAACGTTGCGTTGCGCGAATTGATCGCGGCGCAGTGGGCGGTGTGCGAGCGCTTCGGGGTGAGTATCGGATTTCACTCCGGCTCCGGGAAATCGGCGGAGAATTATCAGGTGATGGGCAAGGTGACCGGCAGCCGACTCGAGATCAAGACGAGCGGTCGCTACACCTACGAGATGGGGATTGCGTTGTTTCGTTCGCGCCAGCCGGAGGACCAGGAACTGTGGCGCGATTGGTATCAATTCACCGTCGAGTTGGCAGTCGCGGGTGCGTTCAGTCAGGATGCTACCGAGCAGAAGATGGCGCGGACGTTTATCACGGATGCACTGTGCAAAAATGGCGCCAGCACGGACGTGTTCCAAAGTGCGAACGATTGCCGTCGTGCAATTGACGTGCTGGCGCTGTCGCCGGAGCACATGTTTTTCTTCGAATACAATTTCCTCTATGTGCTCGCCGCTGGCGGACGCGCGGACAAGGCCGCTCTCGGCGACCACACGGCGGCGGGCTACACGCAGCGCGCCCGCTTTTACGGCATCAGCGCCGAAGCCCGCCTCAACTACGCGCGCGGCGTTGCGGAGTATTTGATCTTCCTCGCCGAACACACCGAGCTCGTTCCGGCGGAACGTTGCCGGGCGGCGCGAGTCTTGTTGTCCCGCTACGAAACACTTGAAACCATGCTGGCCGACATCAGCCGCTGAAGCTGTCAACCCACCGCTGTCCAATGAAGTCCTTTATTCACGACGATTTTCTGCTTCAGAATGACGCGGCGCGTGCGCTGTATCACGATTACGCGGCGGCGGAGCCGATCTACGATTACCACTGCCACTTGCCGCAGAAGCTCATCGCCGATAACCAAACGTTCGGCGACCTTGCGGAGATCTGGCTCGGGGGAGATCATTACAAATGGCGCGCGATGCGCACGAATGGCGTCCCCGAAACCGTCTGCACCGGCAAGGCGTTGCCGCGCGAGAAGTTTGACGCGTGGTGCGCGGCGGTGCCGCACATATTGGGAAACCCGCTCTATCACTGGTCGCATCTCGAGTTGAAACGCTACTTCGGCATCGACACGCTCATCAATCCGGCGAGCGCAGACACGATTTGGCGCGAGGCCAACGCCCAACTGCCGGAGTTGCGCGTGCACGAGATCCTGCGTCGCAACCGCGTCGCCGTTATTTGCACGACGGATGATCCGGCGGACCCACTGGCGGATCACGAGCGCATCTCCACGCTCGGGTTGACGACGCGCGTTTATCCGACGTTCCGTCCGGACAAGGCGCTCGGCGTGAACACTCCCGCTGCCTTCAACGCTTGGTTGGAACGCCTTGGTGGCGAAGCCAAGATGGCCGTGCGGACGTTTGATGATCTTTTGTCGGCGCTCCGTCGCCGCCATGATGACTTTCACGTTGTCGGCTGCCGACTGTCCGACCATGGTTTGGAGTGTGCCCTCGCGGAGTCGTGCACGCATGCCGAGGCGAGTGCAATCTTCGATGCAGCGCGTGCCGGTCAGGCGGCGTCACCGGAAGCGTGGGCGAAATACGGTTCTTACCTGATGCTGGAATTCGGACGTTGGGACGCGGCGAAGGGCTGGACCAAGCAACTTCACCTTGGCGCGATGCGGAGCAACAACACCCGCCTGCATCGCCAACTGGGGCCGGACACGGGTTTCGACAGCATCGGTGATTTCCCGCAGGCGCGCGCGCTCAGTCGCTACCTCGACGCGCTCGATGCGACGGGCGAATTACCGCGCACCGTGCTCTACAATTTGAATCCCGCGGACAACTACGTGTTCGCAACGATGGTCGGCAATTTTCAAGACGGATCCGTGCCGGGCAAATTGCAGTTCGGTTCCGGCTGGTGGTTTCTCGATCAGAAGGAAGCGATGGAGTGGCAGATCACGGCGCTGTCGAATCTCGGTCTGCTCAGCCGTTTCGTGGGCATGCTCACGGATTCACGCAGTTTTATGAGTTACGCGCGCCACGAATATTTCCGTCGCGTGCTGTGCAACCTGCTCGGCGCACAAATGGAGCGCGGTGAGTTGCCGGCGGACTTGGACTTGGTTGGCGGCATGGTTCGCAACATTTCCTTTGGCAATGCGCGCGATTATTTCCGGCTCGGTCTGGACGAGAGTTATCAGCGCTGAGCGCGGGCAAGGCATTTGCGAGCGAGTGGCAACGCTTGCGTCAGCGCGTTCGCTTCCACTCGGCGTAGAGTGCTTCAACTTTTGTTCTCGCCCATGGCGTGCGCCGCAGGAAACGCAGCGACGAGGTAATGGACGGCTCAAACATAAAGCAGCGCACCGGCACGCGATAGGCCAACTCCGCCCAGCCAAACTCAGCGACCAACTCGGTGAGAAGTTGTTCGAGCGTCACGCCGTGGAGTGGATCGGGCGAGGAATGAGTCACAGTCCGAGCATCAAGTTGCCGCAAGCGAGACTCCAGCGCGAATTTTCAACGCCCCGCTAGTGAGAAGCGGCAAGGCTTGCTGTGTGCTCCCAGTTGTCCGATAGTCACACCACTCCGCCATTTTTGGCGAATTCTCCAACCAGCTACTTCAGTTCCTCATGAAAAATCCCTGCAAAGTTCTCTTGGCCCTCTCACTTTTTGCTCTGGCCGCAACTTTTTCTGCTGCCAGTGAGTCTGCGCCGTCTTCCGTAATTCATGTCGTGACGGTCACGTGGAAAGCCGATGCGGCTCCGGAAGCGATTCAAGCGGCCCTTGATGGCGTGAAGGCGCTACCAGCTGCCTATCCCGGCATTTCCCGCGTGTGGGTGAAAACGATCAAGGCGCAGGGCGAGCGCACGCACGCGATGGTGATGGAATTTGCGAGCGAGCAGGCCCTGAAGGATTACGCCAAGAGCGACGCGCAACAGGCGTGGTATAAAGTTTACCTGCCTGTCCGCGAACGCAGCACGACGTTCGATATCACGAACTGAGAAAACGCTTTAGCAAGGTTGCCGCCCAATCTGTTCTCTGGGCGGCAATCCCGCCGAATGCTGCTGCTTCTGGCGCAGTTGCCGGAGCGGACACAGGAATTGCGTTCAGATTGCCGGTCGGTGCAGCTCGCACCGGGTTTGGGATAATTTGTGACTCCGCTTGATAACTATCAAATGGGCTTGCTTCGCTGGTGCATGGGGGTTCCTTGACGGGGTCGTCGACGTCATGCCGACGGTTCGCCAATGGTTTCCTCACCCCAGAAAATACCCACTGTCCTTGAGCATGGACACGTCCGTTGCCGAACGAGATTGGCTGCTGCGGTAATATCACTTCGCCGGGGGCTCCAGTTGAGTGCGGGGGTCGCCGTGATGATCGCGGCGGTGGCAGCCCACGGCGTGACGAGGATTGTGACCAACGCGACCGAGTTTAACAATCTGCCCACGCTCAACGCGGGCGATGAAGTGATTTTGCAGAGCGGCAATTACGGAGCGTTGAACAAGACCTTGGTCAGCAGCATCTCGACCGACGCGATCGCGCAGCAAACGCCGATTTTAGTCCGCGCCGCGGTCAATGGTGGCGTCGTCGTCACCGCGCCGTCGCAGATTACGTTGCAGGGTCGCGGCATTGTGCTGGCGGGAATCGATTTTGCGGCGACCAGCGGCATGCGGGACAATGGGGGGACCGATCCGGCTTGGATCATTCGCATGGCGGCCAATTCCCGCTTCATGGTCATCAGCAACGTGCGCTTTTTGAACAGCGTGGCAGGCGACACTTACGGGCACTGGCTTTATATCGAGGGGTTCAATCACACGATCGAGTATTGCCACTTCGAGGGCAAGACGACCGCCAACGCGACGGTCGGATTCAAACGCAGCACGTCCGAAGCCGGCATCACGACACTGCGCAACCACCGTTTGCGCTACTGCTATTTCGGCCCGCGTGAGTGCTCGATCACCGACAACGGCTACGAAAGCATTCGCATCGGCGACAGTTCGTCCCAAGCGCACAACATGAATGTGACGATCGAGCACAACGTGTTCTACCGCGCCATCTGGCGGAACGACGGCGAAAAGCCGAACGACATGGAAATCATTTCGAACAAGACGAAGGGGAACAAAATCCTCAACAACACCTTTCTCGAAAGCTACGGGCAAATCACTCTGCGGCACGGCGACGCATGCATCGTGGAAGGGAATTTTATTTTCGGCGGCGGCTACTATTCGGGCAGTTCCATTTTGTTGCGCACGGCCAGTGCCAACCAAACCGGCATTCGCGTCATCGGGCAGGATCACATCATCCGCAATAACTACCTCGTTAATCTCATCGGCACCAACTTGCGCGCGGCGTTGTGCGTGATGGGTGGCGAGGCGACCTTCACCGACGGCGACGGCTCCAACGGCAACAATAGCTATGAAGCCGCGCATAATGCGCAGATTTACAACAACACCTTCCTCGACTGCAAAGAGATCAACCTCGGTTATCTGAGCACTGGCACTGTGCTGCCGGCGGGCGTGAAAATCTACAACAACGCCTGGCAAGGCAGCGGTAGCAGCAACGGCATCGTGCGCAAGTCGGGCTTCCAGCACGGTGGCTCGGCGGGGAATTATCTCTATCATTCGTCTTCAACCAGTCTCGGTTGGACCGGCCTCGGCGGCACCTATTCGACGAGCGTCTCACCCGCCATCACGGAAACTTTCGGCAACTACAAGCGCCCGACGGCCACAAGTCCGTTGCTCAATGCCGCCAACGCCACGCTCGTTGCCGCGACCGACATTCGCAATCTCGCGCGTCCGACGATCAATCGCGATATCGGTGCCTTCGAGCGCGAAGTCAGCGGCACTGGCTTGCAACCACTCTTGCGCAACGAAGTTGGCCCGGAATTCTCCGGCGGTCCGGCGGGAACCTATCCCGGCACCGCGAATTCCGGGGGCACCGTGCCATCGATCACGACCGCCGCAGTTGCTGACGCAACAGTCGGTGCTAGCTACAGCGTCGCCTTGCAAGCGATTGACGGTGATGGAGCGTTGACGTGGACAGTATCGGTCGGCGCGCTCCCCGCCGGTCTCACCCTGAGCAGCGGCGGCACGATCAGTGGCACTCCGAGCACCAGTGGCACGAGCGAGTTCACCGTGCGTGTGGCTGACGTGGACAACGACACTGCCACCCAAGCGCTCTCGATTTTGGTAAATCCCGCGCCACCGCCCATTGTGCAAGGTTATGCGGGGTGGGCGGCGACCCAATTTTCTCCTCAAGAGTTGGGCGACGCACAGATTTCCGGCGCGAGTGCTGACCCTGACGGCGACGGTTTGCCTAATCTCTTGGAGTATGCGCTCGGACTGGATCCTGGAGAAATTTCCGCGACTGGTCTTCCCATGGTTGAGCAGATTGAAGGAGTTTGGACTTTTATCTACACGCGGGCGGCCGATTGTCCGGACCTGATTTTCTCGGTTCAGTATTCGAGTGATTTAAGCAATTGGAGCACGTCTACCGTTACGCACACTCGCTTTGCCGAGGGTCCGATCGAAACGTGGCAGGCGACTTCGAGTGCAACTGATGCCCAACGATTTTTCCGGCTCGTGGTCGAGCGGAACTCCGCGCCTTAACCGAACCTACTCTGACTTAGTGGGTGACGGCGCCATGCTGCCGCGCACGCCGAGGTTGGCTTTCAATGCCGCAAAACGTTCCTGCGGCTCGCCGGGCGGCGCATACTGCAGACCGTGTTCGACGAGAGCGTTGGCTCGCACCAAATCGCCGCGACGCTGGCACAGCACTGCGGTTTGGTAGATCAAGCCGAGGCGACCGGGAAAGCGGGCCACGCCGTCGTAAAGCACAGCCATCGATTCTTCCGCGGGTAGCGCGGAGCAGAGTGCCAACACGTCGGAGAGCACTTCGTAAACTTCCGGCAACGCTGGAGGCAGGTTGCGCGCTGTGAGCAGCAACTGCGCAAGAGCATCGCGATCGGTGGCGGAAAAATCTTCGCGAGGCTTGGCCACGCGCACGAGCGCGGCGCGATATTTTAGGCGCGCTAGTTCTACGTAGACGAGCGGACGTTTCACGCCGGCGCTCGTTGCCGCTTCGAGGAAACGCTGCGCGCGCTCGGTGCGCTGCAACGCTAATTCGTGCAAGCCGAGGGCACCGAGCAATTGCGGGTCGCGTTCGCCCCGCATGTAGGGCGCGATTAACTCATTCCGTGCCGCATCGGGCGCATCGGCGAGGCTAAGCGCCTCGCCCTTGATGCGTCCGACTTCCGCGTCGGTGGCATCGCGCAACGCGAGTGGCGCGGGTTTGGCAAAACCCTGGCCTCGAGGCGCATTCCACGTGAGTGCCTTGTAGCTGGTGAAGTTGATGTAACCGCGCAGTTCGAGTTGCATCTGCTTATAATCGACGCCGAAGCACTCCTTGAACATCGCCTCGGTCGCCGCCTCGCTCGTCGTGCGCATGACAAATTTCACGAAGCCCTGTTGGTAGGGAGAGCGACGCTGGTAAAGGCACATGTGGATGAACGCACAGGCCTGCTTCGCCCACTTGCTGCCGATCGGATTGCGTGCGATGGAAGAGTCGTGCGTGACGGCGAAGAGGTCACCGAACGGTATGAGGCGGGTGCGGGCGAGTGCGGCATTGAAATCCTGATCTTCGCCATTGGCCGTAACCACGAGTCCCATGGTATCGTCGGCCGCCGCAGCAGCGGCTCCGGCCGCAACAGCATTGGCGTAGCTGGCCGACACGGTGTTGGGATCCTCCAAGCGCGCGAACTCAATGGAAGTCTCCGAAAACTTCATGCCAGTCATCAATTGCGCCAACCCTTCCTCCAACCACGCGGGCAGCCGCGGATTGGCCCGGGCGAGGAGTGAGTAGACGTATTCGCGGAAGAGTTGCGTGTCGCTTTCAACATCGATGTAGCCGCTACTTTCGACGCCGCCGGCACTGGCAAATCCGGCGAGTCCGCTGAGCGCAAGTTCGCGCGTCTGCAAATCGACGATGATCACCGAGCGTTCCTGATTGCGGAGAAACAAGCTCGCGAAGCCTTGCTCGCTGGTGCTGGTGAAATCGGTTGGCGTAAACTGGGTGAATTCGCCGCGCCGCCCGCACAAGACGATGGTCACCGGATTCGGGTTGTTGCCCAACAACGCGGGCCAGACGACGCCGATGGCTTGATTGAAGAGTTGAAATTCGCGCAACAGCCGCTGCGTTTCGCGGTCCGTTCCGCTCGATAGAATTTCAAATCCGGGAATTTCCGCATAGCGCCACACTTCGGGTGGCGGAAGTGCGCGGTCGGCGGTGACGTCAAATGCGGGCAGCACAACCACTGCGGGATCGATAGTTTCCGTTTTGATCCGCGCCTGGAGGCAATTTCCTCCGAGTGCGATGAGGCTACCGAGTGCTAACCGATTTAGTGCGCGAGAAATCATGGCAATACTAGTGACGTTTGGCAGACGGCGAAAGCTACCATGAGCCGCTTCTTTCGCGAGAGTGGAAATCGCGGCACAGGAAAAGAAAAACGACCGCCAGCAGTGCTGCGCGGTCGTGAAAATGAAAAACGCGTCGTGCGCGTCGTCCGTTAGAGGCGCGGAATCGTCAGTCCGCCGTCCACCATAATGACTTGGCCGGTCGAGAAGGGGAAATCTCCCCTCGCCAACGCGGCCACGCTGCGACCGATGTCGTCGGGGAAACCCCAACGCGGCTGCACGCACAATCCGCCTTCGATGAGCTTGTCGTATTTGTCCGTTACGCCTGAGGTCATGTCGGTCTTGATCACGCCCGGACGCACTTCGTAAACGGGAATCCCTTCGGGACCGAGGCGCGTCGCAAAAAGTTGCGAGAGCATGCTCAGGCCGGCTTTCGCGATGCAGTATTCGCCGCGGTTGATGCTGACGACAGTCGCGGAGATCGAAGTGATGTTGACGATGGTGCCGGCAAACGCCGCATCGGCTTTTTTCGCGGCGACCATGTCGCGGGCAAAAGCCTGCGTGAGGAAGAAGACGCCCTTGAGATTCGTATCGACGACGAAGTCGTAACTGTCCTCGCCCGTCTCCAACAAATCAGCGCGCACTTTCGGTGCGACGCCGGCGTTGTTGACGAGCAGGTTGATCGACTTGCCGCCCGTGAACGCATGGGTCGCGGCGATGATCGCGGCGCGACCTTCGGCGGAGCCGACGTCACCGCGCGCGTAACCGGCGCGCACGCCCAAGGTGCGAATTTTCTCGAGAGGTTCGGCGATCGCTTCTTCAGGACGCACGCCATTGATGACGATGTCCCATTTTTCGGACGCGAGTTTTTCGGCGATGCCGAAGCCGATGCCGCGGCTGCCGCCGGTGACGAGTGCTACTTTAGACATGAGATTTCAGTGGGTAAGCTCCAAGCTCCAACATCCAAGCTCCAGAGAAGCATCAAATGTCTGAAATTTGGAAATTGGACGTTGGGTATTCTCTGGATGTTGGAGCTTGGGAATTGGTGCTTTCCGGCTCGCTTACTTCAGTTCGGGAACGTCGAGCCAGCGGCGTTGCGCCCAGGAATCGAGGGCGACTTCGGCGAGTTGCACGCCCTTGGCACCTTCGAAAAGATCCCAGCGGAACGGCGAACCGGTGACGACGTGCTTGAGGAACAGTTCCCACTGAATCTTGAACGCGTTGTCGTAAACGCCTTGGTCCGGCACGCGGGTCCAGCCGTCCTTGTATTTGATCGGGCTGTCGATGTCGGGATTCCAAGTGCAGCGCGGGGTGGCGGCGAGGGCTTGCGCTTTGCAGTCGCGCAGACCGGCGACGGCCGAACCGTGCGTGCCGTCCACTTGCAACGTGAGCAAATCGTCGCGATCAACGCGAACATCCCACGAGGAGTTGAAGTGGCAGATGACGCCGTTCTTCAGCTCGAAGGTCGCGTAAGCGGTGTCGTCGGCAGTGCACTTGTAGGGCTTGCCGGCCTCGTCCCAACGCTGCGGGATGTGCGTGGCGCCAAGGCAGGTGAGGCTCTTGATGTCGCCGAAGAGGTTTTGGATGACATACTGCCAGTGGCAGACCATGTCGGTGATGATGCCACCATCATCTTCCTTACGGTAGTTCCAAGACGGGCGTTGCAACTTTTCGTGCTCGCCGGTGAAGACCCAGTATCCGAACTCGCCGCGCACGGAGAGAATTTTGCCGAAGAAGCCGGTATCGATGAGGTATTGCAACTTCACGAGGCCGGGCAGCCAGAGTTTGTCCTGCACGACGCCGTGTTTGAGACCGGCAGCGGAAACTTCCTGAGCGAGCTTGAGCGCTTCGGCCGACGTGGTCGCGGTGGGCTTCTCGCAATAAATGTGCTTCTTTGCGGCGATGGCCTTGCGCACGCCCGCGGGGCGTTGGCCGGTCAGCGTCGAGTCGAAATAAATTTGGTTGTCCGGCCTGGCGAGTTCGGCGTCGAGATTCGTCGAGACGCGCGACACGCCGACGCGCGCGGCGAGGGCTTTCAGTTTTTCTTCGCTGCGACCGACAAGCACCGGATCGGGCATGATGACCTCGGAGTCAGAGAGCTTCACTCCGCCTTGATCAATGATGGCCTTGATCGAGCGGATGAGATGCTGGTTGGTGCCCATGCGGCCGGTGACGCCGTTCATGATGATACCGATACGATGTGTTTTCATAGTGTGATGCGATGGAGGACTGGGGGGAGGGAAAGGGAGCGGAGTGGCGCGGTCGGTTAAACGTGGTCGCGGTAGGCTTGGACGATTCTCTTGAGGTATTCGTCTTGGTCCATGGCCCAGAGGCGCGTGGAGAAGACTTCGACCTCGTTGAAGCCGTTGTAGCTGGTGGCTTCGACCCACGAGCGAATTTGGCGGAGCGGAATGCAACCTTCGCCCATCAACCCGCGATCATTAAGCAGATCGATGGTCGGCGTGCGCCAATCGCAAACGTGGAAAGCGAAGAGAGCGCTCAAACGACCGCAGCGGGCGATTTCCTGCTCGAGCGCGGGATCCCACCAGAGATGGTAAACGTCGGCGGCGACTCCGACGAGCGGCGAGCCGATGGCTTCCACCATGTCGTTGGCTTGACCGAGTGTGTTCACTGCCGAGCGATTGTCCGCATACATCGGATGAAGCGGCTCGATGGCGAGTTTGACTCCGGCGGCTTGGCAATCGGGCAACAGCGCCGCGATGCCGTCTTGAATTTGTTTGCGCGATTCAACGAGCGATTGACCGGGCAACGCACCGCACACGAGCACGATGAGCGGCGCGCCGAGTTCGTGCGCTTCGGCGATCGCTTTGCGGTTGTCGTCGAGTGCCTTGATGCGATCAGCGGACGTGGCCGCGGGAAAAAATCCGCCGCGACAGAGCGAGACGACCGACAAGTCATGATCGCGCAGCATCTGACGCGTCGCGCTGATGTTGCGTCCCGCCAACGCATCGCGCCACACCGTGATGCCCTTGACGCCGGCGGCGGCAAATTTGGCAGCGGACGTTTCAATCGCCCACGGCTTCGTGGTGATTGTGTGAATGCAGAGACGCGAAAGGTCGGGGAGGGGAGCGGCGGGATTCATAGGCGAGCGCGAAGTGTTGAGGCGGAGGGAGACTTACTTGAGGCAGCCGAAGTAGGTGTAGTATTTCTCGCTGCGAATGATGCGCTGGAGATAGAGCGCGGCTTCGCGGAGATGGTAATCGCCCCACATGCACGCTTCGCCGTTGGCAACTTTTTCGCCGGGCGCGACGTAGTCCCAACCGTTGGGTTGGTGATAAATAGTGTGAAGCAACAGACCTTGGTGCTTCGGATCGGTCCCGAGGTAAGCGTCGCTGAGGAGCGTGCGCATCGTCGTGAGACCGGCTTGCCAGTAACGTTGACCGTCCGGCGTCGAAAGGCCGAGGTAGTGACCGAGACGCAACAGACCTTGCGCGCCGATGGCGGCGGCGGAGCTGTCGACGGGTTCGTAGTCGTTCGAGATCTCGGCGTTGCGGCCGCGCCAGTCGCCGAGTTTGTGCAGGTTCGGCGCGCCGCCATCCCAATACGTGATTCCGTCGAGCGCCGTGTTGGCGATAAACCAATCGCAAGTCGCGCGGGCCGCTTTAACTAGCAGTGCTTCCCATTTGGCGCGACCGCCGAATGGATCGAGTTCGGCATCCGAAAGCGTGCGGAGGAATTCGAGTTCCTCGGGGAAACCAACCATCGCCCAGGACAGACCGCGAGTCCACGTGGTGAAGCCCGAGAAACCTTGCTGTGAATTCGGGCAACGGTAACGACCGTCGTTCGGATTGAAGATGGCTTCATGCGTCGTGCGGCCGCGCTCGGCGGGAACATCGTAGCTGTCGCGACCTTCGCCGTAGAAGATGGAATACTTGGCGGTCGCTTCGCTGTGTTGCAGCACACGGTCGAGCAAGTTGTGCGCGGCGTCGTTTTCGCCCATCAGCTTGTGACCGAGTTGATGCGCGACACCGACGATGCGGCACGAACGGATCGTATCAACGAAGAGGGAGTGCGGACCGTTGAAGGAATAAATGTAACCACCGCCGCCGTGAATTTTCGACCAACGGGCAGCTTGCACCGCGCCGGACACCTTGAGCGCGAGTTCGCAAAATTCGATTTGGTCAGCGGGCAGACGGCCTTCGCGTTGGAGACGCAACCAGTTGCCGTAAGTGCTGAGATTGTTGAAACCGTGATCGTGCACGCCGACGTGCGAGACGTGCGAGGCCATGCGCTCGACGGTGTGCTTGATGCCGATGTCGGCGAAACGCTGTTCGTTGGTGGCGTCGTATTGCAGGAAGGCGGAACCGTAGTTGAAACCTTCCGTCCACTCCGTCCAGCCACGCGCGGAGTATTTTCCGGCGACAGTGAAGACGGGCGAGCCTTTGCTGAAGTCGTAATCCTTGAAGATCAGATCGATTTTCTGCCCGGAGAGTTGCCAGAAACGTTGCAGGGCTGGAGTGAGGTCGGCGGCTTGGAGTTGGGGGTCGATACGCATAGGAATTGGGAGTTGGACGGTTAGTAACGTTTGTCTTTGCGGAGATGGAGAATGATGAACTGGGAATCCGCCAAGGCCTCGTAAGTGTGCTGCTGGATGGCGTCGAACTGGATGCTTTCGCCGGCGCTAAGAACGCATTCTTCGTGGGGAAGCATCAAGCGCAGCTTGCCTTCGGTTACCCAGCAGACCTCGGTGTCGTCGTGATGGATTTCTGGCCGCGTGACCTTGGCGCCCTTCGGCGCGGTGCCGAGCAGGCCGACGACATTCGCGTATTTGATTTGGCGAAATTTGAATTCGCCTGAACGGTAAGTTTTTTCGCCGACGCGGTGGGCGAGGGGGGATTCGGCCATTGCCAAAAGGTCGGTGGCACTAAGGCCGAAAGCGCGCGCCAGACGATAAATGGTGTCGAGCGCAGCGGATTGCTGGTTGCGCTCGAGTTTGGAAATCACCGCCACCGAAACGCCCGACGCCGTCGAAAGCTCCTGCAATGTCATTTCGCGTTGCTCGCGAAGACTGCGCAGGACGGTAAAATCGAACTGGACGGAGGTATCGGCCATTTTCGAACACGATAAGAAACAACCTTAAATAGACTGTCAAAGAAAAACATAATTCGCGAAAAACGAACACAAAAAAGCCCGCGGCGTGCCGCGGGCTGGAATTTCGCCGCACCTTTGAATCAAGGGAACAAGCCGCGCTTGGCCTTGGCATCGGCTACTCGAGCGATGCCGAGCACGAGGGCAGCGGTGCGGCGAGAGCAGCCATATTTCAACTTGGTTTCGTCGACGGCCGCTTTGGCTTTCGCGAGCATCTTGTGGAGTTTCTCGAAGACTTCCTCCTTCGACCAATAGTAGGCCGATTGATTTTGCAGCCACTCGAAGTAGGAAACGATTACGCCGCCGGAATTACAAAGCACGTCAGGGATGAGTTCGATGTCGGTGCGTTTTTCGAGAAGCATATCGGCTTCGTAGGTGGTTGGACCGTTGGCGCCTTCGGAAATCATCCGGCATTGCAGCTTGCCGACGTTTTCGGCGGTAATGACTCGTTCGAGCGCCGCGGGAACGAGCACGGTGCACGGTTGAATCAGCAAGTCTTCGTTGGAAATGGCCTCGCCACCAGTGAAGCCTTGGAGCGATCCATTGGCGGCGGTGTAGGCGATGGCTTCTTTGATGTTAATTCCGTTTGGATTGTAGATGCCGCCGGTGAAATCGGAGATGCCAAGAATTTTGGCGCCCCATAAGTCGAGCGCGATGGCGGCTTCACTGCCGACATTGCCAAAACCTTGGATAATAACGGTGGTTTCGGACGCCGTGATGCCCATGTCGGTTAAATAGGCTTTGGTGAACCACGCGACGCCTTCGCCGGTCGCTTCCTTGCGGCCCAGGGAACCACCCAAGGCGATTGGCTTACCGGTAATCACGCCCGGATCGAAATGTCCGACGTGGTTGGAATAGGTGTCCATCATCCAAGCCATTACCTGTTCATTGGTGCCGACATCGGGGGCTGGAATATCAACATTCGGACCGATGAACGGGACGATCTCTTGCATGTAGCGACGGGAAATGCGTTCCAATTCAGCCTTGGACAGGTCCCGGGCATTGACCACCACGCCACCTTTGGCACCGCCATAAGGCAGGCCGGCAAGCGAGCATTTCCAACTCATCCACATCGCCAATGCGGCAACTTCGCCGATCGTGACGTCTTGGTGAAAGCGGATACCGCCTTTGGCTGGGCCGGTGGAGATATTGTGTTGAACGCGGTAAGCTTCGAAGGTTTGCACGCGACCGTCGTCCATGCGCACAGGCAGGCGGACAATGACGCAGCGTCGCGGTTGCTTCGTGCGTTCGCGCAGACCCTGGTCCATGCCGAGGATATCGGCGGCGAGGTCAAATTGGTCGCAGGCCTGTTGGAAAACCGGCGAATTGTAGATTGTGTTGATGAGTGACATAACAGGGCAGAGGTGGGGGGAAGTGCGGCGAGGTTGGCTGGCTCGAGTTGTTTTAGCAATTGGCTTCCTGTTTTGGAGCCGTTCAATGAAACTCCTTAACCAACAAAGTAGTCTGAGTGATTCAATGGGAACTATTGTCCGATTTTTTTCGTGGAGCTTACAGAAACTGACATTCGGTTTCCTGTTGATGGTGATTGGGATACTGGGTTTTGGTCTGTGGCTTTACCTGCGTGACAACGTAAATTTCGATCGCGCGCGCCAGGAGACTTTGCGCACGTTAACTGGGGAAGCTCGCCAAATCAAAGCGGCGCTAGGCGACGTGGAACTGCGCTTAGGGGCTATGAACGCAGACCTTACGCACTTGGAAGGCCGGGCTTCCGAAGCAGCGCGATTGACCGAGGAACTTGAAGCGCAAAATCGCGGTTTGAACCGTCTCACCACGTCGGCCGACCAGCAAAAACTCAACGAGTCGCGCTTGGCTCGCCTCCGTGCGATGGAAAATCAGGCGCGCACTGGAGCAGAGGAGATTCGCACGAAAATTACTCGCACGCAGTGGGAACGTGATGGCCTGCAAATTGCCCTCGGTCGCTCCGCGACTCAGATTCAACTGGCCGAACAGCAACAGTCAAAAGTCCTCCACTACGCACGTTCAGCGTGGGCCAGTTATGGTCTACAAGTGAGCATCGGCGTGGTGATTTGGTTCCTAGGGCCGCCGCTGGCCCGCCTAGCCGCATTTTTCCTGGTGGCTCCTTTCATTTCAAGCCGCCGACCGGTGCAACTCGGGTTAGCGGGCGAAGCTTTGCCAGAGATCACCACGAGCCGCGCCTCGGTGGATATCGAACTCGCACCCGGTGATGTTCTCTGGGTGAAGGAGGCTTTTTTGCAGGCGTCCGACGAGCGTCTGGCGAAATCCACGCGCTGGTTGCTCGATTGGCGCATGCCATTCACGTGTTTGGCAACTGGTCTTCGGGAACTGATTCAAATGCGTAATCTCGACGATTACGCGACGCGGCGCGCAACTTTCTCTTCGCAGGAAGATGCCAGCGTGGAACTCGCCATCGTCAACTTACCCAAGGGCGCGAGCCTCGTGTTGCGTCCAAGTTATTTGGTTGGTTTGGCCGCGCCGTTAGATGGCCCGGCTGCGGTGATTCGCAAACACTGGCGCTGCTTCACTCTGCAGGCGTGGGCCACCGGACAATTCCGCTATTTCGAATTCGTCGGCCCAGCCAAGTTGTTGCTCGCCGGAAGTCGCGGAGTCCGCGCAGAAATTCTCGATGGTCAGGCGGGCGGGCCGGTTCCGGGACGTCGCACCAATCAAGATGCGACCATCGGATTTACGCCGGGCTTGTCTTATCGGCCAGTGCGCGCCGAGACTTTTTGGGCTTACTTCCGCGGGCAGAATCCACTTTTCGACGATTTGTTTGAAGGTAATGGAGTGTTTCTCTGCCAACAAACTACGGCGAAAGGTGAGGCGGCAAAACAACGCGCGGCGATGAGTAGTTTCCGAGACGGGATCATGCGCGTCTTCGGTTTGTGATCGTTCGCCCCGCGACTGAGGCAACAAGCTCGTTTCATGTTTAAGCTCCACGCTGATTACCAACCCACTGGAGACCAACCGCAGGCCATTGCCGCGCTGGTCGATTCGCTGCGCACGGGTAATCGTCATCAGACGCTCCTGGGGGTGACTGGTTCGGGCAAAACTTTCACGATGGCCAACGTCATCGCGCAACTGGATCGGCCCGCGCTCATCATCTCGCACAACAAGACTTTGGCGGCGCAGCTTTACTCTGAGTTCAAAAATTTCTTCCCCGAAAACGCGGTCGAATACTTCGTCAGCTACTACGATTACTACCAGCCTGAAGCCTACGTGCCTTCGAGCGATACGTTCATCGAAAAGGATTCCTCGATCAATCAAGAGATTGAGCGCTTGCGCATCGCGACGACGAGCTCGCTGGTCAGTCGCCGCGATGTGATCGTCGTCGCAAGTGTGTCGTGCATTTACGGCCTCGGTTCACCGGAGGATTTTTCCGGAATGCGAATTCAAATTCGCCAAGGCGACGAACTCGGGCGCAACCGATTGTTGGAGCGGTTGGTCGACAATCTTTACGAGCGCAACGACTACGAATTGAAGCGCGGTTCGTTTCGCGTGCGCGGGGATGTGGTCGATGTGATGCCCGCCTACCTCGAACACGGTTTGCGCGTGGAATTCTTCGGCGACGAAATTGAGGCGCTGACTGAATTTGAACCGATCAGCGGGAAAGTTCTCCGCAAGCTCGAGCAGTTCGATCTCTATCCCGCGAATCAATATGTCACCTCCCGCGCCCGGATCGCAGGAGCGATTGCCGGCATCAAGGCGGAGTTGGAAGAGCGCGTCGCCTTCTTCGAGAGCAATCAACAATACCTCGAAGCCCAACGCGTTCGGATGCGCACGAGTTACGATCTCGAAATGTTGCAGGAAATGGGTTTCTGCAACGGCAT
Organism: uncultured Opitutaceae bacterium; assembly: GCA_947085165.1. Taxonomy (GTDB): domain Bacteria; phylum Verrucomicrobiota; class Verrucomicrobiia; order Opitutales; family Opitutaceae; genus Didemnitutus. The sequence continues at coordinate 52,567 of CAMTVI010000005.1, forward strand.
CGAAAATTACTCGCTGCACCTGACCGGACGCCAGCGCGGCGATCGTCCGTTTTGCTTGATGGATTTTTTCCCAAAAGATTTCCTGCTCTTCATCGACGAGAGTCACGCCACCGTGCCGCAGATTGGCGCGATGCACGCGGGCGATTTGGCCCGCAAGCAAACGTTGGTCAATTACGGTTTTCGCCTGCCGTCTGCGCTCGACAATCGCCCGCAGAGTTTTGCCGAATTTCAAAAAATCAGTGGTCAGACGCTTTATGTTTCAGCAACGCCCGCGAAGTTCGAAATGGAGCACTCCACGGTCGTCGCCGAACAAGTCATTCGCCCGACCGGACTCTTGGATCCACTGATCACTCTGAAACCCACCAAGGGTCAGGTGGAAGACCTGATTTCAGAAATTCGCACCGCGGTGGCGCAAGGTGAGCGAGTGCTGGTGACGACACTGACCAAGCGCCTGTCAGAGGACATCACCAGCTATTTGCGCGAAGCCAAAATTCGGGTGGAATATCTCCACTCCGATATCGACGCGTTGGAGCGCGTGGAGATTTTGCGCAACTTGCGCCAAGGCAATTTCGACGTGTTGGTGGGCATCAATCTTTTGCGCGAAGGGCTCGATCTCCCGGAGGTGGCCTTGGTGGCGATTCTTGATGCTGACAAAGAAGGTTTCCTGCGCAGCGCGACAAGTTTGCTCCAGACTTCCGGCCGCGCCGCCAGGCATGAGAAGGGCCGTGTCATTTTCTATGCCGACGTGCAGACGGAGTCCATTCGACGGACGCTTGAAGAAACCAAACGCCGCCGCGAAATTCAAATGGCCTACAATGCCGCTCACGGAATTACTCCGCGTGGTGTGAAGCGCAGCGCTCAGGCCAGCTTGCGCGTTTATGATGGGAGTGATCGCACCGAGGAACCAGCCGCAGTGGGCGAGGGTTTTGATGACGTCGCCGCAGTCATCGCAGAGTTGGAAATCGAGATGCAGGAAGCGGCGAACAAATTGCAATTTGAGCGCGCGGCTTTGTTGCGCGATCAGATCAAGCACTTGCGGGATGGTGGTGCCACAAAAAGCGCGGCAACGGCACGAGGCGGAAAAAACAAACGGCCACGCAAGTAGCGCGGCGTGTTATCCTGCAGATCGGCCAACCGACTTAATCGCTATCGTCGGCTGAGCGGCATTCATTCATGACGCGCAACCAGATTTCTCGCAGATCAAACAAGCGCGGCGTGGCGAACTCGCGATAGCACAGCAACACACCTTGGTTGTCGTCTGGAAGCTGCGAAAGGAGTGAAAGTGTGTCGTTCAGTTCGCTGAGAGCGCGTTTGAAGAAGCAGAGGGCGAGCGCGTAGTCGCCCATGTCGAGAGACTGCACCGCCTGCAGCGCGTGCTCGCGACCGCGGAACAGGGAACTCAACAAATCGACGACGTGACTGGAGGGAATATGCCCGGCGTGGACCGATTTTTTCTCCCAATTTGCAATTAAGCTCAGGTAAATCGCCTTGGTCGCGATGTGCACGGGATTGCGGTGCACCGTGTAAAGGTCGAAGTCATCCGCAAAGCCTGGTGCGTCCTCATCTTCGTCGGCCTCGGGAGACTGATTTGCTTCATTTTGCATGTCCCAACCCATCCGTCGGGCAATTTCATCGATGCGCTCAACGGCGTCGGACATTTGCTCGTAGTGCTTGAGGTATTCGCCCACAGCAACTTCGTGCTCGGTCAAATATTTTTCCCAATCCGCCTCGGTCCACGAGAGTTCCGGGCTATCCTCCCAGTCGTTGTCAAACATTCCGTCGGAATCTTTATTGGTCATGTAGAGGAGCGTCAGAAGCGACACTGGACGGGGAGTGTGCTCAGCATCGGAGCGCACGCAAATAAAAATCTTTGGTAAGACGACCTTTGGATTTGAAGGTCGGCCCAACGCTCCATGTCATAGCGCAAAATGGCAGACGTTCATCATGAGTCGGTTTTCTTCACGGGAAGGGTGCAGGGTGTCGGTTTCCGTTATCAAACGCTGCAGGTGGCCAAAGGCTTTGAGGTGAACGGTTGGGTGCAAAATCTCGCGGATGGCCGGGTGCAACTTGAAGTGGAAGGCAGCCGGGCCGAAGTGGATGCTTTTCTGCAAGGAATCGAAGAGGAACTCGACGGATTTATCCGCAAAATCGAACGCTCGCCGACGGCGCGCGAGGCACAATTTCGAGGATTTACCATCCGATGAGCGAAAATCCCGCAGATTCCGCCCTCGTTTTTGATGCCGTGACCAAGGATTACGCCACCGATTGGCGAGGCGGGCGTTGGCGGGCTTTGGAGCAACTTTCCTTTTCGGTGCCGCGCGGGACGATTTGCGCGCTGGTCGGGCCGAACGGTTCCGGCAAGAGCACGGCGTTAAAAATCTGCGCGGGGCTCAGTGTGGTAACGAGCGGCAATTGCACCGTCGCGGGTCTCGAGCCGGAAGTGGCTGCTGCAGCCGGCAAACTCGGCTACCAAGCTGAAGATACAGTGCTGCCTGATTTCGTCACCGGCCGTGCCATGTTGGAACGGGTGGGTCAAATCGCGGGACTTTCGGCTCCGGCAGCGGAGCGAAGTGCGACGGAACTGCTCGAACGAGTGGGGTTGACTGATGCGGCGACCCGTCGCGTTGGCACCTACTCAAAAGGTATGCGTCAACGGCTCGGCCTTGCGCTTGCCTTGCTCGCAGATCCAGAGGTTTTGTTGCTCGATGAGCCGGCTGCGGGACTGGATCCTCGGGCGGCGGTAACGCTGGCCAACATCATCGACGGCGAACGGAAACGCGGACGCACCGTGCTGCTTACTTCGCATTTTTTGCCGCAGGTTGAAGAATTGTGCGATTCCTTCGTTGTTTTAGAACGTGGTCGTAGTTTGTTCGTCGGGTCACGCGCGGCTGTCGCGGCACGAGGCGGGCTCCAGCAACTTTATCTCGCTGAGGTGACGCAATGAAAGCGAGCCTCCGACGGACATGGCGATTGTGGCAATGGACGCTCAGCCAGGCACTCCATCAGCGCGTGGCGTGGGCATTGGCGGCCGTAGCATTTGGCATTGTGGCGGGCGGGAGCGTTCTGCGGGTTTTCAATTTTGGCGACGAAGAGCCGCGTTTCTTTTTGAATTTGGCTCAGGCTAGTTTGTTAGGCAGCGGCACGCTGCTCGCGGCGGTTCTTGGGCCTTTGCTATTTTGCGAAGGGCTCGCCTCGCGCACTACTCACTTATTTCTCACGCGAGGTGCGCGACGCGGGGAAATCGTCTCGGGAGCAGTGCTCGCGATGGTCACGTTGCTGGGTTGGTTGGTGCTACTGCATGCAGTAGCGCTGAGTTTCCTCATGTTGAGTCATGGGCATGGCGCTGGGTTGAGTATCAGTTTACGTCTGCTCGCGGCAGGCTTTGGCCCGTTGTTGATCATCGGAAGCATGGCGGTGTTGATGCCGATTTTACTGCACCGACCGGCGCTGGCGACGCTTGGCACGCTGGCTTTGACCGTGGCCGGGCAACTGGCACCGGTGCTCCAGCACATGCAGACGCGCAGTGAGGGATTTGTGGCGTGGCTCTGGAGCGGGTTGGCCTACGTGGTTCCCAATTTTGCCATTTTCGAAACCGCTCCCGCGAGTATCGCTGCGCTTTATGCCGGTGGTTACGCAGCGCTTTATTGGGCGTTGGCCGTGCTTTGTTTCGCCCGTCGTGAAATCTAAGGCAGCACCATTTCTGTTGATCGCATTGCTCTGGCTGGGCGGGAGTGGAGCGCTCCGTCAACTCGTATCACCGTGGACAAGCCATGCGCCAAGAGTGCACGCACAGGGGCTGGCCGGATTTTTTGCGACCGCGGGTGGATGGGCGAATTTAGCCGCGGATTGGTTTTGGTTGCGCGCTAACATCGCCTGGGAAACGCAATCGGAGGCCGCCGTGCGAAATTGGCTTCAGCTCACACTCGCGGCGGGTGGCGACGCCTTTTATTTCCAGAAAAATGCGGCGCGAATCCTCGCGTATGACTTGCCGGCATGGCAAATCGCGGCCCATCCCGACGCTCCTGCTGCCGTGCATGCGGAATGGCGACGGGTCGGCGCCGCCGAGGGGCTTACGATAGTCCTCATGTCCGCGGGTGACGACCCTGAGCGTTGGCTTGAGGCGGGAAATCTAGCACTTTATGCGGGACGCGACCGCCTACTGGCTGGAGAATATTTTCATCGAGCTGCCCAATTACCGGGGGCTCCCTGGCATGCGGGGCGAATTTACGCCCAGTTACTCATAGAACAAGGACGCCGCCATGAGGCCCTTGCTTGGTTGCGTGGGTGGGTGCTGCGGATTCCCGCTGACGATCCACTGGCGCACCGCGAATTGGTCGTCGAGCGCATCGCGGAGCTCGAACTTGAGCTTCGCTCACTTGGAGAACCTCTTTGACAACGTCCGCTGGCACGACTGGATGTGACGCCACTCAGCATGGAAGACATTTTTGAAGTTCAATGGGCCTATCTCGCCTTCGGTTTATTAATGCTCTTTTTCCCGCGCGCGTGGATGCGTTTTGGGCAATTGCAGAGTCGTAAACGTCAGCCACGCGAGTCTTTGGAGCGCTTCGCGCAAGACGGTGCCAACGATCCGGATAACAAATCAGTGCCGTTAGGCCGCGAATTGCGGAAAGGCCGCAACTACGTCGATTTTCTACGCGGATGTTCGGGTGCGCTGGCGATCTGGCATTTCAGTTTTATCGCTGACGGGAGCTTCAGACCTCTCGCTTTCTGGCTGCAGATTTTGATTTCGGCAATCGCCGTGATCATCCAATCCACGCGTTGGCGAGAAAAGGTGACGTTCTTCGCGTCGATCTTCTTTTGCGCCGGATTGAGCATCGGGATGGGAAATTTCTACTCCGCTGCCCTCGCTTTTCTTTTTGTGTGCGCCATGAATCCTTTGTTGGCGACGCCGCGGATTTTTATGGGAACCTTCGCGTTGATGCTCCTGCCGTTCAACTCCCTGATTGGGGCAGGCTTTACGTTGGCGATGGTTAATACTTCTTTGGTTCTCTTGCCCCCGTTAATGAGCCTGCTGGCGAAACGTCCTTTGGTCATTTTCACCCGGAAACGGAATTTGATGTGGTGAGTTATGCCGGTGCGTCTGCAGGTCTGGCTGGAGGCATCGCGGCCCAAAACTTTGGCGGCTGCGGTGGTGCCGGTCGCTGTGGCAACGGCTTTCGCTTTCGGGCATGAGGCTGCGAATTGGACCAAAGCGGCACTGTGCCTCGCCTTTGCCTTGCTGGTGCAAATAGGCACGAATTTCGCCAACGACTATTTTGATTACTGCAGCGGGGCTGATTCAGCCAATCGAGTCGGCCCGCGTCGCGCGGTCGCTGCGGGGTTGGTGACCCCACGCGCGATGCTCTGGGCCACGGGACTGGTTTTGGCTGCGGCGTTTGGCGTGGGTTTATTTTTGGTCACGGATGGCAATTGGGTGCTCCTGCCCGTTGGCATCGCGAGCATCATGTGTGCGATTGCTTACACAGGTGGACCTTTCCCGCTCGGTTATAACGGACTTGGGGACATTTTCGTATTTATCTTTTTCGGTCTAGTCGCGGTCGGGGTGACATTTTACGTGCAAGTGGGCTTCGTCACTGGAGCGGTTTGGCTCAGTGGTGCGGCCATCGGTCTGCTCGCCGCAAACATCCTCGTGGCGAATAACTATCGGGATGCCGAAACCGATGCCGCCGCGGGTAAGCGAACGCTCGTGGTGCGTTTCGGTCGTCGATTTGCCGTTTGGCAATACGGCTTGTCTGCCGGATTCGCGCTTGGCTCCGGAGTTTGGCTCTATTTCTTCACCGGTTACGGATGGCTGGTGCTGCTCCCTGTGGGTCTATTGCCGTGGGCGCTTAGGCTGACGCTGCGTTTGGCGGGCTCGATTGATGCGAGCGAGCAAATCGCGCTGCTCGGTGCGAGCGCCCGTTTACTTTTCGTTTTTGGAATTCTACTCGGGATCGGGGCTGCCTTGGGGCGCTTGTGAGAATGCGTTAGGCGAGCATAAAAAAGCCGGAGCAATTGCTCCGGCGCGTAAATTTAGCGCCGCTCATTCGGCGCAGCACGAGATCAGATTTTGCCGGCGAGTTTGCTCTTCAGCGTGGCTTTATCCATCATGCCGACGAATTGCTCAATGACGGCACCGTCCTTGAACAACAAGAGCGTGGGAATAGCGCGCACCCCAAACTGCGCGGCGAGTTCGCCGTTATCGTCGACGTTGACCTTCGCAATGGTGAGCTGCCCTTTGTATTCGGTGGCGAGTTCCTCCAGAATCGGAGCAATCATTTTGCAGGGTCCGCACCACGGTGCCCAGAAGTCGACAAGGACTGGTGTGGCACCGGCGACGGTGGATTTGAAATTGGCCGAATCGAGTTGGACGAGGTTCGCTGACATAAGTTGGGAGCAGTAAATGAGGTTTTGGCGGAAATTCAACTGTGCGGCTTAGCGCGGCGTGGATTTATGGATAATCTCAACGAGCTCTTGCGTCCGCACTGTCTCGAGTTGCTCACCGCGTTGTTTGAGTTCTTCAAACGTCTTAATCACCGTCTCAGCCATGCGGCCGTGGGTTTCTTCGGAACCGCCGACAAGGGTGAATTTCTCCGCCGTGGTCAGTCTTTTATGGCCGTCCTCATTGTCTAGCCCGAGGCCGAGCAAATGGGCTGGACGCTTCGCTTTAGGGGCGTCGTCAGGCAATTGGCGGCGGGTTGGTTTCTTCATCGTCGAACGAGACCGTGGGCACCTCGGCGCGTGTTTCAAGGGTGTTTTCTTCTACAACCGTGCAATGGATGTCGGCGAATGTTTCGTCTTGGCGCAGGGTGAGTTTGCGGAGGCGGGTGAGTTCCAGCAGCGCTAGGAAGGTGGCAACCAAGCGGCGCAGGGAAATTTTTTCCGTGAACAGACTGGAAAAAGTGAATTCCGGACGCGCCTTAAGGTGTTGCAGGATATACTCCATCTGGTCCGCCACGGTGATTTGTTCAGCATGGATTTCACCGACGACCAGTTTTTCGGCCAAGCGCCGAAGCACGAGGTTGAAACTGTTCCAAAGATCGATGCGGTCGACGTGCTTGAGTGGACGCTCGGACGCAGGGGCAAAGGCCGAACCGGGGCGGGGCAGGCGATCTTGCGCTTCACGGGCCATGGCGCCGAGGGCGGCCGAGGCTTCCTTAAATTTCTTATACTGGAGCAGTTGATGGATGAGTTCCCAGCGGGGATCGAGATCATCTTCGGCTGCGTTGGGATCGATGGCCTGTTGATGCTTTGGCAAAAGCAGGCGACTTTTGATTTCCATCAGCGTCGCGGCCATGACGAAGAATTCGCCGGCGACTTCCAGCTGCATATCTTTCAACGTGTAAAGGACGTCCAAATACTGCCGCGTGACGGACTCAATCGGGATATCGTAGATGTCCAATTCACTCTTGCGAATGAGGAACAACAGGAGATCCAGCGGGCCCTCAAAAACGGGGAGTTTGATGCGATAATCTGCTTCAGCGACCACGTTTTGAGTCGATGGGTCGGATAGCGTTCGCGCAATGGGAAAATCCGACCAATGCGTTTTTCACGGCGCGCATTTTTAACCGTCCCACCAACTATTCACGCGCTTGGGGTTGCCTATTAATTTACTGCCTAGCACACTTACCGGCGTGTTTCGCTCTTCGGTGATTCTCGTTTGTTTCGTTTTCGGTCTGTTTGGACTGAGACCCGCTGTGGCTGGAGTGGAGAGCGAGGTGGAAACTTGGCGAGTTGGAGTGGAGGCGGGAGAGGGCATCGTCACTGGACTTGATCCGCAGGGCAATCCAACCGGCTTCGGACCTGCGTTGATGTTCGCGGTGGGGAAGGAAATGAATCTTCGCATCGAGTGGGTCGTGAAGCCTTGGCACGTGCTGCTGGCCGAGATGCGCGCTGGGCGTCTCGATGTGCTTTCGGCAATGGCATACACGCCGGAGCGGGATGCATTCGTGGATTACACGACGACCATCTTGGAACTACGTCCCGGAGCGTTTGGCCGCAAAGGAGTCAAGCACCCTGTCAGTATCCATGATCTGAAAGGTTTGAGACTCGCCGTGCAACGGGACAGCTACTTCGAGGACTATCTGCGGTCCATCGGAATTGAAGGCGAATTTGTTTATGCCAACAGTGTCGGCGATCGTCTCGCCGCGGTGAAGGACGGTAAGGCGGACATCGCTTTCGTTGCATATGGCTTACGCAATGCCGATGTTAGTGTGGTTAGCCCAACTGACCGCCAGGATCTCGAACCGATCGCACTCGAATTCCCCGGAATCAACTACCGCTTGTTTTTCGGCGTGCGCGAAAACGACAAACGCCGTCTCGCTATCCTTAATGAAGGTCTCGTGCGCATCCGTGATAGCGGGACTTACTCCGAGGTTTACGAAAAGTGGATCGGTCCGCTCCAACAACGCAAACTTCAGTTTCGTGATGTGTGGCGTGCGGTGTTGCCGTTTGCGCTGCTGGCCGTAGCCGGCATCGTGATTGCACTTTGGCAGCGACACATGATGCGTCGTTTGGGGGTGCACACCGCAGCTCTGCGGGAGAGCGAGGAGAAGCTCTCACTCGTGCTGGAGGCGGGTGACCATGGCTATTGGCAAGCGAATTTTGAGACTGGTGTTGTCGAACGCAGCGAAAGTGCGGTGACCATGCTCGGTTACAGCTTCGGGGAGATGGCGCCAACCGTCGACGGTTGGCTGTCAGTGGTTCATCCGGAAGATGTGGCGATTGCACACCAATCGCGGGTTCATGCACTCGCGGCAGGTCGGCGCAGTTACAGCTTCGAATATCGCGTTCGGGCAAAGAACGGGAACTGGCAGTGGATACAGGTGAAAGGGAAAATACTCGAACTCACCGAATCCGGTGCGGCCCGCCGTGCCGCCGGCACCTCGACCGACATTACCGAGATGAAATCGGCCGAGTTCGAACGCGCGGAGATGCATGCCAAGTTACTCGAAACGCAACGCCTCGAAAGTGTCGGTCTGCTGGCCGGTGGAGTTGCGCATGATTTCAATAATTTGCTGACGGTGATCATTGGCAGCATCGGGCTCGCGCGGATGGATTTACCCGAGGAACCCGGGCTGCACAAACATCTCGATCAAATCGAGGCCGCGTCACGGCGTGCCGCAAACATGTGTCGCCAATTGCTCGCCTGTGCTGGTCGCGCTGCGATCAACTTTGAAGCGGTTGATTTGAACGGTGCGGTGGCCGACACACTTCAGTTACTCAAAGCGTCCGTGCCCGGATCAGCCGAGGTTGTTTTCGACCTGCACCCGCATCTACCTCCGATCGAAGCTGATTCCACCCAAATTCGGCAGATCATCATGAATTTGGTGATCAACGCCGCGGAAGCCCTTGATGGCAATAAGGGCAAAATCACCCTCGGCACCAAACTCGTTTCACCGACAGTGCAACCAGGCGAGAGAATTGTCCTCGCCCCACCGTCTGCCACCGGCCCGGTGGTTTGCTTTGCGATTACAGACAGTGGCTCAGGGATGAGTAACGAAGTAATCCGGCGCGTCTTTGAGCCGTTTTTCACGACGAAGTTTACTGGTCGTGGACTGGGACTCGCGGCCACGATCGGTTTGGTGCGTTCCTTCGGCGGCGGCATTTTCTTGGCGAGCACAGAAGGGCAAGGGACATGCTTTCGGTTGTTTTTCCCCACCTCTACCCGCGGAGATCAAACGAAGGAGCGCGAAATTCCGCACGCGGTTACTTCCGAAGCTGACACCGGTGCCCGCATTCTTGTCGTGGACGACGAACCCGCCGTCCTGGCTGTCGCCGCTTCAATTCTCACCAGCGCGGGATTTAGTGTCGTGCGATCGCGCGATGGGTTCGAGGCTTTGGAGAAATTTCGTGTCGCACCCGATTCATTTGACGCTGCATTGCTTGATCTGACGATGCCGGACAAGGATGGAGCTGCCTTATTGGCTGAGTTGCGCGAAATCCGGCCAGACCTCCGCGTGCTCATGATGAGTGGATTTGGGCCGGAACATGTCATGTCGCGATTGCCCAAAAACAACCCGCCGACTCTTTTGCGAAAACCATTCACGGGTGACGAACTCGTGATGGGCATCCAAAAATTACTCCGCCAGTAGTGTGGCGCTCCTGTTTTGGAATTCGTCTGCCGTCCGCACTTTGTAATTTCACCGGAAGTTAACTTAGCGGATCACTCGAAAAACAGTTGCTCGACTAGAAACATCAATGTTCGCGATTTCGAAACTTAGAATTCAGCAGTGGCTTCGGCTCGGGTCGATCACGCAGGAAGCACCAGTTTCCAATTGGAATCTCCAGTGAGAATCACCCGTTTCCACCTTTTCGTTGTCATTTTGCTCGGCGTGTTGCTCGCAGGCATTGGACTTGCGGTGAGCAGTTGGCGGGAGCAACGAGAAATCACCGCGCCGCAAGGTGAGACGGTAAAGCGGGCCGAGCAAAACGAGTCGACTTCGGCAAGGTTACCCAGCTTTGACCGCACGGCCTTGGAGACCGCGTTGAGGAAATCTAATCCACAGGAACGCGCGCAGGCATTTGGGGTAGCCTTGCCGCAGGCGATTGAAATCGATGCAGAAGCAACTTTGACCTTTGTGCTGACGCTGCCCGACGGCAAGGAACGCGAAACGGCGTTGCAGGCGGTGGTGCAAAACTTGGCGGCGAAAGACCCACGTCGCGCGCTAGCACTCGCAGGAGAATATTTAACCGATCAAGCAGGTGCGCCGCTCTACCGCCTGATCTTTTTCAAACTTGCGCAGGCCGACTTTGCCTCGGCACTTGGACTTTACGACACGATCGCGCCAGGGCTGAGTCGTGAGAATGCAGTGCGCGCGCTGGCTGATTTTTCAGCGGCCTCCGATCTCCCTGCGGCTCTGGCATTCACGCGCGCGTTGCCGGCCGCCTTGCAAGCCACAGCGGCTCGCGTCATCGCGCCGAGTCTCGCCCAACAAGATCCCGCAGCGGCGCTGGCTTGGGCGCAGACGTTGAGTGACTCGCAGGCGCGGCAAATTGCTTGGCAGGAAAGTGTCATTCGCTGGACGGACAACAATCCCATGGCCGCGGTAACGTGGGCGACTGCACAACCCGTGGGAGCGGAGCGCGATCGTAGCGTGGCGATTGTCGCGGGTCAGTTGGCGTCGAAGAATCCGCGGCAAGCGTTGACGCTGACCGTTACCATATCGGACGTGGCCTCGCGCCTAGAACACACACGGCGAATTTATCGCGCGTGGCACAATTTGAATGCACCAGCCGCGAATCAGTGGCTGGCCGAGGCTCCGATTCCAACTGAACTCCGTGTCGCCCTCGCGCCGCGCCGCTAGCCTCTCTTCGCAATGGCCGGTTCAAGCAATTCGGCGCAACAGAGCGACGAAGAACCCGTCGCTGTCATGAGTGCCGGGTAGCAAAGTGGTGCCGAATCCGTCGAAGATTCCTCCGCAATCCAGCGTTGGGCGCTCCACCTTAAATTCAGGATGCGCGCCGAGAAATGCCGCGATTACGTCGTGATTTTCCACATGGCTCAGCGAACAGGTGGCATAGACAAGCACTCCGCCACCGGGTCCCGCAGCGAATTTTACGCGCGCGGCATTGGTGGTGAGAATTTCCAATTGGAGCGCCGCGAACTCGGCGAGCATTGCGGGTTGCGTGATCCATTTCATGTGCGGCAACCGCCGCCACGTGCCCGACCCAGAGCAGGGGGCATCGACCAATACTCCATCGTAAGGCCCCGAAGGAGTTGCAACGATGCGGATATTGCCGAACCGCGCGCGCGCAGCACGATCGTGCAATTCCTCCAGCATCGCCGGGCGAATGTCAGTGGCGTCAACGCGCCCAACCGTGCCGCCTTGTTTCGCGAGATTAGAAAGCTGATGCGCGAGTTGGAGCGACTTGCCTCCGGCGCCCGCGCAGGCATCGAGCCAATGTTGACCAGCCGAAATCGGTGCGTGGGCAAGCACGAGTTGCGAACCGAAATCCTGGATTTCGACGAAGCCACGGCGATAGGCGTCGGAATCGGCGACGCCCGCATTCGGAGGCAACGCGAAGGCATCGGGAAAATTCGGGCTCGGGCGCGCTTCCCAATTTCTGCGGGAAAACTCATCCAGCACGAGAGCCCGATCCTGCACTTGCAAGCGGACCCAAAGCGGCGCGCGCGCCAAGAGAACGTCGAGATGCGGAGATTCAAAAACGCCGGGACAATGTTCCCGAAACCACTCGGGCAAAAGTTCGGTTGGCGAAAATTGCCCGTGTGCGGCATCCCCACCCAAGGCCGGAGCGCGTTTCTGCAAGGCGGCGGATTTCTCCACTAACGACTGGGGAACGGCAGGCCAACCATCGAGTAGTGCCGTGCGATAGGCGATAGTGTCTTTCAACTCCGGGGCTAACCACGCGACCATTTGCGCGGCAAAATCGGGAGACTCTTCCAAGTAGGGCCGAACCCACGGAAGGAAGCGCAGCGTAGTGTAGATCAACTCGCGATAGAGTCGCCGGTCGCGCGAACCGATGGCGCGATTGCGTCCGAGCAATTCTTTGATGCGACGCGGCAACGCGCTCTCGCGACCGACGTGCGGAAGAATTTGTTCCAGAAACGCGAGAAAGGTGCGTTGCTGATTTGCGGCGATTCGTAGTGGAATTGTCATCGCGACAAACTCAAGCGGGGGCGGGAAAAATGCACCGAGGGCAGGGCTCAGAATTTGAGCAATTCAACTTCGATGTTGAAGGCGAAGGAATTTTCCCGGCGCGGGCCGTTGTAAAATGAGGCTTCATACTTCACCGCCCAAGTTTGACCGAGGCGCTGCCAGAGTCCGTAAGTTTGTTCGTTCAGGCGACTGCGGCGAACGTCGTAGCGCCAACGTCCGATCACCTCGAACGCTTCGTTCAGCCGATAGCGATAATCGAGTGAATACTCCTCGTAATCGTTTTTGAGAAAATAGGAACTTAAGCGCGCGGACCACCAATCTTGGTCAGTCAACACGAGGGCGTAGTTCAATTCTTGCTGCACCTGCGTCTGCGGCGTGAAGCGTTGATAAACTTCGAGGCGTAGCCAAGGTGCCGGTGTCACTTTCAATTCAGCATGCACATCCGAGACGGGACGTTGTCCGGGACGGCGTGAAAAACGATAATCAGCTGCGAGATTCAGCGCGGCCAGTTCGCGCGTGCCGCCGTCGGTCGCTCTCGTTTGCCATGTGTTGTGCAGTCCAAACCGCAGGGTATTTAATTCATCGAGATCGTCGATGTTGCGCTGGTCGGCGATTGAGAGCGGTTGCAAGTAAGTGGAGTAAACGCGGCGATCAATTTGCGGGATGTAGATTTTGCCGCGATCAGCTCGGGGTGCGTAGCGATAGGAAAGGCGCGGCTCGAAGAGGTGGCGCAGGCCGTTGATTTCCCAAGTGTCGTTGCGATATTCAAAAGTGCCCGTGGCACGGAGGCGGGCGTCGAAGCCTATTTCTCCAATCGTGCGCGTGTAGTCGTTGCGGGCTCCGAGGGCGTCAACGTAATGCGTGAGGCGTCCACCGGCGACAGGAGTGAAGGCTAGCCATGGCGCGAGCGCTATTGGACGTTCCACTCCGTAGTATGCGTCGAAGCGGGTTGATTGTTGTTTGGGAGAAAGTGCGAAAGCGTTCTCTTCCAGCACCGCAAAGCTGGCGGCAAGTCGATGATAAGCACCGGCAGTTATTTCTGTCGGGAGAAGATCGTAACGAATTTCGGGCAAGCGTTGTTGCGTCCGATGAAAACGATTGGGGTGAACCCGAAGAAAGGCGCTGAGCAAATAATTATCGCCGGCATACGCTGTCTCCAAATAGGAATCCGGCTGCTGCACAGGGAAAAAGCGCTTGGAGCGAAAATCACGCAGAATTTCGGAATCACTCCAGTAGTTGAATTGCGCGTCGAGACTGCCGCGTGCTCCGAATGACTGATGATGCGTCCAGTCGACGAAACTGCGATCAGTAGGAATGGCGCGCCCGAGAATGTCGGTCAGTCGATCACCGTTATCTTTAATGTAGCCGCTGGTGAGAGCGCCTTGAATCAAATCGCCGTTGACGGTGCGTGCATACTTCAGCGCTGGGCCGACCATTACGCCACGTGCCGAGTAGAGTCCGATGTCGCCGCCGACACGAACACCTTCCGCGAGGGGCACGCGAAGATTACCTTCGACCAGCACACCAAGGCTGCGGCGGTAACCGATTTTGCCGGAGAAGAGCGAGAAAAGCTCGGTCGTAAGGTCGTGTTCAAAGTGGGGAAGTTTGAGCACGTGTCCGCCGAGCAAACCGATTTGCAAACCTTCACCCGCGACGATGCGCCCGCGGCGATAAGTGGCGCGCGCCGCCTTGATCGAGGGCGAATACGAGGCTTCTTCGCGGAAGAAAATGGTCGCGTTCGTGAAGACCATTTCCTCGAAAGTCCCTTCCACTGACTCGCCGGTAATGTAGATGGGGAATTGCCCAACCCGTAAATTGCGCACACGCAAAATGCCGGTTGTGAGATTGTAACTGCCTTCCTCGGCCACGAGGCGTCGCCCGCCGTTGGTGAGAATGAAACGACCGCGCGCGAGGACGGAGTTGGTGTCGCGACTGTAACGGATTTCCTCTGCGGTCAGTGTGACGTCGCCGTAGGTGACCCGCGCGTCGCCTCGTAGCACCAACTCTTTCGTCTTGTCGTCGTAGATCGTCTCGCGCCCGTAAGCGTCGGGAACAGGACTCTTTACTGCTGGTAATTGCGCATGCAGGGAGGTGGCCGACAGCAAGCCGGCACAAAATAAAGCGGGAAGAATTCGCAGCACGATTCGAAGCATGACACGTTCAACTGAAGGCAGCGGCGCAACGGGGCAATGACGATTTACGCGGATTGAAGACAGGAATTTCTCTAGACGCATGCATCCCCATGCTCAATGGTTACGCCAGCGTGATAATTCCCCCGCACGAACTCGCCGCCTTTCTCGAGAATCGCCAATCCAATCCGCATGGTTGGCTGGGGATGCATCCCGCAACCATCGGCGGCAAATCGGGTGTCGTCGCTCGCGCTTTTGTGCGGGGTGCGGTGAAGTGCGAAGTGGTCGAACTCGATGCCGCGGGCGCTCCCCGGCATGTGATGACGCAGCTATCGTCGCTGGGGTTTTATGAAATTTTCTTCGCCGGCCGGACCGAGGTCTTTCGCTACCAACTTCGTTACGAGACTTCCTGGGGCGACATCCACCAAGTTTACAACGCGTATTCTTTTCTGCCGACCCTAGGGGAGCAGGATCTTTACCTGTTTAACGAAGGCAACGAACACCGCATTTACGAAAAACTTGGCTCGCATGTGCGCCAATTGGGAGATGTGCCGGGAGTCGCCTTTGCGGTCTGGGCACCGACGGCGTCGCGCGTTTCGGTCGTGGGGAATTTCAACGCGTGGGATGCGCGCTTTCATCCGATGCGGCCCTTGGGTGCTTCGGGCGTCTGGGAATTGTTCGTGCCCGGCCTAGCCGAGGGCGAACTGTATAAATTCGCGATTTGGGATCAGCACGGCCAAATGCGGCTCAAGACCGATCCGTATGGCACTTACTTTGAAGCGCCACCGAACAACGCCGCCATCGTGTGCCGCACCAGTCGTTACCAGTGGAATGATGCCGCCTGGATCGCTCAGCGCGAAGAGCAGGCCGGAAAAATCGACCGCCCGATGTCGGTTTACGAAGTGCAACTCGGTTCGTGGCGGCGCAAATTGGAAGACGGAGATCGTCCGCTGACTTACCGCGAACTCGCGCCAGCCCTCGCGGATTACGTGGTCGATCTTGGTTTCACCCACATTGAAATCATGCCGGTTGCGGAGCATCCCTACACTGGCTCGTGGGGTTATCAAGTGACGGGCTATTTCGCGCCAACCCACCGTCATGGCAGTCCGGAGGATTTCCAATTCTTCGTGGACCATATGCATCAGCGTGGCATCGGCGTGATCCTGGACTGGGTGCCGGCGCATTTTCCCCGAGACAGCTTTGCGCTCGCGCAATTTGACGGCACTCATCTCTACGAGCACGAAGATCCGCGACTTGGGGCCCACATGGATTGGGGCACGCTGATTTTTAATTACGGGCGCAATGAAGTTCGCTGTTTCCTGGTGGCCAGCGCGCTGTCGTGGCTCGAGCGCTTTCATATCGATGGATTGCGCGTCGATGCAGTGGCCTCGATGCTCAACCTCGATTACTCGCGCAAGGCCGGGGAATGGATCCCCAATCGCTACGGTGGTCGCGAGAATCTCGACGCGATTACTTTCCTCAAACAGGTCAACGATCTCGTGCACCATTACTATCCCGGTGCGTTGATGATCGCGGAGGAATCGACGGCGTTCCCGATGGTAAGCCGGCCGACGCGGGACGGCGGCCTCGGCTTCGACTACAAGTGGAACATGGGCCTGATGCACGATACGCTCGAGTTCTTCCAAAAGGACGCCATCCACCGCAAGTGGATGCACGACAAGCTCACGTTCGGGATGGTTTATCAGTATTCCGAGAATTTCATCAGCGTCTACTCACACGATGAAGTGGTGCACTTGAAGTCGTCGATGTTGGGCAAGATGGGCGCGGGGCCGACTTCGGAAAAAGCGGCGAACCTTCGCGCCCTTTACGGCTTTGTTTGGATGTATCCCGGCAAGAAACTGCTCTTCATGGGCGGCGAATTCGGTCAGTGGCGCGAGTGGAATCACGATGCCAGTCTCGACTGGCATTTGCTCGAACACCCCGAACATCGCGGGGTGCAATCGCTCGTGCGCGACCTCAACCGACTCTACGTCAGCGATGCCGTTCTCTCAGCACGCGACTTTGATCCAGCCTCATTCCGTTGGGTCAATGCGAGCGACCGCGACCATTCCACCCTCAGTTTTTTGCGCCAGGATCAGTCCGGCGGCACGGCGTATCTCGTCGTCTGTAATTTCACACCGGTCACGCGCACGGGATTCTGCGTGGGGGTTCCATTGAGTGGTCATTGGCGCGAGGTCCTGAACACAAACGCGAGCACCTACGGCGGCGAAGGCTTTGGCAATTACGGTGGGCAAACCACGGAGGAGTCAGAAGCAGATGGCTTCGCCCAATCTTTGGTTCTGACGCTGCCGGGATTGAGCACACTCGTGCTCAAGTGGGACGGTGTTGCCGTCAAACCTGCGATTCGCGGCGCGCAAATTAAAGCGGCGAAGAAGATCCCGGCCACCAAGCGGTCGCGGAAGTAGTTCCGCAATTCAGTGCTTCTGCCTCAACGAAACGGACGCACCGGTTCGAAATCAGAATAAGTGACCTGCAGATTTTCTTTCATCGACACGACGAAGAAGAGCCGTCCGCGAAAACGTGACACCATTTCGCTCGGCAACGCTGGTCTATCCGCCGTCGGCGGAGTCAACTTCATCGTCACGAGTAATTCGTGCATCCGCACTCCCAGCGCTGGCGAAAAAGGGCGGGCCAAACGCAATTCATAAGACTCCACCGCCGGCGTGAGTTTGTGGATGGTGAGAAGCAGGAATACATGTTGGAGCAGGGGCGCGGAAATGTCGGCGCGGAATCGCGCCACGAATTCCGCGCGCTCGTCATCCTCGCGCACCAGTTCAACCGAGGTCACGTCGATGTCGCCTTTCTCAAAAGTGGCGCGGGCCGTGGGGGAGGCATTGCTCGCCTTGTAGCGTTGGTAACTTTTGAGTTCATCCGCCGTTGGCTCCCGGCCATTGCGCATGAGCAGCGTCCATTCTCCGCCCGGTGGGCGCGAGGGATCGTAGCGTTCCGTCGAGAAATCCGAATCACGCTTCGTGGTTAGATTATAGGCCCAGCCGCGCGGGGCATCATTGCTCAGATGGCTTAATGCCGCAGTGAAATAGTCGGGCGGGGTGGATGCGGCGGCGCTCAGCCACGCGCCCATCCCAAATCCGCAAACGATAAATAGTCGGCGCATGTTAGACTGATTCTGATTGGCGTGAGACGAACCAGACAAAGTCGCCGGCAAAGGTCAGTTGGTCAGCGTCATCTTTCAATTCTACGTGGACGACGGCGCGCGCGTTGAGGCGTTGGGCCAAATCTCCGACGAGCCGAGCACGGGTGTCTTCATCGGGCCACGCAAAAGCGCGAAGCCGAGTGGTGGCCGGTCGACGATACTTCAGCGAAACTCCGCGCACAACCGCCACAACACGACTCGCCAATTCGGGAAACGCACGCTGCAACGCGGAGGCACTGGCGGCTTCGGCGAGAGCGAATTGGGCCGCCGCATGAACTGAGCCCACGTGATTCTGCGTCAGGTCGCCCACGGGCATTTCCAGCACATGGTCGGCGTTCGCCGGGGCGTCAATTATGCCCAGCGCAGCGCTGAGCGGTAAATCAGTCACATTCACCGAGGCAGTCACAATCGTTGATTCGCGATTGGCAACGTCGATTGCGAAACCGGCGCTGGGGCAGCTAGTCGTTACCAGCGGTGAAATGCAGGATGTCCTTCTTGCACGGCAACAAAAGTTCCGCGGCAAGTAGCGCGTGGTTTTCCCGCCGCGAAGAGAGTTCCGTCAATCACGGCCCGGTTGCCCGATACTTCAACGCTCGTGGCCACCAATTCCACCAGAACATCAGTCGGACACGGACGGAGCAGCTTGATCGCGTATTCCGCTGTCACGGTGCACGGGGGCCGATCCAGCTTACCGGCCTGCATCAGATGCCACGCTCCCGTCCAGTTGCAATGGCAGTCCAACAACGAACCGATAATGCCGCCATTGAGCACACCGGGGAAGGCGGCGTGGTGCGGCGCGGGTGTCCAATTTGCAATGATTTCGTTGCCGCGGACGAAGCTGCGAATGCGCAGACCCAGTTGGTTGGCGGGGCCACAGCCAAAGCAGATGCTTTGGGGCGAATAATGTTCCTGCAGGGAAAGTTCAGCCATGCTGGCAGTCTTGGCAAAAAAACGATGGAGGAAACCCCAATCTGCATCCGACCACGCCTGAGTGCGTCGATCTTTGGTTCCCAAGAGGGAATTTTCCTCAGTTCGCTTGGCCAAATGTTCCCAAAAAAGCTTCGGCTGAGCCAATTATTTGGCTTTTCCAATGACGCAGCATCTGTTCACCCTACCAGCAATGTCCTTTCGTTTCCGCCTCACGCTCGTTCTCCTGTCCGTCATCGCTGTGCCTTCCTTTGCGCAAACCGCGGCGGAAGATGAACGTGACCAACGGGAGTTTGGTCTCCCCACGGACGAATGGTATCGCCCGCGCATGACGCTGAATTTCGGCTACCGCATCCTTTCGTCGGGCATCAATGTGCAGTTCGGCAATCTCGGCTCCGTGGCCGCCAGCCGCGCGATCGTGCCCGCCACGCAAGGTAATGTCAGCCGCAGCTACGACAACGGTTCGGTGATCGCAGACGCACCACGTTTCAATGAAACTGATGGTAACGGCACGCAGACTTCGACTCCCGGTGGTCGCTACACTTACTCGGAATTGCAAACCGATGGTTCGAGTCTGCTCGTGTTAGATGGTGTCTCCTACACTGCTGGCCGGACCCGCGCTTGGGAGTATCGCACCGATAGCCAAATTGTCGCCGGCCATGCCGCCATGAGCATTTACAGCGCGACGGGCGAGGGCGCGACTGCAGCCAAGGATGAAGGTCTCAACGGCGGCGTGGAGCTTTCCCTCGAGCGCGAGATGGGCAAAGTCGGTCGCCTGCAATGGAGCCTTGGCGCCGGTGTTGCGCTAAATTCGATGACGGCAAAGACCAGCGGCACCGTGAGTTCCACGCTCAACACTTACACCGATTATTTTTTGCTCAATGGGCCGACCCCAACTGGCGTGAAGGGCGGGCCGAGCTTTACTGATTTAGTTCGGCCAGACACGACGGTTGCGGCCTCGGGTTTTGAAACGACCACACCGTTGCAACTCACGCCGAATGCGTTGCTCAC
Organism: uncultured Opitutaceae bacterium; assembly: GCA_947085165.1. GTDB lineage: Bacteria > Verrucomicrobiota > Verrucomicrobiia > Opitutales > Opitutaceae > Didemnitutus. The sequence goes on from CAMTVI010000005.1 coordinate 72,429, forward strand.
CACCAACACTTCGACTGTGGGTGGCGCTACCGTGAACGGCAACTGGGAGCTCACTGGCGCCTATTTTCTGCTTCGCGTCGGCCCGACCCTTCGCACGCAACTCACCGAACGTCTGGGCATCAGCCTTGGCGCAGGTGTGGCCGGTGCCTTTGCGGGTAGCCGTTACAGTGTTATCGAGACGCTCGAACTGCCGGACGACTTGGAGGATGTCGTCGAAGATCGCTACAGCAACGAAAGCAAATTCCTCACTGGTTTCTATGCCGATTTGAATTTCGATTGGCGCGCGAATGAGCGCACGGGTATTTTCGCTGGTGTTGGCATGCAACAAATCGGTGGCTACGACCAAACCGTTGCCGGACGCACCGCCAAAATCGACATTGGTAGCTCGGTCGGTGTGCGCGGCGGCTTGAGCATCAAGTTCTAAGCAAGCGAGCGATTTCGTTCGGGATGAATTTCTCAAAGGCCGGTCAATTGACCGGCCTTATTTTTTGGCTAAATCCGTCAGCACCTCATCCATGGTGCGCAATTCAGTCGGAGGAAAAAACGAATTTATCCGCGTGATAACTTGTTGAACTAATCCGTCCGGACACGAGGCGCCACCAGTAATCAACACGCGTTTGGGGCCGTTATCATCGGTCCAAAGCGGATGCATCTCCAGTCGGCCCGCTTTCCCATTGCCCGGGGCGGGGAAGACATAGTGTTCAATCTCATCACGTGAGAGGAGGCTCGCTTCCGATTGGATAAAAAATGCCCGACTGCCGAGGCGTTGTTCGCAGACCCGGTAGAGTTGGTAAGTATTGGAACTATTTTTGCCGCCGATCACGATTGCCGCATCGAGCGGCTCTTCCAAAGCACAGCCGAGAGCGTCTTGATTCACCTGCGTCGCATAGCACAACGTATCCTTTTTCCCCGCCCCGCCGACATGCGCCGGGCCATCGATTTCACCGTAGCGCGTGACAAAAACCGACTTGAAGTAGTCGATAATCGCCGAGGTCTCGTTCATCAACAGCGTGGTTTGATTCACCACCGCCAGACGATCGAGGTGCAAATCGGGATCAAAATTGGGCGTGTGAAGACCTTCAAACTGCGCCAGCACCGCCGCGCGTGTCGCTGCCGTCGGATTGGCAATGTGCGCACCCAAAGTGCGCGCTTCTTCCAACGTCCTCAGGATAATTGATGGGGCATAACGGCGCGTATTGGAAAAAGTGGCTTTCGTTTCCTCGTGCTCGCTCTTGCCGTGAATCACGACTGTGAATCCGGCGCGGCCAAACGCGCGCGCCGCCTTCCAGACTTTTTCCACGAGCATGCAAGTGGCGTCGTATTGCGCGACGCGGATGCCTTTGCGGATGAGTCGCTTCTTGTCCTCGTCGGTCGCGCCGAAGGCCGGAATGATCACCACATCCTCCGACGTGAGCGTGCTCCACCGCAGCGGTTCATTGAGCGCCTCGCGGGAAGTTTTGCCGCTGATGGTCAACGGCACGCCCTTGTCCGTCTGCAAATAGCCGAGCCCGCGCCGCAACAGATCCTCGTTCACAAAGGGATTGTGAATCAGCTCGCTCAACATGAAGACGCGCCGATTGGGATGCTCGGCGAGCGTTTCGTAGGCGCGTTCGATCGCGTTTTTCACGCCGAGACAGAAACCAAAGTGGCTCGGAATCGTGTATTGCACCGCCCCGAAATCCAACTTCGCCGGGGCCGAGGCCGAGCGTTCATTGGTGCGCGCCAGCGCCTTGATCGCTTCGCACAGTTTGCTCTGGTAGAGGCCGCGCGCGCGGTCGTCCTGCTCGTAGATGGAACGATTGCGATCCCGCTCGACCCGGAATTTGTAGATGTAGTCGTTCTCGCCGAGGTGGAGGTAAGGGATCTCAATCAGATGCGGCTCGAGGTGTTGCAACGCCGCCGCCAAGAGCGGCGATACTTCACTCGCCGTTGCCGTCAGTTCCTCCAACGTCCGGAAAACGATATCTGACGCCGCATCGAGATTCTCCACTTGGGCCAAGCTCACTTCCCGAAGCGTGCCCTCGTAAGTGAAGGAATAATAGACCGCCGGTTCTGTTCCTGCCGGAAAAGCCGCGCGCAACGCCTCGTTCGCACCGGCCCCGCTGAAAGGAGTGACATAGCGGCCGGCGTCGCGACGCACGGCGAGTTGATTGCTGGCGTTAAACGCGAGCACGAGCGGGTGGGTTGCGGTTTGCTCTCCGGTCACGGCGCCACGCAAACACAATGACCGGTTGCGTCAACGTTGGCCTCGCCACACGACTGCGCGCACGGCTTGCGTCAGGCGCGGCACTGGCAATGCTGTTGCCCGATGAATCTTGAGGAACTTCGCCGCAACTACGCGTCCCGTGCCTTGGACTTGCCGGATTTGCACCCGGGTCCGTTTGCGCAATTCGACCAGTGGATGCGCGATGCGATTGAGGCGCAACTTCTGGAGCCCAACGCCATGACACTCGCCACCGTGGACGCAGCCGGCCAGCCGTGGGCGCGCACAGTGTTGCTCAAAGGCTTCGATGAACGCGGCTTCGTTTTCTACACGAATTACGAAAGTGCCAAGGCCGGTGCGATCGCCGCCAACCCGCGCGTGGCGCTGCATTTCTCGTGGTTGCCGATTGAGCGTCAGGTTTCCGTCACCGGAACAGCTGAGAAAATTTCCGCCATCGAATCGTTGCGCTATTTTCTCTCACGTCCGCGAGACAGCCAGATCGGCGCCTGGGCGTCGCGCCAAAGCCAAGTGATCACGACGCGCAGTTTGCTGGAGCAAAAGTTCGCGGAGATGAAGGCGAAGTTCGCGCAAGGTGAGATTCCCTTGCCGACGAATTGGGGCGGTTACCGCGTCACGCCCGCGACGTTTGAATTTTGGCAAGGCCGACCGAGTCGGCTCCACGACCGTTTCCGCTACACCAACACAGAAGCGAGCGCGTGGAACATCACGCGTTTAATGCCGTAACTTACGTCGCACGACGACGGCGAATCACTGCACCGAGCAACGCGACGGCACCGGCGAGCAAAGCATAAGTCGAAGGCTCCGGCACGGGCATGGGGTTGCGCTCGATGGTAGAGAGGTTGAATTTGATCTGCTCCGACGGGAACTGATTACCGAAATTCAGATCCAGCAGCTTCAACGGAAACGATGCGGGGGAGAGGAAGGTTGGAATGGAAGCGTTGCTGAAGGCCGTTTGCGTGCTGTCCTGCAAAGTGAATACCAAGGTGCTGACGTTGAGACTATTGAGCGCGGGACCAACGAGGTAGCCCGGTCCGGTGCTGAAGATAATCGCGTCGCGACCGCTGTTGTTGTTGTGCACGGCGAAACCGTTATTCGCGTCATTGCTGAGCGGCGTTGAGGCCGACCATGTCAGAATGCCGCTACCCGTGGTAATGCGAATCTCGGTCAGGGTGCTCTTGTAGAGCGCAAAGCTGCCGAAGTTGTTGAAGAGCGCCAACGACTCGTCGAAGACGAAGTCGGCTTCGTAGGTTTGGCCCACTTGCACAGAGGAACCGAGATCGCCTCCGACACTCGCGACCGCGCCGCTCATGCGGTAGGTGGTGACTTGGGCGTTAATCGAAATTGCGAGAATCGAAAGTAGTGAAGCAACCACCAGAATTTTGCGCATGCGGCAGAATACCAGAATCAACCGTGGGTGAGGATACGCATAAATGCGTAGAAACGCCAACGATGCGCCTCTGACCGTCAGGCTTTGCCGCCGTAGGACGCGTAGTCGTCCATATCGAGACGGTCAAAGTAGGTGACCATGTCTTCGCGGCGCGGTGCGATGGCGGTCAACGACTCCGCAAACATTGCGTGTCGCGCCACGTTGCCGGCTGCCAGCGTGCTCAACCAATTCGACCACGCCTCGATTTCCCACGGTTGGCGGGCGGGCGACATGTTCGCGGTGATCCAAGCGAGCATTTCCGTATCGCTGCGGCCTTGTTTAACTTCCGCCAAAAGCGCTTCGGCAGTGATTCCGGTAAAGGCCGTCCAGCGTTGGTCGAGCGGGCAATTCCACATGTATTCACCCAATTTAGCTGCGGCGTGCGCTCTCGCTTTGTCGAGCAGGCGCGGCAAATGCACAAAGCCACCGAGACGGACGCGCGGGCTGCGTGGTGGGTGTTGCGTGAAATCAGGCGACGATAAATTGAGCATTCTCTATTCCTAGCCAAGCGCACCGCCGGCGCAAGTCCGCGCCTGCTGCAATCACGTCATGGGTCAGAGAGGGTCGCGTTCGTCGAAGATTTCGTCGGTGTGATGGTCGTCGATAAAAAAGTCCTCCTCTTCGAGGATCTTCAACGCCTGGGCAATCACCGCTTGTTTCTCAGCGGCGGGCAATGTGGCGTGGTGAATGGTCAAGTATTCTGCAATGCCGGCCTTGGCTTCGTCGCGGCGTTTCACGTCGGCGAGGAACCCGTCAGCCTGATCGCAAATTTCATTAGCGAGGGTGAGCGTGTCCATGCCCACAACGTAGCGCAAATCACAGCAGATTCAAAGCCGTTCCGTGCGCAAAAATTGCCCAACAGTCGCCGTCGAAAGTTGGGCCGGAAAATCGTCGTCGCTCTAGCAGCGCTCCTTACAAACCGAGCGCCTGGGCGAGTTTCTAAGGATCCTTGCCACCGCTGTGGGACAGATGGATTGAGTATGCGAGCAACGAGGGAAAGCGAGTTTGGTGAATGGCAGATCGGGAGCAGCGATCGGGTAAACTCTGGACTTGCTCAGACTCGCCGTAGATCGGTATGGTGCGTTCGTTACTTTATGATGCGTATCCGCGCGCTCATCACCGTATTGATTTCGGTCATTGCCTTAACGGGAAGACTAGGAGCGGCGAACCTGCAGTTGATCGGCAACTATTCTTTTCAGTCCTCCGGTGCGAGTGGCACCGTGGTGATGAATGCCGATACGGTTCGCAATGCTGATCCCTCTGGGCGCAGCGGATCAATTCGCTTGGAATTGTGGGCCTTCACAACGCCTTATTCTGGTGGATCGCTTAACGGGCACCGGATGGCGATTTATTCGCTTAGTCCGCTGAACGGCGGCAGTTCATGGTCGAAGGTATCCAGCGGCTCGGTCACTTTCACTTCGCCACCGGCAGGAACGTATTTCGTTTCCTTGATGGTCACGGAATACACCGGAGGTAGCACAAATGACGGCTATCTTGGACGTGACTACGGGAATTTTGTCTCTCCATTAGTCATTGAGTCGAGTGGCACGGGCGGTGGACGAGGTAATCTCAAACTTCTCGGCACCCAGACCTATATTCCGCAAAACAATAACACCACCGTGGTTCTTCAGGCAACCGAGGTGCGTAACGCCGCCCCCAGCGGACGTAGCGGGGCCTTGCGCCTAGAACTGTGGGCCACCGCGTCGGCTTACAGCGGCAACGGGCGCATCACGGGCTATAAGCTTGCGCAATATTCGCTATCCTCGCTCAACGCCGGCTCCGCACTTTATGCAGTCTCCTCGGGTTCGGTTAGCTTCGACCCGCCACCGGCAGGAACATGGAACGTGGTCATGGTCCTTACCGAATACACCGGCACCTCCGCCGAAAACAATGGCTTCTCTATCGCCGACTACCGGAATTTTCCGGTGCCCATGACGACTACCAACATCGCACCCGTGGGCGGAGCAGGGAGCCTGACTCTGTCGGGCCGCTCAACTTACACTCCGCAAAACGGCAATACGACGGTCCTGCTTGAGGTTGAAAATGTGCGCAACAACGCCACCGTCGGCACGAGCGGCTCGTTGCGCCTGGAGTTGTGGGCCTTCGCCTCACCATATTCTGGAGGTTCCGTTTCCGGGCAAAAGCTCGCGCAATACCAGTTGGCTCCTCTCGCGGCCGGGGCGTCACGCACCAATTTTTCCACTGGCTCCATTCCGTTCACCAAGCCCTCGGCGGGCACTTGGTATATCTCACTCCTCTTGACCGAAAACGACGGCAGCACGAGCAACAACGGCGGCTATGGCATTGAGGATTACAGCAATTTCCCAGTGCCCATGGTCATCACCAACAATACTGGTAACGCGGTGCCCGTCAGTGGGCCAACCTTTGGCGCGGGCGGCAGCACAGTGTTCTATATTCCCGACGCGAACGGCTCGCTGTGGGCTGCCGGCCGAAACAACTTGGGCCAGCTCGGTGATGGCACGAACACGGATCGGGCCTCTCCGGTATTGGTGGCTGGCTTTGTGTCCTCAGTCGCGGTCGGCAGCACGGTCGACACCACTGTGTTCGTCAAACGCGACGGATCTGCGTGGGGCATGGGGCGCAATACCACGGGTGGCATCGGAGACGGCACCACCACGAACCGGAGCAGTCCAGTGTTGATCACCTCCGGGGTAGCCTCCGCTGCGGTTGGTGGCGAAACTACGCTCTTCGTCAAAACCAACGGCACGCTTTGGGCCTGCGGCTGGAATCAGAATGGCGGAGTGGGAGACGGCACCACCACCATGCGCCTCACACCGGTGCAGGTGAGCACGGGAGTTGTGGCGGCGGCGGCAGGTGTCAGCCATTCTCTTTTTCTCAAGTCGGATGGCACGCTTTGGGGCATGGGCTTGAACACCAATGGTCAACTTGGCGACGGCACCACTACAAACCGGCCCTCCCCGGTCCTCATCGCCACCGGAGTGGCGTCCATGGCGGCCGGCTACGGGCATTCGATGTTCCTTAAGTCGGATGGCACGCTTTGGGGCATGGGTTCAAATTCCGCCGGACAACTCGGCGATGGCAGCACCACCGACCGGCGGGTTCCGATCCAGGTAGCGGCTGGAGTCGCCCACGTGACTGCTGGGCTTTACCACACGCTGTTTATTCGTAATGACACCACCCTTTGGGCGATGGGTTACAACACGAATGGCGCCCTCGGAGATGGGTCGACCAAAACGCGCACGGTGCCGGTGCTAGTGGCCGCGGGCGTGACGTCGGCCGCGGCCGGATATTATCATTCTGTATTCCGACTTTTCGATGGTTCACTCTGGGGCATGGGTGCCAACAGCGGACAGCTCGGGGACGGCTCCAACATCTCCCGTTTGTTCCCTGTGCCCATCGGCGTTTACAGCCCGGAATCTTTGACTATCAATTACCAACCAGTTGGCACCAACAAGCTGGTCGGTCAGTCGGCGATCTTGACTGTCACAGCCGCGGGCAATCTGCCACTCAGTTACCAGTGGTTCAAGGACGGCAACCTTATCTCCGGCGCGATCTCCGAAAATCTCACGCTGAGTAATCTCCAAGTTGCCAACTCCGGCGACTACACAGTGGTCGTATCCGGACCGTCGGGCACGGTGACGAGCAACCCCGCTACCCTAGCCGTTACGCTGTCGCCCGCCACAATCACATCCCAGCCGGTGTCGCTCACGCGCAGCGTGGGCCAGAGTGCCAGTTTCTCGGTAACAGCCGCAGGCAGCTTTCCGATCACCTATCAATGGCAATTCAACGGCGTCAATATCGTCGGCGCGACCAGCACGACCTATTCCAAGTCAAATCTGCAGCTCTCTGATCGCGGCAATTACACGTGCGTCGTCACCAATCCCGGCGGCTCAGTGATCAGCGTGGCAGCAGTGCTGGAAGTGATCCAACTCGGCTCCGCGCAACCCATCGTGTCTGGCGATGGAGGAGATAATCACACCTTATTCGTTACTCAGGACGGCGAACTTTGGGGCACGGGCAGCGGGGGTAACTATCAAATGATTAGCCAGTCCAACAGCTCCCTAAAGCCCGTTCGGCTCGTCTCTGACGTGGCGCAGGCATCAGCCGGCCATGCTTATACAATGTATGTGAAGACAGATGGCACTTTATGGGGTGTCGGTTCCGGATACACAGGCACCGGACTCTACGGAATTTCCGGCACCTCCTACATGACGCCGATGCAAGTTGCTACCGGCGTCGCGACGGTGTCCGCAGGTTACCAGCACATCTTGTTCGCCAAATCCGACGGTAGCCTTTGGGGCATTGGCACAAATGCCAAGGGGCAGTTGGGGAACGGTTCGGTTACCAACGCCTCGTCGCCCGTGCAGATCACCACCGGCGGAATCCGTTCGCTGGCCACCGGCTTGAATCATTCTGCCTTTGTTAAATCCAACGGTTCTCTATGGACCATGGGCGGCACTTCCAACAGTCAGCTCGGCGATGGCACGCTGCCCAACGGACAGTTTGGTTCTCCTGAGACACTGCGTCTCTCGCCCGTGCAAATTGTCGCCGCTGGTGTGGCGAGTGTGGCGACTGGGGCATTTCACACGATGTGGGTCAAGACGGACGGGACGCTTTGGGCGGTGGGAAACAATGGCTATGGCCAGCTTTGCGACAACACGCAGACCCTTCGTTCCATACCTGTGCAAGTGGCAACGGGCGTCAGTGCCGTTTATGCGGCAAATAACGTAACCATGGTTCTCAAAACGAACGGCACAATTTGGGTGGCAGGAGAGGGGGTCTTCAATCCCTCTGGGACGGGTCCCTACGCACTGTTCCAACAGGACTCCAATGTAAGCTTTGGCTGGCTCGGAGAGAAAGGTGCTCGATTTTGGGTTAAGAAGGACGGCACCATTTGGGCTGTTGGAGCGAATTTCAGCGGCGAATTGGGCGACGGTTTTGCGACGCACCGTGCTACACCCGTGCAAATCGCGACGAGTGCTCCCGTCGTCAAAGCGGAACCGGGAAGCCACGCCGTCTCGGTTGGTGCTCAAGTGAGTTTTTCCGTTACCGCCGGCGCTTCGCCCACTCCCAGCTTCCAATGGTTTAAAAACGATGCTCCCATTTCCGGTGCCACGTCGGCCACCTATTCCATCAGCTCGGCGACCGCAGCAGATGCGGGCAACTACAAGGTCGTTGCCACCAATTCCCTCGGCAGCGCGACAAGCAGCGTCGCCGTCCTGACGGTCAACAAGGCCGCGCAGAATATCACTTTCAATGCCCCACCGACGAAAATCTTTGGAGACAGCGCGTTCACGATCACGGCCACCGCGAGTTCGGGTTTGCCGGTGACGTTCACGAGTTCCAACACCGCCGTCGCTACTGTCAGCGGCACTACCGTCATCGTCGTCGGCGCGGGAGCAGCCAATCTTTACGCCAAGCAAGAGGGCAACCATTCCTTCGATGCAGCACCGGATGAGGCGCGCACCCTTAGCGTTGCCAAGGCAAATCAAACACTGACCTTCGGTGAACTTCCCCAGCGCAATTTGGGCGACACATTTTCCCTGAATGCCGTCGCCTCGTCAGGATTGCCAGTTACCTTTGGTGTCGTCAGCGGTCCAGCCAATCTCACTGGCAATATGCTGAGCCTCACCGCGACCGGCACAGTTTCGGTCCGCGCCTTTCAGCCGGGCGACAGCAACTACAACGCGGCACCCTCAATCGAACGTGCCTTTACCGTAATCAGCGGCTTCAGTGCGTGGCGGAACTCGAAATTCACGGCGAGTGAACTGCTCAATGCCAACATCAGCGGTCCCACGGCCATATTAGCGGAGGATCGTCTTCCTAATTTGCTCAAATACGCGCTCGGCCTCGAGCCGAAGCAAAATACTACCACCGGACTTCCGATCGTTGCGGCAGTTCCTGGTTCATGGACCTTTACTTACTCACGTCCCGCAGAGCGGACGGATATCAATTACTCAGTCGAGTATTCTACCGACTTAGCGAATTGGTCCACCAGTGGAGTCACACTGGTCCGCATTGCCACAGGCGCAACCGAGACTTGGCAGGCGTCGAAGCCCCAAATTAACGGCCAGTCCGTGTTCTTCCGTCTGCGGGCCGAGTTGCAGTGAAATTAAGCAAATTGGTGCCACCGGTGCCCAACAGTCGGCGTCGAAAGTTGGGCCGGAAAATCGTCGTCGCTCTAGCAGCGCTCCTTACAAACCGAGTGCCTGGGCAAGTTTAGCCGGCTCTTTGCCGCCACCCATCGCGCAATCCGGTTTGCCGCCGCCTTTGCCGCCGAGCTTGGCGGAGAGTTCGGCGACCAACTTGCCGGCTTGATGGCCACTCTTGATGGCCGCCGGTGAACACAAAGCGACGACGCTGACTTTTTCGCCGAGCACCGCGCCAAGTTGCACGACGCCTTCGCCGAGGAGATTCAACACTTGGCTGCCCAACGAGCGCAGCGCTTCGGGACCTTCGGCTTCGACAATGGCGGAAACGAATCGCAGGTCGCCTTGCACGACGGCTTTTCCGGCCAATTCGGCGGCGATCCCGGCGGCGGCCTTCGCTTCGAAGACTTTCAACTTTTGCTCCATTTCCTTTTGGCGGTTGAACAGCGCGTCGAGCTTCAGTCCGACATCGACCACGCCGGAATTCAACCGCGTGTTGACCATCTTCAACGCGGCTTCCTCGGTGGAAACAAAATCGAGTGCAGCTTGGCCGGCGACGGCTTCGATGCGGCGCGTGCCGGCGGCGATGGCCATTTCAGCGACGATCTTGATCAGACCGATTTCGCCTGTCGTGGTCACGTGGGTGCCGCCGCAAAGTTCCTTCGAATAGCCGCCGATATCCACGAGACGGACAAACTTGCCGTATTTGTCGCCGAAGAATGCGAGGACGTCGTCGGGCTTGTTGGCGTATTCGATCTCGGCAGAAACAACGGGGTCGTTTTCGAGCACCTTCTCGTTGATGAGTTGCTCGCACTCTTTGATCTGTGCCGCGGTGAGCGCTTCGAAATGCGTGAAGTCGAAGCGGAGACGATCCGGCGTCTTGTGCGTGCCGAACTGGCGAACGTGGGTGCCGAGCATTTTGCGGAGCGCCCAGTGGATCAAGTGCGCCGCGGAATGCTGGCGCGAGATGGCGCGACGGCGGTTGAAATTGACGTGCAGCGTCGCCGCCGCGCCGACACTTGGAGATTGGAGGTTGGAGCTTGGAGCTTCCGCCGTCGGGGCGAGCCGGTGCAAGTAACGGCCGGACTTGTCCTTCACGCAGTCGGTGAGGTCTAACTTGCGGCCGCCGATTAGTGCGTGGCCGGTGTCGCCGACTTGACCGCCCATTTCGGCGTAGAATGGCGTCTCGTCGAAAATGAGGAAGGTGTCCTTCTCAGTGCGCACGACGTCGACCAACTTGGCGTGGACGGCGTGCGTGCGGTCGATGGCGTAGCCCACGAAACGCGTCGCTTCTGCGGCGGTGTCACCTTCAGTCGCGGCGACGATCACTTCCGATTTGCGCGAGGCGCGGCCGCGTTGACGTTGTTCCTCCAAGTGATGTTCGTAGCTTTCCAAATCTACAGTCATACCGCGCTCAGTCGCTAACACCTGCGTCATGTCGAGGGGGAAGCCAAAGGTGTCGTAGAGTTGAAACGCATCGAAACCGGAAATCTGAGTGGTCGCTCCAGCGATCACGCATCGTTCGAAATGCGAAAGGCCGCGATCGAGTGTTCGTCCGAATGATTCTTCTTCGGCGCGGATGGCGCGTTCGATCATGACGCGTTGCGTCACGAGCTCGGTGAAGACGCCGCCGAGTGATTCGATGACCGGCGCGACAAGCGCAGTGAAATCACCGATCTTCAGGCCAAGGGATTTCCGGCCATACATGATGCCGCGACGGAGGATGCGGCGGATGACGTAGTTCCGTCCTTCGTTACCCGGCAAGATGCCGTCGGCAATGGCGCAGGAAACGCAACGCGCATGGTCGGCGAGGACGCGGAAGGTGACGTCGATTTGCTGCTGTTCGCTCAAGCCGGTGCGCTCGGTGGGAACGGTGCCGGTGTAGGTCTTGCCGGAGAGTTCGGCGAGTTTGGCGAAGGTCGGGGCAAAGACGTCGGCGTTGTAATTCGACGGTTCCGCAGCGAAATCAGTGAAGCCCTTCGTGGTGGCGTGAATGCCGGCGACGCGTTCGAAACCCATGCCGGTGTCCACGTGCTTGGCCGCAAGCGGCGCGAACGTGCCGTCGGCGTTGGCGTTGAATTGGATGAAGACGTGATTCCAGATTTCGATGCAGCGCGAAGAACTGGAGTTAACATTGACGCGGCCCGCCGCCTCGTCTTCGGACGGCAGCAGATTGAAATGGATTTCGGAGCAGGGCCCGCAGGGGCCGGTGTCGCCCATCATCCAGAAATTATCCTTCTTGTTGCCGTTGACGATGTGCACGGCGGGGTCGAGCCCTTCGGCGCGAAAGAGGGCCGCCCAGATGTCGTAGGCTTCCTGGTCAAACTCCGCCGGATCACCCTTGGCTTTGTCTGGTGAGTAAACCGTCGCGAACAATCGTTTCGCCGGAATGCCCCAGACTTTGGTCAACAGTTCCCAACCCCACGTGATCGAGTCTTTTTTGAAATAGTCGCCGAACGACCAGTTGCCCAACATCTCGAACATCGTGTGGTGGTAGGTATCGAAACCGACGTCCTCCAAATCGTTGTGTTTACCGCCGGCGCGGATGCATTTCTGCGTGTCGGCGACGCGTTTCCACGGAGCGGTTTGGTCGCCGAGGAAGTAGGGGACGAACTGGTTCATGCCCGCGTTGGTGAAGAGCAGATTCGGCGCCGTCGGCATGAGGGACGAAGACGGCACGATGGCGTGCTGCTTGGACGCGAAGAAATCGAGAAAAGACTGGCGGATCTGAGCGGAGTTCATGAAGGGAAGAGATTCACCACAAAGGCACGAAGGACACAAAGACGGATTAGAGAATGACGCGTTTCATGCCTTCGCGGAGGAGCGGGACGTTGAAATTGATCAAGAGCGCGAGTTTGAGGCCGGTGAGGCGGAGATAGGTTAGTGTTTGGGCGGTGTGAATCGGATCGAGCCGTTCGACGGACTTCAGCTCAAGGATGAGCTGGTTCGCGACAACGAAATCGAGCCGATAGGCTGCATCGATGGCGCGGCCGCGATATTGGATGGGGAGGGATGTCTGGCGCGTG